>DAITQM010000003.1:0-177499 GCA_036832975.1 Pseudomonadota bacterium | reverse complement strand
CAGTCGTCAAATTTCAGAATGTTCGATACAGGATTTGATTAAGTTAGCGCCTATGAAGGTTAGGAAGGGGGTGCGATTACTGAAGTCGGTTTTCCCCCTCCCCGGCCCCCCGCAAGCGGGGGAGGGTGAAATAAAAGTACTTTCCCGCAAGCGAGGGGAGAAATAAAAGTACTTTCCCACCAGCGGCGGTATAAATGATATTCCCCATTCACAACGAGCGCTTGAGGACATAAATGATATTCCCCATTCCCAACGAGCGCTTGAGGACATAAATGATATTCCCCATTCCCAACACGCGCTTAAGGGCATAAATGATACTCCCCATTCCCAACACGCGCTTAAGGGCATAAATGATACTCCCCCTCCCCCGCTTGCGGGGGAGGGCTGGGGAGGGGGTTTTGGGGATCGAATGTCTTTATGACCCGGCCAGGTCGAGCCAGGTCTTGACGACGGTGTCGGGATTCAGTGACAGGCTTTCGATGCCGGTGGCGAGCAGCCAGCGGGCGAGTTCGGGGTGGTCCGACGGTCCCTGGCCGCAGATGCCTATGTATTTGCCGCGCGCCCGGCAGGCGTTGATGGCCATTGCCATCAGGGCCTTGACCGCCGGGTCGGTTTCGTCGAAACGTTCGGCGACCAGCCCGGAGTCGCGGTCGAGGCCCAAAGTCAGTTGCGTCAGGTCGTTCGAACCGATCGACATGCCGTCGAAATGATCGAGGAAGGCTTCGGCTTGCAGGGCGTTCGACGGGATCTCGCACATCATGATGATTTTTAGATCGTTCTGGCCGCGTTCGAGGCCGAACTCGCGCATCACGGCGAGCACCTCGACGCCTTCCTCGACGGTACGCACAAACGGCACCATCGCCCAGACATTGCTAAGCCCCATCGCTTCGCGCACGTGCTTGAGCGCCCGACACTCGAGTTCGAAGCACGGTTTGAACTCGGCGTCGATATAGCGCCCGGCGCCGCGGAAGCCAAGCATCGGGTTTTCCTCGTCCGGCTCGTAGCGCGCTCCGCCGAGCAGATTGGCGTATTCGTTGCTCTTGAAATCGGAGAGCCGGACGATCACCGGTTGCGGCGCGAAGGCGGCGGCGATCGTCGCGATGCCCTCGGTGAGCCGGGCGACGTAGAAACTGACCGGGTCGGGGTAGGCGGCCGTCAATTCGTCGATCGCCTGGCGCGTCTCTGCATCCTGCCGGTCGTATTCGAGCAACGCCCGCGGATGGACCCCGATCATCCGGTTGATGATGAATTCGAGCCGTGCCAGACCGACGCCGTGGTTTGGAATCCGGGCGAAATCGAACGCCCGGTCGGGGTTGCCTACGTTCATCATGATCTTGAGCGGCGGCGCCGGCAGTTCTTCGAGTTGGGATGTCTGCCGCTCGAAGCGCAAAAGCCCGGCGTAGATCAACCCGGTTTCGCCTTCGGCGCACGACACGGTGACCGGCGTGCCGTCGCCGATCGCCGCGGTCGCGTCGCCGCAGCCGACGACCGCCGGGATGCCCAGCTCGCGGGCGATGATCGCCGCGTGGCAAGTGCGGCCGCCGCGGTTGGTGACGATCGCCGCGGCCCGTTTCATGACCGGTTCCCAGTCGGGGTCGGTCATATCGGTGACCAGCACTTCGCCGGCGGCGAGTTTTTCCATCTCGGCCGGGCCGGCAATGACCCGCGCCGTACCGTGGCCGATACGCTGGCCGATGCTCCGGCCGCGGGCCAACACGCGATCCGACGATTCCAGCAGGGTATAACGTTCGATCACGCCTTGGTCGCGGCTTTTGACCGTCTCAGGCCGGGCTTGCAGGATATAGATCTGGCCGTTATCACCGTCCAGCGCCCACTCGACGTCCATCGGGCGCCCGTAATGGGCCTCGATCGCCAGTGCCTGGCGCGCCAGTTCGTGCGCGCTATCATCAGTGAGAGCGAAACGCCGCCGGAGATCAGCCGGCACTGGTTCGGTGCGCACGCCGCCTTGGTCGTCATACACCATGCGCAGATTTTTCGCGCCTAAATTACGGCGTACGATCGCCGGCCGGCCGGCTTTAAGGTTCGGTTTGTACAACGCGATCTCATCGGGATTCACCGCGCCTTGCACCACCGCTTCGCCGAGCCCCCAGGCGGCGGTGATCAAGACCACGTCGCGAAAACCCGATTCGGTGTCGAGCGTGAAGGCGACGCCGCTCGCCCCGAGATCCGAGCGCACCATGCGCTGGACAATGGCCGCCAGCGCCACGTCGGCGTGGGCGAAACCGTGGTGCACTCGGTAGGCGATGGCCCGGTCGTTGTACAGCGAGGCGAACACCTGGTGGATCGCGCTGAGCACCGCGTCCCGGCCGCTGACATTGAGAAAGGTTTCCTGCTGGCCGGCGAACGATGCGGTGGGCAGATCTTCGGCGGTCGCCGACGAGCGCACGGCGACCACCGGCGGCGCGCCCTCGCTCGCGCAAAATGCCTCCCAGGCGGCGACGATCGCCGCTTGCACGTCGTCGGGAAACGGGGCCGCGGCGATCCATTCGCGGATTTCGCGGCCGGCGGCACTGAGCGCTGCGGTATCCTCGACGTCGAGCCCGGCGAGCCGCTGTTCGATTCGCTCGGCCAGCCCTTCCTGCGCCAGATGGGCGCGGTAAGCTTGGGCGGTGGTGGTGAATCCGCCGGGCACCCGGATGCCGAGGGCGCCGAGATGGCGGATCATTTCACCGAGGCTGGCGCCTTTGCCGCCTGCGGCGTCGAGGTCGGCCATACCGATTTCGGCCAGCCGGCGAATATAATCGCTCACCCGTCTTACTCCTGAGTTGCGATGAACAGATCGATTGATGGAAACTCTGGCCAGGCCCATTCCCGGAGCGCATCCGGAGCAGGCGGCGGGCTTCATGATTCGAAATTCTTATATTTTACCCTCTTCACCCAATGAAGCGCTCGGTGTTCTTCGTTTCCGACGGTACGGCGATCACCGCCGAGACGCTCGGCCACAGCCTGCTGACGCAGTTCCGCGGTATCACCTTTGCCGAGGCGCGGCTGCCGTTTGTCGATAACGCCGAGAAAGCCGAACAGGCGAAGACCCGGATCGATCGGGCGGCGGACAATGACCAGGCGACACCGCTCGTTTTCAGCACGATCGTCGATCCGCAACTGGTCGCGATCCTGCACCAGAGCCGCGGCAAGGTGATGGACCTGTTCGGCCTGTTTCTCGATCCGCTCGAAGGGGTGCTCGGCGTCGGCCGTTCGCCGCGCGTCGGCCGGGCGCACGGCATCGGTAACGCGGCGCGTTACGAGCACCGCATCGAAGCGACCAACTATGCTCTGGCGCACGATGACGGCGTCAAGGTCGATTTCGAACAGGCCGAGGTCATCCTGATCGGCGTTTCGCGCTCGGGCAAAACGCCGACCTGCCTTTATCTCGCCTTGCATTTCGGGGTCAACGCGGCGAATTACCCTTTTACCGAGGACGATCTGGCGCACGATACACTGCCGGAGTTTTTGCGCCGCCACCGGCCGAAACTCTATGGCCTGACGATCGACCCGGCGCGCTTGGCCCAGATCCGCGAAATGCGCCGGCCGCACAGCCGCTACGCCAGCCTGGCGCAATGCCGCCGGGAGGTCAAGGCCGCCGAGGTTTTGTTCAAGCGCGAAAATATTCCCATGCTGAATACCACCCACACGTCGATCGAGGAAATCGCCAGCCGCATATTGCAGGATCTGGGTCTGGAGAAGCGGTTTTTTTAACGATACACTGTGCTATTCTCGCCGCCGTGTTGCAACTTGCCGATGCCATTCGTTATCCCGCCCGCTGGCCCGATCTTGCGGCTTTGCCGGCGATCCAGGAGGCGATCTATCGTCACCTGCGGCTGATCGTGCCCGCCGGGCGGCAAGCCGGGATCAGTTGGCTGAGTGGCGCGCCGGCGGGTCCGAAGCTGGCGATCGACTTGTTATCGTGCAGCCGGTACACCACGACGCTTAGGCTTTATCATCGTTACAACCACGACCCCGATGCCGCCGAGCCCAACGCCCATGTGCGCTGTTATCACGATTTCCGCACCGCCGAACTGATTGCTTTTCATGCCGTGCCCGGTATCGCCCGGCACGGTGTTCCGCCGCCGGGGCGGCGGGCGAGAACCACCTTGCGGCGTCATCTGGCGCTGTGCCGCTGGCTCGAATATCTGATTGAAAGCGGTCATCACCGTGCCTGCATGCTGCCGGCCGGCAGCGCAGCGCCGTCCTACGCCGATCCCGGCGCGCGGCGTGCCGTGACGCCGAGGGTGTAGCGCGCCATACCGATATTTGACAGCACTGGCCCGGCGGGCTAGAATGCCCGGCCTTGCATGGTCGATCCGTGTGGGGCTATAGCTCAGCTGGGAGAGCGCTACAATGGCATTGTAGAGGTCGGCGGTTCGATCCCGCCTAGCTCCACCATCCGCACACTCTGTGTCCCCTTCGTCTAGAGGCCCAGGACATCGCCCTTTCACGGCGACAACAGGGGTTCGAATCCCCTAGGGGACGCCATTTTTTTCGGCCTGGCCCGCATGTCCTCGAACGCACCGCAGGTTGCCCCCGTGGTCACTTCCTTTCAGATCAAACCGTCGAGGTGCTGGCGATCGTTCTGAAGTCGGAGGCGGAATCATGGCTCGTGCAGTTCGGAAGTTCGTAATGAAGCAAGTACCACTATCCGAGGTCAAGGACGATCTCTCGCGGTTCCTGCGCGAAGCGGAAAGGCAGGAGATCGTCATCACTCGTCACGGCAAACCTGCTGGCGTCCTGATCGGTTTCGAATCGGAAGACGATTGGTTCGAGTATCGGCTGGAGACTGATCCGCGATTCCTTCGACGGATCGAATCAGCTCGGGCCAGCCTGCGAGCCGGGCGGGGCACCCGCTTGGAGGATGTCGATTCGGAGTAGCGGCTGCCGGGTGAAAGCTGAACAGATGCGATATCATGCGCCTGAGGCGATGCACACCGCCCCCAATCGCGTTCATACCCAAAGACCCACAGCGCTCAAAACCGGATGACCTGGATTGCAACAATCGACCCCTCTGCCGCCGACGGCACGCTGGCCGAGCTATACGCGCGGGCCGCCAATCCCGATGGCCAGATCGACCAGATCATCCAGGCCCACAGTCTCCGGCCGCATACGCTGAAAGGCCATCTGGCGCTCTACCGCAACGCGCTGCACCACCCGGCGAATCGCGTGCCGCCTTGGTTTCTCGAAGCGCTTGGCGTCCGGGTCAGCCGCCTCAACCGCTGCGCCTACTGCGTCGCGCACCACGAAGCCGGCATGCGGCGCCTGCTCGATGCCGCGGAGCGCGCCGCGCCGTTGCTCGCGGCGCTCGCCGGTGAGCCGGCGGCACCGCCTTTTTCACCGCGCGAGGTCGCGGCACTGGACTATGCGGCGGCGCTGACCTTGGCTCCCGGCACGATCGTCAAAGGCGATATCGTCCGGCTGCGCGCGGCCGGATGGGATGACGGCGAAATTCTCGAAATCAATCAAGTCGTCGCCTATTTCGCTTACGCTAACCGCACGGTGCTCGGTCTCGGCGTCGATCTGGCCGGCGAACGACTGGGCGACCATCCCGCCGCCCCGCTTTAGCAGGCTGTTTTTCAACAGCCTGCTAACAGGTTGTTGAAAAACGCCATCCTGGCGTTTTTCAACGTCGCTTGCGAAAGGCGCGACTTTCGCTGCGCTCCCGAAATCAGTCGCTAAGGAGCGCCTGATTTCGCCGGGCCATCCGTGGCCCGGATTAGCAGGCTGTTTTTCAACAGCCCGCTAATTGCCCGACGCTGGTGCCCCGGAGGTGTCACCCGCGCTCTCGCAGGCCGGATCGGCGAGGTGGTCGGGCATGTCGTAGTGCACGTCGCCGTACACATCTTGCAGGGTTTTCAGCGCCGGCGCGACGCGCTGCCAGTCAGCGGCGGCTTCGTCGGCCGGGAACGGGGCGTTGTCGGTGCCGCCGGTGTACAGGAACAGCCGGTAAGGCAGACCCAGCGCCGCCAGCGACGATTCGAAGGCCGCGATATTGTCGGCCTGGTCGTCGATCGCGACCACCGCCTTGAGCGGCCGGCCGAGGTGGCGGGCGATCAGCTCGCGCAGCATCTCGCCTTTGTGCTGGCCGGCGACCATCATCACGCCTTCCTCGTAGTGCACCGGGCGCGATGAGCCGGGCGGAAACCAGGTGACCGCCGCGAAACGCTCCTCGGGATCGCTGATGACGATCGCGTGGCGCGAAAAATCCAACCGGTTGCGGCGCAGCTCGCGGAACGTCGGCAGCCGGAACTCGTGGCCGCGCGCGGTCAGGGCGATGACAATAAATCCTTCGTTCTGTAGATCCTGCACCAACGCTCCGGCATTGGCCTGCGTGGCGTGCATGCTGCCGGCGTAATACAGCGCGCCCTGCGCCTTCAACAATTCCGGAACGCGGCCGGGCACGCAGCCGGGCCGGTCGCCGAGCGACCGCTGCCAGCGGTACCAATCATCCGAGCCGAGGGCCCGGTCCATCGCCAGCAGTGTGTTGTCGAGATCGAAAACGACCAGGATTTCGCGCGGCTTCAGTTCCTCGGCCAGGTCGCGGGCGGCGAGGACGGCGGCGACCAGATCGCCGCTCGCCGTGCGCGCCGAGCGCGGCGGATCCGAGGCGCAACCGCCGAAGAGCAAAAGGGCGACGAGCCATGCGGCACCGGCGGCGGGAGAGACCGGGCGCGGGGAAAACGGCTTCGGCGACAGCTTGTTGAACAGGTTCATCGGCGGGTTCCTTGATCAGAATGCCTGGTAACGCTCCGAAACGACAGACCGGAGTGCTGCGGCGGTGATCGCGCAGGGCGATTGTACCCTGTGGCGTTGCGGCAACCCGGCTCCGGCGAATGGGCGCTGGGCCGAACCTTGCACCGGCACCGGCCAAATAGTACAATATATGTCCTATTTAAGCCGGGTGCGGTCCATGTTCAGGATCAGCAAACTGACCGATTACGCCACGCTGTTGTTGACGACGATGGCGCGCGACCCCGAAACCGTGTATTCAGCGCAACAACTGGCCGACCTCAACCGCCTCGAAGCGCCGACGGCGAGCAAAGTATTGAAAATGCTGGCCGCCGCCGATCTGGTGCGCTCGTACCGCGGGGCCTACGGCGGTTACCGGCTGGCCCGGCCGCCGGCCGGGATCAGCGTGGCGGCCGTGCTGCGGGCGATGGAAGGTTCGGTCGGCATCACCGAGTGTGTCGCCGACCCCGGCGCGTGCAGCCAGGAGGACCACTGCCGGCTGCGCGGCAATTGGTGGCGGATCGGCCAGGCGATCGAACGGGCGCTCGAAGATCTGACGCTGGCCGAAATGATCGCGCCGGTCGATTTTCCGCCGCCCCGGCTGGCGGTTGCAATCGCCATCGTCGGCGGAGCGGCCGGATGAGCAATAAGGCCGCCGAGACCGAAGCCCTGCTCCAGCAGCGCTACCGCCACGGCTTTGTCACCGATATCGCCGCCGACACCGTGCCGCCCGGCCTTGACGAGGGCGTGATCCGGCATATTTCGGCGCTCAAGAACGAGCCCGGTTGGCTGTTGCAGTGGCGTCTGGAGGCGTATCGGCGCTGGATTCGGATGCGCCAGCCGGACTGGGCGAAGCTCAGCCTCGCACCGCTCGACTACCAGGCCATCTCGTATTACTCGGCGCCCAAGTCCGACAAAGACCGGCCGCGCAGCCTCGACGAGGTCGATCCCAAACTGCTCGAAACCTACGAGCGCCTCGGCGTGCCGCTCCACGAACGCGCCCGGCTGGCCGGCGTCGCCGTCGATGCGGTGTTCGATTCGGTGTCGATCGGAACCACCTTCAAAGAGGAATTGAAAAAAGCCGGCGTGATTTTCTGTTCGTTTTCGGAAGCGGTGCAAAACCACCCCGATCTCGTCCGCCGCTACTTGGGCAGCGTGGTGCCGCCGGCCGACAATTTCTTCGCGGCGCTGAACTCGGCGGTCTTTTCCGACGGCTCGTTCGTGTACGTCCCGCAGGGCGTCCGCTGCCCGCTGGAATTGAGCACGTATTTCCGCATCAACGCCGCCGAAACCGGCCAATTCGAACGCACCTTGATCATCGCCGAAGAGGGCGCTTATGTCAGTTATCTGGAAGGCTGCACTGCCCCGATGCGCGACGAGAACCAGCTCCACGCCGCAGTGGTGGAGCTGATCGCGCTCGACGACGCCGAGATCAAGTATTCGACGGTGCAGAACTGGTATCCCGGCGACGACGAGGGGCGCGGCGGTATTTATAACTTTGTGACCAAACGGGGCGATTGCCGCGGTGCTCGCTCGCGCATTTCATGGACCCAGGTCGAGACCGGTTCGGCGATCACCTGGAAGTATCCGAGCTGCATCCTGCGCGGCGACGGTTCGAGCGGCGAATTCCATTCCGTGGCGCTGACCCGCGGCCGGCAGCAAGCCGACACCGGCACCAAGATGATCCATCTCGGGCGCCATACCAAAAGCCGTATCCTGGCGAAAGGCATTTCGGCCGGTCACGGCAAAAACAGCTACCGCGGCCTGGTGCGCGTCGCCAAAAAAGCCGAGGGCGCGCGCAATCACACGCAGTGCGATTCGCTGCTGATCGGCGCCCAGTGCGCCGCCCACACCTTTCCTTATCTCGAGATCGGCAATCCGAACGCCCGGGTCGAGCACGAAGCGACGACGTCGCGCATCGCCGAGGACCAGCTTTATTACTGCCGCAGCCGCGGCCTCGGGGAAGAAGACGCGGTGGCGATGATCGTCCACGGCTTCTGCCGCGAGGTATTGCGCGAACTGCCGCTCGAATTCGCCGTCGAGGCGAGAGCGCTGCTCGAAATTTCACTGGAAGGCGCGGTGGGATGACGGTGGTGGCACACCGTCGCCCCCGAACGATATATGAAGCAGATTCCGTAATATGGAAAATATTCTAAAAATTGACGACCTCCACGCCGTGGTGGACGGCCAATCGATCCTCAAAGGCTTGTCGCTGGCCGTCAACGCCGGTGAAGTACACGCCGTGATGGGCCCGAACGGCGCCGGCAAGAGCACGCTCGGCCACCTGCTCGCCGGCCGCCCCGGCATCGAAGTCACCGCCGGCAAGGTGTGCTTCGACGGCGCGGATCTGCTCGCCCTGGCGCCGGAAGAGCGGGCCGCTCGCGGCGTGTTTCTGGCCTTCCAGTATCCGGTCGAAATCCCCGGCGTCAACAACAGCTACTTTATCCGCGGCGCGCTCAACGCCCAGCGTCGCGCCCGCGGCGAGGACGAGATCGACGCCGTGGCCTTCATGCGCCGCCTGCGCGAAGCGGCCGGCGAACTCGGCATGGATCCGGCGCTGTTGCAGCGCAACGTCAACGAGGGCTTTTCCGGCGGCGAGAAAAAACGCAACGAAGTGCTGCAATTGCGGTTGCTCGAACCCCGGCTGGCGATTTTAGACGAGACCGATTCGGGGCTCGATATCGATGCTCTGCGCACCGTCGCCCGCGGCGTCAACGCGCTGCGCGACGGCCGCCGCGCGTTCATTGTGATCACCCACTACCAGCGCCTGCTCGACGACATCGTTCCCGACTGCGTCCATGTGCTGGCCGGCGGCCGGATCGCGGCGAGCGGCGGCCTGGAACTGGTGCGCCGGATCGAGCACGAAGGCTATGCCTGGCTGCCGGCCGCCGAACGCGACGAGGCAATGGCGGGATGAGCGCGCTGCTCGCCCGGATTTTAGCCTTACCGGCCGGGGAAAATCCCGTGCCGGAACTGGCTCGGCGCCGGGCCGAGGCGGCGCTCGAACGGACGGGATTGCCCGGTCGCCACAACGAGTCATGGAAATATACGGCGCTCGCCGCACTCGACGATCTCGAGCCGGCGCCGCCGGTGCGCCGGCCGCACGCCGCCGCCGAGGCGTTGCTGGCTGCCGCGGTGGACCTTCACCTGGGCGGCGCGTTGCCGGACCACCGCCTGGTTTTTTGTGACGGCGTTTATTGCCCGTGGCTCAGCCGCCTGCCGTCCGGGGCGCGATTCGCGGACCACGACAGCGATTTCGTCATCCCCGAGGCCGGAGCAGACGATCCGGCCGAGGCGATCGTCCGGCTGGCGCTCGCCCGCGCGACTGTGGCCTGGTGTTTGAACGTCTCCGCTCCGGCCGAAATCCATGTACTGCACCTGGGCGACGCCCCGGCCATCAGTTTTGGCCGGATCGCACTGGCCGCCGGCGCAGCGTGTACCTGGATCGAACATCATCTGCTTGCCGGTGGCGGTCTTGCCAATCATCATCACACCGTGGCGCTGGCCGCGGGCAGCCGGTTCGAGCACCTGCGCTTCGCCCCGCTGCGGGCAGTGGGTATTACGCTGCAACGGACGGCCGTCGAAGTCGCCGCCGGGGCGCACTATCGCCTGCACAGCGTGACCGGCGGCGCCCGCCTGGCGCGCCACGAAGTCCGCGTCTCGCTGGCCGGCGAAAGCGCGGCTTGCGCGCTGCATACCGCCAACATCCTGGTCGCCGGGCAGGCCGATGAAGATTGGACTGTCGTGCACCGGGCACCGCGCACCGCCGGCACGCAGACGTTCCGCGCCGTCGCCGGGCGGCGCGGCCGGGCGGTGTGCAGCGCCCGCAGCCTGATTCCGGCGGGCGTCACCGGCGGCGACACCCGCCAGACGCTGCATGGCCTGCTGCTCGACGCCGCCGGTGAAATCCAACTGCGTCCGGTGCTCGACATCGAAAACGACGAAGTCAGCGCCAGCCATGGCGCCGGTGTCGGGTACCTTGACGCCGAGGCGCTGTACTACCTGCAAAGCCGCGGCCTGCCGGCGGCCGAGGCCCGCCGCCTGCTGATCGCCGCGCTGCTCGACGAAGCGTTGGCCCGCGATTTGCCGGATCATCTAAAAAACCTATGGCGCGGGGCGCTCGAACGCGGCGCGCCGCCGATCGGAAACGGTCAATGAACACGGTACTGCGCTCCACCGCCACCCGCGGCGCTGCCGCCGCCTGGCGCGAGCAGGTGCCGATCCTCGCCCGCCGGGTGCACGGCAAACCGCTCGTCTATCTCGACAACGCGGCAACGGCTCAGCGGCCGCAGGCGGTGATCGATGCCATCGACGATTTTTACCGCCGGCACAACGCCAACGTCCACCGCGGCGTGCACACGCTGAGCGGCGAAGCGACCGATCTGTTCGAAGCGGCGCGCGAGGCCATCCGCCGGCGGTTAAACGCGGCGAGCAGCCGCGAAATCGTTTTCACCCGCGGCACGACCGAAGCGATCAACCTGGTCGCCAACAGTTTTCTCAGGCCCCGTCTGCGGGCCGGCGACGTCATCGCCTTGAGCCACATGGAGCACCATTCGAATATCGTGCCGTGGCAATTGGCGGCGGCGGCGGCGGGCGCCGAACTGCGCGTCATTCCGGTGACCGACGACGGCGAACTGGATCTCGAAGCGCTCGACAAGCTGCTCGACGAGCGGGTCAGGATGCTCGCTCTGGTCCACGTTTCGAACGCCCTCGGCACGATCAATCCGGTCGCCGACATCTGCCGTCTGGCGCGGGCCCGAGATATTCCCGTGCTGCTCGATGGGGCCCAGGCCATGCCCCATCTCGCCGTTGACGTGCAGGCCATCGGTTGCGATTTTTATTGTTGCTCGGCGCACAAGATGTACGGCCCGACCGGCAGCGGCGTGCTTTACGGCCGCGAAGCGCTGCTTGAAGCGATGCCGCCGTGGCAGGGCGGCGGCGAGATGATCGAGGAGGTGCGTTTTTCCGGCAGCACGTGGAACGCATTGCCCGCCAAATTCGAGGCCGGGACGCCGAACATCGCCGGCGCGATCGGCCTGCGGGCGGCCAACGATTGGCTGCTCGGCCTCGGACTGGAAGCGATCGCGGCGCACGAAAACGACCTGCTCGCCTATGCCACAGCGACGCTCGACGCCGTTCCCGGCCTGCGGCTCATCGGCCGGGCGCGGGCTAAAACGGCGCTCGTCACCTTCACGCTCGCCGGCACCCACCCGCACGACCTCGGCACATTGCTCGATCTCGAAGGCATCGCGATCCGCACCGGCCACCACTGCGCCATGCCGCTGATGCAGCGCTTCGGCGTCACCGCCACCGCCCGCGCCTCGTTCGCGCTGTATAACAACCGCGCCGAAATCGACCTGCTCGCCACTGCCCTGGACAAGGCCCGTCGGATGCTGATCGCTTAGCAGCGGTCTAGGTTGCCTTGAATTTTACCGACCGGTCAACTATAATGTGAATATGTCGATTTGGAGTGCGGTCTGATGGGCCGGTGCAGCGATGCCCGCGAGCGGTTGATCGAGGCGGCGGCTGAGTTGTTCCGTGCGGACGGCTACCACAGCGCGTCGGTCGAGGCCATGTGCCGCAAGGCCGGGGTGCAAAAAGGCAGCTTCTATCATTTTTTCGAATCCAAGTGCGACCTGGCCGGCGCGGCGCTGGATTATGCCTGGGCGCAGCAGGAAGCGCGTCTGAGGCGCGATTTTGCCTCGGCGGTGCCGCCGGTCGAGCGCCTGATCCGGCATTTCGACGCGGTCTATCGCGAGCAGCTCGCGTTGCGGGCCCGCCACGGCCGGACGCTGGGTTGTCCGTTCTATCGGCTCGGCACCGAGTGCAGCGGCGTTTATCCCGAGATCGCGGCGCGGATCGAGACCATTATCGCCGCCTATCGCGGTTATTTCGAACGCGCGCTGCGTGCTGCGGGGGGCGGGAAGCCCGGTTTGAACGGCGACCCGCTGCGCCTGGCGCACTGGTTGTTCGCGTTGTATCAGGGGCTGCTGGAGGAGGCGCGGATCTGCGACGATCCAGAGATTCTCCGCCAGTTGCCGGCGGCCGTGGCACGGTTGCTGGGCGGCGGCCGGGTCGAATCGGCCGCGGCCTTGCCTCTGCGCCGCGGCGATGATGAAGAAGTGGTTGCCGGCGGCGGGCCTGTCGCCAGCGTCGTCGATTGATGCTAGTTGCAGGAGTCATGTGATGAAAGAAGTGACGATGGGGACGTTTGAAGAAGAAGTGTTGAAATCCACCGAACCGGTGCTGGTCGATTTCTGGGCGCCGTGGTGCGGGCCCTGCAAGATGGTCGCCCCGGTGCTGGCCGATATCGCCGAGGAACGCGCCGGCAGTCTCAAAGTGGTCAAGGTCAACGTCGATGAACAGGCGGCGCTGGCGCAGCGTTACAACATCCGTTCGATACCGACGCTGCTGGTGTTCAAGCTCGGCGAGGTGCGCGAAACGATGATCGGTGCGGCGAGCAAGCAGGCTCTCTTGCAAAAGGTCGATAAGGCACTGTCATGACGCTCGTCTCGGCTGGCGCGCTGCGCTTCGCCCGGCGCTTCGGGCTTTACGGTGGAGCGCTCCTGCTCGCCGCTTGCGGGCCGGCAGGCGAAGCGCCGCCGCCGTGGATGTTGACCCGGCGGTCACCGCGGCCCGCCCCGAGGTGCGGCAGATCACCGACTGGGATGAATACACCGGCCGCCTGGAGGCGGTCGAGGAAGTCGAAATCCGCGCCCGGGTCAGCGGCTACCTCGACCGGGTGGCCTTTACCGATGGCACGAGGGTCGAAGCCGGCGATCTGCTCTATGTCATCGATCCGCGGCCGTTCCAGGCGGCCTTGGCTGAAGCGCGGGCCGGGCGCGACCGGGCCGCGGCGTTGTTGGCGCTGGCACGCAACGACGAGGTGCGGGCCGAACGGTTGTACGAATCCCGTTCGGTTTCCGAAGAGGAACTCGACAACCGCCGGCAGGGGGCGCGCCAGGCGCAGGCCGACCTCGCCGCCGCCGAGGCGGCCGTCGAGCAGGCGCGCCTGAACCTCGAATTCACCGAAGTCAAGGCGCCGATCGGCGGCCGGATCAGCCGCACGCGGGTGACGCCGGGCAACCTGATCAACGGCGGCACGGCCGAGGCGACGTTGTTGACGACGATCGTCTCGCTCGATCGGATCCACCTTTATTTCACCGGTTCCGAAAGCGCCTATCTGCGCTATGTCCGGCTCGACCAGAGCGGCGCCCGGCCGAGTTCGCGCTATGCGCCTAACCCGGTTTTATTGCAACTGGCCGACGAGTCGGGCTTTCCGCATGAAGGGCACATGGATTTTGTCGACAACCGGATCGATCCGGCGACCGGCACGATGCAGGGCCGGGCGATTTTTCCGAACCCCGACGGAGTGCTGGTTCCCGGTCTGTTCGCCCGCGTCAGGCTGCTCGGTGAAGGGCCGTACCCGGCATTACTGATTCCCGATGCGGCGATCGCCACCGACCAGAACCAGCGCTTTGTCTACGTCCTTGGCGAAGGCGATGTCGCCACCCGCCGCAACGTGACGCCCGGCCGTCTGGTCGACGGCCGGCGCGTGATCCGCGACGGCTTGCGGGGTGACGAGTGGGTGATCGTCAACGGCTTGCAGCGGGTGCGTGCCGGGCAGCCGGTCAAGGCCGAGCGCCTGGCCGCCGCTACCCCGCCTGCTGAACCGCCGGCCGGCGAAAGCGAAGCCGCTGCCGCGCAATGAGACTCGGCCATTTCTTTATCGACCGGCCGCGTTTCGCCGCCGTCGTCGCGATCGTCATCACGCTGCTCGGGGCGCTGGCTTACGTCGGCCTGCCGGTGGCGCAGTATCCGGAGGTCGTGCCGCCGACGGTGGTGGTGCGGGCGGTGTATCCGGGCGCCACGCCCGAGGTGATCGCCGCGACCGTTGCGACGCCGATCGAGCAGGAAGTCAACGGCGTCGAGAACATGCTGTACATGAGTTCGTCGTCGACCACCGACGGCGTGATGACGCTGACCATCACGTTCGAACTCGGCACCGATCTCGATACGGCGCAAGTGCTGGTCCAGAACCGCGTCGCCGTGGCCGAGCCGCGCCTCCCCGAGGAAGTGCGCCGGCTCGGCGTGACCACCCAGAAAAGCTCGCCCGACTTGATGATGGTCGTCCATTTATACTCGCCGGACGACACTTACGATCAGCTTTATATCAGCAATTACGCAACGTTGCAGATCCGCGATGTGTTGTCGCGCCTCGACGGCGTCGGCAGCATTACGATCTTCGGCGCGCGCGATTACAGCATGCGCGTCTGGCTCGACCCCGAGCGCATGCAGTCGGTGGAATTGACCGCCGGCGACGTCGTCGCCGCTCTGCGCGCCCAGAATGTCCAGGTGGCGAGCGGCATCCTCGGCCAACCGCCGATGCCGTTCGATAACGCTTTTCAGTTTGTCGTCAACACCGAGGGCCGATTCGTCGTTCCCGAGCAGTTCGAGCAGGTGATCCTCAAAAGCGGGGACGACGGCCGCCTGATCCGCCTTGCCGACGTCGCGCGGGTCGAACTCGGGGCGCGCGAGTACGTCACCAACAGTTACATGGACGGCCGGCCGGCGGTGGCCGTCGCGGTGTTCCAGCGGCCGGGCAGCAATGCCTTGCAGACCGCCGAGGACGTCAAGGGGGCGATGCGGGGGCTGGTCGCCGATTTTCCCCAGGGCCTGGCTTACGACATTATTTACAACCCGACCGATTACATCGCGCAATCGGTGCGCGCCGTTTACACCACGATCGGCGAAGCCATTGTGCTTGTCGTTTTGGTCATTGTGTTGTTCCTGCAAAGCTGGCGCGCGGCGCTGATCCCGATCATCACGATCCCGGTGTCGCTGATCGGCACGTTCGCGGTGATGGCGGCGCTCGATTTCTCTCTGAACAACTTGTCGCTGTTCGGTCTGGTGCTGGCCATCGGCATCGTTGTCGATGATGCGATCGTCGTCGTCGAAAACATCGAACGCAACCTGGCCGCCGGCTTGGCGCCGCGCGATGCGGCGCGGCGGACGATGGATGAAGTCGGCAGCGCGCTGATTTCGATCGGCCTGGTGCTGGTCGCGGTGTTCGTGCCGAGCGCCTTTCTCGGCGGCATCGGCGGGCAGTTTTTCCGCCAGTTCGCGGTGACGATCACCGCCGCGACGCTGATCTCGGTGTTCAATTCGTTGACGCTGTCGCCGGCCCTCGGCGCCTTGCTGTTGCGCCCCGGCCACGGTGACGGACGCAGCCTGTGGCAGCGGTTGCTCGGGCCCATCTTCCGCCTGTTCAACCGCGGCTTCGACCGTTTTTCCAGCGCCTACGGCGGCACGGTCGGCGGCGTCATCCGCCGGCCGCGCCGCTGGCTCGTGCTGTTTGTCCTGCTGCTTGCGGTCACCGCCTGGGTCTTTACGCGCGTTCCCGGCGGTTTCATTCCCGAGCAGGATCAAGGTTACCTGATCGTCGCGCTCGAATTGCCGAAGGGCGCTTCTTTGGCCCGCACCGACGCCGTCATCCAGCGGGCGACCGAGATGATCCTCGAGACGCCCGGCGTGGCGCATACCGCGGCGTTCGCCGGTTTTTCCGGCGCCACCTTTTCCAACGCGACGCACGCCGGCGCGATTTTCGTGCCACTCAAACCGTACGCCGAGCGCGGCGCCGGACAGAGCGCGCGCGATCTGATCGCGACAATACAGGCTAAATTCTCGACGATCCAGGACGCCCAGATCTTCATCATCATTCCGCCGCCGATCCGCGGCCTGGGTACCGGGGGCGGTTTCAAGATGCTGCTCCAGGACCGCACCGGCCGCGGCTTGAAGCTGCTCGAAGATACCGCTTGGGAAGTGATCGCCAAAGCCAACCAGGCACCGGAGAACGAGCGGGTGTTCACCACCTTCAGCACCGCGCTGCCGAATTATTTCGTCGCTATCGACCGGACGCGCGCCGAAATGCTGCACGTGCCGGTCGAGGCGGTGTTCGAGGCGCTGGAGGTGTTTCTCGGTTCGAGCTATGTCAACGATTTCAATTTGTTCGGCCGTACCTGGCGGGTGACGGCCCAGGGTGACGCCCCGTACCGCTTGGAGCCGGCGGACATCGAGCGCCTGAGAGTGCGCAGTACGACTGGCGCGATGGTGCCGCTCGGGTCGATCGCGACGATGGTGCCGAGCACCGGGCCCGACCGCATCGTGCGCTTCAATCTTTTCCCGGCGGTCGAAGTGCAGGGCGATACGGTCCGCGGTTTCAGCACCGGCCAGGCGCTGGCGGCGATGGAACGCATTGCCGACGATACCTTGCCGCGCGGCCTTGGCTACGAGTGGACCGAACTCGCGTTCCAGGAAAAGCGGGCCGGCAACGCCACCTTGTACATCCTGCCGCTGAGCGTCTTATTCGTCCTGCTGGTCCTCGCGGCGCAGTATGAAAGCTGGTCGTTGCCGCTGGCCATCGTCCTGATCGTGCCGCTCGTTCTGCTCTTTGCACTGCTCGCCGTCGCGCTGCGCGGCTACGACAACAACATCCTGACGCAGATCGGATTCGTCGTGCTCGCCGGCCTGGCGAGCAAGAATGCGATTTTGATCGTCGAGTTCGCGCGCCAGCTCGAAGCGGCCGGCAAGGATCGCTGGGCGGCGGCGAAAGGCGCGGCCCTGCTGCGCTTAAGGCCGATTCTGATGACCTCGTTCGCCTTTATCCTCGGCGTCGTTCCCCTCGTCCTGGCGCGCGGCGCCGGCGCCGAAATGCGCCGCACGCTGGGCACCGCAGTGTTCGGCGGTATGCTCGGCGTGACGCTGATCGGCCTATTGCTGACCCCGGTGTTCTACGTGACGATCCGCGGTTTTGTCCGCTCCCGCCGGCCCTCCGGCACGGCCGCCCCGGCGCGGAATTAGCGGGCTGTTGAAAAACGCCAGGATGGCGTTTTTCAACAACTTGTTAACGCGCCGGCTGGCACAACGCCCCCGGGCAGTGTAGAATGCGGCCATTGCCTGGAAGTGGATAGAGCCGGTTCAGCATCTTCGAACGTCGAATCACGGGGCGCGCGGCCATCGGCCGCGGCGCTTCGCGCCGGGCTCCATCCCGCTATTTGCGCCCCCCACTGAACCCTCTTTTCTTTTCCCTGACGCCCGGCCTGACCATTGCCGGGCCGCCGAACCGGCCGCGTGGCGGCCGCCTGACCCGGTACGGGGTGTTGCATGCCGGAGCAGTTTCAGCTTTTCAGCACCATGCGTTTTCAGAGATACAGTTTATGAATATTTATGTCGGAAACCTGCCTTACTCGCTGACCGAGGACGACCTGCGCAATGCGTTTGCGTCCTACGGAGCGATCAGTTCGGTAGCGATCATCACAGACAAGATGACGGGCCGGGCCAAAGGCTTTGGTTTCGTCGAAATGCCCAATCGGGAAGAAGCCGAGCATGCCATCAAGCAGCTCAACGGCACCGATCTCAATGGCCGGAATATCACGGTGAATGAAGCGCGGCCCCGGACTGAACGTCCGCCGCGCGGGGGTGGCGGGCGGTACTGAGCCCGGCCTCCGGGGCGGTCGCCGGCGGCCGCCTGATGCCACCGTTCGGCCGGCGATCGCTTTTCGCATGCTATCTCTTGCCCCCGGAGCAGTTCCGGGGGCAACCCCTCGTTTTGCCGACGCTATCGCCGGCCCCTGTCTTGCGCCCGCAGATCCACCCCGCCCGCCTTTACCGCCCCTCATCTCCGCCTGCACGCGCGACGAGTCGGTCATGAACAGTCCGGGCTTCGACGTGTTACCGGCGGTCAACTGGCCTTGGTTATTCGGCCTGGTCAGCGTTCTGTTCAGCAGCACATTGTCGCTGCACGTGCTGCTCCGGCCGCGGGAAGCACCCAGCGCCTCGCTCTGGTTGCTGCTCATCTGGCTGCTGCCGTTGGGCGGTGGCGTGCTGTATTTGCTGTTCGGTATCAATCTGCTCAAGCGCCGGGCGATCTTGTTGCGCCGCCGGATCCCGGCACCTGCCCCGGACGGCGTTTCGCCATCCGCCGCCGCACCGGCGACCCGCGGTCTCGACGGCTTGTCCGCCGTGCTCGATCGGGTCACCGGCCAGCCGTTGCAAACCGGACACGCCGTCGAGATGTACGCCGGCGGCGACGCTGCGTATCGCGCAATGCTGGCGGCGATCGGCCGGGCGCGGCGCAGCGTGGCGCTGTCCAGTTTCATCTTCTCCGCCGACCGCATCGGCCGCGCCATGATCGCGGCGCTCGGCGCGGCAGCCGGCCGCGGCGTCGAAGTTCGGGTGCTGATCGACGGTGCCGGTCGTTATTACAGCCCGCCGCTAGCCGGCGGCTCGGCGGTCCCGGCGTTGCGCCGCGCCGGGGTCCAAACGGCCTTGTTCCTGCACTCCATGACACCGTGGCGCATGCCCTATATCAATTTGCGCAACCACCGCAAATTGCTGATCGTCGATGGCGAAACCGCTTTCACCGGTGGGATGAACATCAGCGATCAACATACCGGCAGCCGGCCGCGCTCGCGCGATGTGCATTTTGCCGTGCGCGGTCCGGCGGTCGCCGCGATGCACCGTGTTTTCGCCGCTGACTGGCGGTTCGCCACCGACGAGGTGCTGGCCGGGGAAGCCTGGGAGGTGGAGCCGCCGAGCGCGGGCGAGGCGGCAGTTCGGGTGATTCCCGACGGTCCTGACGAAGACATCGATCAATGCCGTTGGGCCTTTCTCGCCGCCCTCGGCGCCGCCGACCGCCAGGTGTTGATCGTGACCCCGTATTTTCTGCCCGACAACGATCTGCTGATGGCCTTGAGACACACCGCGTTGCGCGGCGTCACGGTCGATATCGTGCTGCCGGAGTACAACAACTGGCCGGTTGTGAATTGGGCGATGCACAATCGTCTGCCGCCGTTGATCGGCAGCGGCTGCCGGATCTGGTACGGCAGCGACGGCTTCGATCACAGCAAATACCTGGTCATCGATCAAAGTTGGGCGCTGATCGGTTCGGCGAATTGGGATCCACGCAGCCTGCGGCTCAATTTCGAGTTGAACCTGGAGATCCACTGCCCCCAACTTGCCGCCGCGCTGCACGCCCTGGCCCGCGCCCGGCTGGCCGCCGCACGGCGCATCGAAATGGACGAAATCGAAAACCGCGGCTTTTTACCCCGCCTGCGCGACGGGCTGGCCGGCTTGCTGACGCCTTATTTATAACTGAACCCCGAACATCGGTGCGGTGCCCCCCAGCCCTCCCCCGCGAGCGGCGGACTCAAGATCCGGTGGATTCCGCGGCGTAGTCGTCGCCGTAGTACTTGCTGGTGATCCGGGTGTGGAAGGTTTCGGCGCGGATCGGGGGGTAGCGTGGTTCGCCGAGGCCGGGCAGGACTTCGAGCATCTCGTTTTCCCAAAGATAGATCGCCATCGGGAAGCTGACGCGCGGGCGCAGCATGGCGGCCGGGTCGCGCGGCCGGGCGACGCGGTGCGTTGTCGATGGCAACCGGTCGTTGCTGAGCCGCTGCATGTAATCGCCGGTATTGATGATCAGGCTGCCGGGCGGCGCCGCCGGGCGGATCCAGCGTCCGCTGGCGCGGTTCAGAACCTGCAGCCCTTCCTCGCGTGGCGCCGGCAGCAAGGTGAACAAATCGACGTCCTCGTGGCCGAGCATGCGGCCGCCGCTAGCGGGCGCGGCGGGCCCGAGCGCTGGATAGTAATTTAATCTAAAGCCGAAATTGGTGGCGCTGAGCCGGGCGTCGTAAAGATGTGGGTCGCAGCCCAGGTAGTGCAGCATGCTCTGCATCAGCGGCAGGATTAACGACTCGTGCGCTTGGATCAGGCGGCGGAATACCGGTTCGAACCCGGGGCGCGGCCAGAAGGATTGTTCGTCGAATCCACCGCCTTCGAGGTTGAACGCGCGGCGGCAGAAGACCCAACCTTTGACCTGATCAGGATGGATGATGGTCGTTTCGTTGATCGGGAAATAACCCTGGTTGACCGAGCCGTGACGCTTGGCGAGGTAAGGCAGGCGCTCGGCTTCCGGGATGTTTTCGAAGAATTTGAGGACTTCGCGCTCGATTTCGTCGTACAGGGCGAGCGGCACGCGCTGGTTGACGATGATCGCGAAACCGATCTCTTCCAGGGCGCGGCCGAGGTCGGCGGCGAAACGCGCCCGCCCGGCGTCGCCCCCGACGAACCACGGGGTCATATCGACGACTTGGATACGGTATTGGTCGTCGAACAGATCGACTTCTGAGTTTTCGGTCAGTCCGTAGCGCTGTTCTTTGCGTACTTGTTCGTAGCGGCGAAATTCCTGGTTCAGCGCCTTGATGCCGTGTTCTTTTGCCGATGCCATCGTCCTGGTTCCTAGTGCCCCGTCTGCTCGCCCAGCCAGCCGCTCAGAATGACCGCCAAGGCGAGTGGGACGGCCCAACGTATCCAAGCAGTATAGCCGCGTTGCCAGCGGTTCGGGCGCGGGCCGAAAAGCGCGGCGGCCGCCCGTTCGCGGCCGATCGCCCAACCGAGCGCGATGAGGGCCAGCAGGCTGCCGGTGACCTGCATGCCCGAACCGAAAATCAGATCGATGAGGCCGATCAAGTCGTTGTCGTAAGCGCTCGGCAGGATCAGGACGGCTTCGATCGCAAAAATGGCGGCCAGGATACGGGTCTGCTGCTTTGGATGCATGCGGCGCAGCGCCGCGGCGGCGACTTCCAGCGCCGCGATATTGGAGAGCAACGCGACGCCGGCCAGGGCGAACAAAAACGCCGCGCCGAGCCAGCCGCCGGCCGGCAGCCGGGCGAACAGGTGGGGCAGGGTCGAAAAGATCAATCCCGGCCCCTGCGCCAGATCGAGGCCGATGACGAGCGCCGTCGGGACGATGAACAAGGTGGCGAGCAGCGCCGCGGTGGTGTCGCCTAAGGCGGTGGCCAGCGCCGCTCCGGGCAGGCGTTGGCCGGCCGCCAGATAACTGCCGTAGACGACATGGAACGTGCCGCCCAGGCCGAGCGAGAAAAACGCCTGGCCGAGCGCCGCGAAGACGTCGCGGGCGCTGAGAGCCGAGAAATCCGGCCGTAAAAACGTGCCGAGCGCGGCGAATGCGCCGGGCAGAGCGAGGGCGTTGAAAATCAGATACAGCATGACCAGCGCAAAACCCGGCATCACCAGCCGGCTCAACCGCTCGATCCCGCGGTTCAGGCCGCGGCCGATCACCCACAGGCTGAACAACAACAGCGCCAGCGCCACGACATATTGCATCGTGCCGCTGGCCAGCAGGGTGCGGAAAGCAGCCTCATCGCCAGCCGTGAAACCGGGATAAAGCGCGAAGCCGCCGGTCAGCAGAATCTGGGCGATGACCACCAGGTAATACGAATCGGCGACCAGCACGGTCATAAACAGCAGCCCGCCGGCAGCCAACCCGAGGCGTGGCCCGAAAGCGTGTATATACGCGGCCGGCGGCCCGGCGCCGAGCAACCGGCCAAGCGCCCATTCGGCGCTCAGTGCCGGCGCCGCAAGAAGCAGCGCGAAACAAAGATAAACGATCAGAAACGCGCTGCCGCCGTAACTGCCCATCATGTACGGGAAGCGCCAGACATTGCCGAGTCCGACCGCGACGCCGACCATCGTCAGCAGCATGCCGAGACGGCTGGAAAACACGATCGGGCGCCGAACTTCCCCGCTCGTCGCCGTTTGTTGTTCTTGTTGTCGTCCTTCGGTCATGGGGCGCCATGATAGGCGATAATCAGGCCATGCGATATCTGCACACGATGGTCAGGGTCGGCGATCTCGACGCCGCGCTTCATTTCTATTGCGATTTACTCGGCCTGGCCGAGGTCCGCCGCCGGGAATATCCGGACGGCGGATTTACTCTGGTCTTTCTCGCCGCGCCCGAGGATGTCGAACAGGCGCGGGTCGGCAGCGCACCGCTGATCGAGTTGACCTGGAATTGGGTTCCGGAGTCATATTCAGGCGGGCGCAACTTCGGCCATCTGGCTTTCTCAGTGGACGATATTTATGCCGTCTGTGAGCGGCTCGCCAGTGCGGGAGTGGTGATCAATCGCCCGCCGCGCGACGGGCATATGGCCTTCGTCAAATCGCCGGACGGCATTTCGATCGAATTGCTGCAAAAAGGTAATCCTCTGGCGCCGGCAGAACCGTGGGTCACGATGCCGAACCAGGGGAGGTGGTAAGCGCCGAACGGCATGAACGCCGCAGAAGCGGTGTGCCGGGTTGACGTGCCCGGCGGCGGCCGCCGGGCACGCGATATGATCAGAAGCTGTAGGTGTATTCGACCCCCCAGGTTCTCGGTTCGTTGACGAAACCCGTCAAGTTATTGAAGTCGATACCGCCGACGATGGTTCGGTTATCGGTGACATTGCGGATGAAAAACGCCGCTTCCTGACGGTTCGCGTCCCAGCCGTAACCGAGCCGGACGCCGCCTTCGAGCAGCGATTCGCCGCGGAATTCGACCGCGTCGTAAAGAAAGAAATTGATCGCCGAGCGGTACGCCCAGTCGGTGAAGAAAAACGCTTCGCCGTTGCCGAGCGGCAGGCCGTAACGCAAGGTGCCGTTGGCGACCCAACGCGGCGCCTGCGGCAGGCGGTTGCCGTCGATCAGCACCGTGCCCGGCACCGGCCCTTCCGGGTCGAGCACCGTGCAGCCGCCACCGCAAGGTTGGATCGCCAGTGTTTCGTCGTCGATTTCCGTATCGTTGAAACTGGCACCGGCGGTCAAGGTCAGGTGCTGGTTGAGGAAAGCTTCGAGATCGATTTCGAAGCCACGCCCTTCGGTATTGTCGGCATTGACCAGGCGGTTGAAATTCGCCTGGCCGCCGACCGCCGTCAGTTGCTGATCGTCAACCGAATAGACGAAGCCCGAGAGATTGAATCGGAGGCGGCCGTCGGCGAGTATCGACTTGATTCCGGCTTCGAAGGAAAGTAACGTTTCGGTATCGGCCACCGAGATCTCGTCGCCGAACAGCAGCCGGCCCTGGATGCTGGGGGCGCGGAAACCGCGCGCCGCGCGGGCGTAGAGATTGTTCTCGTCGCTGGCCTGATAGGCCACGCTGAAATCCCAACTGTATTCGGTATCCCTGGGCCGGGCGGTCAAAAGATCGGTTGCGCCGGCGCCGATCGGCGATTCGGTGCGCTCGGCGCTGAAGCTCTTCTTGTCGCGCGAGACGCGGAAACCGCCGCGCAGTTTGAGCCGTTCGGTCAGTTCGTAATCGAGCGAGAAGAACGCGGCGTAGGCGTTGGTGGTTTGCATTTGTTGTGCAAAACCGTTCTGCACGCCGCCGGCCAGCGTGTCGAAATTGAAACTATCGACGGTGATGTCTTCGTAAAAATAATACAAACCGAATATCCAACCGAAGCGGTCCTCCGGGCGGTCCGAAGCCAAGCGCAATTCCTGCGAGAACTGGATGTGTTCGGGCAGGCCGTCGGCCGATTCGGCCGTGAACGGGATGAAGCCCGGTCCGAAGGGCGGGGCGAAAGAGGCACCGAAACCGCCGTCGATATCGCCGCGGCTCAGAATATCGACCGTTTCGGCGCCGCTGATCGAGGTCAGCATGAAATCGCCGAAGTCGTAATCCAGCGTCACCGAACCGCCGACTGCGTCGAGATCCTGGAAGTTGTCGCCGTCCACGGCGATCTCCTTGCGTTTGAAGCCGTCGACAAGTTCGTTGGTGCCCGGTTCGATGATGTTGGCGCGAAACAACCGGGCGGTGCCGTCGAGTGTCCGGAAGTGAATGTTGAACAGGGCGCTGAACGGACCGCCGCGGTCAAAGAGCAACTGCAAGCGGCCGGCAGCCTCGTCGTAGCCTTCCAGGGCGTCGTTCTCGCCGGTGAAGGTATTGTCGACAAAATCGTCGCGGTGCTGGTAGAGCACGGACAGCCGCGATGACCAGCCGTCGGCGATGCCGCCGCCAACCGCGCCTTCGAAGTTGACGCTGTTGAACGAACCGTATGAAAGTTGCGTGTAGCCGCTGAAAACCTCGGACGGCCGGCGCGATTCGAACTTGACGATGCCGGCCGGTGTGTTACGGCCGAACAGCGTGCCCTGCGGGCCGCGCAGGTTCTCGATGCGTTCCAGGTCGAAGATTGGAAAACCCTTGAGAATCGGGTTTTCCTGGACCACGCCGTCGTAAACCAGCGACACCGGTTGCGAGGCGTTGAGGTCGAAATCGACGTTGCCGAGGCCGCGGATGTAAAAGCGCGGAAACGCGCGCCCGAACGATGATTCGATCTGCAGGCTGGGTAGCCGCGACGAAAGGAAGCGGATGTCGTCCCCCGCCGAACCGAGGATATTCAATGTTTCGCTGTTCAGCACCGCGACCGAAGCCGGCACCTCTTGGAGATTTTCTTCCCGTTTCTGGGATGTGACCGTGACGGTCTCCAGCGCCTTGGGTTCGGCGGCGGCGCGGTCGCTGTCGGACCTCTGGGCCCCGGCCGGCGTGGCCCAGAGGGTCACGAGCAAGGGTGCGGCACAGGCGAACGCCCGCCCGATGCAACGAATGGCATGCATGATGACTCTCCCATACGATAGTGAAACGATGCCGCGTTTTTTTGCCCTTTCGGTGCGGCGCGGCTGTCGGCGACTCAAAGATAGCAGATCGGGCTGTCACATGACAGCCCGCTGACAGGGTTTCGGTATGAGCGGGGTCGGCCTGGCCGGATCATGCACTTGATTTCGTCGGTCTTGAAGCCGAGGATGAGTGGCTGGCGGGGAACAGGCGCGAGAAACGGACCGAATGCGGCTTGCGACTGGTCGCTCAGCGGAGCGTCAGGCTTTGACCGAAGCCTGCGTCGTAGCGGAGTTGTACCGGCTGCAAGCCATGGGGTACACCCAATAGTTGCATAAATTTTGCTCGATTGCATATAATTTACAATAATATCATATAGTTATAACGCTATTAGCCGGAAAAGCGAATTCACATATGGTGACGCGCCCGGTTTCTCGCCCAAGCTGGCGGCACATCTTGTCCGCTTCCCCTCGAACCGTAGAATTACTACGGTTTTTCGGGGAATCGGACAAGCTGCACTCGCCAGCTTGACCGAGAATTCCGGGAATCTATGCAACAATTGGGTTCAGTGCAGCGCGCCGCCGATGGCCAGGTGAAATCGCCCGCCGAGGGTGTAAAACAGCAGCCAGGCGAGAGCGCCGAGAGTCAGGGCGGCGAGCAGCGCCAGCCCGAGGCGGGCGGGCGGTTTCAGCCGGCGGCACAGCCAGAAATTGAGCAGCAAGGCCACCGCCGGCAGGCCGTTGAACAGCCAGCCGGTCAGTTGCCGCATCTCGGCCGGCGGCCGGTAACGGCTGACATAACGGTAATCGAACCAGGCCCACAGCGCCGCGGCGGTGGTCAGTAACGCGAGATTCAAGACGACGGCGCCGGCGATCTTTCGCCCGCGGGCCGGCTTTCCCTCGGCGTTCGGAAGGATTTGCCCGGACATCAGCGCCTCAAAACGGCTTGACCACCGCCAGGATCACGATCACGATCAGAAACAACGAAGGTACTTCATTGACCCAGCGGTAAAACCGGTGCGACCGGCGGTTGGCGTCACGGGCGAAACGGCGGACCAGGATGGCCAGGTAACCGTGGTAGGCGATCAGCAGGGCGACCAGGGACAGTTTGAGCAGCAGCCAGCCCTGTTTAAGGTAGGCCGGGCTGCTCGACGCCCACCACCAGAGCAGCGCCAGACCGAAAACGACGGCCAGCGCGCCGCCGAGATGGGTGATCGTCAGCAGCCGGGATTCCATGATCTTGAAGCGAGCGATCATCCCCGGATCGGCGTCCAGCGCGTGATAGACGAACAGCCGGGGCAGGTAAAAAAGCCCGGCAAACCAGGTGACGACGAAGATCAGATGCAGGGATTTCAGCCACAGCATGAAATTTTCCTTCAAAAACACTTGACGTGGGCGTTTAACGGGAGTATAACCTTTCACCCAGTGATGACGGGGGATTGGCTGGCGTGCCTCGCAGACAGGATCGATAACAAAAATCTCAACAGCAACAATACCATCAAAAGTTTGGGGAATAAGCGGCTTCGGCCGCTTTTTTTTCCGCCGGCCGCGGCGCCACCGGCTTTCGGACCCGCCAGCGGCGTAAAATACCGGCCATGATCGAGTTCACCAGCGCCGCGGCGCGCAAAGTCCAGGAACTGATCCTCGAAGAGGGCAACCCAGGCCTTCACCTTCGAGTTTACGTCGCCGGTGGCGGCTGTTCGGGTTTCCAGTACGGTTTTACGTTCGACGAGCAGGCCGGCGCCGACGATGCGCGGATCGTGCGTGACGGCGTCACGCTGCTGGTCGATCCGATCAGCCTGCAATATCTGGACGGGGCGACCGTCGATTATCAAGAATCCCTGCAAGGCGCGCAGTTCGTGGTCCGCAATCCCAACGCGGTGACCACCTGCGGCTGCGGTTCGTCGTTCGCGGTCTGATGCTGCGCGACGAGCTGCGCCAATCGTTTGCCACCTGCCGCATCGACCGGATGAGCGAGCGGCGCGACGACGACGATTGGGTGCACGACCGGCTTGCCGCCCCGGAGACGGTGTTCGTACCGCTGTGGCGCAGCCGGGTCGCGGTGCGCACGGCGGGCGATGGGGCCGCGTTGCTGCGCGGCGGTGACCTGCCGTCCGTCGATCGTATCCGGCCGCCGACCCTGCTCGGCGTCGCCGAGCGGATTCCTTATTTCGCCGTAACGCTGAACGATGCCGACCGCGAAGCGATCGAAGCCGTCACGGCTGCCCGCTTTGCCGACCTGCGCCACGCCGTGCATGGCCTGAGCGCTTTCGAAGCCGGTCTTCTGGCCTATGCCAAGGCGCTGCACTATTGGCAGCATCGCCACACTTTCTGCGGCGTTTGCGGCGCCGCGAACCGGTTGACTTCGGCCGGTCACCGGATGGTCTGTACCAACGACGAATGCGGCCGGCATACCTTCCCGCGGATCGATCCGGCGATTATTGTCCTGGTCACGCACGGCGACGCCTGCCTGCTCGGCCGCCAGCCGGGCTGGCCGGCCGGGCGTTATTCGACGCTGGCCGGCTTTGTCGAACCGGGTGAGAGTCTGGAAGACGCCGTGCGTCGCGAGGTGTTCGAGGAGGCCGGAGTGGTCATCGAGCGCCTCGAGTACCGCTCGTCGCAACCCTGGCCGTTCCCGGCTTCGGCGATGGCCGGTTTCCACGCCACCGCAGCGCGGCGCGAGATCAGGCTCGGCACCGAACTCGAGGATGCGCGCTGGCTGAGCGCCGCCGAACTGGCAGCCGAACTGCAAACCGGGCGGCTGCTGCTGCCGCCGCCGGTGTCGATCGCCTACGGTCTGATCGCCGAATGGTTCGACAGCGGCCGGTATGGACCGCTCGAACAGCGGCTCGCGGGGAGCGCGTGGCGCCACAGTGATCCCCCGGCCCGCCATCAGGAGCAGGTGCGATGACGCTGCTGGCCATCTTGTTTGCGCTGTTGATCGATTATGCCCTCCACCTGCCGCCGGCACTGCGCAGTGCGCAGTGGCTCGCGGCTCTGGCCCGCGGCATCGGGCAAATGAGCGGTGATTCGCGGCGCGCCGCGCTGCTGACCTGGGTGGGTTTGGTTTTTTTGCCGCTCGCCGTCGTCACCGCCGGCGGTATCTTGCTGACCGCTTACGGCGGGGTGCTCGCGGCGTTGATTTATGCCGCTGTGGTTTTGGTCTATTCATTCGGGCCGCTGAATATCGACCGCGAAGTCAACCGCGTCCTTGCCGTCGAAACCGAAGCGGAACTGCCCGCCGCGGCGGCCGGGCTGGTTGCCGAGCCGCTGCCGGCATCCCCCGAGGCCCGCTCCCGGACGCTCGTCGAAGCCGTATTCAGCGGTGCTTTGCGCTGTTGGTTCGGGGTGATCTTCTGGTTTATGGTTTTCGGTCCGGCCGGCGCGCTACTTTTCAGGATGGCGCGCTGGATGATGGAAGAGTCGGTGGTGCTCAGCGCGCGGCAACGGCATTGGTCGGCGGCGCTGGCGGCGGTTCTGGAGTGGCCGGTATCGCAACTGATGACCCTCGGCCTGGCGCTGGTCACCGATTTCGACACAGTGTTTAAAGCCTGGCGGCACTATCATCGCGAGCAAGGCCACGGTTTGTGGGAAGGAGACAACGGCTTTCTGCTCGCCGCTGCGTGGGGAGCGTCGCGTGACGCCGCTGCGGCGCGCGATGGATTCACCGAAGAGCGGCGCGGGCCGCTGGCGCCGGTGGCGCTGGCCCGTGATTTGGCCTGGCGCCTCCTCGGGATTTGGCTCGCGGTGATCGCCCTGTTGTTGATCGTCAGTTGGATCGCCTGATGCGTAGCGCCGGGTGGCTGTTCGTCTGTGGCGCGGTGGCCGTTGGCGGGGCACTCGGCATCGGGAATGCGCCCGCGGCTTTGCTGGACAGCGAACGCTTGCTGGCCTGCGCGGCGCTGGCCGAGCGCGAGGCGCGTCTTGACTGTTACGACCGTTTAGCCATCGAAGCTGGCGCAACGTTGCCGGCTGAGGACGTCGCCGCCGAGGCCGGCGACGCTGGACAATTCGGCCTCGAAGCCCGCCACCGCGAGCCGCAACGCCCGGATGCACTGGCGGTGACCATCGTCGATCGCCGCCCGGACCGTTATGACCGCTGGATCGTCACATTGGACAACGGCCAGGTCTGGCGCCAGATCGACGACAAACACTTCACCTGGGACGACGCCGGCGGCTACCGGATCACCCGCGGCTCATTCAATTCATTTTTTCTCGAAAGCGTCAAACACGGCACTCGGATACGAGTGACCAGAATGAAATAAGAAGCAAAGTTCGGACAGGTGCCGAACTTTGCACTGATTCAGACCTTCACTATCATCCATCACGACATTGACGCTCGCGGCCGCAGCAATGCCGCGGCGACGGCGGCGAGTGCCAGGCACCAGACGACAACGGCGCCGGTCGGCAGGTCGAGCAGGGCCGACAGGATCAGACCGGCGGCATAACCGGCGATACCGGTGGCGAACGCAACCCAGCGGGCGCCGCGGGGCGGCCAGGCGCGGCCGGCCAGCGCTGGAACGATCAGACTGGCGAACACCAGGTAAACGCCGACCAATTGGACCGCAGCGGTCACCGTCACCGCGAACAGCAGATAAAAGCCGCTGCGCCCGAGCCGGCCGCGCCCGCCGTACCACAGGGCGAGAACTCCGGCATAGAGCCCGGCGACCGGCCATAGATCACGGTAGTTGACCCACAGGATCTGCCCGACCAAAAGATTCTTGAGCTGTTCACCACCGTGCGGATTGCGGGCCAGAAGCAGGATACCGCCGGTCGCGGCGAGGACGAACAGGGTGCCGATCAGCGCCTCCTGAATCGCCGCAAAGCGTCTCTCGCTCCACGTCAACAGCAAGGCCCCGAGGACCGCGGCGGCGCCGGCGGCGAGTTGGACTTCCCAGCCGGAAAGTTCCCAGGCCAAAAGATGCGCCGTGATCACGCCGAGCCCGGCGACCTGGGCGATCGCCAGGTCGATGAAGATAATGCCGCGGCGCAGCACTTCGCGACCGAGCGGGATATGCGTGCTGAGCACCAAAAGGCCGGCGATGAACGCCGGGCCGAGGATGGACCAGTCGAGCGCCGCGGTGTTCATGGGGTGCCCGCGACGGTCGACAGGCGGCGCAAAATTTCGTCGAACAAGGTGAAAAGATCCTTGATTTCCTTGCCATCGACGGTATGCGGCAGTTCGATTGCGGTGCTGCCGGTGCGCTCGGCGAGCCAGGCCGACGGCCGTTCGCTCTGATAGGCGGAACGGACGATCGCCGCCGGTGGTTGGTCTTTGAGCGTGGCGAGCAATTCGGCCAGGTGGCCGCTGGTCGGCGGCAGGCCGGGCTTGGGTTCGAGATAGCCGACGATATCGAGATGGAGCCAGGCTGCGAGATACACCCAACTGTTGTGGTGGACGACCAGGCGCAGGCCGGCGAGCGGCACGGCGCGTGCTTCCCAGCCGGCCAGCGCCTGGTTCCAGCGCTGTCGGAAATCGTCGAGCCGGGCGCGGTAGTCGGCCGCGCCGGACGGATCGAGCTGGATCAAGCGGCGGCTCAACGCGGTGGCGATCGGCGTGATGTTGCGTGGATCGAGCTGCACGTGAGGGTTGCCGAACGGATGAATGTCGCCGGCCGCGCGATCGACCACCGACGGTACTTCCAGGCGCGGCACTTCGAGCGCCGTTTCGAAGTACCCGGGCTGCCCGGGCATCACCCGGTTGTTGGTCGATTGGCGCAGTAGAAGCGGCAGCCAGCCGATTTCGAGGGACGCGCCGCTGCACACCACCAGATCGGCGCGCCGCGCCGCGGCGATCAGGCTTGGCCGGGCCTGGATCGTGTGTACGTCCTGCGCCGCAGTGGTCGCCGAGGTGACAGCGACTCGTGGCCCGGCCAGTTCGGCGAGCAGCGCCGCCCATTCCGGTTCGCAGGCAAAAACGTTGAGGTCGGCCGCCGCGGCCGGCGCGGTACAGGTCAAAAACAGGAAAATAGATCGAATCGATTTCATACCGTTTCTCCTAAAATCCGTGCGCCCCGTGGGCGCCCAGGCTCATGATGTATTGCAGAAAAACCTGCTGCTCGTCTTCACCATTCAGGTTTTCCTGATTGAACTGCAAGCGCAGGCGGCTGAATTCGCTGTTCGAATAATCGAGCATCGCCGAAAACCGCCAGGGGTTGCGGGCGGTATCGGCGAAGAACAGATCGCTGGGCAGGTCGGGTATCTTGTTATCGATCGCCAGCCGATCATAGCGCATGCCAATCCGCCATTGCGGCATGAACTGATACACGCTCTGGAGATACCAGCCGCTCTGCTTGCCGTGATAGTCGCTTTCCGCACCGTCACCGAGCGCCAGACGGCCGTCTTCCTCGCGGCGCAAATACTCGCTCTGGATAATCAGATGGGTATTTTTCGGATTGCCGCCCGGCGCCCATTTCCAAACCAGATCGGCGATATACAAATTGCTATCGCCGTCGAACGTGACGCCGACCTCGTCGAACTCCGATAAGCGCTCCCTGACATTGGCGTTGAACCACGACAGGCCGGCCTGCCAGCTATGCCCGCTACCGACGTCGCCGCCGAAATCGACGAACGCGGTCTGTGCTCCGACGCCGTCGTTGGCGCTGCCGCCGGCCGGGAAATGATCACCGGCAAAGACCTCGCCGCCGAAGCGCAGGTAGAACGGCGCCGGCGCGAGCCAGGTCACCTGTACGCCGGGATCGATGAACTGGTTGCCGAGCAGGCCCTGATAAGCGAGCGGCTGATCGATGAAATCCCAGGCGTGGGAGTGGACTTTGTTGAGATAGCCGATTTCCGAGAAAAACTGTCCGGCTTTGATATTGAAGCCGGCCGGCAGGGCGAGAGTTTGCAGATAGAGTTCCTCGAGTTCAACCTCGGTGTCGGTCTCATCCTGGTTGAGGGCGATCGAGGCAAAGCCGTAGAACTTATCATCGATATTGGCGCTGAGGTCAAGTTCGGTTTCGTCCAATGCAAAACCCTCGGCGCCGACGCCGGCGCCTTCGGCCGCCTCGCCGCCGGTCAAGATGCCCGGAATAAAGCGGCTTTCCGGCTCCTGGCTGAACGCCCCGTAGCGCCCCTGCAGAATAATGCTGATATCCGGGTTGAATGCCTTGCCGCCGCCGGCCGGAGCGGCGGCGGTTGGCGGCGTTGCGGCGGCGACCGCCGCCGCGCTTTGGGCGGTCTGCTGGGTGACTTCAGCTTCGTTGCGCGCTTCATCGGCTGCCTGTTCGGCAGCGGCCAGGCGCGTTTCCAGTGCGGCGATGCGCGCTTCGTACTCGGCGCGCAAGGCTTTGAGTTCGGCGTGCAGCGTGGCGAGATCGGGGTTGTCCGGCGGCGGCGCGGGTTGCGCCGCAACTTGAAAGCCCAGCAAAACGAGCGACCCAATCAGGGTCCGGCGGAAATTCGACATGGTGCTCCTCCTGATGATGTCCTGAAACCGACTGCTGCGGTCAAAGCGCCCTTGTCGCGACCGGACGGAACAGACACGAGGCCTGCATCAGCCGGGGGCTACCGGGTTGCTTTGAAGGCGGGTACGATCAGTGGAAAGAAGCGGGAGGAGCGCGGGAGCGGTAGAGGTGGAATCGGGGGGCGGGAGCGGCGGGAATGGCGGCCGCGTCGAATACTCCCGCCGCGGTCTTGACCACGGGCGAATACGACGGGCTCGGCGCGAGCCCGCAGCCGGACTGCAAGTGGCCGGCGCACAGCGGGCATTGGATCGGATCCGGAACCGAATGCGAGAGGTCGTGCGCGGCCAGCGCCGCCTGCGCCGCGACGAACGACAGGACCAGCAACAGGAGCCTGACCGGCTTGCGGATCATCGTCAGAGCTTAACACGATTCGGTGATTCGGAGCGCGTCGAGCGGCGGGCGTGCCGCTTATCCACAATGCTTGTGGATAACGTTGTGGACGAAAAACAGCGGTCTTCGAAGCGACTTTGCCTGCCGCGCATTGACCAGAAGGTGTTCATGAATAAATTTCAATAAAAACAATATGTTATATGATATTTTTATAATCGAACGTAATCATTTTTTTGTAACTTGACGGCCTGTGGCGTCGTCGCCGGTGTGTATAACTGGCGCGTCGGGTGTCGCCAGGTGCAGCGCCCCGCGCACCAGGCGGGCCTGCAGACGGTCCTTGAAGGCCAGCGGCTCATGAAATCCCAACCGTTCGCGCCAGCGTGCCTCGAAAGTGCGATCGCCGGCTGTCCGTCCGGCGCGCCAGGCGCGCCACAGGGCGAGTGGCCGGCTCTGGTGGGCCGCCAGCCACTGGAGCGCGTTCAGCAGGCGTAGTTCCAGCTCGTCGAAGTCGCTGCCGAAGGGCCATCTGGGCAACAGACGGGCGTGCGGCGCCAAGCGGCGGGCGAGTTCGTCCGGTGTATTGCGCCGGAATTCCGGCGGCAGGCGCCAGGCAGGGTCGATCTTTCCGGCGCTGTGCGCCGCGGCCAACAGGTCTTCCTGGAAACGTGCGTCGGCGATCGCCAAAAGCGCGATGATGACTTCTTCGTCGCTTTTGTTGCGCAGGTCGGCGATGCCGTATTCAGTGACCACCAAGTCGCGCAGGTGGCGCGGAATCGTCACCTGCGGGTATTCCCAGACGATGTTGCTTTCGAGCTTGCCGTTCTGGCGGCGCGTGGCGCGCAGCAGCAGGATCGACCGGCTGCGTTCCAGGGCATGGGCCATCGCCACGAAATTATATTGCCCGCCGACGCCGCTGACGACCTGGCCGTTAGCCAGCGTCTCCGAGGCCGCGGCGCCGAGCAGCGTCATTTTCATCGTCGTGTTCATGAAGCGCGATTCGAGTCGCTGGGCACGATCGAGCGCTTCGCCCTGATAGAGCTGGTTGATCCGCGACACGCGACACATCGCGAACAGCGCCCGCTCGTCGGCGGGTAGGGCCGAGAGCGTTTCGTAAAACCAGCGCGAACCGAGGAAAAACGCGGCGTGCAGCAGCTTGCCGTGGCTCAGCCGGGGGCCGAGGATGGGCCCCCAGCGGGCGGCATCGCCGTGCCGTGGGTCGGCCGGCACGCGCTCGCCTCCGGGCGCCAGCAATATGCCATCTTGTAAGGTCACTGTGGAGTCGATGATCCCCCAGTGTTGCAGCCAGGCAAGATCGTCGGGGCTGAGCGGCGCGGCGATCTTGCCGGCGCGGTAGAGGGCGGCGAGCATCGCCGGCGAGGGGATCTCGTCGATCGCCCCGCCATTGAGCAGTTCCTGCAGGTGCAGGTCGTCGTAGACCCGGCGCTTGAGTATGCCGCCGCGGTACAGGTGGATGAAGGCATCCATGAACATTTCACTGGCCGCGTATAACCCTTTCGCGAACGGTTCCAGGCCGCCCCAATGGCTGACCAGATCGCGCGTCGGTTCGTCGAGCACTGCGGCGCACAAGGCCCGCCAGTCGGCGTTGTGGTGTTGCCTGTGCAATAGGAAATGAGCCAGCGATTCGCCGAGCGAACCGATGCCGATCTGCAAGGTGCCGCCGTCGGCGACGAGCAGACTGGCGTACAGTCCGATGGCGTGGTCGGCGAGGTCGATCGGGGCGCGCGGCGGGGCGAACGGCAGGTAATCGAGCGCCGGATCGTCGAGCACCCGATCGAAAGTCGAAGCCGGCACCTCGGCGTCGCCGGCCATGTACGGCAGGTGACGGTTGACGAGCGCGATCGTGTAATACGGCCGCTGCCCTTTTTTGAGACGGTCGATGAGGTCCAGTGTGACGTCCGGATTGGATGACAGGCTCAGCATCCGGCCGTGCGGCGTATCGCGCGCTGCGACCGCTTGGCAGATCAGGTTGACGCCGCGCCGTTCCATATCGCGGGCGACGTGCGTGTAATTGCTGCTCACGTAACGGCGTTGCGCCGCCGGCCGGCCGAGCATCGATCCGGGTTGCAGGTAAAACTCACTGACCGTGACGTTGGGCGGCAGATTGTCGGATTTGAGGTCGGCGAGCCATTCGAGGTGCGGGTAATCGCCGAAATGGCGGGCGAGGAATGGCCGGGCGAAACGGCCTTTCAGACCGCCGCCGGCCGGCGGCACGGCCAGCGACAGCGCGGTGAACACATCGAGGCGTAGTTCCGGGTCGGCGGCGGCGCGCCGGTAGAAGGCGTTGAGCAGCGGGTTCGGTTTGCCGATGCCGAGCGGTGCGCCGAGCACCAGGTGGTGGCCGAGGGCGTCGATCGCCGCCTCGACGGCCTGCTCCAGGGCCGCGGCCGCTTCATTCGTTTTCGTCGTTTCCATCGCCTTCCAGTTCGTCGAGGTCGAGTTCCGCGAGCCAGCTTTCCAACTCGTCGATCAGGACCGGCGGTGCCGTGCCGGCGGCGCGCCAGGCCGCAAGCGTGGCGCGGTAATCATCGACGGTGATCGTCGCCCAATCCGGATCGTACAAGCGCCGGCGGCGCTGGCGGCGCCACCTCCGTTGTTCGGCGGCGTCGAGGGTTTCGGGAAAGTGCCGGGCGCGGACGCGGAACATCAACTCCGGGATTCTCGGGTCGCGGCTCGCGGCCAGCAGCGTATTCCAGTCGCCGGGCGGTGCGGCGCGCAGCCGGTTGAGCAGCGCCCGGTCGGCGTCGGAAATAAAACCGTCGTAAAGCGCCGCCTCGACGTCGCCGTCGGCGGCGAAGCGGGCGCGGCTAAACAAAGTTTGCACCCGCCCTGCAAAATCGGAAGCGGTGGCCAGAAGTTCGGCGTGGCGCCGAGCCTGGTCGAGGTCGAGACCGATCCGGCCGAGATCGGCGCCGTGCGCCGCGTTCACCGGCGCGATCATCGGCACCCGGTTGATGCGCACCGTTTTGACCGGCAGGCGTTGGCGCCCGTCCGGCAGGTCGGCGGCCGGCGTGTAGAGCAGGTCCTCCAGGTCGTTGGCCGGCAGTTCTAAAAACGGCTGCGGATCTTCGCCGAGGTCGTATACCAGATATTGGTTGTTGATCAGCGGATGGCGGCCGAGCACGGCCACCGGCGCGAGGCAGCCGCGTTCGGCCGGGTAACGCGCCGAGACGTGGAGCAGGATGGGTTCGGTGGTGAGCAGGGACTCGACCTTGGTTTTGAGACGCAGACGCAGCGCCCAGTCCCACAGCTTCGGTTGCGCCCGCTGCAGCAGGCGGGCGAGCGCCGCGGTGTTGGCGACGTCGGTCGCCGCGTCGTGCGCCCGGCCGTGTTCGATGCCGTTGGCCGCCGCCAGATCCTCGAGTCTGAAACTCGGCTTGCCGTTGTCGTGTGCCGGCCAGACGATGCCGTCCGGGCGCAGCGCAAATGCCAGGCGCAGCACGTCGATCAGATCGAAGCGGCTGTTGCCGTTGCGGAATTCGTGGGCGTAGGGGTCGAGAGCGTTGCGATAGAACAGATAGCGGGTGAATTCGTCGTCGAAGCGAAAATTGTTGTAACCGGCGATGCAGCTTTGCGGCCGGCTGAGCCGGTGGTGGACCTGGGCCGCGAATTCCCACTCGCACACCCCGTTGCGGCGCGCCGCCTGCGGCGTGATGCCGGTGATCAGGCAGGCTTGCGGATCGGGCAGAAAATCGGGGGTCGGGGCGCAATAGAGGATTTCGGGCTCGCCGATCGGGGTCAGCGACGGATCGGTGCGCAACGCCGCGAATTGGGCGACGCGGTCGCGCGTCGGGCGGGTGCCGAACGTTTCGTAATCGTAAAACCAGAACCCCGGGGCGGCGGCCATCGGGGCTCAGGCGTTTTGTTCGCGGCGATAGGGTTGGCCGAGCCGGCGTTCGGCGTCGACCGGCAGGATCAGGGCCCCGGCCGGTGGCTGCTCCATCATGCGCCGGGCCAGCCGTTCGAAATGTTGCAAAAATTCATCGACCGCCGCGCCGTCCTTGCGTGGGCCGCTGCCCGGCAGGCATTCTTCCTGTTCGCGCCGCCAGCGGCGGACGTGGTCCCAATCGGGGGGCAGTAAAAACCACAGATCGGCGATCAGCGGGCGCATTCTGGCTTCGTAATAACGCAGCTTGTGGTTGACTTGCCGCCGCCACCGGGCGTCGGGGTCGCCGTTGCGCTCTAGATCGTTGAGCGGTTCGGCCAGGTCTTCGTCGGCGACGGCCGGGGCGCCGAGGCACCAGCCTTCGAGAATGAACAACTGTACCGGCCGGCCGGCCCGCCAGCGACGGGCAGGTTGCGGCCGGTCGAGCAGTTTGTCGAAGCGCGGCACCATCGTGTTTTCGCCGCGGCTCATGCTCGCCATGCAGGCGATGAGCCGTTCGAGCTGGTGCGTACCGGGGACGCCGCGCGTCCGAAACAGCGGGTGATTGGCCATCGGGTCGCGTGCCCGGCCATGTTCGGGGATATAGAAATCGTCGAGGCTGAGCACCTCGATTCGCCGGTCCGGGCGGCGCAAATGCAGGGCGAGATCGAAGCCGAGTTGCGTTTTGCCGATGCCGGGCGGTCCGGAAAGCGCCAGCACCCCGCCGGCCCGCGCTCGGGCTTCGGCGAGATCGAGCAGGCCCGATGGAATCTGCCATACGCTGGCGGCCGGCGGGCAGTCTGGCCAGTCTGGTTCGTCTTTTTGCATTCGATTCATCGTGATTGTCGGCGATCGGCGCACTCGATATCGGCGAAGTGACCCGCGACCGGCAAACCCGACAGGCGGCTAGCGTCGCAACCAGCGGGCGACACCGAGCAGGATAATGGCGCCGAGCGTCGCGGTGACCAGGGAGCCGGCCAGCCCGGACGGCAATGTGCCGAGCATCCGGAAGATCCAGCCACCGATCACCGCGCCGGCGATGCCGATCGCGATGTTGGCGATCAGGCCGAATCCACTGCCTTTCATGATCTTGCCGGCCAGCCAGCCGGCCAGCGCCCCGACAATCAACCAACCCAGTATGCTTTCCATTGTAGACCCTGCAAGTTTTGTTCCGGCATTCAATTGGTCTTGACCCACCGGGATCGCCGGCCCCAGCGGCTGCGGACCCACCAGTATACCAGTCCACAGATTTCGAGCGGTGATATTGTGGCCGGGCGGCTCCCCCGCCAGGACGCCGCTTGCCGCTTGAATTTCATGAAATTTCCATGCCCATCGTAAAGGACGGCGGGGCAGACCCCCTTGAGCGGCGGCGGGAAGCCGGGCAGAATATGCCGATGCCACACTCGCCGGTCATGGGGTTAACCCAATTGTTGCATAGATTCCCGGAATTCTCGGTCAAGCTGGCGAGTGCAGCTTGTCTGATTCCCCGAAAAACCGTAGTAATTCTACGGTTCGAGGGGAAGCGGACAAGATGTGCCGCCAGCTTGGGCGAGAAACCGGGCGCGTCACCTTAGGTGAATTCGATTTTCCTGCTAATAGCGACATAACTATATGATTTCATGGTGAATTTAATGAAGTCGAGCAAAATTTATGCAACTATTGGGTTAATTGTGTTCGCGGTGCTCGCCAGTCCATGCGCCGCGGCCGGCAATATCTACAAATACGTCGATGCGCGCGGCATCGTCACCTATACCAATATCAAACCCCGCGACCCCGGGATCCAGGTCACCGATCTGGGCTGCTATGGGCGCTGCGCCCCGGCCGTGGACTGGCGGCACGTGGCGTTGAATCGCGAAGCCTATGCCGAGGCGATCGGTCGCCTGGCGCGCGATTACGCGATCGACGATGCCCTGGTCCGCGCCTTAATCCACGTCGAATCGGGTTTCGACCCACGCGCCGTGTCGCGCAAGGGCGCGCAGGGGCTGATGCAATTGATGCCCGCGGTGCAAAGCGAGCAGGGCATCAATGATCCGTTCGACCCGGAGGAGAACCTGAGCGGTGGCATCGCCCACCTCGCCGCTTTGCTTGTCGTGTTCAACGGCGACGTCGAACTGGCGCTCGCCGCCTACAACGCCGGCGTCGAAGCGGTTAGAAAGCACGACGGCATCCCGCCGTTCGAGGAAACCAGAGAATACGTCCGGCGCGTCGATCTCCTCTATCGCCGTTATCGCCAGCCGGCCTCGTCGTAAGGGGGCCTTAGCAGGCTGTTGAAAAAAAGCCTGCTAATCCGGAATAAGCCGGTTCAGGAATGTGCTGGGTGACAGGAAAAGGAAGTCATCATGTCTCGATCATACAGCCTCTTTTTTACTGTACTGCTATCGGCGTTGCCGTTCGCCCCTGCGGCCACGGCCGCGCCGGCGATGCAGCTTGTTGCGTTCGCGGAAATCGAACTCGCCGCCCCGCCCGACCGTTCGTCATGGACGACCCGCATCACCGGCGCGGCCGGTGAATGGCGGTTGCACCTGGAGGACGACGAGGGTTTTCAGTCGGCGCTGACGGCGGCGTCGCGAGCGGCGCTCCGCCGTGCGGATGGGCGCTGGGTGCGGGGTGAGGTCGCCGGCCGGCCGGGCTCCTGGGTCAGGCTGTCGTGGTACGGCGGCGCCTGGCACGGTGGGTTTTACGACGGCGAGACCTTGTACCTGATCGATCCTCCGGAATCCTTGTCAGGATTGCTGCCGCGCCAACCCGAGACGGGGGCCCGCGCTCTGCTGTATCGCTTCGACGATGTGATCTGGCCGCCGCTGTTCGATATCGCCCCCATACCGCCGGCGGATGGGGGTGGTGGGCGGCTCGCCTTCCCGGCCTTTGCGACGCATTTGAATGCACTGGCTGCCGGTGATCTTGTCCAGTTGCCCGTCACGCTGGTCAGCGATACCCAATTCAGCGCGATCCATGGGGCGAACAGCACGGCGGTCGCCGCGTCGCGGGTGTTTTTTATCGATGGCATCTACAGCAGTCAGGTCGGGGTTTCGATCGGCCTGCATCACCATGAGATCCTCAACGCCAACGGTCCGTTGAACTCGACCAATCCGCAAATCCTGATCGATCAATTCCGGACATTCATGATCAGCGGTGCCGGGACTTCGATCCCACGTTTCCAAAACCGCGCGAATGCGCACCTGTTTACCGGTCGTGATCTGGACGGTGGCGTCGTCGGTATCGCTTTCCTCGGTGTGTTGTGCAACCAAAACGTCGGTTTCGGCATCGACCAGAACCTCAACAACGCAACGACCGCGGCTTTGGTTTTTGCGCACGAACTGGGTCACAACTTCGGCGCACCGCACGATCGGGAAATGGGTAGCGCCTGCGAAACGTCGAATATTGCCGGGATCATGAACCCCTCGATCAACGGTTCGCAGCAGTTTTCGACGTGCAGCATCGAGCAGATGCAGGACGATATCGCCAACGCGACCTGCTTGGCGGCTGTGCCCGAGGTGATTTTCAGCGACGGTTTCGAGAGTTGACCGGCGGTAACGGTTCACTCGGCCTCAGGCCTGGCCAGCACCGCGGCCGCGCCGCAGGTCGCTTGTTCGAGCGCCGCGCTAAAGTCCCGGCAACGGTCGGCGGGTAAACGAAGTTCGCAGTGCAAGACGTCCGGCGCCCAGTGTTCGCAAAGATCGACCGCGCCGTGCCGGCCGGCCAGATGGTGCAGGACGCCGACCGCCGAATGCGGCAGGCGAATCGTCAGTGCGCGATAGTCGATGAGCGGCACCGATTGCGCAGCGCTCAGCAGGCGCGCCGCGATCCCGCCGTAGGCCCGCGCCAGGCCGCCGGCGCCGAGTTTGATGCCGCCGAACCAGCGGATCACGAGGACGATGATCCGGTCGTAGCCTTGCCGCTCGATGGCATTGAGGATCGGCCGCCCGGCGGTGCCGCCCGGTTCGCCGTCGTCGGCGCTGTGGTAGTCCTGTCCGCAGCGCCAGGCATAACAATGGTGCGTCGCCGCCGATTCGCGGTGGGCGGCAAGAAAAGTCGTGCATTCGGCCGGCGCGGCGAGCGGCGCGCCAATGGCGTAAAAACGACTGAGCCGGATCTCTTCACGGCGCTCGACTGCAGCGGCCAGTGTGCGCAGCACGGCCACGGGTTCAGAGCGGATCCGCTGGCGGCGTGGCTGTCAACACTTCGGCCTCGAGGCGGTAATCGCGGCCGCGGACCGTGATCCGCCTCTCCCCGGTGAAATCGTCCAGGCAGGCCAGCAAGCGCCGCTCCTCGGCGTCGTAGACCAGGGCATAGCCCCGGGCGAGCACGGCGAGTGGGCTTAAGCCGTGTAAACGGGCGGCGGCGGCGGCCAGCGTCGTGTTCCGTGCGGCGAGGGTTTCGGCGATCCGGCGGCGGAGCACCGCCGCGCTGCGTTGCACAAGCTCGCGCCAAGGACCGAGGCGCCTGCCCGGTGACGAAAGATTCAACCGCTGCCCGAGCGTTTGGCACTGCACGCGGCGCCGTTCGAGGTCGTGGCCGAAGCGTTGTACCAGCCGCCGGCGCCCTTCGGCAAGCTGTCTTTCGCGTTCGCCGAGCCGGCGGCGCGGATGAAGTTGGCGGAGCAGACGGCGCAGACGATCGAGCCGCTGGCTTTCCCGAGTGACCAGCCAGTCGATCGCACGAACCAACCGCGTTCGATCGCGGCCGATGCGCCGCGCGATTTCGCCACTTTCCGGAGACACCAGCTCGGCGGCGGCCGACGGCGTCGGGGCGCGGCGGTCGGCGACGAAATCGGCGATCGTAAAATCGACTTCGTGCCCGACGGCGCTGACGGTCGGCAGCGGGCAAGCGGCCAGGTCGCGGGCCAGGGCTTCGTCGTTGAACGCTGCCAGATCTTCCAGGCTGCCGCCGCCGCGGCCGATCACGATGACCTCGGCGCGGCGCTCCGCCACCGCCCGGGCCAGGGCGCGGCGCAATTCGGCGGGTGCGCCGCTGCCCTGTACGGCGGCCGGATAGAGCAGGATCCGGGCCAGCGGCCAGCGGCGTTCGAGGATGTGGGTGAAATCGTGCAGTGCGGCGCCGCTCGCCGAAGTGATCAGGCCTATCGCCAGCGGCATCGCCGGCAGCGGCCGTTTTCGCTGTTCGTCGAACAAACCCTCGGCGGCCAGTTTGGCTTTCAGTTTTTCGAACTGTTCACGCAACGCACCGGCCCCGGCTGGGGCGACGGTTTCGACCAGCAATTGATAATCGCCGCGCGGTTCGTAGAGGCTGACCCGGCCGGCGGCTTCGACGTGCAGACCGTCGGCCAGCGCGGCATTCAGCAGTCGGGCGCGATGGCGGAACAGCGCGCAACGCAACTGTGCCTTGTCGTCCTTCAGCGAAAAATACAGGTGCCCCGATGCCGGCGCCGACAAGTTGGAAATTTCGCCCTCGACCCAGACCAGGCCGAATGTGCTTTCGAGCTGGATCCGCGCTTCGCGGTTCAACTCGCTCGGCGTATAAATCCGCCGGAGGATCGTATTCATGACTGTCCTGTGCCGGGCGTGAGGTGATGATCGACGTCCGTTATTTTACCTGGGGTACCATAAGCTCTTTTGTGGGAATAGCGGTGGAATCGTTCGATTTGTTTGTCCTGGGCGCCGGCTCGGGCGGGGTCCGGGCGGCGCGCATAGCCGCCACGCACGGCGCCAAGGTCGCGATCTGCGAGGAGAGCCGGGTCGGCGGGACTTGCGTGATCCGCGGCTGCGTGCCGAAAAAACTGTTGAGCTACGGTGCGCATTTTCACGACGACTTCGAGGACGCCGCATCTTACGGCTGGGACGTCGCCGTCCACGGCCACGACTGGCCGGTGCTGATCGCCGCCAAGAACCGCGAAATCGACCGTTTGAACGGCATTTATTTGAAATTGCTCGGCGACGCCGGCGTCCGCCTGTACGACGGCCGCGGTCGCTTGGTCGATGCCTCGACGGTGACGGTCGGTGGGCAACAGATCAGGGCCGGTAAAATCCTGATCGCCACCGGCGGCCGCCCGGCGCGCCCGGCGTTTCCGGGCAGCGAATTGGCGATTATTTCGGACGACGTCTTCGAGAATCTGGCCGAGTTTCCGCGCCGTCTGGTGATCTACGGCGGCGGTTACATCGCGGTCGAATTCGCCGGTATTTTCCGCGGCCTCGGCGCCGACGTGACGCTGGTTTACCGCCGCGATCTGATCTTGCGCGGCTTCGACGAGGCGATCCGCCGGCAGGCCGAAATCGAACTCGAACGGCGCGGCATCCGGATCGTCCACAATGCGACGGTCACCGCGGTCGCCGGCCGGCGCGGCGCGCTCGAAGTACAGCTCGACAACGGCGCGGGGCTGGCGGCGAATGAATTGCTGCTCGCTACCGGTCGGCTTCCGTATACCCGAGACCTCGGCCTCGAGAAGGCCGGAGTCGAAACCGCGGCCGGCGGCGGTGCGGTCGTCGTGGACGAGTATTCGCGCACGTCGGCGCCCTCGATTTATGCTGTCGGCGATGTGACCGACCGGGTCAACCTGACGCCGGTCGCGATCCACGAAGGCCATGCCTTTGCCGATACCGAGTTCGGCGGCCGGCCGCGGCCGGTCGATCATCGCTTTGTACCGTCGGCGGTGTTCAGCCAACCGCCGATCGCCACCGTCGGTTTAGCACAGGATGCGGCGCTCCGCCGTTACGGCCGGCTGCGGGTGTACCAGTCCGAATTCCGGCCGTTGAAATACACGCTGACCGGGCGCCAGGAGCGGACCTTGATCAAACTGCTCGTCGAAGATGCCACCGACCGGGTCATCGGCCTGCATATGATCGGCCTCGATGCCCCCGAAATCGTCCAGGGCTTTGCCGTAGCCATCAAGGCGGGATTGACCAAAACCGACTTTGATGCGACGATCGGTATCCATCCGACGGCGGCAGAAGAGATCGTAACGTTGCGCCATTTCGAAGTGATCGGCAATGCTCCGGAAAATTGAATCCGTTTGGGTAGCCGCTGGCGTCTTACTCGCGGCCGCAACAAGCGCATCCGCCCGCTCCCCTGATGCCGCGCCTTCGGGCCGGTGGCTCGTCGAACTGGAGCGGCCGGCATTGGCGGCTGGATTGGCGGCCGCAGGTGGGGCGGCCGGTATCCGGAGCCCAGGGGCCAAACAGTATCGGGCGCTGCTCGAGGCCGAGCAGGCGCACCTGCTCGACGATATTGTGGCCATGGCCGGCCGCGATGTCCCTTACCGCCATCGTTACAGCGCGCTGTTGAATGGCTTTTCTGTGACCTTGAGCGAAGACGAAGCGATCGCGGTGCGCGCCATGCCCGGCGTGGTTGCGGTCCAGCCGGTGTATTACTATCGCGCCCAGCTCGACGCCGGCCCGCAGTGGATCGGGGCGCCGGCGATCTGGAATGGTCCGGCCGGCCTGAAAAGCCGTGGTGAAGGGGTCGTGATCGGCATTTTGGACTCCGGCATCAACTGGGATTCGGAGTTTTTCAGCGACGTGGGCGGCGACGGTTTTAACCACACCAATCCACGCGGCGCGCAGCTCGGTCTGTGCAGCGATCCGGCGGTCACCTGCAACGACAAGTTGATCGGCGTTTACGACTTTACCGATGAAGGCACAATGGGCCGCGACAGCAACGGCCACGGCAGTCACGTGGCGAGCATTGCGGCCGGTAATGTGCTCAATTTCGGCATCACCTTCCCGGGCGTGCCGCAAATCACGTTCAATGTCGCCGGCGTCGCCAATCACGCCAATCTGATCGCTTACAAGGTCTGCGAGAACCCACCTGCAGGCGGGTTGCCGAGCTGTGCGTTCGACGATATCATCGCCGGCCTCGAGCAGGCGATGATGGACGACGTCGATGTCGTCAATCTGTCGATCGGCGGCTCCCCGGTTTTCGATCCCTGGAACGGGTTGCTCGACCCGTTCACGACCGATACCGAACTTTTACTGCAAATGCGCACCCAGGGGATCGTCGCCGCCTCGTCAGCCGGCAACAGCGGTCCGCAGCCGGGCAGTGTCAGCCTGCCGGCGAGCGCGCCGTGGGTGATCGCCGCCGGCAATATCACGCACAATCGATTACTCGGCGAGCGCTTGGAGCAACTGACCGGTGGCGCAACGCCGCCGCCCGGGCCCTTGACCGGTGCCGGCATCACCGCGGGCACCGCACAATTGCCGATCGTTCATGCCGCCGACTTGGGTTTTCCGTTGTGCGGCATCGGCGCCGCCGAATTGTTGACCGGCTGTGACGGGGCCCCGGGGCAGTTGACTGGGGCCAGCAACCCATTTCCGCCGGGCAGTCTGAGCGGCCGGATTGTCGTCTGCGACCGTGGTGTTTACGGCCGCGTCGAAAAAGGGTTCAACGCCAAGGCCGCCGGCGCCGCCGGCATGGTGTTGGCCAACACGGCACTCGATGGGGAATCGATCGTCAGCGACCAGCATTGCCTGCCGGCGGTGCATATCGGCCAGCAAGACGGGGATGCGTTGCGTGGCTGGTTGGCGAGCGGCGCCAATCACCGCGCCCGGATCAGCGGCACGCAGCGTATTGTCGACGACGCCTTCGGCGACCGGCTGGCGGCGAGCAGCAGCCGCGGCCCGAATGTCGAGATCGCAGGCGTCCTGAAGCCGGATGCCGTCGCGCCCGGCACCGATATTATCGGCGCCTCGGACCAGCCGATGCAGATCGCGTTTCTGACCGGGACTTCGATGGCCTCGCCGCATATCGCTGGTTCCGCAGCCTTGTTGCACGCCGTGCACCCTGCCTGGACGCCGGCGCAGATTCATTCGGCGCTGGTGACAACGGCGGCGGCCGGTTCGGTCGTCGATGAAAACGGCGGGCCGGCCGGGCGCAATGACCAAGGCGCCGGCCGGCTCGTGCTCGGTGCGGCGGTCAACGCCGGGCTTTATCTCAACACCACCGAGGCGGCGTTCCGCGCCGCCGATCCGCGCAACAACGGCGGCCAGGCGGCGATCGACGCGATGAATCTGCCGGCGATTCGGATCGATGACTGTTTCGCGCAATGCACCGCGCGCCGCACAGTGACTGATATGCAAGGCGGTGGAACATGGAACGCCCGGCTCGAAGGGGACATCGACGGGATGGTGTTGCCGGCGAGCTTCACGCTCGGCAAAGGCGCCTCGAGAGCGCTGACCGTGACCCTCGATGCCCGCGATCCGACCCGCCTGAATCGTTGGAACAACGGCGCTGTGGTGCTCGAGAGTCCGGGCGTGCCGACGCAGAGACTGCCGCTGGCGGTGTTCAACAGTCCGGGCGAGTTACCCGATGAGTGGGCGATCGAGACCGCTGCGACCCGCGGCAGCCAGGTGTTTTCACTTTCGGGTCTGGTGGCGATCGACGGCGCGAGCTGGCGCGCCGGGACGCTGGCCAAGCAAAGCTCGCAGACCAACAACAGCGTGCCGCAGGATCCGACGCGCGACGATCCGTTCGATAGTCTGACCGGCACGATCCGGGAACTGGTCGAAGTGCCTCCCGGTACGGCGTTTCTGTTGGCGCGTTCGACCGCCGCCTCGTCGGCCCTCGATGTCGATTTGTTCGTCGGCCGCGACCTCGACGGCGACGGCCAACCGTCCGAGGACGAGCAACTGTGCGCCAGTACGTCGCCGACCGACATTGAAGAATGCCGGCTCGACAAGCCGGAGCCGGGTTCGTACTGGCTGGTCTATCAGAACTGGAACAGCAACAATATCGGTGCCAGCATCGCCCGCGAACACGTTGTTGTGTCGGGCAATCCGAGCGGCAATCTGTTCATCCAGGCGCAGGGTATCGTTGCCGAGAGTGCGCCGTTCGACCTCAAGCTGGCCTTCGACGAAGGGCGGATGGCGCCCGGCGAGACGTGGTGGGGAGTCGTCGAACTGGGCACGGCGCCGTCGTTGCCGGGCAATATCGGGTTGATTCCGGTACGCCTCCGCCGTATTAGCGGCACGCCGCCGGTGGCGACTCTGCCGCTCACCGCGGGTGTGCCGCGGACTCTGCGTCTGGCCGGCGTCGCCGAGCACGATCGGATGTTTATCGACGTGCCGCCGGGTGTCAGCCGATTGACTGTCAAGTTGGAGGGTAACACAGGGCAGTTGCAGTTGGCCCGCGTGCCGTTCGATCAGGCGTTCGGCGCCGAACCGTTCGCCGCGCCAGCACCGGCCAACCGTCCGTTCGATGTCGTTGTCGCTGCCGGCGTCGCCGAACTGGTGCTGGAACCGCCGCAATTGCAGACCGGCCGCTGGTACGTCGTGGCGCGCAATACCGACACCGGCGAGCGCGGTTTTACCGCCACCGCGACGCTGAGCTTCGCCGGCCCGGAGATCGCCATACAGCGCAACAATTTCGCCTCGCGCACGCGGCAGACGTTTCAGGGGATCGAATTCAATCGCGTCGGCAGTAATTATGCGTTCGCCTGGTTTACCTATAACGATGACGGGATGCCACTGACTTATCTCGGCAGCGCCCGCCGCGATCCTGGCGCCAATACGATCAGGACGGTAGTCAACGGCTTCAGCGGAAACGGTTCGAGCCAGGCAGCACACGCCATCGGGGAAGCGATTTTGACGTTCATAACCGAGGATGAGTTGATTTTCAGCTACTCCCTGATGGGCGAATCGGGTTCCGAAAAGTTCGGGATTATTGCTGCGTTGACCTGCCCTACGGTCAACGGTGCACCATTCAATGTCACGGGCCACTGGACGCCGAATCTGTCGGGGCAGGGTGGAGAATCGCTGCTGATCAACCAGACGAATCAGGCGTACCTTTTCTACTTTTTCGGAGGCACCGGGCGCCTGCATTGGCTGTTGGGTAGCAACGGCCAGACGTTTTCTGCCAATCCGGTTACCACGCTGGTGCAACACCAGGGATTCTGCCCGCTCTGTCCGCCGGTACCGGTGGTCCGCACCCAGGTCGGTACGCTGTCGCACGATATTACCGGCAACCGCAATCTGATGCAGACCGTTGACGTGCAACTTGTGTCGCCGCTCAACGGTATCTTACAGGCGACTCGGCCATTCACCAAGTTGACAGATGACAATGTCTGCCAGTGAAGCGCTCATCCATCCCATTCTATAGGGCCGGTAAGGCGGGCAGTTGCGTTTCGATCGCCGCCTGCGCCCGAGCGGTGAAGGCGGCAGATTTATTGAGATCGATCAGCTCATCTATGATTGAAAGCTGAACCGCACCCCGCGCTTCGGCCACGGCGTACGGCAGGTCGCTGAACATCACCATGTCGTAGCGCGGCATAAAGCGTTCGGGGAAGTCGTTTTCCAGTTGCCATTCGAGGGCTTTGCGTGCCATAAAGCCGGGGTCGCGCACCGCGGCCCGCATCTCGCGGTAATTGTCGAGGGCCATCCGGGCCAAGGCGTCGGTGTCCGGCTGGCGCCGGGCTTGAAAACCGGCGGCCAGCGCCGGCCACGCCGCGCCGCGGTCGAGGGCACTGACGAGCAGGCTGACGTCTTCGAAAGCGGCGTTCATTCCCTGGCCGTGAAACGGCACGACGGCGTGTGCGGCATCGCCGAGCAGCAAGGCTCCGCGATGGTACCAGCGGGCGGCATGGACCGTGCCCAGGCGGCCGGCGGGATTGTGTGCGAGATCGTGTTCGAGACGTTCCAGATAGGGCAGGGCGTCGGCGAAATGCGTGGCGAATAACACCCGCCAGCGTTCTGGATCATCGTCCAGCGCGGCGAGCGCGTCGCGCTCCATGAACAATGTCGCGGTGAAGCTGCCATCGACGTTGGGCAGCGCGATCAGCATCCATTCGCCGCGCGGCCAGATGTGCAGCGCCTGGCGCTCGTTTTCGCCCGCGGCGAGCGCGGCGCGTAAAGTGAATTCGCGATAGCCGTGGGTTAACCAGTCGACGCGGCTTGTCTCGCCGGTAGCGCTGTCGATCGCCCGGCGCACGCCGGAGCCGGCGCCGTCGCAGCCGATCAACCGGTCATATGGCAGTGTCACCGTTTGCCGGTTGCGCCAGCATTGCAGTTGCAGGCGGCGCGTGGGCCAGTCGATGCCGGTCAGTTGCCGTTCGAACTGCAGCTCGATTTCAGGTTGGCGGCGGGCCCGGTCGAGCAGAATCCGGTTTAGCTTATCTCGCTGAATGCTGTATAAAAAGCGTTCCGGGTGCCGGCTGTAGGGCTGGAAGTGGGCCGCCCCGCCGTTGTCGTGGATCATCCGGCCGCGCATCGGTATGGCGCAGCCCTTGATTTCGGCTTCGAGGCCGGCGCCGGCGAGCGCTTTCAAGCCGCGCCGTGCCAGGGCCAGATTGATCGAGCGGCCGCTCGGGATGGTTTCGATATCCGGGTCCGGGTGGCGCTCGATGAGGCGCACCGGCGCGCCGCGCGCGGCCAGTTCGAGGGCCAGCAGAGTGCCGGCCAGGCCGCCGCCGGCGATCGTCCATGGCGGCGGCGCATCGGGGGCGCTTTTCATTGCCGTTCGGTGAGTACTGCGTGCAGGGCTTCGACGGCGTCGAACACATCTTCGTGGGTGTTATACAGCGGCACCGGCGCCAGGCGGATGATATCGGGCATTCTAAAATCGGCGATCACCCCATGCCCGGCGAGCGCTTGCTGGACGTCACGCGCCGCACAGCCGGGTTGTGTGATGCGCAGCGAAAGCTGGGCGCCGCGGCGTTCGGGTTGGCGCGGCGTGACGATCGCGACACGGTCGCCGAGCCGCTCGTCGATCAGGTGTTCCAGAAAGCCGGTCAATGACAACGATTTGTCCCTAAGGTTTGCCATGCCGGCGGCAGCGAAATGATCGAGCGCCACGCTTTGCGCCGCCAGCGTCATGATCGGCGGATTGCTGATCTGCCAGGCCCGCGCGTCGCCGGCAGGGTGGAATTCGGCGCGCATCGCGAAACGTTCGGCGACATCGACGCCCCACCAACCGCCGAGATGCAATTGCTTTTCGTTGTGATGGCGCTGGTGGATGAACATACCGGCCAGCGCTCCGGGACCGCCGTTCAGGTACTTGTAGCTGCACCAGACAGCGCCGTCGATGCCGCTTGCCGACAAGGCCAGCGGGCTATTACCGGCGGCGTGGGCGAGATCGAAACAGATCAGGGCACCGGCGGCGTGGACCCGCTCGGCGATGCGCCTGAGATCGAAGGCTTCACCGGTCAGGTATTGCACGCCGGGCCAAAGAACCAGCGCCACTTCGTCGCCGTGACCGGCCAGATAGCGTTCCAGGCCGTCGACGCCGTGCGTGGTGCCGCCCTGTTGCGGGGCGATCTCGATCAACTCGGCATCCGGATCCAGGCCGTGCCATCGGATCTGGCTCTGGACGGCGTAGCGGTCGGATGGAAAAGCGCCGTGCTCGATCACGAGTTGCCGGCGCCGCCCGGCCGGCCGGTAAAACCCGGCCAGCAGCAAGTGCAGATTGACGGTCAGCGCGTTCATCAGCACGACCTCGGCCGGCTCGGCACCCACCAGGCGGGCGAGCGCCGGACGCTGCTGTTCGGCGAATTCGAGCCAGGCATGCGGCCCTTTGAAATGTCCATCGACCGCATGGTCACGCCATTGAGCGGTCATCGCCTCGATCGCCGCCGGTACGGCGTGCGGCATCAGGCCGAGGGAATGGCCGCAGAAATAACGCCACGGGCGGCCGTCGGGACCGGTGGGAATAGCATATTCGCGGCGCCAGACGGCAAGCGAGTCATCGGCGTCCAGGCGGCGGGCGGTATCGCGGGCGGTTGTGGGGGTCATGGCTGTGGCGGTGGCGCGTCGGGTTCGACGTGGATCTTGAGGAAGATGACGGCATTATCCCAGGAATCCCTCGGGCCTTCACGGTTCGCTCGATCATGGCATCATGCGCCCGCCCATAAGCCATGCAATCGAGTACCGATGCCCACGGTTGACCTCCTGTCGCTTGCCGCCTACGACTATGACCTGCCGCCGCATTTGATCGCCCGCCACCCGTCGTCCGAGCGCAGCGCTTCGCGTCTTTTGCATCTCGAGCGGGCCACGGGCCGTGTCACGGACCGCGTGTTCCGCGATCTGCCGGGATTGCTGGCACCGGGCGATCTGCTCGTCGTCAACGAAACGCGCGTCCTGCCGGCCCGACTGCGCGGCCGCAAGACGACCGGCGGCCGGGTCGAGATCCTGCTTGAGCGTTTCCTGGACCATCACCGTTTCCTGGCCCAGGCCGGAGCGGGAAAACCGCCGCGCTCCGGCACCCGGATCGTGGTCGGTGGCCCAGATGACAGTACGGGTTCAGGGGTGGGTGGCGGCCGGGGGCGGGCAGGCAGGCCGGGCGAAATCGAATGTCTCGGCCGGGATGGCGATTTTTTCGTTTTCCAGGCCGCGGAACCGGCGGCCGTGCTGTTCGAGCGCTGGGGCGAGGTGCCGCTGCCGCCCTATCTCGGGCGTTTGCCACAAGCCGCCGACCGCGAACGCTATCAGACCGTTTACGCCCGCCACGCCGGTTCGGTGGCAGCCCCGACCGCCGGCCTGCATTTCGATGCCGCGCTGCTGGACGCGCTGGCCGCCCGCGGCATCGAGCGCACGGCGTTGACGTTGCACGTCGGCGCCGGTACGTTTCAGCCGGTCAGAGTCGATGACCTGCGCCGCCACCGGATGCACGGCGAATGGTTCGAGGTGAGCGGCGAGACGGTGGCGGCCATTGAACGGGCCAGGGCGCGCGGCGGCCGGGTGATCGCCGCCGGCACGACCACCGCCCGCGCCCTGGAGTCGGCCGCCGCCGGCCCGCTCCGCGCCTGTTCTGGGATGACGGATTTATTTATCTATCCTGGCTATCGGTGGCGTGTGATCGATGCGCTGCTGACCAATTTTCATCTGCCGCGCTCGACGCTGCTGATGTTGGTCTGCGCTTTCGGCGGTTATCGTGAAGTCCTGGATGCTTATCGCCGTGCGATCGACCGCGAGTATCGTTTTTACAGCTACGGCGATGCCATGCTGATTTCCTGAGCTGCGGCGAATGATTACAATAGCCGATCCGTGGACGCGGAAGGATCATGGCCAGACTCCTCGACGGCAAATCTGTCGCGGCCTTGTGGCAGGCCGAGATCGCCGCTACGATCGCCGCCCATTGCGCCACCGGCGGCCGGCCGCCGGGGCTGGCGGTGATCCTGGTCGGCGACGATCCGGCGTCGGCGATCTATGTCCGCAACAAACGCCAGGCGTGCGGGCGCGCCGGGGTGCATTCGGTGGCTTACGATCTGCCGGCGGCGGTCGAGAGCGATGCGCTGTTGGCCCTGATCGACGAATTGAACGAAGACCCGGCGATCGACGGCATTCTCGTCCAGTTGCCGCTGCCGCCGCACCTCGACCAGGCCCGGATACTGAACCGCATCGCGGCCCACAAGGACGTCGATGGCTTCCATGCGTACAATATCGGCCGTTTGGCGCTGCGCCAGCCTGGGCTTCGGCCGTCAACGCCGCGCGGCATCATGTACCTGCTGGCCCATTACGGGCTGGAAGTGATGGGCCGTCATGCCGTCGTGGTCGGCGCCTCGAACATTGTCGGCCGGCCGATGGCGCTGGAATTGCTGCTCGGCGGGGCGACCGTGACGATCGCCCACCGCTTCACCCGCGATCTGGCGGCGCATGTCAAAATGGCGGAGTTCCTCGTCGTCGCCACCGGTAAGCGCGGCGTCATCGATCCGGCCTGGTTGCAGCCGGAAGCGGTGGCGATCGACGTCGGCATCCATCGCCTGGCTGACGGTCGGGTGACCGGGGATCTCGATTTTGCCGCGGCCGGCGAACGCGTCGCCTGGATCACCCCGGTGCCGGGCGGCGTTGGGCCGATGACGGTCAGCGCTCTGTTGCAAAACACGCTCGAAGCCGCCGGTTTGGCGGTCGTCGGCAAAGGCGGTTCATTCTATTGAAATCCCGTTCGATCCTACTGTTATCGCTCCTCGCAGGCGTTCTGGCCGGCGTGCTCGCCGGCTGCGGCGCGATCATGCGCCAGGCGAGCAGCGAGTTGGCCGCCGATCTCGGCGCCGCGATCCAGAGCCACGACGATCCGGAAACCGTCGCCGCCGCGCTGCCGGCCTGGATGTTGTTGCTCGAAGCGTTGCTCCGCAGCCAGCCGGACAATGCCGATCTGCTGTTCGATACGGCACGCTTGTACAGTGTTTACAGTGGCCTGTTCGTCGCCGAACCGGAGCGGCAAAAGCGCCTGGCCGACCGGGCGTTGAGCTATGCCCGCCGCGGCCTGTGCGTCGAAGATGAGACGTTGTGCGCGGCGCTCGACCGGCCCTACCTCGATTTCGAACCCATCGTGCTGGCCACCGGCCAGGCCGATATCGAAGCCGCTTATCGCTATGCGACGGTGTGGGCCGGCTGGGTGCAGGCGTACAGCGCGGCATACGATGCCCTCGCCGATCTGCCCAAGGTCGAACTGTTGCTGCGCCGGGTGGTCGATCTGGCGCCGGCGCTCGATGACGGCGCGCCGTATCTTTATCTCGCCGTGCTCAATTCGCAGCGGCCGGCGGCGGTCGGCGGCGATCTCGATGGGGCGCGCCGCTATTACCGCTTGGCGGTGGAGCGTTCGGCCGGTCACAACCTGCTGATCAAGGTCTATTACGCCGAACAATACGCCCGCATGGTGTTCGACCGCGAATTGCACGACTGCTTGCTGCACGAAGTGCTGGACGCCAAGGTCGATATCCCCGAATTCAAACTCACCAATCAGCTCGCCAAGGCGCGGGCCAAGCAATTATTGGAGGAAGCAGATGCGTTTTTCTGATCGTCCCGCGGTCATTGCCAAGGTATTGTGCGTGTTCGTCGCCAGCGCCGCGCTATCGCCGGCGGCGGCGGGGCTGACACTGAAAGTCGCCACCCTGGCACCGGCCGGCTCGGTCTGGATGCAGGAAATGCAGGCCGCGGCCGAGGCGGTCGCCACGCACAGCGAGGGACGGGTGGCGCTGCGTTTTTATCCCGGCGGGGTGATGGGCGACACGCCGACGTTGCTGCGCAAGATGCAGCTCGGCCAACTCCACGGCGCCGCGGCCTCGCTAGGCGAGCTGGCGTCGACCGTCGGCGATGGGGAACTGTATTCGATGCCTTTTTTGTTTCGCGATCAGGCCGAATTCGAGGCACTGCGTCCGGATCTCGACCAGCGCATCGCCGCCGCGTTCGCCGCCAAGGGACTGCTCCTGGCCGGCACCACCAATTCCGGCATCGTCTATCTCTACAGCCGGCACCGCGCGGCGAGCGCCGATGAACTCGCCGCCACGGCGCGGGTCTGGGCGCCGCAAGGCGATATTATCACGATCGACACGTTGGCAAAGGCCGGCATCAAAGCAGTGCCGCTGCCGATCGCCGAGGTCTATACCGGCTTGCAGACCGGTTTGGTCGATACCGTGGTCAATACAATGAGCGGCCTGATCGCGCTGCAATGGCACAGTCGCGTGCGCTATATGATCGACTTGCCGATCGCCTTGTCGGTCAGCGGGGTGATATTTCAGGAACGCGCCCTGGCGCCGCTCGCCGCTGCCGACCGCGAACGGCTGGTCGCCGAGACCGCCGCCGCCTTGCGCCGGCTCGACCGGCGCGTCGCGGCGGAAAACGCCGATGCCCGGTCCGCTTTGCGCCACTCGGGGATCGAGATCATCCAACCCGATAGCGGCAGCCGCGGCGCGTGGGAGAAGATGGCCCGCGAGGTCCGCCACGCACTGCTCGCCGCCGGCAAAATCGATCAACCCTCGCTCCGGTGGGTCGAAGAGCGGTTGAGTGCGCGGCGTGCCGCGGCCAATGAGTAATCCGCCGCATACGACGCTGCGCCGGTGGCTGGCCGAGATCGCCGCGGCGTTCGCCGACCTTGAGATTTATCTTCTGGCCCTATTGTTCGGCGCATTGCTGGCGCTCGGCTTGTGGCAGATCGCAAGCCGCAACCTGGGTTTCGGCGCGGCGCCCGATATCGAGGTTTTGATCCGCATCCTGGTGCTGTGGGTGGCGCTGCTCGGCGCTTTGGTCGCGGCCCGCCGGCGGCGGCACATCGTCATCGATCTGGCGGCGCATTATCTGCCGGCCGGCGGCCGCCGTATCGCCGCCGCTCTCGCCGATGTGACCGCGGCGCTGGCCAGCGGCTGGCTGGCGTGGGCGGCGTTTGCGATGGTCCGCCTGGAGATCGGTTTTGCGCCGGGCGCCGATCTCGGGCCGTTGCCGCGCTATGTCGTGCAGTTACCGATCGTTTTTGCTTTCGCCTTGATGGCGCTGCAATATCTGTTGCATGCCGTCGCCTCGCTGGCCGGCCGCCGGGAGGGCGCGGTGTGATCTTGCTGCTGCTCATCTTGGCGTTGCTCGGCGCGCCGTTGTTCGCGGTGATCGCGCTCGGCGCGCTCGGCGGTTTCCGCAGCCAGGAACTCGATTCAGCGATCGTCGCGCTGGAGTTCTTCCGGCTGGTCGATATGCCCGTGTTACTGGCCATCCCGTTGTTCACGTTCGCCGGTTATTTGCTTGGCGAATCGAAAGCGCCGCGCCGCCTGGTCGCGGTCAGCGAAGCATTGTTCGGCTGGCTGCCCGGCGGGTTGGGCGTCGTGACGCTGACCACCTGCGCGGTCTTCACGGCGTTCACCGGCGCCTCCGGCGTGACGATCGTCGCTCTCGGCGCCTTGCTCTATCCAGCCTTGCGCCAGGCCGGCTACGGCGATCGCTTCAGCCTGGGCCTGGTCACAACCGCGGGCAGTCTCGGCGTGTTGTTCGCACCGTCGCTGCCGTTGATCCTCTATGCGGTCGTCGCCCAGCAGACGGCCAGCGGTCCGGCGCCGAGCATCGACGACTTGTTCATCGCCGGCATCCTGCCCGGGATATTGATGGTCGTCCTGCTTGCCGTCTGGGCGGCGCGCACCAGGCGGCACGACACGGCGCGGAAAATCAGACCACCGATTTTAGCTACTTTGCGCGATGCGGCGTGGGAACTGCCGCTGCCGTTCGTCGTGCTCGGTGGCATTTACGGCGGCTGGCTCCTGGTTTCCGAAGCCGCGGTGGTGACCGCCGCCTGGGTGCTGGTCACGACGACGCTGATCAAACGCGAAGTGCCGCTCGGCCGCCTGCCGGCGGTGATCGCCGAGGCGATGATGCTGGTCGGGGCGATTTTCGTCATTCTCGGCGTTTCGCTGGCCTCGACCAATTACCTGATCGATCAGCAGGTGCCGAGCCGGTTGTTCGCCTGGGTCAGCGCGATGATCGACAGCCGCCTGACTTTCCTGATCCTATTGAACTTGTTCCTGCTCGTCCTCGGCATGATGCTCGATATCTTTTCCGCCCTGGTGTTGATCGTCCCGCTGTTGCTGCCGGTGGCGCAGCAATACGGGATCCACCCGGCCCACCTCGGCATCGTCTTTCTCGCCAACATGCAGCTCGGCTATTTCACCCCGCCGGTCGGCATGAACCTGTTCATCAGCAGTTTCCGCTTCGCACGCCCGATTCTCGAAATCTACCGCGCCACGATCCCGTTTTTTCTGATCCTGCTGGCCGCCGTGTTGATCATCACCTACGTGCCGTGGCTTAGCACCGGGTTGCTGTAAAACCCGTGTCTCAGGTCGTTGAAAAACGCCATCCTGGCGTTTTTCAACGTCGCTTGCGAAAGGCGCGACTTTCGCTGCGCTCCCGAAATCAGCCGCTAAGGAGCGCCTGATTTCGCCGGGCCATCCGTGGCCCGGATTAATGCACTCCGTCACTGATATTGTGACGGAGTGCACTGGACCGCGGCCTTGCTCAACAACCTCGGTCTGATGTACTACCTCAGCGGCAAAGCCGCCGACACCGAGCCGTTGTGCAAAGAACCCCTTGAACTGCGCCGCCGCATCGCTGAAGACGCCGTACCGCGACGGCACCACGCACGTGATCTTCGAGCCGCTGGACTTCATCGCGCGGCTGGCCGCGCTCGTTCCCCCGCCGCGCCTGAACCTCACTCGGTTCCACGGGGTGTTCGCACCCAACAGCCCGTACCGCGCCCGGATCACGCCGGCCCGCCGGGGCCGAAGCGCCACGCCCACCGCGCCGGCGCGAGAAGAGGACCGGACGCCGGCCGAGCGACAGGCGGCGATGCGCTGGGCGCAACGCCTCAAGCGCGTATTCCAAGTCGATGTGGACAGGTGCCCAAAGTGCGGTGGGGCCGTCAAGGTCATCGCGTGTATCGAAGACCCGCCGGTCATCGAGCGAATCCTGAATCACCTGGCCAAAAAGGATCTCCCCGGCCTCTGGCCGGAAAGCTGGGCGCCGCCGACCGGGCCAGTCGGCTTGCTTCACTGAACCGCAGGAAATCAATTTCAGGCCGCACTCCATCCGTGCGCGGCCCGGCGGCGCTCGTGCTGGATCGGCCCGCGCCGGCAGAAACGAGGGTACATGGGATGCTGGATTGCCGCCGACAGGGCAGAACCGGACGGAATTCGGCGTGCTTGGGGTTTTGGAAAGGGTCCGGGGCCGGTCAGGCACGGCTCCGGATACCGCCCGGATACCTCTGGAAATCAGGAAATAGGGTGCTTATACTTCCTATACGCCGTCTCGCCCGACGGCAAGCAGGCCATGCTCGACCATTCGGACCAGTTCAAGGCCGCGGGAATCCGCCACGTGTTCGATCCGGGCCAGGGCCTGCCGCTGTTTTCCGGCGACGAGCTCAAGACCCTGATCGCCGATGCCGACTGGCTGACGGTCAATTCCTACGAGTGGGAAATGGTATCGCGCAAGACCGGCTGGAACCGCGGCAACATGCTCTCGGCGCTCAAGAGCGGGCTGGTCATCACCCACGGCGGCGAAGGTGCCGAGCTGGTCACCCACGACGGCGAGGAGCGCGTTCCGGCGGTCAAACCCGAACGCATCGCCGATCCCACCGGTTGCGGCGACGCATTCCGCGCCGGCTTCCTGTTCGGCCTGGACCGGGGCTGGTCGGCGCTCGACTCAGCCCGGCTGGGTTCGCTGATGGGCTCGATCAAGATCGCGCACGCCGCGCCGCAGGGTTTCGATATCGGCCCGGCCACGGTTCGCGAACGCTACCGGGACGCCTGGGGACAGGATTTTCCCGGCTGATCAGGACGCCGGGCGCGCCGCCTCTCGGTGGCGCATGATCGTGTCGATGTGCACCGGCTCCGGCGGGTGGGCGAAAAAGCTCAAGGCAATATGCTCGCCGGTCAGCGAGTGCACCTGGTGCAGCCAGCAGCTTGGCAGGTAGAACAGATCGCCGGCCTGCAATTCCAGCTCGGTCCTGCGGTCCATGACTTCTCGATAGGCCGGAAACCGCTCCAGGTCCGGCGCGTCGACATCGACCCGAGACAGGTGCGGCATGAACGTCTGGCGCAGATCCTTGTAGCTGACCATGCCGATTTCATCGATACCGGTGACCTCGCCGCGCGGATACAGATTGCGCACGCAATCGGGCGGAAACAACGTGAACCGCTTGCGGCCGCGCACGATCACGTACAGGTTTTCATTGAAATCGTGGTGCATCGGTGTGGTGATGCGGTTCCGGCTGTTGCCGATCCAGACATTGATCGAGCGTAGCGGAAGCTCACGGTAGAACTCCGGGATCCTGAAATCGCCGAGAAGCTGCAGCAGCGGCGGCTCCAGGATGCGATCGTGCTGCAGGTTCAGATACAGCTCGTCGGTGCCGCCGGACACGCGCAGGCACTGGTCGATGAAGCGCCGGAACATCATCGGCTCGTAGCGGGTGTTTTCCGGTTGGTAGTTGCCGTTGGGGTCGACCCGCTGCAGCACGCGCACGTTCTGCGAGCCGGCCTTGTGGGCCAGGTAATCGGCATCCCAGCGCGCGGTATTCCAGTCGAGTTTCGCATCCAGCTCGCCGAGGCGGATGACCAGCGGCTGGCGCGGACCCAGCGCGTCGAAATAGAACTGCGCGACGCTCGGCAGTTCGTGAATCATGCGGACCGGCATCGGCACGGCTCCCCGGGGTTCGGCAACGACCGACTATTTTACGCGTTCATGAAATCGGCCCGGCGCGCGCCCGAAACGTGAACAGGCGCTCAGAATTTCACACTCGATCCAGCATAGACTTGAAACCTTGTTCTCTTCGCACGGATTCATTCGACCATGCGCCAGACCCTGTTCGTCCTGCTTGCACTCCTGGCCTTCGCGCCTGAGCTGAGCGCCCAACCGGCACGGCCGCTGGTTCGGGATTTCCAGACCGTCGATGCCTGGCAGCCGCGCGGGCTCGGAATTGCGACCTGGACGCTGACGCTGGGCGGCAAACGCCACGAACTCCGCCTCGAGGACAACCGCGCACTCCTGGAACGGGTGACACTGTCGAGCCGCGCCGAATTCACCCGGCGCGGCGACCGCTTCATGCGCGGCACCATCGAAGGCGCCCAGGGCACGTGGGTGCAGCTGAACCGGATCGACGGCCAATTGAGCGGCGCGGTGTTCGACGGCAACGAGCTGTGGCTGATCGACCGTGCCGGCGCGATGGGTGTCAGCGGCCCACGCGCCCCGAGTGCCGACCAGACCATCGCCTACCGTTTTTCAGGACGGGCCGGACGACGCGCCCGGCAACGTGGCCGGCTTTTCGCTCCACGCCGGCGTTGCCGTGAAGGCCTCCCAGCGCGAGAAACTTGAGCGACTGTGCCGCTACATCTGCCGCCCGCCGGTCTCGGAAAAGCGTCTGTTCCTCACCCCGCGCGGCGACATCGGCTACTCGCTGAAGACGCCGTACCGCGACGGCACCACGCACGTGATCTTCGAGCCGCTGGACTTCATCGCGCGGCTGGCCGCGCTCGTTCCCCCGCCGCGCCTGAACCTCACTCGGTTCCACGGGGTGTTCGCACCCAACAGCCCGTACCGCGCCCGGATCACGCCGGCCCGCCGGGGCCGAAGCGCCACGCCCACCGCGCCGGCGCGAGAAGAGGACCGGACGCCGGCCGAGCGACAGGCGGCGATGCGCTGGGCGCAACGCCTCAAGCGCGTATTCCAAGTCGATGTGGACAGGTGCCCAAAGTGCGGTGGGGCCGTCAAGGTCATCGCGTGTATCGAAGACCCGCCGGTCATCGAGCGAATCCTGAATCACCTGGCCAAAAAGGATCTCCCCGGCCTCTGGCCGGAAAGCTGGGCGCCGCCGACCGGGCCAGTCGGCTTGCTTCACTGAACCGCAGGAAATCAATTTCAGGCCGCACTCCATCCGTGCGCGGCCCGGCGGCGCTCGTGCTGGATCGGCCCGCGCCGGCAGAAACGAGGGTACATGGGATGCTGGATTGCCGCCGACAGGGCAGAACCGGACGGAATTCGGCGTGCTTGGGGTTTTGGAAAGGGTCCGGGGCCGGTCAGGCACGGCTCCGGATACCGCCCGGATACCGCTGGAAATCAGGAAATAGGGTGCTTATACTTCCTATACGCGAAGATATTGGGATACACGGTATTTTGATCGCTGGCGGTGGTATAGCGAAATGCCCGACTCACGATTCAGCCTTCTTCTGAAGGAGCGTATTCTCCGGGCACTGTTGCCGCCGGCCGCGGCATGGTCGCTACTTTTGCTCTTTGCCGAGGAGGTGGACCGGCTACAACGGCTGAATCCTTTTTCCGAAGGCGTGGCAATGCACCACCTGTTCGAGGCGGCTGTCGATTGGCCGTTGCCGGTTTTATCGGGCCTCTTGGCAGCCATCTGGCTGTTGCATCACCGGCCCGATTTCCTGCGCTTGCGGCCAGTCGCGTCAGTGGCCGTTACCCTGATCCGCATCCTGGTTCATGGTACGGTGCTGTTTGTGGCCATTACTATCGGCACGGTTGTGATCGGTTACCTCCTTTATGATCCGGCCACGGACCCGCAGGGGCAGTTCCATATCTGGGTATGGGCGGGCGGGTTATTGCACGCCGCGGCGCTCGCGCCACTCGCGGCACTACTCACGGTGTGGTGGGCTTCACGCCGGAAAAGAGGTGTTACCGGATGAAGAAAGGTGTATTGCTGGTCGCATTGTTGTCCAACATCATAGCGCTCTTTTGCATCTTCAATCCCTGGGTCGAAGACTGGATAAGCCAAGGCATCGTATTTCTCGTTCTCGAAGCGGTTTTCCTGGTGCTGATCGGCGTGCCGGTGTTCGTTCATCACCTTCGCAAGGGATTGTCGGCGCACGAGGCTCTGGCCGCGAGCATGGACTCGGTGATGAGCTTTCTTGCGGGTTGGGTGTGATGATTGCAAGGCAAGAACGGGCATGGCTCCGCGCGATACCGGCATTTCTCACCTGCCTGCCGCCGGCTTTCTTCGTGGGCATCTCGCTGATCGGCCATGGTCGGTCCGTTCCCTATGTGTCGGAATGGAGCGACCGGCTGGTGCTCGTAGCCGTCGCTCTGGGGCTGCCGCTGCTGGCAGGCTTCGGTGTTCATCGGCTCGCTTCCGAGCAACGAGGCAAGAGAGATAGTCGCCCATGATCCGGATTCTGGGTGCAACGCTGATTGCCGGTAGCGGCCTGTTGGTACTCTACGCGGAAGGACGCAACTGGATCGCTCTGTGGAATCTGATGCCGTTGGCAGTCGCCACGCTGGCGATCCTGCGAGGAACCGGTGCAGGGCGACCGTCATGGAGCGTTGTCACCTTTGCCGGTGTCACGGCACTCGCTATCGCTTTGACACACGCTGCCTGGGTCTTCGACTGGGTCGGGACACAGACGGGATCATCCACAGCGGGACTGCTTTTCCTGTTTTCACCGATCTACTCGGTTCTACTTGGCACGGTTGGTTGGGCAGTGGTAAGGACTGTCGAAAGCTTTGTCAGATAGAGAATGACCGGTCGGGGAGATAGGTACTGAGGCCTAACTAATCATTCAAGCCGACGCCTTCGGCGCGGCTTAACTCGGGCGTTAGGCGGCACGGAAACGCATTCGTGATCCTCGGCCTCAGATCCGGTCACGTATCGTTAGCTCGATCGCATGACGCCTGGGCCGCAGCCTTTTCAAGCGAGCGGGATCGAATCGTCGCAGCTATTGGGCAACACATCGTCGCCGTCGAGCATGTCGGCAGCACATCGATTCCGCACGTTCCAGCAAAGCCAATACTAGACATCATGGTGGGCGTGCAAGACTTCGAGAAAGCTCAAGTGTGCGTCGCACCGATGCAGAGGCTCGGCTACGATTACCGCGGTGAGAACGGAATTCCGAGGCGTCACTATTTCGTAAAGGGTGAGCCGCGAACGCATCACGTGCACATGGTCGAGGTTCAATCCGAGGGTTGGAGATCGACGTTGACGTTTCGCGACCTCCTGCGCGCACGTTCAGAGCTCGCCAGCGAGTATGCGCGTGAGAAGGAGCGCTTAGCCTCGAACGTGCCCCCGCAAGCCGCGCCAAGATCTGCCGCTGCAAGTCCAGCGACGAGCCGCTACCAGCGCCACCGGCCCGAGCAGACGCTGCTCTATCAGCTCGTCGAGTGCCACTACCCGGCCTTTGTCGAACACCTGGCCGAGGCCGGTAAACAGTTGCCCACTCATGTGCGACAGGCATTCGATGGTTATCTGCAATGCGGCCGACTGGAGCACGGCTTCCTGCGCCTGCGGTGCGATACCTGCCACGCCGAGCATTTGCTCGCGTTCAGCTGCAAGCGCCGCGGCTTTTGCCCCAGTTGCGGCGCCCGGCGCATGGCTGACGGGGCGGCCTGGTTGGTCGACCAAGTATTGCCCGAGCGACCGATCCGGCAATGGGTCTTGAGTCTTCCGTTTCCGATGCGATTTCTGCTCGCGACCAACCCGGCGCTGATCAGCCGTGTGCTCGGCATCGTCTACCGCGTCATCGCCGCCCACCTGATCCGTCAGGCCGGGCATACGCAACAGGCCGCCCGCACCGGCGCGGTCACGCTGATCCAGCGCTTCGGCTCGGCGCTGAACCTGAACATCCACTTCCACATGTTGTTGCTGGATGGGGTCTATGAAGTAGCGTCCGACGGCATCCGCTTGCGCTTCCAGTGGGTGCGCGCACCAACATCGGCCCAATTGACGCAACTGGCCCACACCATCGCCCGCCGGGTCGGGCGGCTGCTCGAACGCGAAGGCTTGCTGGAGCGCGACACCGAGCAACTCGACCTGGGCGAAGCGCTCGACCCCGACGACCCGATGCCGGATCTGGCTGGGCATTCCATCACCTATCGAATCGCCGTCGGCCCACACCGTGGGCGCAAGGTCTTTACGCTGCAGACGCTGCCCAACGGTTGGGAGGACGAGTCGACCGACGCGCCCGGCAACGTGGCCGGCTTTTCGCTCCACGCCGGCGTTGCCGTGAAGGCCTCCCAGCGCGAGAAACTTGAGCGACTGTGCCGCTACATCTGCCGCCCGCCGGTCTCGGAAAAGCGTCTGTTCCTCACCCCGCGCGGCGACATCGGCTACTCGCTGAAGACGCCGTACCGCGACGGCACCACGCACGTGATCTTCGAGCCGCTGGACTTCATCGCGCGGCTGGCCGCGCTCGTTCCCCCGCCGCGCCTGAACCTCACTCGGTTCCACGGGGTGTTCGCACCCAACAGCCCGTACCGCGCCCGGATCACGCCGGCCCGCCGGGGCCGAAGCGCCACGCCCACCGCGCCGGCGCGAGAAGAGGACCGGACGCCGGCCGAGCGACAGGCGGCGATGCGCTGGGCGCAACGCCTCAAGCGCGTATTCCAAGTCGATGTGGACAGGTGCCCAAAGTGCGGTGGGGCCGTCAAGGTCATCGCGTGTATCGAAGACCCGCCGGTCATCGAGCGAATCCTGAATCACCTGGCCAAAAAGGATCTCCCCGGCCTCTGGCCGGAAAGCTGGGCGCCGCCGACCGGGCCAGTCGGCTTGCTTCACTGAACCGCAGGAAATCAATTTCAGGCCGCACTCCATCCGTGCGCGGCCCGGCGGCGCTCGTGCTGGATCGGCCCGCGCCGGCAGAAACGAGGGTACATGGGATGCTGGATTGCCGCCGACAGGGCAGAACCGGACGGAATTCGGCGTGCTTGGGGTTTTGGAAAGGGTCCGGGGCCGGTCAGGCACGGCTCCGGATACCGCCCGGATACCGCTGGAAATCAGGAAATAGGGTGCTTATACTTCCTATACGCAACCGAAGCGGATATAACTGGGGACCTTTATGGTCCCGGGCCCGTAAAGCAACTGAAGATAGCGTTCCATGTTGCGATAGGTTTGCGGAACGGCCTTGAACAGGCTCTCGCGGAAGTAATAAAGCCCGTTTTGCACCTCGTCGAGCACCGTCAGTTTCTGCACCCGGACTTCGTCCGTTTTAAGCAGCACCTGGATTTCACGTTCGAGTTGACGGACCACTTCCTCGCGCTGGACCTGGTTCAGGCGGGTGGCGTCGAGTTGCTCGCTGACCACGAAAATCCGCCGCAAAGCGTCCATAATGGTGCGCCGCTTCGATTCGGTGGGGTGAGCGGTCAGCACGGGGCTGTAGCGCAGATGGTCAAGCAGCGTCTGCATCTGCTCGGCGCTCATGCCCTGATCGTGCAGTTCCTGCAGCACGCGCCCGAACGAGCCGGTCCAGGTGGGCCCGTGCCGGCTGAGTTCGCGCCGGCGCTGTCGGTGCTGGTAAGCCTCCTCGGCCACGTTGACCAGACTGAAATAAATGCTGAACGCGCGAACCACGTGCACCAGGCTGGACGGGTCCAGCGACTCGAGCAGCCGGGCCAGACGGCGGCGCTTGCGAGGATTATCCTGCTTGCGCAGGCTGATATGGCCTTTTCTTAGCGTCTCCACGGCGGAAAACACCTGCCTGCCGGCGTGCTCGCGCAGCAAACGCCCCAGGATATCGCCCAGCAGGCGGACCCGGGAACGCAACTGGCGGTCGCGCGGGGTGGGGGCGGGCGACGCTTTGGGCGAACCGTTTGTTCTGGTCTTCTTCAGCATAAGTCTGACAAATACCGTGCGCAAAGCGCGGCATTATAACGCGATTGACAAATTCTTACTTGCCTGAGGCGCACCGCAGGCCGCCGAATTGGAATTAGTATTTTCTTCCTTCAGGCTGAGGCGCACCGCAGGCCGCCGAATTGGAATTAGTATTTTCTTCCTTCAGGATGGAACGGCATGAAAAGCCTGTCGGTCAACCCCCGCAGCGGATAACGAAACGCACCCGCGCAATCCGCGCAGTCCCGACTGTATGCCGCTGTCACTTCAGGAGGAAGCTGTTTCGGAAGCGGTCGCCTCGTGCTGAGCCTCGATCTGCGCTTCCAGTGCGACCGGGGAGGTCCGTGTCATCGGCATAAACGCTTCCTTCTCACCGGCGACCGCCGGCGTTCTGCGCCACAGGGCCTGCAAGGCGGCGGCGCCGAGCACCAGCCAGCAGCCGGCGAAAAACCAGACCAGCCCGTCCGGGCCGGCGACTTCCATTAAGCCGCCGGCCAGCAACGGTCCCGCCGTGGCGCCGAGCCCGTACGCCAGCAGCAGGCTGCCGCTGATCCCGACCGCGTCGCCGCCGGAACTGACCTGATCGTTGGCGAGGGCGACGCTCAACGGATACACCGCAAAAGCCAGACCGCCGTAGACCACGGCGAGCAGCATCAACGCCGGCGGCGATGTATTGCCGGCGGGGACCATCGCAGCGGCGGCCACGGCCGCGCCGAAACCGGCCAGCATCAACACCCGCCGCCGGTCAATGCGGTCCGACCAGCGTCCCAGTGGCCACTGAAACAACGCGCCGCCGGCGATCGTGGCCGCCATAAAGAGCGCCACGGCCCCCTCGGCCAGGCCCATATCGTGCGCAAACAGCGGCCCCAGCGAGAAGAACGCACTGCTGACTACTCCCGCCAGCAGACTGGCAATCAACGCCAGCGGGGCAAGGGCGTAAAGCCCTTTCAGGTCCACCTGCACCACCGGCACGGGCGCGGGTTCGGCGATTTTCGTCAGCGCGATCGGTACCAGGCTGAGGCTGAACAGCGCGCCGGCCAGCGCGAAAAGCTCGAGCGTGCGTATGTCGCCGGCGAGCAGCAGAAACTGTCCGGCGGCCAGCGCGGACAGCGTGACAATGGTGTAAATCGCGAAGACCCGTCCGCGCAGCGCGTTGTCGGTGCGGCTGTTCAGCCAGCTCTCGACAATCATGTACACGCTGACCACACAGGCGCCGAAGACAAGGCGGCCGGTCAGCCAGACCCAGGGATCGACGAAAAACCCGTGAGCGATGATGATCACGGCGCTGACGGCCGCCACCACCGCGAACGCGCGGATATGGCCGACCCGGTTGATCAGTCTCGGACAATAAAAGGTGCCCACGATATAGCCAACGAAATAGGCGGCCATAATCAGGCCGATCAGCATATCGGAATACTGTTCCGCCGCCGCCCGCAACGTCAGCACCGTGCCGATCAGCCCGTGGCCGAGCAGCAGGATGCCGATACCCAGCAGCAGGCTGATAATGCTGATTACTACCGAAGCCATAACTTATGTTACTCGACGGCAGGCGGAAGAAAAAAACCGGATCACTTGGGGCTCCCGGAGAGTCGATAATGGGTTTGCGGCGCCGATTCTGACAGCTTGAAGTCAAAAAGTGCTGAGTAGTTGTACTCGGTTTTCCCGATTTACCGGTACAATGACGGAGGTCTTCCTGACGGACAGCGGCAGGGCCGGCGGAGCAAACTCGAACGCCTGTGCCGCTACATCTGCCGCCCGCCGGTGTCGGAAAAGCGGCTGTTCCTCACCCCGCGCGGCGACATCGGCTACTCGCTGAAGACGCCATACCGCGACGGCACCACGCACGTGATCTTCGAGCCGCTGGACTTCATCGCGCGGCTGGCCGCGCTCGTTCCCCCGCCGCGCCTGAACCTCACTCGGTTCCACGGGGTGTTCGCACCCAACAGCCCGTACCGCGCCCGGATCACGCCGGCCCGCCGGGGCCGAAGCGCCACGCCCACCGCGCCGGCGCGAGAAGAGGACCGGACGCCGGCCGAGCGACAGGCGGCGATGCGCTGGGCGCAACGCCTCAAGCGCGTATTCCAAGTCGATGTGGACAGGTGCCCAAAGTGCGGTGGGGCCGTCAAGGTCATCGCGTGTATCGAAGACCCGCCGGTCATCGAGCGAATCCTGAATCACCTGGCCAAAAAGGATCTCCCCGGCCTCTGGCCGGAAAGCTGGGCGCCGCCGACCGGGCCAGTCGGCTTGCTTCACTGAACCGCAGGAAATCAATTTCAGGCCGCACTCCATCCGTGCGCGGCCCGGCGGCGCTCGTGCTGGATCGGCCCGCGCCGGCAGAAACGAGGGTACATGGGATGCTGGATTGCCGCCGACAGGGCAGAACCGGACGGAATTCGGCGTGCTTGGGGTTTTGGAAAGGGTCCGGGGCCGGTCAGGCACGGCTCCGGATACCGCCCGGATACCGCTGGAAATCAGGAAATAGGGTGCTTATACTTCCTTTACGCCCTTTACGCTACGCTCCTATACGCACGCATACGCAGAGTTGATTGCTGACTGGTTGATTGTTGTTTCTGGGGGGTGTAGTGATGGTCATGGGTGTTTTGTCATCATGCCAAAAGAGGTTATGCAATGGAGCGTTTTTACACAAGGGTTCAGTGGATCGTTATGGTGGTTTTCAGCTGTATTGTTTGTCCACTGCAGGCCGAGGAAGAGGAGGGCTTCCTGCCCACCTATGATGTCGTGCTCAAGGTTTCCAGTGAGACCATTGCTTTTGGTCCAGCGACGATTACCGTAGTTCCAGGCTTTCCAGCAAGGGTCTCGGTGAGCGGACATGACAGCATGCCTGATCTCGAGCTGCGTGTGCTCACCAATCCGTATCACCTGCAGGCAGGTGGCGATGCCGTGATGCTCGACATGATGGTGTTAAGCAAGGACGCTGCGCGCTGGTCTGTCATTGGCGAGCCAAGGCTGGTATTGCAACCAGGTCATGTTGGGTTGGTCACTGTGGATGAAGAGTCAGGGTCAGTGGATTTTGAGGTGGAAATCAGCAAAGGTCAGGCCATCAGGCATAAATTCGCAGACATGGTGAAGACAGATTGCCCGAGCATGCACACAGCAGTGACACCCATTGCTGCGCAGAATGCGTTGACATTCAGCTCAGGTGTGACACCACTTGCATCTGCACCGGGCTGCTGCTCCTCGCCTTGTCCGAACGGTGGCAACATGACCTGTTGTGGAGCAGTGGCATGTTGCGCCTGTGGCACCTGTTGCGAAACCGGCGCAGATTTTTATACCCAATGAACCTGGCATTTGACCGGCGAGGCCGGTGCGCTGATCCAGCGTGAGCTCATGGACCGGCTCGGAATCATCGACTGGTTGGGCGAGCGCCTGGACGATGGCCGAGACCCCAGCCAGCCCACGCTCTGAAAAGCTTGGCCATCGCTTGCACGCCATCGGTCAACGCCGCCGGACCGGGCTGGAGGATGATCGGCGACTTGATTTCGTGCAGCTCGCCCGTGCGTACGGCGGGAATCGCGTTCCATCCAGGCCGCGCGGCGACCCGTTCCGGACGGAACCGCTTGCCGCACCAGGAGCCCAGGACCAGGTCCGGCGCACGACGCACGATCTCGTCCTGATCGGCGATGATTCTGTCTTTTGCTAGTGATTTCTTCGCAAGTTCGGGGAAGATATCGTCCCCGCCGGCGATCCGAATCAGCTCCGCCACCCAGCCGATACCGGAGATCGGCGGATCGTCCCACTCCTCGAAATAGACGCGCGGCCGGCGCGGCAGGGTTGCCGCCTGGGCGGCGATATCCTCCAGACCGCGCTCGAACTCCTCGGCCAGGGCCTGCGCCCGCCCGGCAACCCCGACCAGGGCGCCGAGCCGGCGCACATAATCGAGAATGCCGGCCACGCTGCGGTGGTTGGCGATCCACACCTCCACCCCGTGGCGAACGAGTTCGGCGGCGATGTCGGCCTGGATGTCGGAAAACCCGATCGCCAAGTCCGGCTCGAGCCTGAGGATCTCGCCGATTTTCGCCGACGTGAAGGCGCTGACCTTGGGCTTCTCCCGGCGTGCCCGCGGCGGGCGCACGGTGAAGCCGGAAATGCCGACGATGCGCTCGGCTTCGCCGAGCCGATACAGCGTTTCGGTCGGCTCCTCGGTCAGGCAGACAATACGTCGCGGGCCATGCGTCATGGATACAGCATACGCTTCGATCATCCTCGCCGGGTTCGTAGAGGTGGCGCCCGAGCAGGCAAAATTCGGTGCCGCACCAGAACTGGATCGCCTGCGGCCTGAGCCGGTAACCGCCCTAGCAGGCTGTTGAAAAACAGCCTGCTAATCCGGGCCACGGATGGCCCGGCGAAATCAGGCGCTCCTTAGCGGCTGATTTCGGGAGCGCAGCGCAAGTCGCGCCTTTCGCAAGCGACGTTGAAAAACGCCAGGATGGCGTTTTTCAACAACCTGCTAGTACGGCGGCTGCGGTACCTGCGGAAGTATACCCAATAGTTGCATAAATTCGCCAGAATTCTCGGTCGTGGTTTTAAGTAAATCGCGCAAAATTTATGCAACGATTGGGTAAAGGCACCCCCTCCCAACCCTCCCCCGCAAGCGGGGGGCCGCATTTCTCCTTCCCCCTGGTAGGGGGAAGGTCGGGAAGGGGGTATGAGCTTCTCCTTCCCCCTGGTAGGGGGAAGGTCGGGAAGGGGGTATGAACTTCGTAGAGTACGGGTGACGGCCGGTGGTTTTCGTATACGCCGGGTTGGGTGTCACCGGGGATCTTCAGGTTGGCGGTAGGTTGTCGTCGAGGGCGGCGAGCAGGGTCTGGGGGTCGAGTTTGGGGTCTTGCAGGGCGCGTTGTACGAGGCTGCGGCAGCGGCTGGCGTCGAGTGTGCGCAGGCGGTGGGCGAGTTCGGCGACGGCGCCGGCGTGGACGCTGAAGGCGCGCAGGCCGAGCCCGACCAGTACACCGGCGTATTTCGGCTCGGCGGCCATTTCGCCGCACAGCGAGACGGGTACCCCGCGTTCGCGCGCTTGTTCGATCACGTGCGCGATCAGTTTCAACAGCGCCGGGTGCAGGGGATCGTACAGGTAACCGACGGCGGGGTCGAGGCGGTCGGCGGCCAGCGTGTACTGGCTCAGGTCGTTGGTCCCGATGGCGATGAAATCGACTTCGGGCAGCAGGGTGTGGATGGCCAGCGCCGCGGCCGGGGTTTCGATCATCGCGCCGAGCGCCAGATGCTCGGCCGGCGGGCGCTCGGCGGCCGGCAGGTCGGCCAGGAGTTGCTGCATCATGTGGCGGACCAGCCTGATTTCGCCGGCGGTGGTGATCAGCGGCAGCAGGATACGCAGCGGCGCGTCGCAAGCGGCGCGCAACAAGGCCCGCAGTTGCCGGCGCATGAATTCGGAATGGTGCAAGGTCAGGCGCACGGCGCGCAGGCCGAGCGCCGGGTTTTCACCGCCGCCGACCGGTTTGTAGCCGGCGAGCGGTTTGTCGCCACCGATATCCAGGGTGCGGATGGTCACCGGCCGGCCGTTGCCGGCGGCGAGCATGGCGCGGTATTGCGCCAGTTGCGTTTCTTCGTCCGCCGGACTGCGATCGAGAAACAGAAACTCGGTGCGCATCAGGCCGACGCCGGCTAAACCGGCGCCGCGCGGCGGGGCGATGTCCGCCGGATCCTCGGTGTTGAGATAAATCTCGAGGGCGATTCCGTCCTTGGTTCTGACCGGCGTGCCGGCGTCTAAACCGGCTCCGGCGTGGAAGCGTTGGTCGTGCAGTTTGTCGTGGTAGTGGCGGCGCAGGCGTTCGGGGTGCATCACGAACAGCACGCCATAGTGGCCGTCGAGAATCAGTTCGTCGTCCTCGGCGAGCAGGGCGAGCGCCGAATGGACGCCGATCAGCGCCGGGATGCCGAGGCTGCGGGCCAGGATCGCGGCGTGGGCGAACGAACTGCCTTGCTCGAGGACCAGGGCGCTGACGCCGTGCTGGTGCAGCAGCGTGACTTCCGGCGGGCTGAGCATCCGGGTGACGACAATGCGGCCGGCCAGGTCTCCGGCACCGCCGCGCAATCGCGGGCTGTTGAGCAATACCGGGGCGCGGCCGTCGGTCAGGGCTTCGATGATGAGCCGGGTGACGTGTTCGATGTCTTCGATCCGTGCTTTGAGATAGGGATCCTCGATCTCGGCGAACGTTTCGGCGATGGCGGTCTGCCGCGCTTGGACCGCCCACTCGGCGTTGCACGCCGTCTCGCGGATCGAGGCGACGGTGCCGTCGATGATTTCCGGATCGCGCAATAACAAACGATGGGTGTCGAGAAATTCGTGTGCGGTGGCGTGCGCCCCCGGCGCCTTTTTTTCGAGGTTGGCGATCAATTCGTCGAGATGGCGGCGCGTGGCATCGACCGCGGCATGAAAACGGGCGACTTCGGTTTCGATGTCGCCGGCGGTGAGCGTGCGCCGCGGAATTTCCAATTCGCGCGGTTTGAGCCGGTGCGCCCGGCCGAGGGCGATACCGGAGGACAACGAAATTCCGGACAGGGCGAGCATCAGTCGTCTTCGCCGAAGCGCGCGGCGATCAACCGTGCCAGGGCGGTGCAGGCTTGCTGCCCGCCGGGGTCCTCGGCTTCGATGATCAACTCAGTGCCTTTACCGGCCGCCAGCATCAAGATCCCCATGATCGATTTGGCGTTGACCCGCCGGCCGTCGCGCACCAGCCAGATTTCGCCCTCATGGCGCGCCGCTTCGGCAACCAGCTTGCCGGCGGCGCGGGCATGCAGGCCGAGACGGTTCTGGATCACGACTTTGCGGCGGATCACCGCAACGGCTCCGCGGCGGTCTCCTGATGGATGCCGCCGGCGCCGCCGCTGACCGCCAGTTCGGCCAGCTTGTCGAGCGGTTCGCTGCGGTAAGTGAGCACCTTGAGCAGCATCGGCAGGTTAAGCCCAGTGACGACGCGCGTCCGGTTGCCGGGCGACAATCGGTGGACCACGTTGAGCACGGCGTTGCACGGCGTGGCGCCTTCGAGGTCGGCGAGGACCAGCACGCCGGCGCCGCGATCGAGTTCGGCGATCCGCTGTTCGAGGCGCGCCCCGAGATCGGCGCAGCGGTCGCCGGCGGCGATCCCCAACACCGAAATGTCATCGCCGGCGGCGATGATGCGCCCCGCTTCTTTTTTGAGACAGGCGCCGATCGCACCGTGCGAGAGCAGCAGGATTCCGACGTTCACGAGGTTTATGACCGCATCATCAGGGCGTGGCGTTGGACGAAATCGGCGGCGGCGTCGATGCCTTTCATTTTGAGCATGAAATCGCGGACCGCGGCTTCGGTGATGACCGCCAGGTTGCGGCCGGCGAGCACCGGGATCGTGATCTGCGGGATGTCCAGGTCGATGACCCGGCGGGTGCTCATATCGCCGCGCAGGCGGTCGATCGCCCGCAGGTCGCGGCCGGCTTCAGGGACGTGAAGGTGAACGATCAGGCGTAGGAACTTGTTCGCCTTGATCGCCGAATCACCGAACATCTGGCGGACATTGAGCACCCCGAGGCCGCGCACTTCGAGACAGTCCTGCAGGGCGGGCGGGCACGAACCGTCGATGATTTCCGGCGAGATCTGCGTGAATTCCGGCGCGTCGTCGGCGATCAGGCGATGGTTGCGGGTCAGAAGTTCGAGCGCCAGTTCGCTCTTGCCGCACCCCGCCTCGCCGCTGATCAGCACGCCGATCGTGAACACCTCCATGAACACGCCGTGCAGCGTCGTGCGACGGGCCAGCGCCCGCGACAGGTAATAGTGCAGATAGCTGACCAGTTCGTAGCTCGAACGCGGCGAACGGAGCAGCGGAATGCCGGCTTCCGTGGCGGCTTGCTGCAAGTCGTCGGGCGGCGCGAGGCGGTCGGCGATGATCAGGCACAGCGGCTGGTGACTCATCACTTCGGCGATCTTGGCCCACCGCAGGCGGGCTTCCAGCGTATCGAGGTGGGCAACTTCTTCCCGGCCGATCACCTGGATCTGGTTGGGATGGATCAGGTTGAGATAGCCGACCAGCGCCGGCCGCGCGCCGGCCTGTTTACTGCTGATGTGCCGCGCCTCGAGGGGGGCGGATTGCGCCGGCCAGTCGAGCGCCAGCCGGCTGCGCAAGGCTTCGAACATTTCACCGACGGACAGGGTCCGGCTCATCGCATATCCGCGGTCTGCCACTGCTTGATTGCAGCGTGAAGTTCGGCGTCGCTGGTAGCGGCGCGGAGTTGGGCGCGGACCTGTTCCGTGCCGAGGTGCGTCGCGATTTCGCGCAATACCCTAAGATGAAGCTCGGCGCAGTTGAGTGGCACTGCCAAGCCGATCAACAGATCGACCGGTTGCTGGTCGGGGGCGTCGAACGGAATCGGCTTTTGCAGGCGAAGCAGCGCGGCGCGCAGTTCTTCGATGCCCGCCACCCGGGCGTGGGGGATGGCGATGCCATGACCGAGCGCCGTGCTGCCCATCCGTTCGCGCTCGTTGAGCGCCTCGAAAATAGCGCGGCCCAGCGCCGCATCGTCGCCGGCGAGTAGCCCGCTCAGTTTTTCGAGAACGCGCTTGCGGCTGCCGCCGGGCACGCCGGCGGCGATGCGTTTCAAAGTCAGAATGTCGGCGAGATACATGTTGCAGCGGGGCTTGTCCCGCGTTCAGATCGCGCCCGCCTTCGGGGCGCCGCGGGCATGCGCCGTCAGTTTGCTTTTGAGCCGTCGCACCTGGCGGTCCAACTTGTCGGCCAGCGCGTCGATCGCGGCGTACAAGTCGATCTCGTCGGCATTGGCGAACAGGTCGGGGCTGCCACCGACGGACAGCGAACCTTCGGCGAGGTGCCGGTTTTTTTCGAGCTTGAGGATAACCTGGGCGCTGATGATGTGATGGAAATGACGGTCCAGGCGCTCGATTTTTTCTGTGACATAAGCGCGCAATGCCGGAGTGATATCGACATGGTGTCCGGCGAGATTGATCTGCATACTTCCACTCCTGAATCGGGATCGCGGCCCGCGCTGTCCGTGGTCTGGCGCGGCGTCATGTTGCCAACGGACCGGCTTCGCGTTGCCGCCGGGCAGGGGCGATATTCTATCAGCCCGGCTGGCGCTGAACGCCGGGGCGGCCGGGGCGCCGGCGCCGGGCGCGCGAATCGAGGATGTTCAACTGCCCGCGGTATTTGGCCACGGTCCGGCGGGCGACCTGGAAGCCGGATTCGGCCAGCGCCCGGCAGATCGCCAGATCGCTGAGCGGCCGGCAGGGGTCTTCGCCGGAGATCAGATCGCGGATGCGGGCGCGGATGGCTTGCGAGGCGACGCCTTCGCCATCCTCGCTGTCGAGCCGGGCGGAGAAAAAATACCTGAGCGGCAGGATACCGCGCGGTGACGACAGGTATTTGCCGGCCACGGCGCGCGACACCGTCGATTCGTGAACCCCGCTGGCCTCGGCGATCTGCCTCATCACCAGCGGCTTGAGGGCCTTTTCTCCGACCTCGAAAAAGTCCACCTGGTGTTCGACGATGCTGGTGGCCACTTTGTACAAGGTTTGATTGCGCAGTTCGAGAGCGCTGATCAACCAGCGGGCCTCCTGGGCGCGGCTTTGCAGGTAGCGCGCTTCGTCGCCGCGGGTGCGGGCCAGAAGGCCGAGATAATAATCGTTGAGGCGCAAGTTGGGCTGGTGTTCGGCGCTCAGCCGGATCCGCCATTGCCCGCCGGTTTTGCGGGCATAGACATCGGGCTGGATGTACTCGGTTCTTTCGCTGTCGAAGGCACCGCCGGGGTGCGGGTTGAGGCTGCGGATCAGGTCCACCGCCGAGGCCAGTTCGCCGGCGCTGCACGCTAATTGGCGCTCGAGCCGCGCCCAATCGGCGTGCGCCAGCGCTTCCAGGTGGTCGTGCACGATCCGCGTGGCGAGACGCTTGAGGGCGGGCGCCGCCTGGCGCTGGCGGATTTGCAGCAGCAGGCATTCGGCCGGCGAGCGCGCCGCGATTCCCGGCGGATCGAATTGTTGGACGAGGGCCAGCACTTCCTCGATCTGGGCCGTCGAAACCAGGTGTTCGGGGGCGAGGGCGTGGCGCAGTTCTTCGAGACTGTCGTGCAGATAACCGTCGTCGTCGAGGGCGAAAATCAAGGCGCGGCCGATTGCAGTCCGGGTGTCGTCGAGGGCCTCGAGGTTGAGTTGCTCCAAAAGGTGCGTCGCCAGGGTGGCCGGCCACGGCTCGTCGTTGACGGCAAATTCGCGCTCGGGATCGTCCCCGTATGGGCCGCGAGGGGCGTAGCCCCAGTCGCTCGCCGGCCAATCTTCGGCCGCCGGGTCATCGTCCGTCGCTGGCGGCGAATCCGCCGCCGGACTCTCTACCGCGGCGGCATCGCCGGTCGGTGGCGCATTCGCCTCCAAGCCGTCGTCGAGGTTGCTTTCGTCGGCCATTTCGAGCAGCGGATTGGCGTCGATGATTTCGCGCAGGTGCTCGCTGAGTTGCATTCGGTTCAGTTGCAGCAGCCTGAATGCCTGCTGTAATTGCGGCGCCATCCGGAGTTGTTGCCGCAGACCGAGTTGTAAGCGCACTCCGTTCATCGCCGCTCACAGGGTGAATTCGCGCCCTAGATAAACGCTGCGCACGGCTTCGTCGGCGAGGATCTGTTCCGGGGTGCCGGCGCTGAGGACGTGCCCTTCACTGATGATATAAGCCCGATCGCAGATGCCCAGCGTTTCGCGAACATTGTGATCGGTGATCAGGATGCCGATGTTTTGTGCTTTGAGTTGGCGGATGATGCGCTGGATTTCGCCGACCGAGATCGGATCGACGCCGGCGAACGGTTCGTCGAGCAGCATGAAACGGGGCTTGGCGGCCAGGGCGCGAGCGATTTCAACGCGCCGGCGCTCGCCGCCCGACAGGCTGGCGCCTTTCTGGCCGGCCAGGTGGGAAACCTGGAAAGCTTCCAGCAGGCGCTGGGCTTCGTCGCGCCGTACCTTGCGGCTCAGACCGCCGCGCAACTCGAGCACGGCCAGAATGTTTTCCTCCACCGTCAGGCCGCGAAAGATCGACGCATCCTGCGGCAGGTAGCCCACGCCGCGGCGCGCCCGCCGGTGCATGGGCAGGTGGGTGATGTCGCCGTCGTCGAGCGAAACGTTCCCGCCGTCCGGCCGGACCAAGCCGACCATCATGTAAAAACACGTGGTTTTACCGGCGCCATTGGGACCGAGCAGGCCGACGATCTCGCCGCCATCGACGGTCATCGACACATCGTGGATCACGGCGCGCCGCCGGTAGCTTTTTTTCAGGTGGCGGGCAGTCAACACGTTACCGCGCTCCGCCGTCGTGGTTTTCAGCCGCGCCGTTCTGCTCTGTGCCGCGGGTATCGGCGCCATTCTCAACCGCCGTGCTGTCATTTTCCGGGTCGGATGTTGGTTCACTTTCCGGTGTGCCGGCGGCGCCGTTGCCGTTGTCATGGTCCTTGCTCTGTTCGCCGGCCGGGGGCTGAGATTCAGTTGTCGTCTCCGCCGGTTCGTTTGGGCGCTCGCCGCCCAGATTGCTGTCCTCGATGGCGCTGGCTTCGATCCGGATGCGGACCCGTTCGTCGCCGCCGCTCAGACCGCGCAGCTTTTCTTTGGCCAGATCGTATTCGATGCTGGCTCCTGAAATTTCCCCTTGTGGGTGGACCACCAGCGCATCGCCGATCAGCGTGATCAGGTCGGCGGGGACGTTGTAGTCGATAGTCTTGGCGCGGGCGTTCATTTCGCCGCCGTCATCGAGCGTTTGCCGCCAGGTCGCCGGCCGGCCCTCGAATTCGACTTTTTGGATCCGGCTGTTTTCGAGAAAGACCCGCGCCTCGTCGGATTTGACGACCAGACTGCCCTGGGTGATCACGACATTGCCCTCGACCCGGGTAAACCCCGATTTGGCGTCGTATTCGGAACGGTCGGCAACGATATCGACCGCTTGATCGCGGTCGCTGCGCAGCGCGGCGGCCGGTGCGGTCAGCCCGCTTCCGGCGGCCAGCAGGATGGCGGACAGGGCCGCCGTCCGCGCGGGACGGTCAGTTGATCGCGGGCGGTGCATCGAGCCTGATCTCCACGTTTTGATGTAATCGATAATGGCCGGTGACAAGGTTGCCGCTCAGGCCGTCGCCGCTGAGATCCACCGCGCCGCGGGCCAGTTTGATCCGGCTGGCGGTTTGCACGGTGGCGTCGGTTAAATTGTAGTCGAGACTGTCGCAATCGACGGCCAGCGGCTCGCCGCGGCCGCGGCCGTCGATACGCACTTGCTCGCGCAAGGCCAAAAGATCGGTCGTGCGGTCGAGACGGCCGTAGCGGGCCTTGATCCGCCAGTCCATGTCGCGGTGATGAAACTCGACTTCAGGTTGCTGCACTTCGATCACTTCGCCTTGCGGATCGTGGTGCATCTGCGGCGCCCACAGCGTCAGGCGCGGGGTGCCGGCGGCATCGTATTCGCGGTAAACGAGATCGGCGAAGCGGTAATCGAGCTGTTCGCCAGTCGCCGCCGGCAGCACGGCGGCCGCCGGTTCCGGGCGGGAGGTCCAATAACGGTAGGCGAACAGCACCAAGGCGATCGCCAGCATGGGAAGCAGGAAACGGTGGCGGTTCATCGATCATCCACGGTCAAAGGCGAATAACCGCCGTGCGCCTCGAGCAGCAGTTCGCAAATTTCGCGCACCGCGCCGAAACCGGCGGGCAGGGTGGTCACGTAGTGGGCCAGGGCGCGGGCGCAAGGTTGGGCGCTGGCCGGAGCGCAGGCCAACCCGGCGACGCGCAGCACCGGCACGTCGTTCCAGTCGTCGCCGGAGTAGCACACAGCGGCAAGCGGCACCTCGAGCATCTTGAGAATTTGTTCCAAAGCCGCGAGTTTATCCTCTACGCCGAAACGGTAATGGACGATCCCCAGGTCGTCGAGGCGCGCTTTGGCCGCCGCCGTGCGGCGCGCCGACAGAGCGATGACGGTCAATCCCTGGCGGATCAGCGCTTTCAGACCCCAGCCGTCATGCGCATGGAAACTCTGTGCCGCGTTGCCGGCTGCGTCGTAGTGCAGGCGCCCGTCGGTCATCACGCCGTCGATATCGAACACCGCAGCACGGCTTTCCGCCGCCCGCTGGCGCAATTCCGCCGCTTCGAGCAGCCGGCTCATACGACACCAGACTGCAACAGATCCTGGAAATTGAACGCGCCGATCAGACGGCCGTCCGGCTCGGTGACCAAAAGGCCGGGGATCCGGTATTCCTGCATCATCGCCGCCGCTTCGGCCGCCATCGCTTGCGGCGCAATGGTCTTCGGCGCGGCGTTCATCACCGCGGCGATCGCCGTGTGCCGGAGATGACCGCCACGATCCAGGGCGCGTCTGAGGTCGCCATCGGTAATGACACCGCACAGGCGCCGATGTTCATCGACGATGGCGCACATACCGAGCCGTTTGGCGGTCATCTCGACGATCGCTGCGCCGAGACCGGCTTCGAGGCCGACCTGGGGCAGGTCGCCGCCGGAGTGCATCACATCGCTGACCCTGAGCCACAGCCGTTTGCCGATCCGGCCGCCGGGGTGGGCGCGGGCGAAATCTTCGCTGGTAAAGCCGCGCGATTCGAGCAGGGCGATGGCCAGCGCGTCGCCCATCGCCAGTGCCGCGGTGGTACTCGCCGTCGGCGCCAGGCCGAGCGGACACGCCTCGCGCTCGACGCCGGTGTCGAGGTGTACGTCCGCTTCTCGGGCCAGTGTCGAGTTCCGGTTGCCGGTCAGCGCGATCAACTTGTGGCCGAGCCGGCGGATCTCGGGCAGCAGGCGGACCAGTTCTTCGCTTTCCCCGGAATTGCTGAAGGCGACGATCACGTCGCCGGCGGTGATCATCCCCAGATCGCCGTGCCGGGCTTCGGCCGGGTGGAGGTAGAAGGCCGGTGTTCCGGTACTGGCGAAAGTCGCCGCGACTTTGCGGGCGATATGGCCGGATTTACCGATGCCGGTGACCACGGTACGGCCGTGGCAGTCGAGCAGCAGCCGGCAGGCGGCGACGAACTGCGTGTCGAGCCGCGGCAACAGACTGCGTATCGCCTCCGCTTCGATCTCCAGTACCGTCCCCGCCATGCGCACCAAAGCCGCGTCGTTCATGCGGCCCATTGTAACCCCCGGCGGCGGTTTTCCCGGGTGTGTCAACGTTCCGCGCCAAGGGCGCCGAGGAGCAGCGACAGGTAGAACAGGTATGAGACGAGCAGCAAAATGCCGCCGCCTTGATTGAGCACCCGGCGGCGTCCCGGCCAGAAATACAACAACGTCATCAGCACGGTCAGTGCCACCATCATCATCACGTCCCGGTAAAAGAACGCCGCAACGACGGTCAGCGGCCGGATCGAGGCGGCGATGCCGAGCACGCCGAGCAGATTGAACAGATTCGAGCCGATGATGTTGCCGAGAGTCAGGCCGCCCTCTTTCTTGAGGGAGCTGGCGAGCGCGGCGGCGAGTTCCGGCAGGCTGGTGCCGATTGCCACCAGCGTCAAGCCAATAAACTCCTCGGGCACGTCGAGCAGGCGGGCGCTTGCTACGGCGCCTTCGACCATGACGACCGAACTGATCGGCAGCGCGGCCAAGCCGACGAGAATCCACAGTATGGCCCACCGCTGGGAGCGGGCCGCCGGCAGTTCGTGCTGGAGTTCACGGCCCAGCGGATCGGTCCGCATCTGGCGCGTCCGGCCGAGGCGGGCTGCCCAGGTGAGAAAGACGAGCAATAGAGCGCCGAGGACGATGCCTTCCGGCCGCGTCAGGTCGAAATCGGCCAGCATGGCCGCGGCGAGCACCGTGACGGCGAGCAGCACCGGCGCTTCGCGGCGCAGGATCGAAGAATCGATCGTGATCGGTCTGAGCAGTGTGGCGATCGCGAGCACCAGGCCGATATTGGCGAGATTGGAGCCGATCGCGTTGCCGGCGGCAAGTGCCGGGTTGCCGCGCCAGGCGGCGGCCACTGAAATCACCAGTTCCGGCGCCGAGGTGCCAAAGCCGATGATCGTCATCCCGACGACCAGTGGCGAGATGCCGAAACCGCGGGCCAGCGAGGCGGCGCCGGTGACCAGGCGCTCGGCACCCCACAGCAGGACGACGAGCCCGGCGGCGAGCTGCATGAGGGGTAATAACAGCGGTATCGAAGTTTCGTTCATTCGTCGGCGCGGCGCGGGTTCAAGTTATGATGATGGCCGTTCGGTGCACTCCCGTCCGGCAGATTTTGCCGGACGGTGATTCATCAGAGTTTCCGCCTGTCTGCGTGCGACACGTACAGGCAGTTAAGTTCTTGATTCAGCGAAGGAAATTGGAAGTCGCGTCTTTTAATTTCCGTGTTCTGATTCATCCTCGATGGATGGATCAGAGCTACCATAGGTCAATGCCGGTGAATTGTATGGATGCCAAAGACCTCGAGCAACTGATCGTCCAGGCGCTGCCCGCTGCCCGGGTGGTGGTCAGCAGTCCTGATGGGGTGCACTTCAACGCCACGATCGAGGCCGACGAATTCGCGGGTTTGAGCCTGCTCCAGCGCCATCGCCGGGTGCATGCCGCGCTCGGCACCCGGCTCGGCGGCGAGATTCACGCTTTGTCGATCACCGCCCACGCCCCGGGCGAACACTGATGGCCCGGCTGCAGATCACCGGCGGCCAGCCGCTGACCGGCGAAATCGTCATCTCCGGTGCCAAGAACGCGGTTTTGCCGATCCTCGTCGCCAGCCTGCTGGCCGAGCAGCCGATGCGGCTGAGCAATGTGCCGCACTTGCAGGATGTGGCGACGACGATGGCGCTTTTGGCCCAGATGGGCGCCGACCTGGTCATGGAAGAAAATATGGCGATCCGGATCGATAACCGGCAACTCGCCGGTTTTTGCGCGCCGTATGACCTGGTTAAAACGATGCGCGCCTCGATTCTGGTGCTCGGCCCGCTGCTCGCCCGTTACGGGCGGGCCGAAGTCGCCCTGCCCGGCGGCTGTGCGATCGGCGCCCGGCCGGTCGACCTGCATCTGAAGGGCATGGCGGCGCTCGGCGCCGAGATCGAAGTCAAGGGGGGCAATATCGTTGCCCGGGCCGGGCGGCTCAAAGGGGCGCGGATCGTGATGGATTCGGTGACCGTGACCGGCACCGAAAACCTGATGATGGCGGCCACTTTGGCGCGCGGTGTGACGGTAATCGAAAACGCCGCCCAGGAACCTGAAGTCGTCGATCTGGCGCGCTGCCTGGTCGCGATGGGGGCGCAGATCGAGGGCATCGGCACCGAGCGGTTGGTGATCGAAGGCGTCAACGAACTCGGTGGCGCCGATTACGCCGTGCTGCCCGACCGGATCGAAACCGGAACCTATCTGGTCGCCGCGGCGATGACCGGCGGCCGGGTCCGGTTGAGCCGCGCCTGCCCCGGCAGTCTCGATGCGGTGCTTGCCAAGCTCGCCGAGTGTGGCGCCGATCTGACCTTGGGCCCGGACTGGATCGAAATCGACTGCCGTAACCGCCGGTTGCGGGCCGTCAATATCACGACCGCGCCCTATCCCGGGTTCCCGACCGACATGCAGGCCCAGTTCACGGCCTTGAATACGATCGCCGAGGGCACCGCGGTGATTACCGAAACCGTGTTCGAAAACCGCTTCATGCACGTACTGGAGTTACAACGCCTGGGGGCCGACGTCCAGGTCCGCGGTAATACCGTCGTCGTTCGCGGCGTAGCGCACCTCTCCGGGGCACCGATCATGGCCACCGATCTGCGGGCCTCGGCGAGCCTGGTGCTGGCCGGATTGGTGGCCAGCGGCGAGACCGTGGTCGATCGGGTGTACCACATCGACCGCGGTTACGAGAATATCGAGGAGAAGCTATCGCAGCTCGGCGCGCGGGTCAAACGGTTGCCTGGGACGCTGCCGAAAGCGGTGGCTCCGGCCGCTGCCGAGACGCTGGCTGCGGTTTAGCAGGCTGTTGAAAAGGAGAGGCAGTCCGATCGCTCGGCGGCGTTATTGCTGGGCGGTCGCAGTCTTCGCTGTCTCGCCGGTTTTCTCGATTTTGGCGAGAAATTCACGCGCCAGGCGATTTTCCGGATCGAGTTCGAGTATCTTGCGCCACAAATCACCGGCGCCGACCAGGTCGCCGGCGTTGTAACGGCGGACCGCTTCCTGGTGCTCGCGGGCGGTCAGCGCTTCGTTGAGTTCGGCGAGCCGCACCTTTGCTTCGACATGGTCGCGGTCGTAGCGCAGGGCCTGCGAAAACGAGAAATGCGCCGCCTCGGTCTGTCCCCGGCCGAAGGCCTCGAGCCCCTGGCGGTAATGGCGCTCGGCGTTGAGCCGGTTTTCCAGCCGTTCGACGATCGCCTTGCCGTCTGGCTGGTCGGCGACACTGCGCGCGGTGGCCAGTTGTATCGCCGCGTCGTCGAACGCGCCGCGCCGGATCAAAGGTTCGATGCGCCGGGCCAAGGCTTCGACCAGGAGCGCTGTGCCGTCAGCCCCGAGGGTACCGCCGGCCTGGGCCGTGCTGAGCAGCGAAATGGCCTGCTCGTGCCGGCCGTCAGCCAGGAGCTGGCGGGCGGCGGCGGCGACCCCGCTCGGCTTTTTGCTGGCGAGGAAGGCGGGCAGATCGGGCCGGGCGGCCGGTAGCCGAAGTTTCTGGCCGATGGTCAGACGGCGCGGGTCGGTAATGCCGTTGTAGCGGGCCAGGGCGATGTACCACAATGGGTGGCCGAGTTCATCGGCGGCCAGTTGACCGAGTGTCTCGCCGGCGGCGATGGCGTGTTCCCGGGCCGGCGGGCCGAGCAGTTGGACCGGGTCGGCGCTGAGTTGGTCATAAATCCAGGCCGCCATCGGCTGCCTGCCGTGATAAGCCAGCGATGCGCCGAGCGCGTCGCGGGCCTCGGCCAAGCGTCCGGACTCGATCTCGGGCAAGGCCCAGTGCAGCGCTTCATCGACGTTCGGCGGCGGTGGTGGGGGCGGCGGTGGCGCGGGCAACGGCTCGGGCTCGGGCACCGGCTCGGGCGCCGGAGGCGGCGCGTTGACGCAGGCGGCGAGGGCGAGCAGCACGCCCAGTGCCGGAATCAGGGAAGTCAGGCGAAGCGCTGGTCCGTGTTTGAAGGCGAGACTGCCGGCGTTCATTGTTGTGGATTTCCGTATCGACAGAGGGTCTAACAGGTTGTTGAAAAACGCCATCCTGGCGTTTTTCAACGTCGCTTGCGAAAGGCGCGACTTTCGCTGCGCTCCCGAAATCAGCCGCTCAGGAGCGCCTGATTTCGCCGGGCCATCCGTGGCCCGGATTAGCAGGCTGTTTTTCAACAGCCCGCTAATCATACCCGAACGCGGCGTCAGGCGAGCATTAGTGCCGTGACTTTCTGGTAGCCGCGCGGCAGCGCCAGGCCGCGCTGGGCGCGGCTGCCGAGGTAGGCTTCCAGTTCGCGGTGGCCGAGTCTGAGATACTTGGCGCCGGCCCACAGCAGGCACTCGCCGCCGGCCGGCAATGACAAGATCCCGGCGACGCGCTCGCCGGCTTTTTGCGCTTTCGGTGGAATCTGGATCAGTTTGTTGCCTTTGCCGCGCGGCAGTTCCGGCGCTTCGGTCAGCGGGAAACAGAGCAGCCGCCCGCCGCTGGTGGCGATGACCAAAAGATCGTCATCGGGGTCGGTGACGATCGCCGGTGGCAGCAGGTGCGCTCCGGCCGCGACCGAGACCAGTTGCTTGCCCGCCCGCTGCCGGCTGATCAGGTTGCCGAGGCGGGTCCGGAAACCGTAGCCCAGGTCGCTGGCCAACAACACCTGATCTTCGGCGTCACCGAGGACGACACCGCTGAAGGTGGCGCCGGCCGGCGGTTGCAGGCGGCTGGTCAGCGGTTCGCCATGGCTGCGCGCCGAAGGCAGTTGGTGCGCCGGCAGGGCATAGGCGCGGCCCTGATCGTCTACGAACACCGCTTGCTGGTTGCTGCGGCCGCGCGCCGCGTGCTGCAGCCGGTCGCCGGTGCGGTAAGCCAGCGCCGCGGGATCGACGTCGTGGCCCTTGGCCGACCGTGCCCAGCCCATCGCCGAGAGGATGACGGTCACCGGTTCGCTCGGCGTCAATTCGCGGTCGCTCATCGCCTGCGCCGCCGGGCGACGGGTCAGCGGCGAGCGCCGGGCGTCGCCGTGGCTCTCGGCGTCGGCCAGCAGTTCTTGTTTGATCAGGCTTTTCAGACGCCGCGTCGAACCCAACGTTTGTTCCAGCGATGCCCGCTCGGCTTCCAGATTCTGTTGCTCACCGCGGATCTTGATTTCCTCGAGGCGGGCCAGGTGGCGCAGTTTCAAATCCAAGATGGCGTCGGCCTGCGTCCCGGTCAGTTCGAAGCGGGCCATCAGTACCGCTTTCGGCTCGTCTTCGGTGCGGATGATGCGGATCACTTCGTCGATGTTCAAAAAAGCGATCAGCAGGCCGGCCAGAACGTGCAGGCGATCGATCACCTGGTCGAGACGGTGTTCGAGGCGCCGGCGCACGGTCGCCTGGCGGAAATCCAGCCAATCTTTGAGCAGCGCTTGGAGACCGTAAACCCGGGGTTTGCCATCCAGCCCGATCAGGTTGAGGTTGACGCGATGGCTGCGTTCGAGGTCGGTGGTCGCAAACAGGTGGGCCATCAAGCGCTCGACGTCGATCCGGTTCGAGCGCGGCATCAGAACCAGCCGGGTCGGGTTCTCGTGGTCGGATTCGTCGCGCAGATCCTCGAGCAGCGGCAGCTTTTTGGCTTTCATCTGCTCGTCGATCTGTTGCAAGACCTTGGCCGGCGAGACCTGATAGGGCAACGCGGTGATGACGATATCGCCGTCCTCGCGTTCGTACACCGCCCGGCTGCGGACGCTGCCGTTGCCGCTTTCGTAGATCTTCAGCAGCTCCTCGGACGGCGTGATGATTTCGGCGGCGGTCGGGAAATCGGGGCCTTTGATGTGTTTCATCAGTGCCCGGGTATCGGCCTTGGCGTCGTCGATCAGGTGGATCAGGGCGGCGACGACCTCACCGAGGTGGTGCGGCGGAATGTCGGTCGCCATGCCAACGGCGATGCCGCTCGTGCCGTTGAGCAGGACGTTGGGCAGGCGGGCCGGGAGCAGGCGGGGCTCTTTCAGCGTGCCGTCGAAATTCGGCTGCCAATCGACGGTGCCCTGGTCGAGTTCGGCGAGCAGCACCTTAGCGTATGGCGCCAGGCGCGATTCGGTGTAGCGCATCGCGGCAAAGGATTTCGGATCGTCGGGCGAGCCGAAGTTGCCCTGGCCGTCGACCAGCGGGTAACGGTAGGCGAAAGGCTGGGCCATCAGCACCAACGCCTCGTAACAGGCGGTGTCGCCGTGCGGGTGGAACTTGCCGATCACGTCGCCGACGGTGCGCGCCGATTTCTTGGGTTTAGCGCCCGCCTGCAAGCCCAGTTCCGACATGGCATAAACGATGCGCCGCTGCACCGGCTTCAGGCCGTCGGCGAGGTGCGGCAGGGCGCGATCGAGGATCACGTACATCGAATAATCGAGGTACGCCTTTTCGGCGAACTGCCGCATCGGCAGGCGTTCGAAGGAAACGGCGGTTTCGGTCATGGGTTCACCTCGGCGCGATCGCCCGACGCTTCGAGCCAGGCACGGCGGTCGGCGGCGCGTTTTTTAGCGAGCAGCATATCGAACAGGCGGTCGGTCAGCCGCTCGTCGTCGATCGTCAGTTGCACCAAACGGCGGGTGTCGGGATCCATGCTTGTTTCACGCAGTTGCAACGGGTTCATTTCACCGAGGCCCTTGAAGCGAGTTTCGGTGATTCGGCCCTTGAGTTTTTCGGCGGCGATGCGCTCGAGTATGCCTTTGCGTTCCTCGCCGTCCAGCGCGTAAAACACCTGTTTGCCGACATCGATCCGGTAGAGCGGCGGCAGGGCGACAAACACGCGGCCGGCGGCGACCAGCGGCCGGAAATGGCGCAGAAACAGGGCGCAAAGCAAGGTCGCGATGTGCGCCCCGTCGGAATCGGCGTCGGCGAGCACGATGATCTTGCCGTAACGCAGGCCGTCGAGGCCGGCGGTGCCGGGGTCGGCGCCGATCGCCACCGCCAGGTCGTGCACTTCCTGGCTGCCCAGGACGGCGCCCGGATCGACTTCCCAGGTGTTCAGAATTTTGCCGCGCAGCGGCAAGATCGCCTGGTATTCGCGGTTGCGCGCCTGCTTCGCCGAGCCGCCGGCCGAATCGCCTTCGACGATGAACAGCTCGCTCAAGGTCGCATCCTGGCTGGCGCAGTCGGCGAGTTTGCCGGGCAGGGCGGGACCGCCGCTTGTTTTCTTGCGCGTCACCTGACGGCTCGATTTCAAGCGCTTCTGGGCGCTGGCGATCGCCAGTTGCGCGATCGCCTCGCCGTCGGCGACGTGCTGATTCAGCCACAGGCTGAAACGGTCCTTGACGATGCCGGAGACGAACGGCGCAATCTGCCGCGCCATCAAGCGCTCCTTGGTTTGGCCGCTGAACTGCGGGTCGGCGAGTTTGACCGAGAGCACGAACGACACCCGCTCCCAGAGGTCTTCGGGGGCGAGACGGACGCCGCGCGGCAGCAAGTGGTGCAGTTCGCAGAATTCGCGCACCGCCTCGATCAGGCCGGTGCGCAGGCCGTTGACGTGGCTGCCGCCCTGCGGCGTCGGGATCAGGTTGACGTAGCTTTCTTGCAGCAATTCGCCCTCGGGCAGCCAGGCGAGGGCCCATTCGGCTTCCTCTTCTTCGCCGGCCAGCCGGCCGGCGAACGGTGCGGCGGGCAGTATGGCCTGCTCCTTGAGTTCGCCTTCCAGGTATTCGCCGAGTCCGCCGCTGAACTGCCAGGCGGCGTGGGCGCCGCTTTTGACATCCCGGAACTCGACGCTCAGCCCGGGGCACAGCACGGCCTTGGCGCGCAGCAGGTGTAGCAAGCGGTTGACGGCGATTTTCGGGCTGTCGAAATAACGTGGATCGGGCCAGAAACGCAGCCGGGTGCCGGTATTGCGCTGGCCGACGTCACCGGTGACTTGCAGCTTGCTCATCGGCTCACCGTTCTGGTAGCGCTGGTGGTATTCCCGCCCGCCGCGCCGGATCCAGACCTCCAGCCGCTGGGACAGGGCATTGACCACCGAGACCCCGACGCCGTGCAGGCCACCGGCGAAACGGTAAGTGCGGTGCGAAAACTTGCCGCCGGCGTGCAGCCGGGTCAGGATCAATTCGACGCCCGGTAGCTGATGCTCGGGGTGCAGATCGACCGGCATACCGCGGCCGTCGTCGGTGACCTCGATCGAATCGTCGTCGTGCAGGGTCACCGAGATCGTTTTCGCGAAGCCGCCGAGCGCCTCATCGACGCTGTTGTCGACGACCTCCTGGACCAGATGGTTGGGCCGGCTGGTGTCGGTATACATGCCGGGGCGCCGGCGCACCGGCTCCAGGCCGGACAGGACCTCGATATCCTCGGCCTGGTAACGTTGCCGGGTCGTCGGCGGAGGGGGTGATTTGGCTTTGTTCATCGGCGCGCGATCATGAAGCAGAACGGCGCCGGCTGCAAGTAGCCGGTGGGCTGCACCGCCACCGGGTATGCCCGCGGGCCCGGAAGGCGGCCGGGTTCTTCGAACGGGTCATGGCGCCCCAAAAAACACAACGGCGGGAACGAGTCCCGCCGTGTGACCGGCCCGGGTCGCGGGAGGGTATGGGGATGGAACGACCGCAACGCCGGATTTGTTTGACAGCGGCATCGGAGCAGGTTTTGACGATGCCCGCTGTCTGCTACTCCTGCCGTGGCAAGCCACGGTGTGCTGCTTGCATGGAGAGCGGCTGGACTATAACCCAACGGCATGCGGTTTGCAAGCCCGACAGGCTGCTAGCCCCGGCCAAGGCAAGCACCCGACAATGGAGCCTATAATGGCTGTCATGTATCAGGAATCGGGCATGAACGAAGCGAGCACGCGATCGGTCGATCGCGATCCCCAGGAAACACGCGAATGGCTCGACGCGCTGCACGGCGTTTCCGCTGCCGGTGGCGCCGAGCGGGCCGCTTTCCTGCTCGCCCGCTTGCAGGCCGAAGCCGGAGCGCTCGGCATTGCGCCGCCGGGGACGGGTCAGCCCGCCGCCGCTCTGACCACTCCTTACGTCAACACGATTCCGCCCGCGGCCCAGGTGGCCGCGCCGGGCGATCCGGCGCTGGAGCGCCGCATCCGTTCGATCATCCGCTGGAACGCGATGGCGATGGTGGTCCGGGCCAGCCGCCGGGGCGGTGAACTGGGTGGCCATATTTCGTCGTTCGCCTCGGCGGCAACGTTGTACGATGTCGGTTTCAATCATTTCTTCCGCGGCCCCGGGGCGCCGGGCGGCGCCGATTTGCTCTATCTTCAGGGCCACAGCTCACCGGGCGTCTACGCCCGCGCTTTCCTCGAAGGGCGGTTGAGCGCGGCGCAACTCGACTGTTTCAGGCAGGAAGTCGGTGGCGGCCTGTCGTCGTACCCACACCCGTGGCTGATGCCCGATTTCTGGCAGTTTCCAACCGTGTCGATGGGCCTCGGCCCGCTGATGGCGATCTACCAGGCGCGGTTCATGAAATACCTCGGCGACCGCGGCCTGGCCGACACCGCCGGCCGCAAGGTGTGGTGTTTTGTCGGTGACGGCGAGACCGACGAGCCCGAATCGCTCGGCGCCATCTCGCTTGCCGGCCGTGAAAAGCTCGACAACCTGATTTTCGTCGTCAACTGCAATTTGCAGCGTCTCGACGGCCCGGTGCGCGGCAACGGCAAGATCATCCAGGAGCTGGAAGGCGTCTTCCGCGGTGCCGGGTGGAAAGTGCTAAAAGTGCTGTGGGGTTCGTACTGGGATCCGCTGCTCGCCGCCGACCACGACGGCCTGCTGCGGCGCCGGATGATGGAAGCCGTGGACGGCGATTACCAAAAGTACAAAGCCCAGAACGGCGCCTACGTACGCCAGCACTTCTTCGGCAAGTACCCCGAGCTGGCGCAGCGCGTGGCCGGTATGAGCGACGAGGAAATCTGGCGCCTGAACCGCGGCGGCCACGATCCACACAAGGTGTATGCCGCCTATCACGAAGCGGTCAACACCCAGGGCCAGCCGGTAGTGGTGCTGGCTAAAACGATCAAAGGCTACGGCCTCGGCCGTTCCGGCGAAGGCCAGAACATCAGCCATCAGCAAAAGAAGCTCGACGACGACGGCGTGCGCTATTTCCGCGACCGTTTCGACGTCCCGATCGGCGACGACCAGCTCCCCGAAGTCCCGTATTACCACCCCGGCCCGCAGAGCGAGGAAGTGCGTTATCTCCAGGCCCGGCGCGCAGCCCTGGGCGGCGAACTGCCGGTCCGTCGGGTGACCGCCGAACCGCTGCCGGTACCGCCGTTGGAAGCCTTCGAGGTGTTGCTCCGGGATTCCGGAGAGCGCGAGTTTTCGACGACGATGGCATTTGTCCGCGCCCTGGCCGTGATCCTGCGCGACAAGACGCTGCACGACCGCATCGTGCCGATCGTCGCCGATGAAGCGCGCACCTTCGGCATGGAAGGCATGTTCCGCCAGTTGGGTATTTACTCATCGGTCGGCCAGCTTTACGAACCGGTCGATTCCGACCAGTTGATGTTCTACAAGGAAGACAAGAAAGGGCAGATCCTGCAAGAAGGCATCAGCGAGGCCGGTGCGATGTCGTCGTGGATCGCCGCGGCAACGTCGTATGCCAACCACGGTCTGGCGATGATGCCGTTTTATATCTATTACTCGATGTTCGGCTTTCAGCGCGTCGGCGATCTGGCCTGGGCCGCCGGCGATCAGCGGGCGCGCGGTTTTTTGCTCGGCGGTACCTCGGGGCGCACGACGTTGAACGGCGAGGGCTTGCAGCACGAAGACGGCCACAGCCATATCCTGGCCTCGACGATCCCCAATTGCGTCGCCTACGACCCGACGTTTGCCTACGAGGTCGCGGTGATTATCCAAGACGGGCTCAATCGGATGCTGCACGAACAGCACGACGTGTATTACTACGTCACGCTGCTCAACGAAAACTACCCGCATCCGGCGTTGCCGGCCGACGCCGCCGAAGGCATCCGCCGCGGCATGTACCGCTTGCGGCGCGGTGCCGAGTTGCCGCGGCGCGTCCAGTTGCTGGGCTGCGGCTCGATCCTGCGCGAAGTGATCGCCGCCGGCGACATCCTCGAACGGGATTTCGAGATCGCCGCCGACCTGTGGAGTACACCGGGTTTGAACGTGCTGCGCCGCGAGGGTATCGAGGCGGAGCGCCACAACCGCCTGCACCCGGATGCGCAGCCCCGGGTGCCTTATGTCACGCAATGCCTGCGCGAAACGGCGGGGCCGGTGGTCGCCGCCACCGATTATCAGCGGGCCTATGCCGATCAAATCCGCGAGTACGTCCCCAATACGCCATATATCACGCTCGGCACCGACGGCTTCGGGCGCAGTGACACCCGCGCACGGTTGCGCGGTTTCTTCGAAGTCGACCGTTACCATGTCGCCTATGCCGCGCTCTACGGCCTCTATCGGCAAAACCAGATGAGCCGCACCGAGTTGCTCGACGGCCGGCGGCGGCTCGGCATCGAAGCCGACCGGCCGCCACCGTTCACAGTTTGATTAACCGACCAAGCAATGGATTTTAATAGATGAGTGCGCTGGAACAAGTCAAAGTGCCGGATATCGGCGGATTTGCCGACGTCGATGTGATCGAAGTCCTGGTGGCGGAAGGCGACGAAATCGCCGCCGAACAATCGCTGATTACACTGGAAAGCGATAAGGCGACGATGGAAGTCCCGTCGCCGATGGCCGGCGTAGTACGCCGCCTGCACGTCAAGCTCGGCGATACGGTATCTGAAGGATCGGTGATTGCGGAGATCGAAACCGCCGGTGCAGCGGTCGCGGCGGCGCCCGCGCCGACGCCTCCGGCGACACCGCCGGCAACAGCCGCGCCGCCGCCCGCTCCGGTCACGCCGCCGCCGGCTGAGAGCGCGGCCGCCGATATCGTCCATCCGCCACCCGCCGCGGCGCCGCAGGCCGAAGCCGTGTCACCACCGCCCCCGGCAGCACAACCATCGGTGACGCCACCATCACAGACGCCACCCCCGGAGTCCAGTACGGCACTGCCGCACGCCAGCCCCGGGGTTCGCAAATTGGCCCGCGAATGGGGCATCGACCTTGATCAGGTGACGGCAAGCGGCTCGTCCGGTCGGATTACCGAAGACGATCTCAACCGCTATCGGGCAGCGCAGGCGGCACCGCCGCCGGCCGCCAGCGCAGTTGAGATCCCGGCCGCGGTCGAGGTCCCGGCCGCTAGCGCGCCACCGCCGACCGTCGAACCGCCCGCCCCGGTGGCGCAGCAAGCCGCGGCGGCGCAGCCGGTGGCCCCTACGGCAGCGCCGGCGGTCGACTTCACCCGTTACGGCGACACCGAGGTCCGGCCGCTCGGCCGCATCCGTAAAATCGCCGGCGCCAATCTGCACCGCAACTGGACGACGATCCCGCACGTCACGCAACACGACGAAGCCGATATCACCGAACTCGAGATCTTTCGCAAGGAAAACGACCTGAAGGCCCGCGAGCAGGGCACACGGTTGACCCTGGTGACGTTTTTGATCAAGGCCGCGGTCGCGGCGCTGAAAAATGATCCGGAGTTCAACAGCTCGCTGGCGCCGGATGGCGAAAACCTGGTCTTGAAGCGTTACTTCCATATCGGTATCGCGGTCGATACCCCGAACGGTTTGGTCGTGCCGGTGATCCGCGATTGCGATCAGAAAGGGCTGATCGATCTGGCCATGGAACTGATGACCGTCAGCGGCCGGGCGCGGGAAGGCAAACTGACGCCGGCCGATATGCAGGGCGGGTGTTTCTCGATCTCCAGCCTCGGCGGCATCGGCGGCACCGCCTTCACGCCGATTGTCAATGCCCCGGAAGTGGCGATTCTCGGCGTCTCGCGCGCCCAGATGAAACCGGTGTGGATCGACGAACAGTTCGAACCCCGGCTGATGCTGCCCTTGTCGTTGTCCTACGATCACCGCGTCATCGACGGCGCCGCGGCGGCGCGCTTCACGCGCTTTATCGCCAGCCGCCTGGAGGATTTCCGCCGGGTGTTGTTGTAAACCCGATTACCTCATTACCCCTATTCGGCTAATTGATGACCGGCGACCAGACCCGTTCACCCGCTGCCCGTCTTGCGGCTTGGATGGCGGCGCTGGCGGCGTTGCTCTCGTTGACGTTGTTGTTCGGTTGGTTCGAGGCGCGGCGCGAACATCCCAACCGGCAGGCGATGGGCGAGGTGAGCGGCGGCGTCGCCGAACTGGCCCTGAAGCAAAATCACGCCGGCCATTACCTGGCCGACGGCACGATCAACGGCCGGGCTGTCACCTTCATGCTCGATACCGGCGCCACCTCGATCGCCATACCCGCCGACCTGGCGCGTGAACTGAACCTGCCCCGCCTGGCACCGGTGACGGTGCAGACCGCGAACGGTTTGACAGAAGGCTGGCTGACGCGCCTCGACGAGGTCGCGCTCGGTCCGTTCCGGGAATACGATCTGCGGGCCGTGATCCAGCCGGAATATGAAGGCGAAGTGCTACTCGGCATGAACTTCCTGCGCACGCTCGATTGGGTGCAGCGCGACCGCACGCTGCTGCTCCGGCGTTATACGTCTGAAAATACCAGGTAAACCATAAACATGCAACGTATTGATATAAAAGTACCTGAACTTGGCGAATTCACCGACGTCAGCGTGATCGAGGTGCTGGTCGAAGCCGGCGAGCGGATCGAAAAAGAACAATCGCTGATCACGTTGGAAAGCGACAAAGCGACGATGGAAATCCCGTCGTCAAACGCCGGTCGTCTCGTGGAATTAAGGGTGAACGAAGGCGACCGGGTCAACAGCGGCGATGTGATCGCGGTGCTCGAAGTGGCAGGCGAAGAAAGCAGTGCGGCCCCGACGGCAATCGCGAGCGCGGCGCCAACATCACCCCCGGCGCCGGCGCCGGCGGCCCCGTCCGCGGCTGGGCAAACCGATTGCGACCTGCTTGTGCTCGGCGCCGGTCCGGGCGGTTACAGCGCGGCGTTTCGTGCCGCCGACCTCGGCCTGAAGGTCATTCTGGTCGAGCGCAGCGCCACCCTCGGTGGCGTGTGTCTCAATGTCGGCTGTATCCCATCTAAGGCGCTGCTGCACACCGCGCAGGTGATCGCCGAAGCCCAGGCGATGAGCGCCCACGGGGTGCGTTTCGGCGAGCCGCAGATCGAACTCGATGCCCTGCGTCACTGGAAAGACCAGGTTGTCGGCCGCTTGACCCAAGGGCTGAATGCCCTTGCCGCCCGGCGCCGAGTGACGGTGATCCACGGTACCGGCCGTTTCGTCTCGCCGCAGGCCATCGAAATAACCGATAACGAAATCACTCATGGCGGTGCAGTTCGGACCATCCGTTTCGCTCAGGCAATCATCGCCGCCGGCTCCGAGGCCGCCCCACTGCCAATCGACAATCTGCCGGTCGATCCGCGCCTGATGGATTCGACGCAGGCGCTTGAACTACCGGTGATTCCACGCCGTCTTCTGGTCATCGGTGGCGGCATTATCGGCCTGGAAATGGCCACCGTTTATGCCGGACTCGGCAGCCGTGTGACGATCGTCGAGTTGACCGCCGGGCTGCTGCCGGGCACCGATCCCGACCTGGTCAAACCGCTCGCCAAACGCCTGCGCCAGAGCGGCGAAATTTATCTCAACACCGGCATCGGTCGGATCCACGCCGGCTACGACGGCATCCGCGTTTCTTTCGCCGCGGCGGCGGGCGGCACGGCGCCCGAGGATCAGACTTTCGACCGCGTGCTGGTCGCCATCGGCCGCCGGCCCAACGGCCGGGCGATCGGCGCCGCGGCGGCGGGGGTGGCCGTCGATGACCGCGGCTTTATTCCGGTGGATCGGCAATTGCGCACCAACGTGCCGCACATCTTTGCCATCGGCGACATCAACGGGCCGCCGATGCTCGCTCATAAGGCCAGCCATGAAGGGAAAATCGCGGCCGAAATCGCAGCCGGGCAAAACAGCGCCTTCGACGCCGCGGTCATTCCATCAGTGGCTTACACCGATCCTGAAATCGCCTGGGTGGGTTTGACCGAAAGCGAAGCCAAAGCCCGCGGCGCCGCCTGCAAAGTCGGCCGCTTTCCGTGGGCGGCGAGCGGCCGGGCACTCGGCATGGGCCGCGACGAGGGCTTCACGAAATTGTTATTCGAACCGCAATCGTTGCGTCTGCTTGGCGCCGGCATCGTCGGCCCCGGCGCCGGCGATCTGATCGCCGAATGCGCCCTGGCGATCGAAATGGGCGCCACCGCACACGATATAGCACTGACCATCCACCCGCACCCGACACTGTCCGAAACCATCGCCTTCGCCGCCGAAGCCGCCAGCGGAACGATTACCGACCTGTAATGTCCGGGCAATTTACCTGCCGGCCCAGCAGTTGGCGAGGTTACCGCCGCCGGAGATGCCGCGGACGCCGATATTGGTCAACGTGAGGGTGCCGCAGGCGTCATCGGTCTGGCCGCCTTGTGGTATCGCCGAGAGCGTGTAGCTCTGGTTGGCGTTGGCCAGAGCGGTTGTGATCTGGTAGCGGCCACTCGTAGTCGTGAACGCGGCGGTACCGTTGAACTGGTTGTTCTGCGTGTAGAACTGCTGCTGGAACTGGGCTTGGGCGAGGAGTTGGTCGAGCGCTTCGGTGCGCGCCGCGCGGATCGCCTGGGCGCGGTAACTCGGGATCGCGATCGCCGCCAGGATGGCGACGATCGCGATCGTGATCAGAAGTTCGATCAACGTGAAGCCGTTAATCCTGTCTTTCGACGATAGCCGTTTCATGAGGGGATGATTCCGTTTTGGGTTGTCCAGATCGCGATCACCCGGCCGCGGCCGTCGAGTTGATAGCGGATCTGGGCATTTTCGACCAAGTTGAACAGCGCCGTTTCCCGATCTTCGACAAACACCCTTAACGTGCTGGCGTAAGGATAATTGCGGCCGTCGATACGCACGGTGCCGCGTCGCGGGTCACTGCTCTGGAAACGGCCCTCGCGTTCGGGTTTCAGCAGTTCCACCGGCAGCGGGCGTTCATCTGCCGCCGACCTATCCTGATCGATCGGCACCAGTTGGGCCGGTGCGGTGCCGGCGAACAGGGCGGTGGCCAGCAACACGCCGCTGAATAATATGAGTTTAGCTTGCATCGCATTGTCTCCTGAAATTGTCCGTCGCCGTCGCTCAGCGCAATTGTCGGAAATTCTGCCGACCGCAGTTGAAGCGGTTGGAATTAGCCGTCGTCAGCGTGATCGAGCCGTCTGAACCGGTGGTGAAGAAAAACGCCCGGCCCCTGTCGGCGCCGCAAGCGCGTGTGCCATTTTGCGGGGCCCCGGTCGCGGTGTAGGGCTCCGTCGGGGTAAACCCGGCGCATTGCGGCAGCGAGGGATCGATTTCGCAGATATCGCGGTTATCCTCGATGATCGCCGGCAGATTCGGCAGGCTGGTGGTCTGGAAGCCGATCGGCAGCGTGCCAGGATCGCCGTTGCCGGGCGGAACCAGAAAATCGCCGACGCCGAAGCCGTTGTCGCCGTCGATATCGAAAACCGGGAACTCGGGCGCCAGTCCGGTTCGGACGTCGAGCGCCATCAGGAAGCCAAAGCCGCCGGCGGCACATCGGTTATCGTCGGGGACCAGGGTCACGAAGAAGACGATATCGCCGATCGGCAGCGGGTTGCGGACGATGCGTTCGCCGGCTTGCGGCAGGTCGGCGAACCAGCCGCGATCCTCGGGGTTGCCGGTCGAAGTGTTGAACCAGACCGGTTGGTCACCGTCGGGATTGGTCACGACACGGAATCCGCCGCTGGTGCCGATCGTCGTTTCGTGCAACTGGCTGCGGCTGAAATCGTGATCGGTGGTGTCGATCGTCGGCGACGCATCGCGGTCCCAGATCGCGTAGAACGACTGCACCGGCTGGTTGAGGGTCGTCACATCGGTTGCTTCAATGAATTTCCCCGTGCCGAACAGCACCAGAACGCCATTGTTGATGCCGGCCGGGTGCCGTTTGACCGACGGCCGGCTGGTGATCGATTGCATCTGGCCCGATCCATCACGGGCACGGAACAGCGGCTGGCCGCTGAAATCGGCCTCCCAGCTTCCCGGATCGGATGACGAGACATCGAATTTCCACATGTTGCCATTCAGGTCACCGGCATAAATCAAGTCCGCCTTGGCGTCGTTGTCCAGATCGACAACCGCCGGTTCGGCCAGGCCGTTCGGATTGGCCACGTCCGGCGTGCCGACCGTGATTTTGCGAAAATCGCTGGCCGTCCAGTTGCCGTCAAGGCCGCCGTCGATAAACAGGATAAAAAGCGCCGCTTGGCCGGTGGTCGAGGCGTTACCGTCGGCCACTGTGTTGTTGTAGCCATTGCCGAAGATCACCGCCCAGCGGTTGTTCTGCATCCGCGCGATCTGCGGCCGGCTGAACGTGAAGCCGAGGTCGGCGTCGTCTTCATCGGTGAATTCCCATAGTACATCGCTCGGGCCAAACGTTTCGGGATCGGTGATTTCGAGCGCATAGACCAATTGCCCACCGGAACGCAGCCCGCCGGCCAGCACCGAATGCCAGGCGCCGCCGAAAAACGCATCGCCGTAACGCGGCGAGCCGTCGACAAAAAATTCATGCGAGTAATCGGGATCGGTCAGCCGGTTGAGACGCGGGATTACCCGGCTCGGTACGTAAGCGAACAACTCGGCGCCGTTATCGGTAGCGAATGAGTGTAGCATGCCGTCATTGCCGCCGATATAAAGCGCCTGGCGCCGGTTGCGGTTGGCGTCGAAGAACGCTGGATAGTTATTGAACCCGAAGAAAAAACCTGGCGCGCCGACGAATTCGGGATCGGAATTAACCAGGTCGCCGAGGACGAAGTTGCGGGCGCGGAAATCGGTGCCTTCGCGGCTGCGGTCGCCGCGCAGATAGGCCAGGCGCTCGTCGCCGAGCGTATCGGGCGATCCGGTATCGGGATCGATCGACAGGGCGGCAAGGAGCGGCGCAAAGCCCGTATCGAAATTGACGCCGTTGCCGGTGACCGGGTCGTAGGTGACGATCGTCCGGGTCGCCGGCGAACGGGCGTTCAACACCACATGTGATTCCCAGGCCGAAACAGCAGATGTGCTGCCGTCCGGGTTGACCGGAAAAGCGAGCAATTCGCCGTGCCAGTCGCGGCTGTCGAAACGGGCCTGGAACACTTGGCTTGCTGTCGAAAAAGAACCGGTATTAGCGGCACCGGAAGCGGCCGAGCCGGCGCGCAGTGCGATGTTCTGCAAGACGTCGAAAATGCCATCGACCACTTCCTGCGGCCGCTGTGCGGCAATGAACTGGCCACGGGCATTGAACGCCGCGTGCCACAGGTCATCGACGCGTTGAATCGGATCACCGCTGGTGTTCCACCACTCGGCGCTGGATTCGACGAGCGATGGATCGGGCCAGCCGTCGCCGTCGGTATCGACCAGACCGGTCGGCAGGCCGTAGGCCACGGTATAAGTCACCATGTGCTGGCGGGGATTGTCGTCGAAGGTATCGACCGGTACGTTGTCGGGCAGCGAAGTGCTGAGGTCGGTATCGTAGAAACGGCGTGCCACGTCGGCCAACGTGTTGCTGACGTTGTCGCCGTCGACGTTCCCGACGCCGGGATTGCCGCCGTTCCAGAAACCGTCGGTGAACAACAGCGTGAAGTTCTTCTGGCAGCTTTCGATGATCGGGCTCGGTTTGCCGGACAAGCTGCCAAGGTAATAATCGCCGGTTCGTTGCAGCGCCCTGCGCAGCGGCGTGCCGAAGGCGCTCCACGGGTGGTCCAACAACTGTTGCCGGAGGTCGTCGTTGTGAGCGGTGAAATTGGTGGTGGATGCCGCGGGCATCTCGACGAACAATTGATCCCATTGGTTGATCAGCGAGATGCCGTAACGGAAGTCGGGCGCGGCGAGCACCACGTCGTTGATCGCGCCGCGTGCCACCATGTGCCGGCGCCGGGCGTACTGGTACCAGTTGGCGATGTTCTGCTTCAATTCGCCGAGACTTTGGTTATTGATGAACGGGGCGCAAGTCGCGGCGGTGAGTGGCGTTGATGTTGGATTGAGGTCATCGCCCGAAGGCGCGTAATCGATCCGGGTGCAAGTGACCGTGGTGTTGGTCACGGTGACCCGGACGTGGCTGTCCCACAGATCCACTTTGCCGTTTGGGGTATCGGTTGGGTTGGCGGGATTGGGTTTGGGACCGGTGGCTTCCGGAAAACCTTTATTGTCGATCCATATCGCGAATTTGAAGCCGCCGAAGGCGTTGAGATCCGTGGTTTGCGTAAAGCCCGGGCGCCCCGTTTGCGGGTTGGCCCGGACGGCATTGAAATCGGCATCGGGAAAACCGCGCCACGGCTGATAGGTCACCTGCGGATCGAAGAAAATAATGTTGAGATCGCTTGAAAAAAAGCGCCAATCGAGGTCGATCGGATCGACGCCGCGGCCCAGGCAGTCGCGCGTCGAGGCGCCGCCACCGCCGCTCCAACCGGGGCAGTTGTGAGCGTAAGCGCTTTCGCTGACGTCGGAATAGTAATACCAATTAGAAGTGGTCCCGCCGGGACCGACATGGACCATCGTGTCGCGCCACAATCCGAAAGTAGGACACGAGATACCGACAATCGACGTGTAACGGCACGAGATGAAGTGGTCGGCGGTCAGCGTTTCCCAATCCATCGAGCCGGAATCGTCCAGTTTGATAAAGACGTTGGGGACGACGCCGAGGCCGAGGAACAACGGGTTGTTCGGGAGATTGAGCAGCATCGCCCCGGCCGGGAAAGAGATGCCGGCGAAGCAGGCGACGACAAAGGCCGCGGCGGCGATCGGCAGGCGGCGGTACGCGGGTTTGACCTTCATGACGTTATGTCCTGTAGAAGCGGTATCGGGGCTTAATTCGGGGCTCAATTCGCTGACACCGAGACCGCGAATGTCGATTCGAGCAGAGCGCTGTTGTCCGGCTGGGCACCGAATCCCATACTGGCGATGCGGTAATACTTGATGCCGCGCGGCGACCCGGAATCACCAAAATCGTCCGGATCGAAAGTGAGGAACTCCGGATAGGTCACCGGCTGATCGGCGACATTCGGGACCGGTGGCGCAGCCAGCGTGCCGCTGACCGGATCGAGTCCATAGGGTGTTCCGTTAGCCAGCCACCAACTTTCCGGCTGTGTGGCGAGCGTCCCTCCGATTTCGCCGAAAAAATGGTCGGGGATGACCGAGCCTCCTGTCGAACAGGCCGTACCCGTTGCGGCGCAACCGGTTCCGCTCTCCAGCGCCCCTGTGCCAAACTGCCGGCGTCCGGGCGTACGGTCAAGAAGCAGTAATTTGTATTCCATATCGCGCAGCGCGTCCTCGGCCGATTCCTGGGCCGTGATCATGTCACGGTAGGTGCCGGTCAGCCGTTCCTCAATGACGCTGTTGCTGGCCGCGACGATGCCGAGCAGCGTCAACACGATCAAGATCAAAAGACCGAGCAGCAGTGCCGAACCGCGCGCGCGAACGATGCGGGCATGGGGGTTCATATCGTCAGGTTCCTCAGTTGTACGGTGGTGATGACGCCGCGCCGGATCAAGTTCAGATTGGTCGCCGGAAAATTAGTGCCGAACAGGTTGATTGGATTGGCATCCACCGGCAGCGTCGAGACCGGCTGGGTCATGCCGGTAATCAGGCCGATCTGGACGCTGACGACGGCGGCGAACCCGCCGGCCGCGGGGACGGTATTGGCATCGACGTAATGGTTGGGGCTGCCGTCGTTATCGATATCGGGACCGTATAGGAACTGCAGTGTATAAACTCCATCGATCATCGGTTGGGCGTTGATTTGCACCGGCGGTGTGCCGGCCGGGGTCGGTTGGCCGTAAGCGCAGGTATAAATCAGGCGGTTGTTGACCGCGTCGTGGCTGAAAGTGACCTGCTTGTGCCACAGATTGGGGGCGGTGGTGGCCGGAATGCCGGGGATGGCGATCGTCATCGTGTTGGCATTGAGTTGATCGAAGCAGTCGCGTTCGCTGAAATAGTTCACCGTGATACTGTCGCTCGCCGTGCCGCCACCTTCGCTTGATAACAACGATGAAACTGGCGCCGGCACTTGGCTGGGGAGCAACGTCCAGCCCATATTGATATTGGGATTTGTGGTTTGCGCGAACGGGTAATAACCGGCCTCGCGCAGATGGCGCTGCATAAACGAAGTGGCGTAACGGGCGCTTTCCTGAGCCCGCGCCAGGCCGGTTTGCACGCTGTAGCTCGCCTTGGCGCTGTTGAAGACCTGGACGATGCCGAGCAACAGCGCCGCGGTGATGCCGATCGCGACCATCAGTTCGATAACGCTGAAACCGGCCATGCGAGCGCCTGTTGTCTCGTGCGCCTGGCGGGTGAGATGCCGCTGCTTGGCTGAGGACATGGGATTCATGGGTACACCGCCAAGCCGAAGGCGCGCCAGACGTTATCCTGAGCTTGGCCGGCCGGGGCGTTGGCGTCCGATTGGCTCAGGCTTTCGCGCCAGAAGATTTTGATGACGTTCTTGCCGGCGCCGCTGCACAGCGCCGCGCCCGGCACACCATCGTTGATATTGCCGTCCGATCCGTCCATGCACAAAATGCCCTGGCCGGCGGGTAATACAGCAGCCAGTTGTTGCTGCCAGCGGGCGAAATCGGCGTCGGTCAATTGCTGCGTGGTGCAATTGACGTTGCCGTCACAGGCATTGGCGGCGCCGCTGGCGGTTGTTATATTTTCGTGCTGGCCATTCGTGTATCCCGCCACATTGGCGCGGATCCTCTCGGCCATATCCTGCGCCGCGATACTCGCCAGTGCCCGGTTGTGGGCGTTGTAACTGGCCTGGACGCTGACCACCTGCAAAAAGCCAAGGGCGACCAGACCGATCGATAGCACGAACACCGCGATCATCACTTCGATCAACGTGTAACCGGCGGCGAGCGGTTTTATGGGCGAGCGCTGTGCGTTCATGGTACGGACTCGGTAACCGTGATCTGCCCGAACGGTGTCAGGCTGATCGTGTTGATCACCTGCGCTCCGGACTTGCTGACGGTCAGCGTTTCAACACCCCCGGTATTGGCGATCCCGGCGGAGTTGAACAACACGGGGCCGCTGAGCAATGGTCCGGCGGTCACTGTCACGCGCTGCGCCGCCGGAAGGCCGGCGCCGTAAATACTGACCCGTAGAATTTCGGTCGGCGGCGGACCGGGCAAGCCATCGCCATTGGTATCGAGCCACACCATCCAGCCCTGGTCCCAGGCATCGTTGGCGCAGTTGACGCCGTCGGTGGTCGAACACACTCCGGCGGTCTGGCGGCGAACGGCGGCTTCCGAGCGCGCGACGTTCAACGCCGTGACCAACTCATCGGTCTGCGCCTGCAAGCGGTTATTGTTGATAAACGTGAACAGGCTCGGCACGGCGAGCGAGACCAGCAGCGCCAGCACGGTCATCGTGATCAGCAGCTCGAGTAGCGTAAATCCTCTGGGTCGGGTATTCATAATCGGTTGTATTTTCAAGGGCTTGGCCGCCGATTGTAAAGACTTTTCCGACGAGCGGCGGCAAATTGCCGACGAACGGCGGTGTGGCGTCAGGGGACTGCTGAAGACTTGGCCTCGGGATCATGGCGACGCAGTATCTGGAATGACGGGGAGCCAAGAACGAGTTACTATATTTGGTTGCTTACACCTGATGGAATCGAGATGGCCGGTCACAGTAAATGGGCGAATATCCAGCACCGCAAGAACGCGCAGGATAAAAAACGCGGCAAGATCTTCACCCGCCTGATCCGCGAGATTGCGGTTGCGGCTCGCGCCGGGGGCGGCGATCCAGCGGCCAACCCCCGATTACGGCTGGCGGTGGACAAGGCGTTCGCCGCGAACATGCCGCGCGAGACGGTCGACCGGGCGATCAAGAAAGCCACCGGCGAGTTGGAGGGCGTCGAATACGAGCAGGTGACTTACGAGGGCTACGGCCCGGGCGGCGTCGCGATCCTGGTCGATTGCCTGACCGACAACCGCAACCGGACCGTTGCCGAGGTCCGCCATGCGTTCAGCAAAAGCGGCGGCAACCTCGGCACCGACGGCTCGGTGGCGTATCTGTTCCGGCAACAGGGCGTGTTCGACTATCCGCCGGGGACCGACGAGGCGAAGCTGTTCGAGGCGGCGATCGAGGCCGGCGCCGAGGATGTCAAAAGCGCCGATGACGGGTCGCTCGAAGTGCTTGCCGCGCCGGGCGATTTTCTGGCCGTTAAACAAGCGCTGGTCGGTGCCGGGTTCGACCCGGCCAACGCCGAGGTGACGATGCGCGCCGACGTCGAGGTGGATGTCGATGTCGCAACAGCGCAAAAAGTGCTCAAACTGCTCGACCAGCTCGAAGACCTCGACGACACGCAGAATGTCTGGTCCAACGCCGGCATTCCGGACGAGGCGTGGGCCTGAGCCGGTCTCTTCCACGCCGCCTGACGTGAGCCGCTGACCCTTGCGTATCCTCGGTATCGATCCCGGCTCGCGGCGCACCGGTGTGGCGGTCATTGCCGGCGATGCCGGACGGCCGGCGCTCGTCTGGCAGGGCGTGATCGTGACTCCGGACGGCGATCACCCGGCCCGCCTCGGCGTGATTTTCGGCGAACTCAGCGACTTGATCGCCGCGCACCGCCCGCACGAGGCGGCGGTCGAGGAAGTGTTCGTCAGCCGCAACCCGGTCTCGGCGCTGAAGCTCGGCCAGGCGCGTGGTGCGGCGCTGTGCGCCATTGTCCGCGCCGGGCTCGTGGTGACGGCGTATGCGCCGACCGCGGTCAAGATGGCGCTGGTCGGCCGCGGCCGGGCCGATAAAAACCAGGTACAGCACATGGTGCGGTTGATGCTCGGACTCGCCGCGCCGCTCGCCGAGGACGCCGCGGATGCGCTGGCCGTCGCGATCTGCCATTATCATCATTTGCAGACCGCGCGCCGCTGGCCGGTGGCGAAGTCAACCGCGAGAACCTGGCGTCAATCGTGAACCAACACATCGACCGCTCGACCCTCCCCAAACCCTTGCCCGCCAGTGGGGGAAGCACAGGTGGGGGCGGATTTCCGCGCCGTGAATGGTTCATGAAAGAGGCAAGTCTCAATCATTTCGGCGATGAGCGTAGCCCATGATCGGCAGTCTCGAAGGCACCATCGTTCATAAGACGCCGCCCGTCGTGCTGGTCGATGTGCACGGCGTCGGCTACGAAGTCGAGACGCCGCTTTCGGTGTTCGCCGATCTGCCGGCGGCCGGCGAGAAAGTGCGTTTGATCACCCACCTGCACATCCGGGAGGACGGCCAGGCGCTTTTCGGTTTCCTCGATGAGGCCCAGCGGCGGCTGTTCCGGCAGTTGTTGAAAGTCGGCGGCGTCGGGGCGCGGCTGGCGCTGAACATTCTGTCCGGGGCCACGGTCGCCGAGTTCGGGGCGCTGATCGCCGACGGCAATATCGCGGCGCTGATCCGCTTGCCGGGCATCGGCCGGAAGACCGCCGAGCGCCTGGTCGTCGAATTGCGCGACCGGCTGGAAGCCGGTGCTGCGATGCCGGGTGGGGTGGCGGCCGGCAGCCGGGAAAGCGAAGCGCAGGCGGCGCTGGTCGCCCTCGGGTATAAACCGGCCGAGGCGGCGCGCCTCGTCGCCCAGGTCAAGGCGCCGGATATCGAGGTGGCCGAACTGATCCGCCGGGCCTTGCGCGCCGTGCTGAAACCGGCCGGGTGAGCGATGGCTGGTGAGCGGCAGCGCGCGATTGACGAAGGCGGCGGGGCGCCGGCCGCCGAGCGCCTGATCGCGCCGGCCGGCGGCACCGAGGATCTGGCCTTCGAGGGCCGCCTCAGGCCGGCGACGCTGGCCGAATATGTCGGCCAGCCGGCGCTGCGCGAAAAACTCGAAATCTACCTCGCCGCCGCCCGCCGGCGCCGCGAGGCGCTCGATCATCTGCTGATTTTCGGTCCGCCGGGGCTGGGCAAGACAACGCTCGCCCACGTCGTCGCCCACGAGATGGGCGTTCACCTGCGGCAGACTTCCGGGCCGGTGCTCGAACGGCCCGGCGATCTCGCCGCGCTGCTGACCAATCTCGAGCCCGGCGACGTGCTGTTTATCGACGAGATCCACCGCCTGTCGCCGGTCGTCGAGGAAATTCTCTATCCGGCGCTCGAGGATTTCCAGATCGACATCATCATCGGCGAAGGGCCGGCGGCGCGCTCGATCAAGCTCGACCTGCCGCGCTTCACGCTGGTCGGCGCGACGACCCGCGCTGGGCTGTTGACCTCGCCGCTGCGCGACCGATTCGGCATCGTCGAGCGTCTCGAGTTTTACAGCCATGCCGAACTGGGACGCATCGTGACCCGCTCGGCCGGCATTCTCGGTGTCCCGGTCCGCGAGGCCGGAGCGGCCGAAATCGCCCGCCGCTCGCGCGGTACGCCGCGCATCGCCAACCGCCTGTTGCGCCGGGTGCGCGATTTCGCCGAGATCAAAGGCGACGGCACGATCGACGGCTCGATCGCCGCCGCGGCGATGAACCTTTTACAAGTCGATGAACGCGGTTTCGACGTGATGGACCGGCGCTTGCTGAATGTCATGGTCGAGGTGTTTCACGGCGGGCCGGTCGGCATCGACAGCCTCGCCGCGGCGCTCAGCGAGGAACGCGGCACGCTGGAGGATGTCGTCGAACCGTACCTGATCCAGCAGGGTTATCTGACGCGCACGGCACGCGGCCGGATGGTGACGCCGCGCGCTTTCGGCCTGCTGGGCTTGAAGCCGCCGCCCGGCGCCGCCGACCTGTTCGCCGCGCCGGAAGGGGAGTGAATGGGACACGACGCACGAGCGCCGTTTTCGTGGCCGGTCCGCGTCTATTGGGAGGACACCGACGGCGGCGGCGTGGTCTATCACGCCCGCTACCTGCATTTTTTCGAACGGGCGCGGACCGAATGGTTGCGCCACCTGGGTTTTGCGCAAAGCGAACTGCGGGCGACGCACAATATCGTCTTTACCGTCTATCGCCTGGCGCTCGACTTCATCCGCCCGGCGCGCCTCGACGACGAACTCAGCGCCACGGTCGCCGTCGAGGCGGTCGGCCGCGCCAGCCTGCAACTGGCGCAGATTTTGCGCCGCGGCGGCGAACCTCTAGCCCGCGCCACGGTCCATGCCGCATGCGTCACCGCCGACGGCTTCCGGCCGCGGCGCATTCCAGCGGACATTTTGCTGGCGTTGACCCGTTACCCCTACACAAAGTTGCCATGCCGGAACAAGCCATAACCCAAAGCACCTTGCCCGTCCTCGATCTGATCTTCTCCGCCAGCGTGATGGTGCAGGCGGTGATGTCGATTCTGCTCGCCGCTTCGTTCGCTTCATGGTGGGTGATCGTCCGTAAGCATCGGATGGTTCGCCGCGCGGTGCGCGGCGCTGACGATTTCGAAGAGCGCTTCTGGTCGGGCGCCGACCTCACCAAGATCCACCACGGCATGCAGCGCGGCGCTGCGGCGCTGACCGGTATCGAGCGGATTTTCGACGCCGGCTATGCCGAATTCGCCCGACTCGGCCACGAGCGGCGGCGGGCCGAAACCGTCGTCGAGGGCGTGCAGCGGGCGATGCGTCTGGCCCTGACCCGCGAGACCGACCGCCTCGAACAGCACCTCAGCTTTCTCGCCACTGTCGGCTCGACCAGCCCCTATATCGGCCTGTTCGGCACCGTCTGGGGCATCATGACCTCGTTCCACGCCCTTGGCAGCGCCCACCAGGCGACGATCGCCATGGTCGCCCCCGGCATTTCCGAAGCGCTGATCGCCACGGCCATGGGATTGTTGGCGGCGATCCCGGCGGTCATCGCCTATAACCGCTATTCCAACCAGGTCGAGCGGCTGGAACTGCGTTACGACAACTTCAAAGAAGAATTCATCGCCTTGCTCGAACGCCAATTGCACGGCGCCGGAGGGGCGTGATGCGCGGCCGCAAGCGGCGGATGATGGCGGAAATCAACGTCGTGCCGTATATCGACGTGATGCTGGTTCTGCTCGTGATTTTCATGATCACCGCGCCCTTGCTCAATCTGGGCGTCGAGGTCGAGTTGCCCGACACCGCGGCGGCGCCGATCGATAGCGAGGAACTCAACGCCCTGGTCGTCTCGGTCGATCAACGCGGCGATTACTATCTGACCACCGACAGCCGGCCGGAATTGATCGACGGCGAGACGCTGGTCACGAAAATGCAGGCTTTTGTGCGCAACAACCCCGACCTCGAGGTGCTGGTCGGCGGCGACGAAGCCGTCAGCTACGGCCAGGTCTATCAGGCGATGGTGCTGCTGCAACAGGCCGGGGTCCGGCGCGTCGGCCTGCTCAGCGATCCGCCGCTCGGCGAGGGGCGATGAGCCAGGCGCTGGCCTTGCGCCCCGCCGGCGCCCACCGGGGGCGCGAGGTCCTTTCCGCTCTGGCGCAGGTCTTTTTCGTCTTTTTCGTCCATGTGATTTTTTTTATTCTGCTGATCATCGGCACGCTGGACTGGCGTTGGCGTTCGCCGCCGCGGCCGGCGCTCGATCTGGCGGTGCGCATCGTCGATTCGGCGCCGCTCAACGCCGCCGCCGAGGCTCGCCGCCGGGCCGAGCGTGACCTGGCCGAACAAACGGCGCGGCAAGCCGCCGAACGCACGCGCCGGCAGCGCGAACTCGAAGCCCAGCGGCAGCGCGAACAGGACGCCGCCCGCCAGCGCGAGCAGGAACTCGAAAGACAGCGCGCCCGCGAGACGGAACGCCGCCGTGAACAGACGCTGGCCGAGGCGCGACGGCGGACGGAAGAAGCCGAGCGCCGCACCGCCGAAGCGGAACTGGCCCGCCAGCGCGAACTCGAAAAGTTGCGCGCCGAACGCGCCGCACTGGAGAAAGCGGCGCGCGAACAGAGCGAGCGGCTGGCGCGCGAAACCGCGGCGCGCGAGGCCGAACGGCAGGCCGCCGAACGTGCCGCCGCCGAAGCCGCGGCCCGCCAGGCGGCGGCCGATGCCGCCCAGGCGCAGGCCGTCGCGACCCTCACCGAGCGTTATATCGCGGCCATTACGGCCCAGGTGACCGCCAACTGGCTCCGGCCGCTGATCGTCAGACCGGGCTTGCGCTGCCGGATGCGCGTCGTGCAGAGTCGCGGTGGCCACGTGGTCAGCGCCACGCCGATCGCCCCGTGCAACGCCGATGAGGCGACGCGGCGCTCGATCGTCAACGCCGTGCTCCGCTCCGGCGAGTTGCCGTACCGCGGTTTCGAGAGCGTCTTTCAGCGTGAAATCGACTTCAACTTCACTTACGATGGGTGATGACTTGAATAGCGACCAGCCGATGACTAAAACCCGTTTTGCGTTCCGTTGTTGCGCCGTGCTGCTACCGGCGGCGCTACTCGCCGCCACCGCCCAGGCGCGGCTGGAAATCGAAATTGTCCAGGGCGTCGATAGCGCGCTGCCGATCGCCATCGTGCCGTTCGCCTGGCAGGCGGACGATCCGGAGCCGGTGGAGCGGGTCAGCGACATCATCGCCGCCGATCTGTACCGTTCCGGCCAGTTCGCGCCGCTCGCCGAGCAGGATATGATCGAACGCCCGCAGCAGCCGGCCGACATCCGTTTCGGCACCTGGCGCTTGCTGAAAAACGACGCGCTGGTCATCGGCACGGTGCGCCAAGGCGCCGGTGGCGGGCATGAAATCGACTATCACCTGTTCGATGTATTCAGCGGCCGGCCGCTGTTGCAGCAGACGATGGTCGATCGCGGCGGCGATCTCCGGTTCACTGCGCACCGCATCGCCGATGAGATCTACGAAGCATTGACCGGGGTGCCCGGCGCCTTCGCGACGCGCATCGCCTACGTCGTCGCCAGCGGCACCGGCGAGAAAATCAATTACGAACTGGTGGTCGCCGACTCCGACGGCTACAACGAACAAACCATCGTCGCCAGCCCCGAACCTTTGCTGTCGCCGGCGTGGTCGCCGGACGGCAGCCGGATCGCTTATGTCAGCTTCGCGCGCGGCAATTCGACCGTCGTCATCCAGAATGTCTATACCGGCGAGCGCCGGACCATTGCCGCCCACCGCGGCATCAACGGCGCCCCGGCGTTTTCCCCGGACGGCCAGAAGCTGGCGTTGACCCTGTCGCGCGCCGGCAGCCCGGAGATCAACCTCTACGACCTCGCCAGCGGCGAATTGACCGAACTCACCCACCATTGGGCCATCGATACTGAACCGGTGTTCACGCCCGACGGCCGCGACATACTGTTCACCTCCGACCGCGGCGGCCGGCCGCAGATCTACCGTATCTCGGCCGCCGGTGGCGAGGCCGAACGGATCACTTTCCAGGGCGAATACAACGCCCGCCCGGCGCTCACGCCCGACGGCCAGTGGCTGGCGACGACGCACGGCAATGGAAATGACTACCGAATTGCACTTTTTCATCGCGAAAACGGACAATTCCGTGTATTATCTAGCGGTCGGCTGGACGAATCGCCGAGCTTCGCGCCGAACGGGCGGATGATCCTGTATGCCACGAAAGAAGCCGGGAACGGTGTGCTCGCCGCGGTTTCGATCGACGGCAGGGTCAGACAGAAGCTGGTGCAACGTCTGGGCGATGTGCGGGAACCGGCGTGGTCCCCGCGCGTTCGATGATTTTTGATGCCCGTGCCTTGCCATAATCGCCGGTCCTTACCGGTTAACGAACAAACGTTTTAAGTGTGCAACCATGAACCGTCTGACAGGAGACAATGCCATGCAGTTATCCATCCGCCCCTGGCTGGCGATGGCCGTCCTCGCCGCCGTAGTGGGCTGCAAAAGCAAAACTGAGGTCATCCAGCCCGAGCCCGAGGAGCAGCCGCCGGCCCCGGTGCAACCGACCGTCAAGCCGCTCGACCCCCGCGACTGGACCGATGCGCGCAATTTCGACAACCCGGAAAGCTTGCTCAGCAAGCGGGTGATCTATTTCGATTTCGATAAATCCGACATCCGCCCCGAATTCCGCGACACGCTGCACGCCCACGCCACCTACCTCGGGGCCCACGGCACCGCCCGCGTCACGCTCGAAGGGCACGCCGACGAGCGCGGCAGCCGGGAATACAACCTCGGCCTCGGCGAACGCCGCGGTAATTCGGTCAACGGGGCGGTGACCGCCCAGGGCGCCGCGCGCAGCCAGCTCGAAGTCGTCAGCTACGGCGAAGAGCGCCCGGTGTGCCGCGAAAGCGAGGAGTCCTGCTGGTGGCGGAACCGCCGCGTGGAGATCGTCTACACCAGCCGTTGACGATGCGAGCGTCGCGTTACATCCCGATGGCGGCCGGCCTCGCGCCGGCCGCCTTGTTCGCCGCGGCGGCCTTCGCCCAGAGTACACCCGCCGGCCAACCCGGCGATCTGGTGTACCAGGTACAGGCCTTGCAGGATGAAATCCGGCAATTGCGCGGCATGATCGAAGCGCAAACACACGAGATCGACCGCCTGAAGCAGCGGCAGCGCGACCAGTTTCTCGATCTCGACCAGCGGTTGACGGCTTTGGCCGCCGCCGGTCCGGCCGTCCGGGGCGGTGCTTCGGCCGCTCCGGCGACGGGACAGAGCGCCGCCCCGCCGGCGGAAGACATGCCTGAAGTCCGGCCGCCGATCGACGTCGAACCGGAAATCTCGACCATCGCCCCGGCGGCTGCCACAGCTCACCCGGTGGCGCAGCCGGCGGCCGATGAACAGGCGCGTTACGACGCCGCATTCCAGGAAGTCAAGGCCCTGCGCTACGATCGGGCCACCGATGCGTTTCGCGCCTACATCGCCGATTTTCCGGACAGCCCGCTGGCCGGCAACGCCCAGTACTGGCTCGGCGAATCGTGGTACGGCTCGCGCAATTTCACCCAGGCGATCGCCGCTTTCCAGGAACTGCTCGATCACTACCCCGACAGCGCCAAGCGCCCCGACGCGCTGCTCAAGATCGGTTACAGCCATTACGAGCTGAAAGATTGGCCGGCGGCCCGCGCCGCGCTGGAGCAGGTCAAAGCCGAATACCCCGACACGACCCTCTCGCGCCTGGCCGAAAACCGCCTGCGCGCGATGCGCCTTGAAGGCCGTTATTGAACCCAATAGCCCGGCGGCCGCGACGGACTTGCCCGCGACCGGTACGGCGCGCCTGAAAATCAGCGAAATTTTCTATTCGCTGCAGGGCGAAGCGGCGGCCGTGGGCTGGCCGACGGTCTTCATCCGCCTGACCGGCTGCCCGTTGCGCTGCACCTGGTGCGATACCGCCTACGCCTTTCATGGCGGTGCGTGGCGGACGTTCGACGAGATTGTGGAGCAGGTCGCCGGCTTCGGTACTTCCCACGTCTGCGTGACCGGCGGCGAACCGCTCGCCCAGCCGCGGGTGACGGCCTTGCTGTCGCGGCTTTGCGACCTGGGTTATTGCGTGTCGCTCGAAACCAGCGGCGCGCTGCCGCTGGCCGCGGTCGATCCGCGGGTCGTCAAAGTCGTCGATCTCAAACCCCCGGATTCCGGCGAAGCGCACCGCAACCTTTGGGCGAATGTGGACTGCCTCGGTCCCGGCGATCAATTGAAATTCGTCCTCGCCTCGCGCCGCGACTACGAGTGGGCGCGGGCGCAAGTGACCGAACGCAGTCTGACGGCGCTGGCCGAGGTGTGGTTCTCGCCGGTCTGGCAGACCCTGCCGGCGGCCGAACTTGCCGGCTGGATCCTGGCCGACCGCTTGCCGGTCCGGCTGCAAGTGCAACTGCACAAAATCTTGTGGGGCGAGGTCGCCGGACGATGACCGCGGGGCGATGAAGGGGGAACGGTGAAAGAGGAACCGAGGGCCACCGACCTACCCGGGCGTGCCGTTGTGCTGCTTTCCGGCGGACTCGATTCGGCCACCTGTCTCGCCCTGGCACGCGAGGCGGGCCATGAATGCCACACGTTGGCCGTCGATTATGGCCAGCGCCACCGTGCCGAACTCGAAGCCGCCGGCCGTATCAGCCGTACCCTCGGCGCCGCGACGCACCGGGCGATCGCCATCGATCTTCAGGCGATCGGCGGCTCGGCGCTGACCTCGGATGCGATCGCCGTCCCCGAACACGATCCGGCGGCCGAAGGAATCCCGCCGACCTACGTTCCGGCGCGCAACACCGTTTTGCTGGCCCTGGCCCTCGGCCTGGCCGAGGTGCTCGACGCCGGGTGGATCTATATTGGTGTCAATGCCGTCGATTATTCCGGCTATCCCGACTGCCGGCCGGAATACATCGCCGCCTTCCAGGCACTGGCCGGCCTGGCGACGAAAGCCGCCATCGAAGGCCAGGCACCCAGGATCGCCACGCCGCTGATCGGTTGGAGCAAAGGCGAGATCATCCGCCGCGGCGCCGCGCTGGGCATCGATTACAGCCTGACCGTCTCCTGCTACCGCGCTTCTCCCGACGGCCGGGCGTGCGGCACCTGCGACGCTTGCGCCTTGCGCCGTCAAGGCTTCGCCGCCGCCGGCCGGCCGGACCCGACGCGGTACGTTAACCATCCGGGTGAACCATCCGGGTTAAAATGCACGCCCCGTAACGGTTGATCGATGGGCCGTTAGCTCAGAGGTAGAGCAGTTGGCTTTTAACCAATTGGTCGTAGGTTCGAATCCTACACGGCCCACCATTCCTTGACGAAGACGACCGTTCGATCGCAAAGTGTGCGATGCGGTGATGGCCGATTCGAACCTACGTGAATGTTTGATTTGGGTCGTCGGTTCGCCGGCGGCGCTCCGCAGTCCCTGCGCCGCGATGCCGCCGGCCCGGCCCTCGGCCTCCTGCCTCGGGCGCTCGCCGGGCGAAAGCGCCGCAGGGCGCTTCCGCGGCTTCCGGCTCGCCCTACACGGCCCACCATTCCTTGACGAAGACGACCGTTCGATCGCAAAGTGTGCGACGCGGTGATGGCCGATTCGAACCTACGTGAATGTTTGATTGATGTGACACCCCACTTGACTTTGGCGCTGATCCAGGCTCATCTCGATCAGAGCGATCCGGCGGCGAATCGGGCGCGTTTGAGCGCCGAGATCGAGGCAGTCGAGGCGGCGGTCGATGTGTTCGTGTTGCCCGAAACTTTCGCTACCGGCTTTCTCGGCGACGAGCGCGATGGCCCCGAGGCGATGTCCGGCGAGTCGGTGCAGTGGATGCACGAGATCGCGGCGCGGCAGCGGGCGGCGGTCTGCGGCAGCCTGGCGATCGGCGCCGGGGATAGCTGCCGCAACCGATTGTTGTTTGTCGCGCCGACGGGCCTGGTCGGCCACTACGACAAGCGCCACCTGTTCGCTTATGCCGGTGAGGATCGGCGTTTTACCGCGGGCGACCGGCGGGTGATCTGGCAATGGCGGGGTTGGCGGATCTGCCCGCAGATCTGTTATGACTTGCGCTTTCCTGTCTGGTGCCGGAATCAGGATGACTATGATCTGTTGCTGGTGGTGGCCAATTGGCCGGCGGTGCGCGCCACCGCCTGGCGCTGCCTGCTGCGCGCCCGGGCCATCGAAAATCAGGCATGGGTTGTCGGTGTCAATCGCGCCGGGCCGGACGGCAAGGGAACCGTGTACGGCGGGCGGAGCGCGGTTTACGGCCCCGAAGGCGATCCGCTTCTCGAACTCGGCGAGTCACCGGCCACCGGCACTGTCTTGATCTCCCTCGATCAGGTCCGGGAGACCGGCCGCCGTTATCCTTTTCTCGCCGATCGCGACCCGTTTGTGCTCAAGAGCCGATAGCGACCGCTGGCCGAGATCAACCCAATAGTTGTCGGCAGGCGGAAACGCTGACTTCTACAGCGTTTCTTTAACCAACCGGGGGCTGCTGGATCAGTTTGATTTTGACGTCGAGCGGCTGGCCGTTGCGGGTGATGGTCAGGGTCAGCACGGTACCGGGGGCGCTTTCGGCGATTTTGAGCAACAGGGCGCGGGCTGAGCCGACCGGGGCGCCGTCGGCGTGGCTGATCAGATCACCGGGCTGCAAGCCGTTTTCCCAAGCCGGGCTGAACGGCATCACTTCGGTGATTTCGACGCCGGCCTGCGGCGGGCCGCCGCGGCGCAGCAGATTGTTCAACTGGATATCGCTGACTTCGGCGCCGAGCCAGCCGCGGCGCACCGAGCCGAATTCGATGATATCGGCCAGCACGCGGCGGGCGATCGCCACCGGGATCGCAAAGCCGATGCCCTGGGCGCCGCTGCGCTGGTTGATCGTCGAACTGTTGATCCCGACGATTTCGCCGTTGGCGTTGATCAGTGCGCCGCCGCTGTTGCCGGCGTTGATCGCGGCGTCGGTCTGGATAAATTCTTCGACCGTGGCGATATTGAGGTCGCTGCGTCCGAGACCGCTGACGATACCGAGGGTGACGGAGTTGTTCAAGCCGAGCGCATTGCCGATGGCCAGCACCACGTCGCCGACCCGCGGCGGGACGGCGGCGAGCGGCGCGGTCGGCAGGTTTCCGAGGTCGATTTTGAGCACCGCCAGATCGGTCGCCGGGTCGCGGCCGACGACCCGGGCCGGGGCGGTGCGTCCATCCCACAGCGCGATCATGATGTCATCGACCTGATCGACGACGTGGTTGCTGGTCACGATGTAACCGCTGGCCTCGACAATGACGCCGGAGCCCAGCCCCTGCCGGGTGCGGGCGTTGCGCAGGCCGTAATGGCGCTGGAAAATCAGATCGTTGATCCCCGGCAGCCGGGGCAGCACCGTGGTCCGGGTATAGATGCTGACCACCGCCGGAGCGCTGCGGTTGACCGCATCGGCATAGCTGGAAATCACCGGTGGGGCGCTGCCGGCCGCCGCCGGCCGCCCGGCGCCGAGCAGTTCGGGGTTGACCCAGACGGCGATAAATGCCGCGGCCAGACCGAGGATGAGGGATTTGACGATGAATTGCAGGAGTTTCAATGGTTTTGACGGTGGCCCGCCGGCCGCGGGCGGGTATGAGCGAATCATTCGTACTGGATGAATATAATCGATTATAGCGCCGGGGGCGGGAATGACGAAGAGGAATGGGCAGCGCCGGGGAGGGGACTGCGCACGCGGCAAGGGCGGTCAATCGCAACAACTGGACGCCGCCGGAAGTTGGTGCTAAGATGTCGGCCATAAGGTTCCTGCCCGCCTGATTCCCGATCCGGACATTTCGCTTTTCCCGATGTTCCCGGTGCGTATCGTTGCATCGCGAACGCCAGGCAAGGCCGCCGAAGCCGGTCCCCAGGCTAAGCTCGGGTGAACTCGCAACGAGCGGGCAGGGAGATAGGTTTTCCTGATAACCCGGCTTCCCCCAACCGCGTCCGTGTCCCCTGAACGGAGGCTGATCCCACATACCGGCGCGTCCGGCAACGAGATAGTATCCACCCATGAATCTGACAGAACTGAAGCAGAAACCGACCAGCGACCTGATGCAGATCGCCGAGGAGATGGGGCTCGAGGGCGTTGCCCGCAGCCGCAAGCAGGACATCATCTTCGCGATACTGAAAGCCCACGCCCGCAACGGCGAAAGCATTTATGGCGACGGGGTGCTCGAAATCCTCTCCGACGGTTTCGGCTTTCTGCGTTCGGCCGACAGCTCCTACCTCGCCGGCCCCGACGACATCTACGTTTCGCCGAGCCAGATCCGGCGCTTCAACCTGCGTACCGGCGATACGATTTCCGGCAAGATCCGGCCACCGAAGGAGAGCGAACGCTATTTCGCGCTGCTCAAGGTCGAGGAACTCAACTACGAGGCACCGGAAGCGGCGCGCAACAAGATCCTGTTCGAGAACCTGACCGCCGAATTTCCCCGCCGCCAATTGACGCTCGAGCGCGGCAACGGCAGCACCGAGGACATCACCGGCCGCATCATCGACTTGATCGCACCGATCGGCGCCGGCCAGCGCGGTCTGATCGTCTCGCCGCCGAAAGCCGGTAAGACGATGCTGCTCACCAATGTCGCGACCGGCATACGCGCCAACCATCCGGATTGCCGGATGATCATCCTTTTGATCGACGAGCGGCCGGAGGAAGTCACCGAGATGCAGCGTTCGGTCGATGCCGAGGTGATCTCCAGCACCTTTGACGAGCCGGCGACGCGCCACGTGCAGGTGGCCGAGATGGTGATCGAGCGCGCCAAACGGCTCGTCGAGCACAAGCACGACGTCGTGATCCTGCTCGATTCGATCACCCGCCTGGCGCGCGCCTACAACACCGTGGCCCCGTCGTCCGGCAAGGTGCTGACCGGTGGCGTCGACGCCAACGCCCTGCAGAAACCGAAACGCTTTTTCGGCGCAGCACGCAATATCGCCGAAGGTGGTTCATTGACCATCGTCGCCACGGCGCTGGTCGATACCGGCTCCAAGATGGACGAGGTGATCTACGAGGAATTCAAGGGTACCGGCAACATGGAAGTGCACCTGAACCGCCGGATCTCCGAAAAACGGGTCTTCCCGGCGATCGACATCAATCGTTCGGGCACGCGCCGCGAGGAACTGATGGTCAGCCCGGACCAGTTGCAGAAAGTGTGGATCCTGCGCAAGCTGCTCCACCCGATGGACGAGATCCAAGCCATCGAATTCATGCTCGACCGGCTGAAAGCGACGAAAACCAACGCCGAATTTTTCTCGGCGATGAAGCGCTGAGCCGCGTTCCGGCTGGGCGGTTATAATGGCGCGCCTTAGCAGGCTGTTGAAAAACAGCCTGCTAATCCGGGCCACGGATGGCCCGGCGAAATCAGGCCACGATCAGAACCATCAGGAAGACTGCCGCATGCGTGTTTTACCGATCCTCGCACTCGTTTTGTGCTATGGCGCGCCGCTGGCCGCCGCCGACCCCGCTGCCGGGCAAGTCAAGGCTTACACTTGCACCGGCTGCCACGGCATCCGGCACTACAACAATGTTTACCCGGTGTACAAGGTGCCGAAAATCGGCGGCCAGAACGAAGCCTACATTTTAGCCGCGCTCGAAGCGTATCGCGACGGCAGCCGCCGGCACCCGACCATGGGCGTGCAGGCCGAAAGTTTCAACCAGAACGACCTGGCCGATATCGCCGCCTGGCTGTCCGATATGGGCCGGGCGCACGACGGTGAAAAGACCGGCGCCGCGGGCGATCCCGCAGCCGGTCAGGCATTGGCGGCCACTTGCCAGGCCTGCCACGGGCCGACCGGCAACGAGTCGCTCGATCCGAGTTACCCCAAACTCGCCGGGCAATATCCCGATTATCTCGCCAAGGCGCTGGGCGATTATCGTTCCGGGGCGCGTGCCAATCCGGTGATGGCGGGTTTTGCCGCGGCGTTGACCGACCAGCAGATCGCCGATCTGGCCGCCTGGTTCGCCAGCCAGCCCGGCGATCTCAGCGATCTTTCAACGGCTCCATAATCACCGCCGCGGCGACCGCCCGGCCTTCGGCGGCGAGCACGTTATAGGTTCGGCAGGCGGCGGCCGAGGTCATCACCTCGCAGCCGATCCCCTGCCGGCTGAACGGGACGAGCAGCGCCGGCGGTGGAAAACGCTGGCGCTCGCCGGTCCCCAGCAGAATCAAATCGGCGCCGGTGGTGAGCAGCACTGCCAGGTTAGCGGCGCGCAGCGCGGCAAAATCGGCGACCGGCCAATCGGCGATCAGCGTCTCGGGCGTCAAGATAAAGCTGCGTTCCAGCCAGCGATCCGCCGGCCGGCCTTCATGCAGCCCGCCGAGCCGCACGCGCCGTTGTTCGATCGCCCGGATCGTCCAGCCGGTAGCGGGGAAATCCTCGGTCAGGGGCATGGCGGAAGACGGCTTCAGCCGGGCACGATGAGTCGCGGTTTTTCGGGGTGGCGGCGGTACAGGCAAGCGGTCTGGCCGATGCGCTGCACCAGCGCCGCGCCGCTCGCGGCGACCAGATTATCGATGGCCGCGGCGCGGATTTCGCGGGCGGCGCGGATCTTCACCTTGATCAGTTCGTGGCGCAACAGCGCGGCGTCGAGTTCGGCCAGCACGGCGGCGGTGACGCCTTTTTCGGCAATCGTCACGATCGGCGCGAGGTGGTGGCACAGGCCGCGCAAATGGCGGCGCGCGGTGGGCGTCAGTTCCATCCGCACAGTTTATCATTCCGCCGCTTCGTCCCCATATTGGGTTAACCCAATGGCCAAAAGCACGAGCAGCAAGCGCTGGTTGCGCGAACACTTCGACGATCCGTGGGTGCGGCGTGCCCGCGACGAAGGGTGGCGCTCGCGCGCCGTTTACAAGTTAGAGGAAATCGCCGGCCGCGACCGTATTTTCCACCGCGGGCAGACCATCGTCGATCTCGGTGCGGCGCCGGGCGGCTGGAGCCAGTGGTGCGCGGCGCGCCTGGGGCCGGCAACTTGCCTGATTGCGCTCGATATCCTGCCGCTCGAACCGTTGCCCGGCGTGACCTTCATCCAGGGCGATTTCACCGAGCAGGCGGCCTGCGATGCATTGTGCGCGGCGCTGGACGGCCGGTGGGCCGATGTTGTATTGTCCGATATGGCACCCAATATCAGTGGCTTGAAGGCGATCGACGCGCCGCGGGCGATGGCCTTGAGCGAGCTGGCCGCCGAGTTCGCCGCGGCGCACCTGAAACCGGGCGGCACGCTGCTGGTCAAGGCTTTCCAGGGCGCGGGCTTCGACCGGTTGTGCGCCGCGCTGCGCGTACAATACGACAAGGTCGCGGTGCGTAAACCGCGGGCCTCGCGACCACGCAGTCCGGAACTGTATCTGCTCGCCCGCGGTCTGCGTGATGACCGGCGGGCGCTTTCCCCCAACGACTAAGGTCATGCCGACTTGAACGATATAGCCAGAAACCTGATGCTGTGGGTGATCATCATCGCCGCGTTGCTGCTCGTTTTTCAGCATTACTCGACCCCGCAGCAGCCGCCCCGCGAGTTGACCTATTCCGCCTTTCTGCAAACCGTTCGCAGCGGCGAAATTCGCAGCGCCCATATCAAAAACACCGGTTTCGGCAACGAGATCACCGGCGAGACCGCGGCGGGCGGCACCTTCAAGACGTTCGGCCCGCACGACGCCGGCCTGATCAAGGATCTGCTCGACAACCGGGTGGAAATCATCGGCGAGCCGCCGGAACAGCGGTCGGTGCTGCTCGATCTGTTCCTCGGCGCCTTCCCGGTGCTGCTGCTGATTGGTGTGTGGATTTATTTCATGCGCCAGATGCAGGGCGGAGCCGGCGGCCGCGGGGCGATGACCTTCGGCAAGAGCCGCGCCAAGCTGCAAGGGGAAGATCAGGTCAAGGTCAATTTCACCGACGTCGCCGGGGCCGACGAGGCCAAGGAGGAAGTCAGCGAACTGGTCGAGTTCCTGCGCAATCCGGCCAAGTTCCAGAAATTGGGCGGCCGCATCCCGCGCGGCGTCCTGATGGTCGGCCCGCCGGGCACCGGCAAAACGCTGTTGGCGCGGGCGATCGCCGGTGAGGCCAAGGTGCCGTTTTTCTCGATCTCGGGCTCCGATTTCGTCGAAATGTTCGTCGGCGTCGGCGCGGCGCGCGTCCGCGATATGTTCGAGACCGCCAAAAAACACGCGCCGTGCATCATTTTCATCGACGAAATCGACGCCGTCGGCCGCCACCGCGGCGCCGGCTACGGCGGCGGTCATGACGAGCGCGAGCAGACGCTGAACCAATTGCTCGTCGAAATGGACGGTTTCGAGGGCGGCGAAGGCGTGATCATTATCGCCGCGACCAACCGCCCCGACGTGCTCGATCCGGCGTTGCTTCGCCCCGGTCGCTTCGATCGCCAGGTAGTCGTGCCGCTGCCTGATGTCCGCGGCCGCGAGCAGATCCTGAAGGTTCACCTGCGCAAGGTGCCGGTCGATGCCTCGGTCGATCCCAAGATCATCGCCCGCGGCACGCCGGGTTTTTCCGGCGCCGATCTGGCCAACCTGGTCAACGAGGCGGCGTTGTACGCGGCGCGCGGCGACGAAAAGCAGGTGGCTTTGCAGCACCTGGAAAAAGCCAAAGACAAAATCATGATGGGCTCCGAACGGCGTTCGCTGGTGATGTCCGAACGCGAAAAACGGCTCACCGCCTACCACGAAGCGGGGCACGCCATCGTCGGCCGGCTGGTGCCGGAGCACGACCCGGTGTACAAGGTGACGATCATCCCGCGCGGCCGGGCGCTCGGCGTGACGATGTTCCTGCCGGAAGAAGACAAATACAGTCATTCGCGCCGCGCCCTGCTCAGCATGCTGGCCAGCCTGTTCGGCGGGCGGGTCGCCGAGGAACTGGTTTTCGGCGCCGACGAAGTGACGACCGGGGCGGCGAACGATATCGAACGGGCGACGAAGTTGACGCGCAATATGGTCATCCGCTGGGGTCTCAGCGACCGGCTCGGTCCCCTGTGCTACGACGAAGGCGATCACGAAGTCTTTCTCGGTCGTTCGCTGGCCCAGCAGCAGATGCAGGTTTCGGACGACACGGCGCGGCAGATCGACACCGAGGTGCGGCGTATCATCGACGAGGCCCACGGTACGGCGCGCGATCTGTTGACCCAGCACCGTGACAAGCTCGACATCATGGCCGAGGCCCTGATCCGTTACGAAACGCTGGACAGCGCGCAGCTCGACCAGATCATGAGCGGCAAACGTCCCGACCCGCCGGCCGGCTGGGACGACAGTGACCACCGCCGCCCAGGGCCGGGCCAGCCGGTGGCGGAACCAGCGAAAAAGGCCAAGCCGCGGGCCAAGGATACGCCCGCCGCGGCTTAGTTCGGATCCAGCCCGGCGCGCCCCCGGCGCCACAACACCGATGACGGCGCTCGCCCGTTTGTTGCCCCTGCTCGCCGGACCGCGGCCGCTGATCGTCGGCATCGTCAACTGCACGCCCGATTCGTTTTTCGACGGCGGAAAGTGTCTCGACCCAGGGCAGGCCGTCGGGCACATCGAGCGCCTGCGCGACGAAGGGGCGGACATCATCGACATCGGCGGCGAATCGACGCGGCCGGGCGCCGCCGCGGTCGGTGTCGAAGAAGAACTCCGCCGGGTCATGCCGGTGGTCGAGCGCTTGGCCGGACGCCCCGGCGGCGATGGGCTCTGGTCGATCGACACGTCCAAACCGGCAGTGATGCGCCAGGCGGTTGACGCCGGTGCGGTGCTGATCAACGACATTCGAGCCTTACGCCTGCCGGGCGCAATCGAGGCCGCGGCTGAACTGAATGCCGCCGTCTGTCTGATGCACATGCAGGGCACGCCGGCGACCATGCAGGCGGCGCCGCATTATGACAACGTGGTCGCCGAGGTCGCCGCGTTTTTACGCCAACGTCTCGCCGCCTGCGAAGCGGCCGGCATCGAGCGCCGGCGGTTGCTCGCCGACCCCGGTTTCGGCTTCGGCAAGAGTACGGCGGACAATATGCAACTGTTGGCCGGACTACCGCGCCTTGCAACTGCGCTCGGTGTGCCATTGATGGCCGGTTTGTCGCGCAAGCGGTCGATCGGCGAAGTGACCGGCCGGCCGCTGGCGGCTGAACGCACGGCCGGCTCGGTGGCTGCGGCGCTCGTCGCCGTGCAGCGCGGGGCGCGGCTCGTCAGGGTTCACGATGTCGCCGCGACACGCGATGCGCTGCGGCTGTGGGCCGCGGTCGAGGCGGTGGAATCGCTTAAGGAACACGCATGAAACGCTGGTTCGGTACCGACGGCATCCGCGGCCGATTCGGCCGTGAGCCGATCACGCCGGAATTCATGACTAGGCTGGGCCGGGCGGTCGCGGCGCATTGTGTCGCCGGCGGCTGCGGCGTTCCGCCGCGGGTCGTGGTCGGTCGCGATACGCGCCGTTCCGGCTCCGAATTGGAACCGGCGTTGGCCGCCGGGTTAAGCGCCGGCGGCGCCGCCGTCAGCCTGCTCGGCGTGCTGCCGACACCGGCGATCGCCTGGTACAGCGGTGAAGTCGGCGCGGCGTTGGGCATCGCGATCACCGCCTCGCACAATCCGGCGGGCGACAACGGGATCAAACTGATGTTGCCCGGCGGCGGCAAGCTGGACGATGGCTGTCAGGTGGCCATCGAAGCGGCCATCGCCACGCCGCCGCCGGCCAGCGGGGCGCCGGAAACCGCTGCCTGGGCGCGTTGCGACGATGCGGCGGCACGCTATATCGCGCATTGCCTCGCCTTGTCGCCGGCCGCTCCGTCGCTCGCCGCTCTCAAGATCGCCGTAGACGGTGCCAACGGCGCTTGTTTCGCCGTGGCGCCGGCGGTCCTCGGCGCCCTCGGCGCCGATCTCGTGACCCTGCACACGACTCCGGACGGCGACAACATCAATGCCGGTTGCGGTTCGACCTCGCCCGAGAGCTTGCGGCAGGCCGTCCTCGACCACGGCTGCGATCTGGGCATCGCTTTCGACGGCGACGGCGACCGGTTGTTGCTCGTCGACCACCAAGGCACAGTGCTCGACGGCGACGACCTGTTATTTATTCTGGCCGGCGATCGCCAGCGCCGCGGCATACTCGGCGGCGGTGTCGTCGCTACGATCATGAGCAATTACGGCCTGGAACAGGCCTTGACGGAGCACGGTATCGAGTTTGTCCGGACCCCGGTCGGCGACCATTACGTGCGCGAAGCGCTCGTCGCCCGCGGCTGGCTGCTCGGCGGTGAAGCGTCGGGTCATCTGTTTTGCCTCGACCGGGCGCCGACCGGCGATGCGCTGATCGCGGCGCTCGAGATCCTCGCCATCGTCAGCGCCGGCGGCCGGCCGCTGGCCGAGGTACGTCGCGGCTGGCAACGCTACCCGCAGAAGATGATCAACGTCCCACTCGCCGCCCGGCTGCGCCGCGATCCCCTCGATCTGCCCCAGGTCCGCGGCCTGGTCACCGCCGCCCAGGCCGAACTGAACGGCTTAGGCCGCATCATCCTGCGCCCCTCGGGCACCGAGCCCGTGCTGCGTATCACTGTCGAAGGCACCGATCGCCGGATTGTCGATGCGCTCGCCACCCGTCTCGCCACCGAGGTGCCCGCCTGCTTGTCCCAAGGAAGCGCTGATGGATGACGGCTACAGTTGGGCAGAAAACGCTGTCAAAATATCTTGACTGCGGGTGAGTAGGGCCATATTATTCTAGTATGGCCATATCAATGATTAAGTCGACTTATTCGCTGTCTGAAGAGACTGTCCGAGAGTTGGATCGACTGGCGAAGCATCACGCCATATCGAAGTCCGAGGTTCTCCGGCGGGCTGTCCATCAGATGGCGCGCCAGGACCATCCTTCAGAAGGCGGCGAGACGACGGCGGCTTTGGACGAATTGCAGCGCCGGCTCGGCTTGACGGCCCAAGCGGCGGACGCATGGGCGTCGCAGGTGCGTCGTGAACGTTTCGCTGTGGAGCGCACGTAGAATGTGTCGGATTCCGTTGTCCATCTCGACACGAGTTTTCTGATTCGCGCGCTGGTGCCCGGCTCGACCGCTGACGTCCAGCTACGGGCTTGGCTGCGGGAAGGTCGCCGGCTCGTGATGACCTCCATCGCCTGGACCGAATTCCTTTGCGGACCTCTCGATGCCACGGCACGCGAGTTGGCGGAGCGAATCGTCGCGGAGCGGATCGCTTACAACGAACAGGACGCGGAATGCGCCGCTGCGTTCTTCAACAAAACCGGTCGCCGCCGTGGATCACTGGTGGATTGCATGATTTCGGCGGCGGCGCAGCAGCGCGATGCCCCATTGGCGACCTTGAATCCAGGCGACTTCGAACGGTTCGAATCGTTGGGGCTTCGTATGGCTTGACCCTTCCACGGGTTCCTTGCCTGATTGATTCGGCGCAAAAGTATCGAATATCCGCTTTGTTACCATCGGCCGGGTGTTTGATGGCGGGTGGCGTGGCATGCGGCAAGCGGCGAGCGAATCCGGGGGTCCTGAAGCGGGCAAACCGGCAATAGACAGAGCCGAATCAGTCAAGGCTGAGGCGGAAGGGCTGGCCGTGCAGCGGATTCTGGCGGCGGAGCACCGGGCGCGGGAACGGCTTGCCGGCTGCGCCGCCGAGGCGCAGCGGCAGGTCGAAGCAGCGCGCGGCGAGGCGCGGCGGATCGAGGACCGAACCGCTGAGGCCGTGCGCGGCATTCAAAGACGGCAGGCGGCATGGCTCGCGGCCCGTCTTGCGGCGCTGCGCCGCGATCTGGAACGGTCGCTGCTGACCTGCGACGAACGGGATTTCTCCGCCGCCGTGTTGGCGGCCGCCACCGAGCGGCTCGCCCGCCGGATGATCGGCTGGGACGAGCCGCCGCCGGAGCGGACGCGATGAATCCCCGCTTCGCTTATGCCTTGGCCCGCCTGCACGCGCACCTCGCCTACCGGCCGGCGGCCGCCGAGCGGCGGCGGTTCGAAGCCATCGCCGACTTCGGTCATTTCGTACAGGCCGCCGGGCAGGGCGGCTTTGCTCTGTGGCTCGAGGATCTCGGACCGCTCAGTTCCGCGCACCAAATCGAGCAGGCGCTGCGCCGCAAACTGAAAGCGTATCTCCAGCGCGTCGGCGGCTGGCTGCCGGCCGCCTGGCGGCCGCTGGTGGCGGCGTTGTCAGCAGTGCTCGATTTGCCGTTTTTCGGTTTTCTGCAACACCACGATACGCTGCCGGAGTGGTCGTCGCCCGACACCGTGCGGTGGGTTGAGGGACACTCTGCGGCTCCCTCCTTCGGCCGCGGCGCCGATCTGGCTGAGGCCTGGCTGGACGCGAGCCGCCGTCTGATTCCAGCGACCGATCCGGCCAGCCGCAGCGCATTGGAAGCCTTATTCCGGCGGCAGATCGTCGCCCGCGATCCGGCGGCCGAGGGGCATGAACTTGCGCGGCTGTTTCGGCGGCACCGGCACCCGGCCGTCCGGATTTTCGCGGTGCTCGCGCTGGCCCGCCTGGAAGTGGAGTATTTGCGCGGCGAGCTTCTGGTTCGGCGTCTGGCGGCGGGGGTGGGCTGATGTTCCGGCCTGTTGCGGCGCGCTGGTTCGAGCTGTTGGTGCCGCGCCGCCAAGTGGCGCGGGCGGTCGAGGCGCTGGCCGCCACCGGGCAGGTCGAACTCGAAGCGGCTGAGGCCGATGGCGGAATGCTGACCTTTCCTCGTCTCGGCGAGCCGCTGGCGCAATATGCGGACTGGCGGCGGCGTTACGAAAAATACTGGCCACCGGCGGCGGCGACGCGCGCGCTCGGCGATGAACTGCTGGAATCGGTGGTGGATAAGGCGCTCGCCCGGCTGGCGGCTTGGCGGACCGCCGCCGAACCTCGGATCGCGCGGCTGGAGGCGACGGCGCGCGAGTCCGGCACGATGGAAGATTTGTGCGATCTGTGTCGCGCGGCGCGCCACGAGCGGGATCTCGATTTCACCCAATTGGCCGCAGCAGGGCCGGAATTGTCGGCCGCGGTGTTCGTCCTGCCGGCCGAGAGCGAGACGCCGCCGGCGGCCGAACGGGTGTTGTATCGCCGGTTGGAGGCCGCCGGCGCCGTCTGGTTATTGATCCTCGGCCGTGACACCGATTTGCAGGCTCTGGCGGGAGTGCTCGAGGGCGGGCGCGCCCGTCGTGTCCCGTTGCCCGCCCGGCTGCAAGGCACGCCTGAGAAGGCCCTGCACCGCCTCGAACGGCGGCTCGCCGCCGCCCACCGGTTGGCGGATCGCGACCACAAAGCCTTGACAGTGCTCGCCGACCGCCACCGGTTGGCCGCTGCCCTCGGTGATCTGAACCGCGCCGCGTGGCTCGCTGAGCACCTCGAAGGCGTGTTGACCAGCGATTACATGGCCCGCATCCGCGGGTGGACCAGCGACCCGGATGGCGCAACGCTGCGTGGCGCACTGCGCGCCACGTTACCGCCGGACGAACCGGGCGGTGCGCTTCCCGCCGTGCTCGATTTTCCACCACCGCCGGCCGGCAAAACTGCGCCGACACTGGTGGTCAATCCGCCGTGGATCAGGCCGTTCGAGTGGTTTGCCCGGCTGCTCGGCACCCCCGGGCGCTTCGAGGCCGACCCCAGTGTGCTGGTGGCGGTCATCGCCCCGCTGTTGTTCGGCTACATGTTCGGCGATATCGGTCACGGCATCGTGATCGGCGCCGCCGGGATCGGACTGCGCCGGCGCTGGCCGCCGGCCGCGTTGTTGATCTCCGGCGGCGTGGTGTCGGTGTTCTTCGGCAGCTTGTACGGCAGTGTGTTCGGCCGCGAGGATCTGCTCGACCCGCTTTGGATACGGCCGCTGGCTGAGCCGCTGACCGTCCTTGTTGTACCGCTCGCCGCCGGCGCGGTATTGATTCTGCTCAGTATGTTGTTGAATGCCCTCGAGTATGAATGGAGCGGACGGCTTGGCGAATGGGTGCGGACGGAAGCGGGCCTGGCGCTCGCGCTGGCCGCCGGGGCCGGCGCCTTCTGGCAGCCGGGCTGGCGCTGGTTGGCCGGTGGCGCGTTGCTCGCCGCGTTCGGCGGTTTGGCTTGGGAATACCGCCGGCTGGGCGGTGCGGCGCCGGCCCGTGCCTTCGCTGAGTTGGCCGAAGGCTTGATGCGCCTTTTGGTCAACACCTTGTCGTTTGTCCGGGTCGGGGCGTTCGCATTGGCCCACGCCGGCCTGGCGCTGGCCGTGATCACGCTGGCCGAGGGTGCCGAACAACCGGTGGCCCGGGCAGCGGTGATGGTGTTGGGCAACGGTTTGATCATCGCCCTCGAAGGTCTGGTCGTCTCGATTCAGACGACCCGTTTGGTGTTATTCGAGTTTTTCATCCGTTTTCTGCGCGCCGGCGGCCGGACCTTCAAACCGCTGGCGCTGCCCGGACTGGAGTCTTGATTTGACACAATCATTTTCCCCCCGCATGCAAGGGTTAGTGAGGGGCAACGGCAGATTCATTAAGGAGCTAATGATGTCTAATTCAATTCGGTTACTCAATAAGCCGCTATTCGCCGGGGCGCTGATCCTCGCCGCCGCCGTGGCCGTGGCGTTGGCCGCCACCCTGCTGCTCGGGCTGCCGGCGGCGCTGGGCGTCGAACCGGAAACGGCGGGCACCTTGCCGGCCGAAGTCTTCAAATGGGGCTTCGTATCCGCCGCCGCGGCCACCGGGTTGTCGGCGCTGGCCGCCGGTTACGCGGTGGCCACCGTCGGCAGCGCCGGCGTCGGGGCGCTGGCCGAACGCCCCGAGTTGCTTGGCCGGGTGCTGATCATCGTCGGTCTGGCCGAGGGCATCGCGATCTATGGCCTGATCGTTTCGATCCTGATTATCAATCGGCTCGGCTGATGGATGCGCCGGTATTGATCGGCGACGAATGGACGGCCGTGGGCTATCGGTTGGCCGGCGCGCGGATCGTCACGCCTTCGCCGGCCGCGACGGCGGCCGAGTTCGAGCGGGCGTGCGCTTCCGGAGCGCCGCTGGTGTTGATGACCGCCGGCGCGGCGCGCCATCTTCCCGCCGGGACGATCGAACGGGCGCAGGCGGCTTGTGCCCCGCTGGTGCTGGTCGTGACCGATGCCGCCGGTTGCGAGCCGCCGGCCGATCTGGCGGCGGTGCTGCGCCGCCGGCTCGGAGTCGGCGCATGAAACCGCGTCGCATGCCACCGGCGGAGCGGCACGACGAAGCGTCGGTCCGGGCGTTGGAAGCCCATATCCAGACGGAATGCGAGCAACGCAGTACGGCAGTGCTGGCGGCCGCCGCGGCGCAGGCGGCGGCGATCGTGACGGCGGCCCGCCGCCGGGCCGTAGTGCTGTTGCGGCAGGTGCGGCGCCGCGAACGACATCTGGCGCAGGCGGTGGTCGATGCCGAACGCGCGCGGGGCGAGGCGCAATTTCGCCGCCGCTGTCTCGCTGGGCGCTGGGCGCAGGCCGAACAAGGTGTGCAACAGCTCGAACAGGCGCTCATCGCGTGCTGGAAGGCGGCGCCTGCGGCCCGCATCGCATGGCTGCGGCTGGCCTTCAGCGCGGCCCAACGATCGCTGCTCGCCGAACAGTGGCTTGTCGAATACCCGACCGATTGGCGGCGCACCGAAGCCGGAGATCTGTTGACCGAGTTGCGCGCCGCACGGCCGGCGTTGCATCTCGAATGGAAACCGCGATCCGCTCTCGAGGCCGGCTACCGGATCCGCGCCGGGCGGGCCCTGATCGACGCGACACCGGCCGGTCTGGCAGCGCGCCGGGCCCGCATCGCCGGCCGGCTGTTGGCCGAACTCGCGGCGTCGCCCGCCGGGCCGGCGGTATGAACGGTACACCGGGAACGGCACGCATCGTCGAGATCGCCGGGCCGGTGGTGCGGGCCGAAACGCGCGCCGCGTTCCGGATCAACGAGGCGGTGACGGTCGGCGAGGCGGCGCTGCGCGGCGAAGTACTGCGCCTCGTGGGTGACGAAATCGTCGTCCAGGTATTCGAGGACACGACCGGGCTGCGCCTCGACGATCAGGTGCACGGCAGCGGCCTGCCGCTTTCAGTAATGCTCGGCCCCGGCCTGCTGGGTGGGATTTTCGACGGCTTGCTGCGGCCGTTGACCGGGGGCGGGGCGGCGTATATCCGGCCTGGTCGGCACGTTGCCCCGCCGCGCGAAGTACTTTTTACGCCGCTCGTGAAAGGCGGCGAACAGCTTAACGGCGGTGCCGTGTTCGGCACCGCCGGCAGCGGAGACGGGGTTCGCCCACACTGCCTGCTGCCGCCCGCCCTGACCGGTGAAGTGATCGCGGTCGCCACGCCCGGCCGTTATCGCGAAGACGAAACGGTGTGCACCATTCGCGATCCGAGCGGCGCCGAGCATGCGGTGGCAATGGCGCAGCGCTGGGCGGTGCGTGTGCCGCGCCCGATCCGCCGCCGCCTGCCAGGTGCAGCGCCGTTGATCACCGGCCAGCGCCTGATGGACAGCCTGTTTCCCGTGCGGCGCGGCGGCAGCGCCGCGATGCCCGGCGGTTTCGGCACCGGCAAAACGATATTGCAGCAATCCGTGGCTAAATGGTGTGACGCCGATATCATCATTTACGTCGGTTGCGGCGAACGCGGCAACGAAATGGCCGAAGTGCTGCACGAATTTCCGCGCTTGTCCGATCCGCGCACCGGCCGGCCGCTCAGCGAGCGGTCGATCATTATCGCCAATATCTCGAATATGCCGGTCGCGGCGCGCGAGGCGAGCATTTATACCGGCGTCACGGTCGCCGAATATTTCCGCGACATGGGCTACGACGTTGCCGTCCTGGCCGACTCGACGAGCCGCTGGGCCGAAGCGCTCAGAGAAATCTCCGGTCGCCTCGGCGAATTGCCCGCCGAAGCCGGTTACCCCGCCTACCTCGGCAGCCGCAAGGCCGAGTTCTACGAACGCGCCGGGCGCGTCGAGACCTTGGCTGGCAGCGACGGATCGGTGACGTTGATCGGTGCGGTGAGCCCGCCGGGCGGCGATTTTTCCGAGCCGGTGACGCTGTACACCCAGCGCAACGTCCGCTGTTTCTGGCCGCTCGACCGTGACCGGGCGCGGGCCCGTTTCTACCCCGCGATCCATCCGCTCCTCGCCTATTCCGAAGATGCCGGCGATCTCGTGCCTTGGTGGCGGGAAAAAGGCTACCCCGAATGGGAGAGTCACCGCCGGCAGCTTCTGCAACTGCTCGAAGGTCAGGTTCACCTCGAACGCATGGCGCGGATCGTCGGCAAAGACGCCCTGCCGCCGGAGCAACGGCTGGCTCTGCTCAATGCCGAACTGGCCGGCGAGGCGTTTTTGCGTCAATCGGCCTTCTCCAAAACCGACGCCTATTGCGCCCCGGAGCGGCAGGGCGCGATGCTGCGCACCTTGATGCGCTTCGTCGAAGCTTCTGGAGACGCCTTGGCCGCCGGGGCGACGGTCGACGAGATCGCCGCCTTACCGCTGCTCCGCCGTCTGCGGCGCATGGGCGAGGAAATCGGCAACGACGAAGTCGAACGGCTGCACGCGCTGCTCGCCGAAATCGACACAGCGCTGGCCGCTTTGCATCGACACCAGAACGGGGAGGGTGCGGCGGGCGCAACGGAGACGAACAGTGAGACGTAAAGACCTGAGCGACGAGCCGCCGCCGGCCGCGGCGCCGGACAGCGCTCCCGGCCTCGTCGCCGATGTGCTGCTCGAAGATGCGGCGCTCAGCCTCGAAGGACCGCTGCTCGCCCTCAGCCGTGACATCGCCTGCGGGCTCAACGACGCGGTGGAAGTGCTCGATTCGACTGGCGCCGCCCGCCTCGGACGAGTGGTGGCGATCGACCGCGAACGCATCGTCGTCGATATCCACGAAGCGACGAGGGATTTGCCGCTGCGCGGTTTGCGCGTCCGTTTTCTGGGAACGCCGTTGACCTTCGGCGTCGGCCCCGGGATCCTCGGCCGCATTTTCGACGGCACCGGCACGCCGCTCGACGGCGGGCCACCGGTGGCCGGCAACGAAGAGCGGCCGGTCGGCGGCCTGCCGATCAACCCGGTCCAGCGCGAGTTGCCGGTCGATTTCATCGAGACCGGGGTCACCGCGATCGACCTTTTGAACAGCTTGGTGCGCGGCCAGAAATTGCCGCTGTTTTCTGGCGGCGGCCTGCCCCACGACCGCCTCGCGGTGCAGATCGCGCGCCACGCCCGGCTGCTCGGGGCGGCCGCGGGCGAGTTCGCCGTGGTCTTCGCCGGCATCGGCGTCTCGCACCACACCGCCGCGTTGTTTCGCCAGGCGATGGAGGAAAGCGGCGCCCTGAATCGCACCGTCATGTTTTTGAATCTGGCCGGCGAATCGAGCGCCCAGCGGCTGCTCGCGCCGCGCTATGCGCTGACCGCCGCCGAATATCTGGCGTTCAGCGAAGGCCGGCACGTGCTGGTCGTGATGACCGATATGACCCAGTATTGCGAAGCGCTGCGCGAAGTCTCGGCCGGCCACGGCGAGATTCCGGCGCGCAAGGGCTATCCCGGTTATATGTACTCGGACCTGGCGTCGCTGTTCGAACGCGCCGGGCGGCTTGCCGGCATCGCCGGCTCGCTGACTCAGATGCCGATCCTGACCATGCCCAGCGACGACATCACGCACCCGATCCCCGACCTCACCGGTTACATCACCGAGGGACAGATCGTGCTCGACCGGGTTCTGGACCGCCAGGGCATCTCGCCGCCGATCGCCGTGCTGCCCAGCCTGTCGCGTCTGATCGACCAAGGTACCGGAGAAGGCTATACCCATGTCGATCACCCGTCGCTGGCGGCGCAGCTTTACGCCGCATACGCCCGCACCCGCCACGTCCGCCTTTTAGCCGGCGTGGTCGGCGAGGAGGGTCTAGCGCCGGACGATAAAATTTATCTAAAATTTGGCGAGGCTTTCGAACGGCGGTTGATCGCGCAGCGCGAGCCGCGCTCGCTCGAACACAGCATGGACCTCGGCTGGGCGGTGTTGCGCCTGCTGCCGGCGGCCGAACTCAACCGCTTGAGCGACGCGCAGATCCAACGCTATCACGCGGCCGCCGGGGAGGATGCCGGTGGGTGAATCCAGCGCTTCGCGTGCTGCGTGGCTGGAGTTGCGCCGCGAGCGCGAGGTGGTCGAGGAAGGGCATCGCTTCCTCGAAGAAAAGCGCATTCTGCTGGCCCGCGAACTGCTCATCCGGATCGCCGCATACGCCCGGCAGCGGGCCGAGTTTTCCGCCCTGGAGGCGGCGGCCGGCGACGCGTTACGCCAGGCACTCCGCCGTTGCGGCCTCGAGGAATTGCAAGTTTATCCACCACTGCTGAACGGCGCTTGCGATATCGAGCTTAAGCTGCATTCCTTTCTCGGTGTCGCGCTGCCCTCTGCCAAAGCGGTCGCCACGGCCGATCCGCGGACCGTTTATCCACCGCCGACCGCCCGCCCCGAGGTCGCCGCCCTGGCCAACCGCCATGCGGCACTACTCGCCGCCGGCGCGGCACTCGCCGCTGAAGTCACGGCCCTGCGGCGCCTGGACGCCGAATACCAGCGCACGCAGCGGCGGGTCCGCGCTCTGGAAAAAGTCGTCCTCCCCGAACTGAAAGCCACCGAACGGGCGCTCGAAAACGCCCTCGAAGAGCAGGATCAAGAAGAGGCCGTTCGCGTGCATTTGGCGGGGCGGCGTGGATAACCGCATCCTGTATAGCTTTTTCGCCCCCGTCTGCGCCTCACTTTCGCCGCTTGCCGGCGATGACGATCGCCCTTGCAATCACGCTGAGCGGCAGGATGAGCTTGAGTGGGTCGTCCAACAGCGGCAAGGCGCCGAACCTTAAATACCAGCGGGACGCGGTGTCGTCCCGCGCATCGATCGCCAGGGCGATGCCGCCGACTTCCGCCGCGACGGCCAGCGCCCGTTTACCGGCCGCCAGCAGAAGGTCGCCGCCCAGTCCCTGGCCTTGCACGGTCAGGTCCACGGCCAGACGCCCGAGACGAAAGATCGGCACGTCATAGCGGCCGAGATTTCTGGTCAGGTTCGCGGGCAGGCGAGCGAATTCGATCGCGCCTGGACTGATCGAATAAAACCCCAGAATAGCGGCAGGTTCTGCGGGCGGTACGGCGACGAAAGTCTTTGCGCCACCCGATTCGTGATTTTGCCGGGCGTAGCGAGCGAGGTATTCGTTGAGTTCGACTGCCCCGCAATCGAAACGCTTGCGATGGTGATGCCGGCCGATGGGCTCCTCGCGCCACTGCACGGGCAGGTTCAGGTTCGGGCGGTTCGGCGTTGCGCGGCAGCCAACAGGGCCGGTGTCGGCTCGGGTGGGTTATCCAGCAGTTCCAGCACGCGTCTGGTATCGCGTTCGCTGAGCACGATGCGCTCGGCCCGGTCCACGACCGCGCGGGCGGTAGGTAAGACGTTACGCATGATGAAACTGGTGATGTCCAGCCGCTCATACGCGGCAGCGGCCGCCACAAGCCGTTTTTCCTCGCGAGTCGCCCGCAATTCGATTCTGTCTTCACGGACCCCTGTGGTTCCGGCCATGCCGTGCTCCTGGTGTATCGGTGTACGGACTATATCCGTACAATACCAGAATGTCAACACCGATCCAATCTTGATTGGCACGGCCCACGGCCCCTGCCACGCTGAATTTAGCTAAACGACCAGAAAAGAGCAACCGCGCTATTGAGCCTTGCATAAAGCGTAAACCCACACAACGATCGCTCGAACCCAGCCCCTCCCTCGCGCAAGCGGGGGGAGAAGATGGACTTCCCCGCCAGCGGGGTAGGGCAAGCTCAATCCAAACCCTTCTTCGCCAGCGGGGGCAATCTTCAATCCAAACGCAATCAAGGACCATGCTCTCGCCCAGTGGCGTAGCGGCACTAAGCCTCCGATAGATCGATCCGCGCCAACCCATCAATGAACGAGAAGTGGTTGTCCAAGGAAACCAGCTCGGCGCCGGTCTCCAGGGCTTGCGCGGCGACCCACATGTCATTGGCCGGAATCGGCGTCCCCTTGGCCCGCAACATGCGGTAGATCCTGCCGTAACGGTCCGCGGTGGTGAGCGTCACGGGGACCAAGCGAACTCGCGGGTGCGCAAGAAAGGAAAGCAACTCCTCACGATTGCGCTCGAAGCGCCGGCCCCAATGGAATCCGGCAAGCAGTTCGCCCCCGACGATCGATGAGAAGACGATCGCCTCGCTTTGCCGGATGATGTGGAGAATGCGTTCGTCGTTGCGTTTGAACGCCGAGTAGGCGTTCGTGTCGAGCAGGATCTTCATGCCCAAAGCTCGGGATCGATGCGTTCGAAGTCCTTCTCGACCTCCGCCATGGCCTCGGCCTCCGTATCGGACCAGGTTCCCGCGAGGTGATCTAGCGTTGAGCCGATCACGCTTGGTTGATCCGGCTCGTCGGGCGCCAGTCCCGCGCCGCGCCGCAAAAGGCGAAGTACGGCCTGGTTCAATGAGATCCCCTCGCGTTCGGCAAGATTGCGGATCGCTTGCTCAATTTGTGGGCCAAACCCGCGGATTGTGAGTTGCGTCTTGGTGTTCATCACGGTCGCTTCATCGTGACTCATTATGAGTCATTGTACGAGTCACAACTGATTGCGTCAATGGCACGTGGCGAATGGCCATCTTTTACGGTGGATGTCAATCTTTTAAGGTCAACAGAAACTTGACACTCATCATTGTTCAGCAACAGACTTCTCCGGCGAGTGATGGGTCCTGGTTTTCGTTTTTGTTCACACAGCCATCACAATACCTCTCAAACCGCGCTTGCAGACTCAATCCCATGGCTAACCTCACAAATTACTTGAAGAAGTCGCCATAATAGGTTAATTTATAACATTGCAGTATTAGCAGCTTGCAATCATCGCTAACCTGGCGCAAAATCAGGCGAATTGTGAAAGCAAAAATCGTTTTTGCAGCCAAAAAAACCACCATCGTCACGTCCGGATGATGCTGGCGGCCCTTGGCGCAGACGATGCCCGTACAATCGCCAAGGGGGCGTTCGAGATCCGCCTTGTAGAGAAAAACCAAGGCGTTGAGCGCTTGATTCTGTGTAGCCGGCGCCACCCGCCGATGGACGGCGAGGTGGCTCAGAAACGCCGCCACTTCCAGTTCCCCTATTTCGACCGGATGGCGTTTCCCGTGATGGGGAATGAAGCGCTTGATCCAGTGAACGTCAGTTTCTTCGGTGCGAATGCTGTAATAACGTGTGCGGATGACATCACGAACCTTGCGCAAAAATGGGGAAGCCTCAGCGGGCTTTTTCATGGGATGCGTTCCTTGGAACTGTTTTTTTATTCAGTACTTTTCCGTAACGTGGATGCCAAGCCAGCAGTTAGGCGACGAAAACGCCTCGACTACCAGGCTAATCAAACCATGAGTCAATAATGAAGGAGAGCAAGATATGAATTGGTATTTTGAAGTTTTGAAAAAGTATGCTGTCTTTAGCGGACGAGCAAGAAGAAAAGAATATTGGTATTTCGTCTTGTTCAATATCATCGTCTCTATCATATTAGGGATTATTGATTTAGGCACTGGAACTTATAGCATCGAAGATGGTATTGGGCTACTAAGCGGTATTTATGCGCTGGCAGTTTTAATACCTGCAATTGCAGTAGCTGTGCGGAGGCTTCATGATACTGACCGCAGTGGCTGGTGGTTACTTATTGCTTTAATTCCACTGATTGGCGCTATTGTATTGCTTGTATTCATGGTGCAAGATAGTAATCCTGGGCAGAATCAATTTGGCCCTAATCCAAAAGAGACAACGGTATAATCGCCTAACAACAATGGACTTCAGCCGACCCCAAAAAAACGCTGGCGCGTTATCGGGTCGGCTGAGCCCGAGCGTTGGGCGGACAAGAGGGCCCTGGAGCTTGGGGGGCGCCAGCGAGAGGACATGCATGGCACTCGTGGCTCTTCTAAGGGGCGACAATGTCGGCTGTCACAGAAGCTTCCGCCCTGCCGTGCTCGCGATCGACCGACTCTTTGGGGTACCGGCCACGACTCGCAACTGGAATGCCATCACCGCGATCGCCAGGGTGCTGGAGAACGGGCAGATGTGACCGAAATTGATACACTCACTGGAATGCCCGAATTACGCGAGTGGTTACCGCAACGTTGGGCTGTTGTCCACTAAAAAGTCGAAGAAAAGGCGGTAGCGCCGCATCAATAAATAAACCGACAGGAACAAAATCGCCAACAACGCCACAAGCATCGTGTAATAAACTTTGTCGTTCTGCGCTTTTTGTCTGTGCAGCGATTCGAACCAGCTTTGCAACACCGGATCAGCGAGATCTTCCAGCATTTTGCCTGAGCGGTCGAAGCGATGAATCGCGGGTTCTGCCAGGTCGGCCACCCAGTATTCATCGCCGACGGCGGCCAGTGCGACGGGGTCGTGCAGGCGGCCAGGCAACAACAGGCGGTGGTTGTTGCCGTCGATCTCGAGCAAATCGGCGCGGCGCATTCCGTTCGCTGCGTTCAGCACCCAAAAGGAACGGCTGCCGGTCTTGATCGCGCTGATGGGCCAGACTCTGCCCCGGGTGCTTTCGGGAAACGCCCGGGCTTGCTCGCCCTTGAATTGTTCGCGGTGGAGAAAACTGCTGAACAGCGTTTCGGCAGGCGGCGGGCAGTCGACGTCCAGGCGGGTGTCCGCTACCACCGGGAGGCTGTCGAGGCGTTTGAGCGCCGGGGTTTCCGGATGATAAGCGAAATGTTCAATGCGGTGATAATTGGTATTGACGACAAACGCTTCGTTGCGATCGATGATCACCTGATTCGGAAAACATAACACCGGGTGATCGACGAGTACGTCCACCGAGCTTCCGTCGCCATCGAATGCCAGCAGCCGGTGACGGGCGGAATCCGCCACCAAAAGCCACTTGTGATCGCGATCGAAGACCATGGCAAAGGCGTCTCGCAATACGGGCTGCGGTTCCGTTTTGGACTCCGGAAATGGCTGGCAGCTAAGTTCGTCAAGGCGGCACCGGTAAATACGGTGCTCCTTGCGGCTGCCGAGATAGATTTCACCGGGCCCGCCCGGTGCGATGCTGGCCAGCGGCGGCGCCACGCCCAATTGTTTTACCGCCACCCGATCGATCAACACCGCGCCGTCGAAGATCAACAATTCCCGGCTGCTCGCCATCAGCGCGCGGCCGTCGTTCTGAACCGTGATGTGCGCGGGGGCATCGAGGGGCTTTTTGTTGATCGCCGCGCGGACCGTAAAGACCGCAACCACCAGCGTTATGGAAAGCATGACGGTGAGCGCGGTTCTTGCCGCCTGGCTCAAACTTTCATGACGCACCGACAGGTCCAGGCCGCAACAAGCGCGCAACTTCTCGAACAGGCGGATTGTTTTGCTTTTATCGCCCTTACCCCAGTTCCCCAAGCTGGCGACATACAGCACATCGGCGCCGTCGTAAAGTCGGATCAGCGCCGTAAAGCCCGGCATCGCACCGCCGGTATCGACGAATGCGGTGCGCACCGTATTGTGATCCATGCTTTTTAGAACCCACCGCCGGCCCGCTTGCGAGGCCAGCGTCACCCGTTCTTTGCCGACAATCAGCCAACCTCGTTTCACCGCCTGGAGCACTTGGAGTCCGGGTGCGGCCAGATCGGAGTCCCATAAATAGCCGACGTGCGCGGCCTCGGCACCCCGCATAATATGAGGATATTCTCGCTCTAATGCCGCCTTCTGCCGCTTCGGAATAAGCACGAACCGGTAGCCCAACAACCCGAAGGCCAGCAGCGCCGAAAAGATCTGAATAAAAAGAAGAACTTTGTAGGAATCCATGGTTTTTCCTTTTCGTTCGAGACGGTTTTTTCTGATGCGGTCTAGGCGTCCGCTGCGGGCGGACGATCACCGCGGCAACCGCTGAACGATTCGGTAGTAAACAATGCCCAATCATTCGAGCCGGCGTTTCTGCGAGCGGGATCGAGAAGATCGCTGCGCACGACCCATGCGCGGTGCGCACCGGTCCCGATGAGACGATTATAGACGGGTTAACAGGTTGTTGAAAAACGCCATCCTGGCGTTTTTCAACGTCGCTTGCGGAAGGCGCGACTTTCGCTGCGCTCCCGAAATCAGCCGCTAAGGAGCGCCTGATTTCGCCGGGCCATCCGTGGCCCGGATTAGCAAGCTGTTTTTCAACAGCCTGCTAAGGATTTCTTTCGGCTATATCCGCGTGCAGCCGATAGCCGCACGGTCTTGCATCACCCATTCAACCAACCCAGCGCTTCGGCGGTTTTGAGGCGGCGGCCGGGTTCGAGGCCGCCGCGCCAGCGTACGGTGCCCGGCGGGACGAGCAGGATGACGGTCGAGCCGTAATTGAAGCGCGCCATTTCCATGCCGCGCTGTAGCATGACCGCCGGGTCGAACCGGTCGCGGGCCTCGACCCGCCGCGCCGCGCTGGAGCGGCCGGCCCAAACTGTTTCGATCCCGGCGACCAGCAGGGCGCCAACCATCACCAGACCCCATTGGCGGTCGCTTTGCGGTAGGGCGAAGCGGCAGTACAGGCGCTCGTTGCGGGTGTAGATGTCCGGCACTGCGGCGACGCTTTTCGGGTGCACGCTGAACAACCGGCCGGGGATGTGGCGGGTCATCTGCAGGCGGCCGGCCAGCGGCATATGAACTCGATGATAGTCGCAGGGGGCGAGATAAATGGTCAGATATTCACCGCCGAGGAAACGCCCCACCTCGTCGTCGTCGCCGGCGATCAGTGTGCTGAGTGGATAGCGGTATCCCTTGGCCTGGATCAGCAGGCCTTCGCCGAGGGTGCCGGCGGCGCTGATTTCGCCGTCGCACGGCGCGATCAGCGATCGGTGGTCGCTATCTTGCGGCCGGGTACCCGGTCGCAGCGTGCGGATGAAAAAAGCGTTGAAGTTGGGGTATTGCCGCAAGTCGCTGTACATCGCTTCGTCGAGATCGACTTTGTAGCGGGCGATAAACAACCGGATCAGCCCGTTTTTGAACCAAGCGATCCGGCTTTGGGCCAGCGCTCCGGCGAGCCGGGTCAGCAGCCGGCCGGGCAACGCCCATTGCCCGTAATACACGAGGCGGGACGTCCACGTGGCGTTTTTCATGGCGAGCTGCCGGCCGGTGCAGCGGTCAGCACCCGGGGACGGAGCGGGGCAGGGGCGAGGTCATCGTCCACTGCCGGGGTCGGGTCGGCGGCCGACATCAGTTCCGGCAGCAGGTCGGCGAGGGCTTTGGGGTCGAGCGGTTGCGGCAGGATGGCGATCAGCCGGGCCTCGGGATCGAGCAGCAGCACCTGGCTGCTGTGATCGAATGTGACGGCGTCTTCCTGATGGTGTTGGTGGGTGGGCGCGGTGTCCGGCGGCGGTTCAACAGTTGGCCGGTGATAAATACCCAGTTGCAGCGCCAGCGCCTCGAGCTGCGGCCGCTCGCCGGTCACCCCATCGGCATCGAGCCTGAAGTTGGCGAGATACAAGGCCATCGTTTCGGGCGTATCGTAAACCGGATCGACGGTGACGAAAATGACGCGCGGCGGCGTTGCGCCATTGGCCTTGATCGCCCGTTGCACGGCGCCGAGTTGGGCCAGTGTCGGTGGGCAGATGTCCGGGCAGCGCGTGAAGCCGAAAAACATCAGATGCCATGCCCCGGCGAGGCTGGCCCGATTGAAAAGCGCACCGTGGTGGTCGAGAAGGGCGAAATCGGTCAGCCGGCGGGGCGGGTTGACGGTGACGGAAAGCAGCGGCGGCGCAAGTTCCGCCTCGCCTCCGGCGGCTGGTGGTTCCGGCCGGCAGGCGGCCAGCGCGACGGTGCAGACGATCAGCAACCGAAACCGGGCGGGGCTTGTCCAAGGGGGCTTCATGGCGTCATCCATGAGATCATGAACGTCCAATGATACAAGAGAAGTCATCGCCTGATCAGCAGCCGGGTTTGGACCTGCTCACCGTGGTCGGTGCCGCCGCTCGGCGGCTGGCCGCGGCGGGTGTCGTCTGCGGTCACGGCACGGCTGAGCCGTATAGCGAAGCGTGCTGGCTGGCGGCCCATGCCCTGGGATTGGATCCCACGTCGCCTTTGCCGCGGCGGATACTGGCGCCCGGCGAGCGCGCCGCAATCGAACGCTGGATCGAGCGGCGCATTTTCAGCCGCAAGCCAGCGGCGTATTTGACCGGCGAGGCGTGGTTCGCCGGCTTGAAATTCAAGGTCAATGACGCGGTACTGGTTCCCCGCTCGCCGCTTGCCGAAGTTATTTTAGATCGATTTGCACCGTGGAGAGGAGAACGTCCGGTGCACCGCATCCTCGACCTGTGCTGCGGTTCGGGGTGCATTGGCATTGCCGCGGCGTTGGCCTTTCCCGAGGCCGGGGTCGATCTGGCCGACCTGGATCCGGCGGCGCTCGCCGTGGCGCGCGACAATGGCGCGCGCTACGATCTCGGACGCCGCGCCGAACTGCATTGCGGCGATCTGTTTACTGCGCTGCCGGACGAGCGGCGCGGCGGCTACGATGTCATCCTCGCCAATCCACCCTATGTGCCGGACAGCGAAATGGCTGATCTCGCCCCCGAATATCGCGCCGAACCGGCCGCGGCGCTGGCCGGCGGCGCCGACGGCCTGGATTTTGCGGCGCGCATTCTCGGCTCCGCCGCGGATTGGCTGGCGCCCGCCGGGCTGTTGTTTCTCGAAGTCGGCGGTTCGTGGCCGACGCTGGCCGCGGCGCTGCCCGACATCGGGTGCACTTGGCTCGAGTTCAGCGCCGGCGGCGACGGTGTCATGCTGATCGCCCGCGAAGAACTCGACCGTGCCGCACCCGCTATCGCGGCCTGGCGCGCCCGCCGCCGCTTGGCGCTGAATGCTAAACTGCGGTCCGCTTTATCATAACCTGGGATAACGGAGGATCATCGCGATTTCGATGGGCAGCAACAGCTTCGGCAAATTATTTACGGTCACGACCTTTGGCGAAAGTCACGGGCCGGCGATCGGCTGCGTCATTGACGGCTGTCCGCCGGGACTCGAAATCGCCGCCGGCGAAATCGAACAGGCGCTGCGCCGGCGGGCGACCGGCCGCTCGCGGCACACCTCGCAACGCCGCGAAGCCGACGCCGTGCGGATTGTCTCCGGCGTGTTCGACGGGGTCACGACCGGGACGCCGCTGGCCCTGATCATCGACAACACCGACGCCCGCAGCCGCGATTACAGCGAATTAGCCGATCGTTACCGCCCAGGGCACGCCGATTACACTTACGAGGCCAAATACGGCATCCGCGATTGGCGCGGCGGCGGCCGTTCGTCGGCGCGCGAAACGACGCTGCGCGTCGCCGCCGGGGCGATCGCCCGCAAGTGGCTGGCGGCGCACACCCCGATCGATATCGTGGGTTATCTCTCGCAACTCGGACCGCTGCGCACCGACCGGACGGTCGATCTCGAGATCATCGAATCCAATCCATTTTTTTGCCCCGATCCGGCGATGGTCGGCGAACTCGAAAGCTATATGGACGCCTTGCGCAAGTCCGGTGATTCGGTCGGCGCCGAAGTGACGGTGATGGCCCGCGGCGTGCCGGCTGGCCTCGGGGAACCGGTTTACGGCAAACTCGACGCCGAACTCGCCGCCGCGATGATGAGCATCAACGCCGTCAAGGCGGTGGCCATCGGTGATGGTTTCGCCGCGGTGGCGCAAAAAGGCAGCGAGCACCGCGATGAAATGACCCCCGAAGGTTTTGCCAGCAACCACGCCGGCGGCATCCTCGGCGGCATCTCGAGCGGCCAGGAGATCATCGTCCGGATGGCCTTCAAACCGACCTCGAGCCTCCGGCTGCCCGGCCGCACCATCGACCGCGACGGCCGGCCGGTCGAAGTGGTCACCACCGGCCGGCACGACCCGTGCGTTGGACTGCGTGCCACGCCGATCGCCGAAGCGATGATGGCCCTGGTGCTGATCGATCACGTGCTGCGCCACCGGGCGCAGTGCGGCGACGTCCGTTCCCGCGCCCCACAGTTGCCGGCCGGCTCGCGGTAATCGCCCACCACCCTATCGCCGGTCAATGAAAAACTTCCCGGATCTCCAGATTGCCGTCGCCGGAGCCAGCGGCGCTGTCGGCCAGGTGATGTTGGAACTGCTGCTCGAACGCGGCGTGCCGGCCCGCTCGATCAGCGCCCTGGCCAGCCCGCGTTCGGCCGGCGACATCGTCAGCGCCGGGGGGCAGGATTTTGCGCTGGCCGCGCTCGATGAGTTCGATTTCGCCGGCACCGATCTGGCGTTGTTTTCGGCCGGGGCCGAGGTCGCGCGGCGGCACGCACCGCGCGCTGTCGCCGCCGGTTGCGTGGTGATCGACAACTCTTCGGCCTTCCGCACCGACCTGGATATTCCCCTGGTCGTCCCCGAGGTCAACGGTGGGGTATTGGATCGCTGGCGGCCGCCGGGCATCATCGCCAACCCGAACTGTTCGACGATTCAGATGGTGATGGCCTTGCAACCGCTGGCCGCGGCCGCCGGCCTCGAACGGGTGCACGCGATGACCTGGCAGTCGGTATCCGGCAAAGGGCGGCTGGCGCTCGAGGAACTGGCGCGCCAGACCGCCGCCCGGCTCAATTTCCAGGCCATCGAAAGCAAGGTGTTCCCGCAGCCAATCGCCTTCAACGTGTTGCCCCAGGTCGATGATTTCGAAGCCGACGGCAGCACCCGCGAGGAATGGAAAATGATCCGCGAGGCGCGCCGCCTGCTGTGCCTGCCAGACCTGGCGCTGACTGCCACCGCGGTTCGGGTGCCGGTGTTCTACGGTCATGCTGTGGCGCTGCATCTGCGCACTGTCGAGGCGCTACCGCTCGAACGGGCCGCGGCCCTGCTCGCTGCGCTGCCCGGCGTGCGCTTTGCCGCCGAGCCGGCGGCTTATCCGACGCCCTTGACCCACGCCGCCGGCCACGATGAAGTCCATGTCGGGCGCCTGCGCCGCGACCCTTGCGACCCGCAGGGCTTGTGCCTGTGGGTCGTCGCCGACAACATCCGCAAGGGAGCCGCGCTGAACGCGGTGCAGATCGCCGAGCGGCTCGTTCGGCGTTGAGAGATGACCCGTGCCGCCGTGACGGCCGGAAGATCGATCGTCCGGTGTGATGGCCCGTTCGGTGACAAACCTCGCAATTCATGGTAGATTGTGACTGGAAGTCTTTGATTGTATGATGTTTACGTAACGCACCGATCGCTATTGGAATTCGACCGAGAGGCGCATGACAATGACAACCCAGAGGGGGACCGCGACACAGTGGCGGGTATGGAGCGCGATCTGGCTCGTCGGCTTGATAGCGCCGCTCGACGCACCGGCGCTGGGGCTCGGCGACGCCGAGGTTCGATCGTTCCTGAACCAACCGCTGGACGTCATGATCCCGCTGGCCGTCAGCGGCGGTGACGAGCGGCAGGGGCTCAAGGTCGATCTGGCGAGTGTCGAGGACTTCCGGCGCGTCGGGCTGAACCGCGCCAACCTGACGGTGCCGATCACCGTCGAACTGATCGATCGCCCGTCGGGTCCGGTGGTGCACCTGACTTCGAGCCGGCCGATCACCGATCCGTTTTTGCAGCTTTTGCTCGATGCCAGTTGGAGCAGCGGCCGCCTGCTGCGCCAGTACACGCTGTTTCTCGATCCGCCGCTCGCCGGCGAGCCGACGCTGGCCGTCAAGCCCGAACCGGCGGCTCCGGCCGCGGCCCCCGTCGCCGCCGCACCGCCGCCGCAAGCCGCGCGCCAGGCCGCGACGAGCGCGCCGCCACCGGCTCGCGAACGGGTCGCCCCGGCCGCCGCCGAAACACCGCCCGGCGAGTCTTACGGCCCGGTCGTCGCCGGCGAGACCTTGTGGAGCATCGCCGAGCGCCACAATCCCGACCGCACCGCGTACAGCAATAACCAGGTGATGCTCGCCTTCGTCCGCCTCAACCCGGAGGCTTTCGACGATGGCAACATCAACCGCTTGCACAAAGGTGCGCGGCTGGCCGTGCCCGACCGCCAGGCGATCGCCCTGCTCGATGCCGAACAAGCGCGCCGGATCGCCAGCGAGCAGCACGATGCCTGGCGGGCTTACACCGGTCGTGCCGCTGGCCGTGCGATCGGCGACCAAGGGGAGGGTCGAGGAGCCGGTGGTGCATCGTCGCCAGCGGGGTCCGGATCATCGACGGCGGCAAGCCGGCAAGACGTACAGACCCAATTGAAACTGGTGCCGCCCGACGCTAACGGCGAGGACGGTACGCTGCGCGACAGCGCGACGGTGCGGGCCGAGCTGTCGCGGCTTGAAGAGGAATTGCTGACCACCCGGCTCGAAAACCAGGATCTGGCGCGCCAGGTGCAGGAATTGCGCGACGAGTTGGAGGGCCGGCGTGGCCTCGAAGTCGTCGATCCCGAATTGGCGGAATTTCAGAGCTATCTGGCTGATGCGCAACAGCCCGAGCCTCCGACCACCGAGGGCGCCGAGGCCGGTGGCGACGCGACGGCGCCGCTCTCGGCGGAAACGACACCGATCGGCAACGAGCCGCCGGCGGCGGAAACCGCCTCGCCGGATGCCGAAACCGCTGCTGGCACACCCGAGCCTGTGGCCGGTGGCGTGTCCGCGCCCGCGCCGCAACCGCCCGCAACCCCACCCGCCAGTGCCGACCGTAAGTGGGTCACCGGAACCATGGCGGTGATCGCCGGCATCGGTCTGCTGGCGGTCGTGGCATTGATCTGGTTGCAGAAACGGCGGCGCGGTGAAACCGCGCCGCAGGCTTCACTGGCCGATCGTTTGGTACGGGCGCAAGCCGGTGCCCGGCGCCCGGTTCAATCCCAAACCCAGCCGCGGCCCAAACCGGCCCCCCGCGCTGCGCCCCCGGCGCGCCAGGCAGCATCACCCCCGACTCCAACACCGCCGCCGGCTCCGGCCCAGCCGTCTCGTGTGCCACCGGCCACGACCCTGGCGCAGGGGTCACAACCGCAGCCCGATCGGCGCCCGGCCTCCAGCGAAGCGGCCGAATCGCCGCCGCTCGATGAGACGACGCGCGACCTGTTGCAGCGTCTGCAAGCTGAAGATGAGCGTTTGGCCGGCGATGGGCGGACCGCCGGCGCCGGGCCGGCGGCGGAGGAGAACGCCGGGCTCGACTTCGATCGCGACGCGGCGCGCGAATTGTTGCGCCGCGGCGGCGAGAGCGCCGCTCCGAAGGAAGAAATGGCGACAGACCCCGACCCGTTCGAAAGTGTCCTCAAACTGGTCAAAGATGACGACGAAGAAGCATTCGAAGGCGCCGGCGGCGAAACCGCGCACGGCCTGCCCGGCGGCAGCGACGAAGACGATATCGAGATCAAACTCGACCTGGCCCGCGCCTATATTTCGATGGGCGACGCTGACGCGGCGCGCACCATCATCGACGAGGTGATGGAAGAGGGCAACGAAGCGCAGCGGGCGGAAGGACGGAACCTGTTGAAACAGATCTGAGCCGGGATGATGCATCACCCGGGCTGACCCGCATGCTGGCCCAACGTTACGCTCTCGGTATCGAGTACGACGGCAGCCGCTTTTACGGCTGGCAGAACCAGCGGCAGAGCCCGACCGTACAGGCCGTGCTCGAAGCGGCCTTGTCGCAGGTCGCCGCCGAGCCGCTGGCGGTGACCGCCGCCGGCCGCACCGACCGCGGCGTCCACGCGCTTTGTCAGGTGGTCCATTTCGACAGCGGCGCCCGGCGCAGCGCCCGCGCCTGGGTGCTTGGTCTGAACAGCCATCTACCGGATCCGGCCGCAGCGCGCTGGCTGCGCCCCGTCGGCGATGACTTCCATGCCCGGTACAGCGCCGAAGCGCGGACTTACCGTTATCGTATCGTCAACCGCTGGACGCGACCGGCCCTCGACCGGCATCGTGCCGCTTGGGTGTACCGGCCGCTCGACGCCCTGTTGATGCACGAAGCGGCACAATGTCTGGCTGGCGAGCACGATTTCAGTTCATTCCGCGCCGCCGGCTGCCAATCGCACCACGCCCGCCGGCGGCTTGAAACGATCGCGGTTCAGCGCCAGGGCGATGAGGTCTGGATCGAAGTCACCGCCAACGCCTTCGTTTACCATATGGTGCGCAATATCGCCGGCGCCCTGATCGCCGTCGGTCACGGCGCGCGGCCGGCAAGCTGGATCGCCGAATTGCTGGATGCCCGCGACCGCCGGCTGGGCGGCGTCACAGCCCCGGCGGCGGGGCTTTATTTTGTCGGCCCGCGTTATGCTGCGCACTGGCACTTGCCGGTTGGCGCCGACCCGGCATTTCCCGGATGGAATGAAAGCTGACTGTGCCCCGGACCCGAATCAAGATTTGCGGTATCACCCGCCCGGAAGACGCGGTCCACGCCGCCCGGCTCGGGGTCGATGCGCTCGGCCTGGTCTTCGCCGAACGCAGTCCGCGGCGGATCGATTGGGACGCAGCCCGTGCGATCCGCGCCGCGACACCGCCGTTCGTCACGCTCGTCGCCTTGCTGATGGATGCGCCGCCGTCGGACGTGCAGGCGCTGCTCGCGGCAGTCGAAGTCGATATCTTGCAGTTCCACGGCGCCGAGTCCGAGGAAGAATGCCGCTCTTACGGCAAGCCGTACATTAAAGCGATTGCGATGGGCGGCGCCGAGCGGATGACGGCCGAAGCGGCGGCCGGGCAGGGCGCTTATCGGAGCGCCGTCGCCTGGTTATACGATGCCCATGCCATCGGCGAACCCGGCGGCCGCGGCCGGCAGTTCGACTGGTCGGGCGTGCCGCGCCGGCCGTGCAGACCGGCGATCCTGGCCGGCGGCCTCACTCCGGACAACGTCGCCGCCGCGGTGCGCACCGTTCGGCCTTACGCGGTCGATGTGTCGAGCGGCGTCGAAACCGCGCCGGGCATCAAGGATCATGTTTTAATGCAACGTTTTGTCGAACAGGTCGGAGTGGGCGATGCAGGCTGAACGACAGGTTGAACGCCCGGTGGCGGAACGCTTTTCGGCGCCGTTGACCGCGTGGCCCGATGCGGCGGGGCACTTCGGCCCTTACGGCGGCGTTTATGTCGCCGAAACCCTGATGGCGGCGCTCGAAGAACTGACGGCGGCCTATCGCCGGTGGTCCGCCGACGACGAGTTCATCGCTCGTTTCGACGCCGATCTCCAGCATTATGTCGGCCGCCCATCGCCGCTGTATCACGCCCGCCGCCTCAGCGAACACGCCGGCGGGGCGCGCATCCTGCTCAAGCGCGAGGATCTCAATCACACCGGGGCGCACAAGATCAACAACACCGTTGGTCAGGCGCTGCTCGCCCACTACATGGGCAAACCGCGGGTCATCGCCGAAACCGGCGCCGGCCAGCACGGCGTCGCCAGCGCCACCGTGGCGGCCCGCCTCGGCATGCAGTGCGTGGTGTACATGGGCGCCGTCGATATCGAACGCCAGGCGATCAACGTTTACCGGATGCGTCTTTTGGGCGCCGAAGTGCGCGCCGTCGAAGCCGGTTCGCGGACTTTGAAAGACGCGCTGAACGAGGCGCTGCGCGATTGGGTGACGAACATCGACGACACCTATTACATCATCGGTACCGTCGCCGGCCCGCACCCGTACCCGATGATGGTCCGCGATTTCAACTCGGTGATCGGCCGCGAGGCGCGGCGTCAAGTACTCGATCAGTTCGACGTGCTGCCCGACGCGCTGGTCGCCTGCGTTGGCGGCGGTTCGAACGCGATGGGCCTGTTCTATCCGTTCATCGCCGATCGCGCGGTGGCGATGTACGGGGTCGAAGCGGCCGGCGAGGGTCTGGAGAGCGGCCACCACGCGGCCAGTCTGGGGGCCGGCCGGCCCGGTGTGCTGCACGGTTGCCGGACTTATCTCCTCGACGACGACGCCGGGCAGATCACCGAAACGCACTCGGTTTCCGCCGGGCTCGATTATCCCGGCGTCGGCCCCGAACACGCCTGGCTCAAAGACAGCGGCCGGGCGCGCTACGTCGCGGTGAGCGATCGCCAGGCGCTCGACGCCTTTCACCTGCTCAGCCGCACTGAGGGCATCCTGCCGGCCCTGGAAAGCGCGCACGCCGTCGCGTATGCAGTGCAGCTTGCCGCCGCGATGCGCCCCGACCAGACCGTGCTGGTCAATCTATCCGGCCGCGGCGACAAAGACGTCCATACCGTGGCCCGCCTCGAAGGGATCCGCTTATGAAACATCCGGCGCGACTGACGGCCGCATTCGCTGCCGCCGCGGCGGCCGGCCGGCGGGCCCTGATTCCGTATCTCACGGCCGGCGATCCGCGCCCGGAATGGACCGTGCCGGCGATGCGGGCGTTGGCCGCCGCCGGTGCCGACATCATCGAACTCGGTGTGCCGTTTTCCGATCCGATGGCCGATGGCCCGGTGATTCAGCGGGCCTGCGCTCGGGCCATCGCCAACGGCACCGACCTCGGCCGAGTGCTCGAGATGGCCGCCGAATTTCGCCGTGGCGATGAGCACACACCGCTGGTGCTGATGGGCTACTTGAACCCGATCGTCCGCTTCGGCGAGGAGCGTTTCGCCGCCGCTGCCGCTGCCGCCGGCCTCGACGGCGTCCTGCTCGTCGATTGCCCGCCGGAAGAAGAGGGCGCCTTGGCCGCCGCGCTCACCGCCCACGGTATAAACCGCATCCAACTCGTCGCCCCGACGACGACGCCCGATCGCCGGGCCCGGCTCGTTGCCGCGGCCTCCGGATTTGTTTATTACGTTGCTCTAAAAGGCATTACCGGCGCCGCTCACCTCGATGGCGCTTCGCTCGCCGCGCCGCTCGCCGCGTTGCGCGCGCAATGCGCTTTGCCGGTTGCCGTCGGCTTCGGCGTCAAGGACGCGGCCGGGGCGCGGGCGGTCGCGGCGCACGCCGACGGCGTGGTGATCGGCAGCGCCCTGGTCGAGGCGCTGGCTGCGGCCGGCAGCGTTGAGGAGATCGAACGGCTGATCGCTGCGTTCATTCCACCGCTCGCCGCCGCCCTCGCCGTGGGCCAACCGGCACCGGCTGCGGGTAGAATGAACGGATGAGTTGGTTCCAGAAACTGATGCGCGGCCAGATACGCACCCAGGGCGGCAACAAACGGACGGTGCCGGACGGTGTGTGGACCAAATGCGACGGCTGCGAAGCGGTGCTCTACCAGCCCGAACTCGAACGAAATCTCAAAGTCTGCCCGAAGTGCGCCCACCACCACGCTCTGACGGCGCGCGAGCGGCTTGACTGGTTTCTCGATCCCGAAAACCGTGAAGAACTGGCCCCCCGGCTGCAAGCCGAGGACCCGCTGCGCTTCCGTGACAGCAAGCGTTACCGTGACCGCCTGGCGGCCAGCCAGAAGGCGACCGGCGAGCGCGACGCGCTGGTCGTGATGCAAGGCCGTTTGGCCGGCCGGCCGCTGGTCGCCGCGGCCTTCGAGTTCGCCTTCATGGGCGGTTCGATGGGCGCCGTGGTCGGCGAAAAATTCATTATCGGGGTCAATGCCGCACTCGCCCGGCGCTGTCCTTATGTCTGTTTCACGGCCAGCGGCGGGGCGCGCATGCAGGAGGGTTTATATTCTCTGCTGCAATTAGCTAAAACGAGCGCCGGCCTGGCGCGCCTGGCCGAAGCCGGCCTGCCATATATCGCGGTGCTCGGTCATCCGACGACCGGTGGCGTGACGGCCAGCATCGGCATGCTCGGCGATATCAATATCGGCGAACCGAAAGCGCTGATCGGCTTTGCCGGGCCGCGGGTGATCGAGCAAACGGTCCGCGAAAAGTTGCCGGAAGGCTTTCAGCGCGCCGAGTTTCTGCTCGCCAAGGGCGCCGTGGATATCATCGTCGATCGCCGCGATTTGCGCCAGCGTATCGCGCAATTGCTGGCGCTGCTCCTGCCCCAGGCAGCGTGATGCCGCTCGTCGCTGCGCCGCCCGCCGACGTTGACCACAACCCCGTAACGCCCAATTCGATGACGCCGGCCGCCGAATCCGCCGAACTGGCGCAGTGGCTGGCGCGCATCGAACACGGTCACCCGCGGGCCATCGATCTCGGCCTCGACCGGGTGCGCGCCGTCTGGCGCGCGCTCGGCGCGCCGCCGCCGGCGCGGCGGGTGATCACCGTTGCCGGTACCAACGGCAAAGGCTCCGTGGTGCGCGACCTGGAATCGGTACTGCTCGCCGCCGGGCGCCGGACAGGGGTCTATACCTCGCCGCATTTGAGACGCTACAACGAGCGCGTGCGGATCGCCGGGCGCGAGGTCGATGACGCCGCGCTGATCGCCGCCTTCGAACAGATCGAGGCGGCCCGCGGCGCGTTGACACTGACCTATTTCGAATATGGCACGCTCGCTGCCCTGTGGCTGTTCGCGGCCGCCGATCTCGAAGTCGCGGTGCTTGAGGTCGGTATGGGCGGGCGGCTGGATGCCGTCAACATCATCGACCCCGATATTGCGGTGATCACCGCGATCGGACTCGATCACCAGCAATGGCTCGGCCGGGATCGCGACGCGATCGGCCGCGAAAAAGCCGGTATCGTCCGCCCCGGCCGCCCGGTCGTGCTGGTCGATCGCGAACCGCCATCAGGCCTACTCGCCGCCGCCACTGCGGCCGGTGCCCGGCTTTACCGGCTGGGGGTCGAATTCGATACCGAGCCCGCCGCGTCCGGCTGGCGCTATCGCGCGCTCGATGGCACACACCGGACATTGCCGGCGCCGGCATTGCGCGGCCGCCACCAGTTCGACAATGCCGCCGGGGCACTTGCCGCACTCGAATTGCTCGCTCCCGGTCGGCCATTAGACTCAGCGTTGCTCGCCGCGGGACTCGGCGCCGCGACGCTCGCCGGCCGTTTTCAACAACTGGCCGAACAGCCGGAGATCATTGTCGATGTCGCGCACAATCCGCCGGCCCTCAGCCGGCTTGCCGCGACGCTGGCCGAATATCCGGCGGCGGGGCGTACCCTGGCGGTCTTTGCCATGCTGGCCGATAAAGACCTCGTCGCATCGGCCATCGCACTGGCGCCGGCCATCGACGCTTGGTACCTGGCGCCGCTGCCGCCGCCGCGCGGCGCGACGCTTGAGCAAATGGCCAGCGCTTTGACTGCCGCCGGCATCGGCGCGCCGCGCCAGGCGTTACAATCGGTGAGCGCGGCGCTGCACGCGGCGCGCCGTGCCGCTGGCCCCGGCGACCGCATCATCGCCTGCGGTTCGTTTCTGACCGCCCAGGCGGTGTTAGCAGGCTGTTGAAAAACAGCCGGCTAATCCGGGCCACGGATGGCCCGGCGAAATCAGCCGCTCCTTAGCGGCTGATTTCGGGAGCGCAGCGAAAGTCGCGCCTATAAATGAGCCACTGCGCGGCCGCGCGGCAAGTCGATGCGATGACTGAGCGATGAGCGGGTTATGATGATGACGATGATCCAGCGATCGTGGCCAAAATATGTTGGTCCAAACCTGATGGCCAAAACCTGATGATGGATATCGCGCTCAAGCAGCGACTGATCGGGGCCAGTATCCTGATCGCCCTGGCGGTGATTTTCATCCCGATGCTGTTCGACGAAACGGTCGAAACCGGCGAGGTGACCAGCGACCTCGCGATCCCGCCGGCGCCGCCCGCCCCCGAGTTGCAGACTCGGACGTTCGCCGCCCATCCGGGGGCGGATGCAACGCCTCGGGAATCAGCCTCGCCGCCCGCCGATAGCCGGGCGCTGGACAGTACGGCGGGCGAAACGACCGGGCGCGAAACGATTCAAACCCCAGTCATTGTCCCGCTGACCCCGCTGTACCCGCCGCCCGAGACGGACACGGTGAGCGCCGGCGAACCGGTGGCGGAATCATCGACTGTTGACTCGGCCGCCGACTCTGCGGCGTCCGAGACGGCGCCTGCCGCGCCGGCGGCCACCAAACCGGCACCTCCCACCGAATCCCCGGAAGCGGGCGGCGGTCCGTGGCAGGTGCAGGCGGCGAGTTTCGCTTCCAGCAACAATGCCGAACGGCTGGCCTCGCAACTCGAAGAGCTGGGCTACCGGACCCGTATCGATACGGTCTTTCGCGCCGACCAGCCGTTACACCGAGTGCGTGCCGTCGGTTTTGCCGGCGAACGTGATGCGGCCGCGGCGGCGCGTCGTATCACCGACGACCTGCCACGGCTCCGTCCCCGGGTGGTGGCGCCGGAAGGCGAGAGCACGAAGACCCCGGCGGCGAGCGGCGCCCCGGTCCAACGCTTTGCCGTCCAACTCGGCGTGTTCTCCGATGCCGACAACGCCGGGCGCCTGTTGGAGAAAGTGCGGGCCGCCGATTTCGCCGCCTTCGTCGAGCAGCAGCAGCGCCCCGAGGGACGGGTCCAGGTTGTCAAGGTCGGACCTTTGCTCAGCCGCGATGACGCCGCCGACGTCCGCCGCCGGCTCAGCGAGACGCTGGCAATCGACGGTCTGATTGTCGAGTACAACTGACGCGCCCCGGATAGAGTATTCCAGATGAACGGTGTCGATATCGCCATCATCGCCGTACTCATACTGTCGGTGATCGTCGGCCTGTGGCGCGGTTTCGTCCGCGAGTTGATGGCGCTTGCCGTGTGGTTCGCGGCGCTGTGGCTGGCGTGGAACGGCGCCGCGCCCGGCGCCGGGCTGCTGACGTCGTGGGTGAGCACGCCTTCATTGCGCGTGATCGTCGCCTTCGCGGCGATTTTCGGTTTGGCATTGGCCGTCGGCGCGCTCGCCACTTGGCTCATCGGCCGGGTCGTGCATAAAACCGGCTTAGACGGTACCGACCGCCTGGTCGGCATGGTGTTCGGTTTGGCGCGCGGCGTCGTGCTCGTTGTGATCGCCGTGTTGCTCGCCCGCCTGACGCCGTTCACCGCGGATCCGTGGTGGCGGGAGTCGCGACTTTTGCCGGGCTTCGAAAAAGCCGCGGCGCGCGCCGCCGACTGGTTGCCCGCCACGCTGCGCGATTATCTCGCCGCCGATAACGCCGCGCCGGCCGCCGGCGGGGAGCGCGCCTGATGTGCGGCATCGTCGGCATTTGCAGCCGTGAACCGGTCGCCGCCCGGCTCTACGACGCGCTGACTGTCTTGCAGCACCGCGGCCAGGACGCCGCCGGCATCGCGACGCTGGACGACGGCCGGCTGTACCTGCACCGCGGCGCCGGACTGGTGCGCGACGCCTTCGACGAGAACAGTATTTTAGCCTTGAAAGGCCATGCCGGTATCGGCCACGTGCGCTACCCGACCGCCGGCTGCGACCGGCCCGACGAAACGCAACCGCTGTACGTCAACTCGCCCTACGGTATCGCCCTCGGCCACAACGGCAACCTGATCAATACCGCCCGTTTGCGCGACGAGTTATATCGCGACGACCGGCGCCACCTCAACACCGATTCCGATTCCGAAGTGCTGCTCAACGTGCTGGCCCACGAATTGCAGAATCAGGGCGGTTTTTCGCCACCGGCCCTGTTCGCCGCGGTGGATGAAGTCCACCGGCGGTGCACCGGGGCGTATGCCGCCGTGGCGCTGATCGTCGGCCGCGGCATCGTGGCGTTCCGCGATCCGCACGGCATCCGGCCGCTGGTTCTCGGCCGCCGCACCGTTGCCTGGGGCGCCGAATACATGGTCGCCTCCGAAAGCGTGGCCCTCGACATGCTGGGTTTTACGCTGGTCCGCGACCTGGCGCCGGCCGAATGCGTCTTCATCGACCTCGACGGCAACCTGCACGAATACCGCTCGCCGCGCGCCCGGCGGCACACGCCGTGCATCTTCGAATACGTTTATTTCGCCCGTCCGGATTCGATGATCGACCGCATCTCGGTGCACAAGGCGCGGCTGCGTATGGGCGAAACACTGGCCGAGACGATCCTCGCCGCCTGGCCCGATCACGACATCGACGTCGTCATTCCGATCCCCGACACCAGCCGCACTGCGGCTTTGCCCCTGGCCTGGCGGTTGGGCGTCAAATATCGCGAAGGTTTCGTCAAAAACCGCTATATCGGCCGGACTTTCATCATGGCCGGTCAGGCCGAACGCCGGCGCTCGGTGCATCGCAAACTGAACGCCATCCAGCTCGAGTTCCGCAAGAAAAATGTACTGCTCGTCGACGATTCCATCGTCCGCGGCACGACCTCCGGGCAGATCATCGAGATGGCCCGCGCCGCCGGGGCACGCCGCGTCTACCTCGCTTCGGCCGCGCCGCCGGTGCGCTATCCCAACATCTACGGCATCGACATGCCGGCGGCCGATGAGCTGATCGCCAGCCACGGCGACGAGGAATCCGTGCGCCGGGCGATCGGCGCCGACCGGCTGTTTTACCAGCGGCTCGATGACCTCGTCCACGCCTGCCGCGAAGGCAATCCAGCGATCGAGGCGTTCGACACCTCGTGTTTTTCGGGCGACTACGTCACCGGCGTAGATCCGGCCTATCTCGAGCGGCTCGCCGGGGAACGCTCCGAAGGCGCCCGCGCCGCGCGCCGCGGACTCGCCGTCGCTGAGTGATACCCAATTGTTGCTCGCCAACTGGCGTATCATGTCATCCGCTCCTTCCACGCCTGGAATCTGTATGCACAAGATAACAAACGGTTCTGTTGCCTGGCGTTTCGGTTTATTGACCGCACTCCTGTTCCTCTGCACCCCCGCCCCGGCCGCGGACTATTACGCCGGACTCAAGGTCGTCGGTGGCATTTCCGATGTCTCCGGGCTGCGCCTCGGTGGCGAGACGACGCCGGTCGGGCTGATCAATGACAGCCCGGAAGCCGTCGCCGGCCTGTCCGCGGCGTTCGGTAGAAGTTTCACCGACCTGCCGGTTCGCGTCGAATTGGAATACCTCTGGCGCTACCGCTTCGACATCGACGCGACCACCACCGAAGCCGATCCGCGCTTGATCAAAGCCAACGTCGCGACCCAGTCGTTTTATTTCAACGCTTTTTACGATGTGCCGCTCGGCGGCAAATGGGGCGCCTATTTCGGCGGCGGCCTGGGTTACGCCCACCATACCGCCGAAACCCGCTTCATTCAGGGCGGCGATTCGCTGCGCGTCGATGACGGCCAGGACGAATTCAGTTGGAAAACCGCGGTCGGCGTGCGCCGCGATATCGGCAAGCGCTGGTGGTTCGATTTTTCGTACCGCTACACCGACCTCGGCGATGTCCGGACCGCGGCCGGCCCGCGCGGCCAACTCATCGCCGGCGATTATTTCAGCCACGACCTTTTGGCGGGCCTGCATTTCCGCCTCTGAGCCTTGCCGCTGGCGCCCGCCGCGCGCCGCGAAGCCGCGCCGCGGTTTGTCCCGGCGGCCTGGTTTCGAGTAAAATGCCGCATTTGATACGCGCCTGCCGCTGCCCAGCGCGGCGGCGGCGAACGGCCGGCCTGGCCCGGCAGGCACAACACAACGAGCGGGGCGCTTTCCACCATCATTCGGCCGGCCTCAGACGGGAGATCTTCATGTCCGACGAGCATCGTGAACCTGGCGTCGATCGCGGGCGGCGCCTGGCGTTGACCTGGACCACCACCGTGGTCGGCGCCGTGGGCGCGGCTTTTGCCGCCTATCCTTTTCTCGCCTCGTGGAAACCGAGCGCCAAGGCGCGCTTGATCGGCGGCCCGGTCCAGGTCGACGTCGGCCTGCTGACCCCGGGCGAGTTGCTCAAGGTGCAGTGGCGCGGTCAGACGATCGGCATTTTGCGTCGCACTCCCGAGATGCTCGAGAACCTGAACGCGGTGCGCGACGACCTACGCGACCCCGACTCGCTGGAACGCGAGCAGCAGCCGGGATATGCCAGCAACCAGAGCCGCTCGCTGCGTCCAGAATTTCTCGTCGCCAATATCCATTGCACCCACCTCGGCTGCGTGCCGCAATTGCTGCCCGAGGTCGGCCCCCAGCCTTTCGAAGCGAACTGGCGCGGCGGCTTTTTCTGCCCGTGCCATAAATCCAAGTTCGACCTCGCCGGCCGGGTTTACAAAGGCGTGCCGGCGCAGCTCAATCTGTTGATTCCGCCGTATCGCTTTATCGACGACGGCACCATTTTGATCGGCGTCGATCCCGAAGGAGTCGCGTCATGACCCGTCCCGCCAGTTCCATTGCGCGCAATATGCGAGCCCTCGGCGCCTGGCTCGATTACCGGCTTCCGATCAGCAGCTTTTGGCACGACCACATGGCCGGCTATTTCGCGCCGAAGAATTTCAATTTCTGGTATTACTTCGGCTCGCTGGCGCTACTCGTTTTGGTCATCCAGATCGGCAGCGGCATCTATTTGACGATGAACTACAAGCCGTCGGCCGCCGAGGCATTCGCCTCGGTCGAATACATCATGCGCGACGTCGAATGGGGCTGGTTGATCCGCTACATGCACTCGACCGGCGCCTCGGCGTTTTTCATCGTCGTCTATCTGCACATGTTCCGCGCCATCCTCTACGGCTCGCACCGCGCGCCGCGCGAGTTGATCTGGATCATCGGCATGTTGATCTATCTCGTGCTGATGGCCGAGGCGTTCATGGGTTACGTTCTGCCCTGGGGGCAGATGTCCTATTGGGGGGCGCAGGTCATCATCTCGCTGTTCGGCGCCATCCCGCAGGTCGGCGATGCGCTGGTCGAATGGATCCGCGGCGATTATTTCATCTCCGATGCGACGCTGAATCGCTTTTTCGCGCTCCACGTCGTCGCCCTGCCGCTGGCCCTGCTCGCTCTCGCCGTGCTGCACATCGCGGCGCTCCACCAGGTCGGTTCCAACAATCCCGACGGCATCGAAATCAAGATGCGCAAGAACTCGGCGGGCCGGCCGCTGGACGGCATCCCGTTCCATCCTTATTACACCGTCAAGGATATTTTCGGCGTCGCGGTGTTTCTGCTGCTCTTCGCCTTCGTGATCTTTTACGCTCCGGAACTCGGCGGCCTGTTCCTCGAACCGGACAACTTCACGCCAGCCGATCCGCTGGTCACGCCGCCGCACATCGTTCCGGTCTGGTACTTCACGCCGTTTTACGCCATCTTGCGTGCCGTGCCCGACAAGCTGACCGGCGTCGTATTGATGGGCCTGGCGATCGCCGTGCTGTTCATCCTGCCGTGGCTGGATCGCAGCCGGGTGCGCTCGATCCGCTATAAGGGATGGCAGTCCAAACTGCTCGTCGTGTTGTTCGGCATCAGTTTCATCCGCCTCGGCATGCTCGGCATGGGCGAGGGGACGACGGCGCAGACCCTCGAATCGCGGGTCTGGACGTTCGTCTATTTCGCCTTTTTCATATTGCTGCCCTTCGTCACCAAATACGAAAGAACGCGAATGCCGCCCGAGCGCGTGACAGGAGGACACTGAAGATGAAAAACATCGATATTGTCGTTCTTTCAGTATTGCTCGCCACACTTTTCGCGGCGGGCGACGGCCGTGCTGTCGGCGGTGAAAGCGATTTGCCGGAAGCGAACATCAACGTTTTCGACACCGCCGCGGTGCAGCGCGGAGCGCGCTTGTTCGTCGATTACTGCGCCGGCTGCCATAGCGCGAAATACATGCGCTACAAGCGCTTGGCTCAAGATCTGGGTTACAGCGACGAAGAAATCCTCGAGGCGCTGGCGCCGCCCGACGCCAAGATCGGCGACGCGATGACCGTGGCAGCCAAGGTCGAGGACGCCCGGACGTGGTTCGGTATTCCGCCACCGGATCTGTCACTGGTGGCGCGTATTCGCGGCACGGACTGGGTAATGGGCTATCTCGAAGGGTTTTACCGTGACCCGGAGCGGCCGCTCGGCTGGAACAACATCGTCTTCGAGAACGCCTCGATGCCCAATCCGCTGTGGGCGCTGCAGGGCATCCAGGAACCGGTCTTCGAAGAGCACACCAACGGCGACGGCACAACAACACACCGGGTCGTCGGCGTCAAAGCCGGTACGCCCGGCACGCTCGAAGCGGCCGAGTTTCACGGCACAGTCCGCGACCTGGTTACGTTTCTCGCCTACCTGAGCGAACCGGCGCGCCTCGAACGCCATCCGCTCGGTAAATGGGTGCTCATGTATCTCGTCGTTTTCGCGCTGCTCGCCTGGTTGTTGAAGCATGAATACTGGAAGGACGTCGAATAATCGGCCCCGCTTGTTCGCATTTTTAGCTATCGATAACAAGGTCACTGACCGTCAAGGTATCGCATGATGGAACTTTACACAGCCGGCGATTGCGTCAAATGCCACCGCATTCGTTTTATCCTGGCCGAGAAAGTCGTCAACGTCAAACTGATAGACGTCGATGAAACGCCGGGGGCGGGCGCCGATCTCGCCGAACTCAACCCCTACGCCGAAACGCCGACCCTGGTCGATCGCGAAATCGTTCTGTACGGCACCTGGGTCGTGGCCGAATACGTCGATGAGCGTTACCCGCACCCGCCGCTGATGCCGATCGACCCACTGTCGCGCGCCCGGCTGCGGCAGATCAGTTACCGCATCCTGCGCGATTGGGTGCTGCCCGCCGAGTCGATGATGAAGCTCAGTGGCGCGGCGCAGGAAAAACAACGTAAACAGATCCGCGAGAGCCTCGTGGCGAGCGACGATATTTTCGGCATTGGCACGTTCTTGCTCAATCCCGAATTGAGCCTGGCCGACTGCCTGATCGCGCCGTTCCTCTGGCGTCTGCCGCGTTACGGCATCAACATCGGCCGCGGTTCGCCTAAACTTTTGCGTTACATGGAACGTATTTTTATCCGCGATTCCTTCCGCCGTAGCATGATGCAGGCTGAACGCGAGATCCGCGACAAGTGAACGCCCCGCCCGGGCCGGCGATGACCTCGAGCCGCCCGTACCTGCTGCGCGCCATATTCGAGTGGCTCACCGACAACAATCTGACGCCGCACTTGATCGCCGACGCGGCGCATTCCGCTGTCCAGATTCCGCCCGGCAGCGCCCAGCAAGACGGGCGTGTCGTGCTTAACGTCGCGCCGCGCGCTGTACGCGATTTGCTGATCGACCCCGAAGGCGTCAGTTTCGTCGCCCGTTTCGGCGGCGTAACGCAGTCGGTGTATCTGCCCATGCCGGCGGTGCTCGGCATCTACGCCCGCGAAAACGGTGTCGGCCTGCTGTTCGGCGCCGAGGACGTCGAGCCCGGCAGCGCCGAGAGCGCCAAAACGGATGCCGGCGGCGCAACCGGCGATCGCACCCTCCGCCCCCCGCCCGGCGCCGGCCGCCGGCCGCAACTGAAGGTCATCAAATAAGACATCCATCGCAACACGACGCCAAGAGTGGGAAGTAACAGATCCACAGTAATACAAAAATTCCTTCCCCCGCTTACGGGGGAAGGTTTCGACGCTGCTGACCGACATCTTGAGCTTGTGCTTCCTTCCCCCGCTTGCGGGGGAAGGTTAGGATGGGGGCAATAGCCGCAAAATTTAGGTAACCCCATGCGCCTCGCCCGCTTGAATCTACCCGCCACCGTCTGGTTGCTCGGGGCGATCAGTCTGCTCAACGACACGGCGAGCGAGATGATCTATCCGCTGCTGCCGCTGTACGTCACCGGTGTGCTGCTCGCCGGACCGCGGGCGCTCGGCTTGATCGAGGGGCTGGCCGAGGCGGCGAGCAGTCTGTTGAAACTCGTCTCCGGCACCCTCGTCGATCGCAGCGGCCGGACCCGGCCGTGGATCATCACTGGTTACGGCCTGGCCGCGGCATCCAGACCGCTGCTTGCCGCCGCCGCGATCTGGCCGCTGGTCCTGCTGCTCAGGGTCACCGACCGGATCGGCAAGGGTTTGCGCAGCGCGCCGCGCGACGCACTGCTCGCCGCCAGCATCGATGCCGAACGGCGCGGCCTGGCATTCGGCCTGCACCGCGCGATGGACCATGCCGGTGCGGTGATCGGCCCGTTGCTCGCCGCCGCTTTACTGGCCTACGGTATGGCGATTCGCGAACTGATCTGGTGGACCGCGCTGCCCGGCGCTTTGGCGTTGGGGCTGGCTTTTGCCGTGCGCGAAGCGCCGCTTGCCGAGAGCGGCGTGAGGACCATGCCCGATTGGCGCTGGCGGGCGTTGCCGCCTGCACTGCGCCGTTACCTCGTCGCCGTCGCCGTTTTCTCGCTGGCCAACGCCTCCAATTTATTTTTGCTCCTCAAAGCCGCGGACCTCGGAACACCCGAAGCCGTTTTGCCGTTGCTGTGGGCCCTGGTTTCGCTGGTCGCCAGTGTTTTGTCCACGCCGTTGTCGCACCTGTCCGACCGCCTCGGGCGGCGCCGGCTGCTGCTCGGCGGCTGGCTCGCCTACGCTGGTTTCTATCTCGCTTTCGGTTTTTTGACCCCGGGCACCGGCGGGCTGCTGTGGCCCATGTTTGCGTTCTACGGCGTGTTCATCGCTGCCACCGAGGGCGTCGAAAAAGCCTATGTCGCCGACCTCGCACCGCCCGACCAGCTCGGCCGCGCCTTCGGCTGGTTTCACCTGCTCAGTGGCTTGATGCTGCTTCCCGCCTCGGTGCTGTTCGGCTTCCTATGGCAAAAAGTCGCCCCCGTCGCAGCGTTTAGCACCGCTGCCGCCTTTGCCGCCGCGGCCGCCGCATTGCTGTGCCTCCACCGCCGTACACTGTAGATACGGATGAGCCCGAACGATTGAAATGATTCGTCTCGGCGCGCGACACGTTGCTGCCCGCGTTGCCCGATGCCTTCCTCAGTCAATCGACGCCGGGCGTTGTCTTGACGATCCGCCCACCCTGCATCACGAGGTGAACGTCGTTTAGCGCCGCGATCTCGATGGTCGGATTGCCGGCGACGGCGATGAGATCGGCGATCAATCCCGGCTGGATGCGGCCGATTTCGTTTTCGCGGCCGAGCGCCGCGGCGTTGATCGCCGTCGCGGCCAGCAAGGCGTGCGCCGGTTTCATGCCGTAGCGCACCATCCATTCGATCTCGCGGGCGTTGGTGCCGTGGGCGAACACTCCCGCGTCGCCGCCGGCGCCGATCGTGACGCCGGCGGCCAGTGCCGCCCGAAACGCCCGTTCGGCGTCGCGCATCCCGGCGGTCGGTTCGCTTTCCCCCGGTTGGTAGCCGTCGAAGTATTCGGCGTAGCTCGCTTGCGCCGCGAGCGTCGGCAGATAAACGACACCGCGTTCGGCCATCAGCCGAAACACCTCGTCGTTGCCTTCGAAGCCGTGCTCGATGGTTTGCACCCCGGCCAGCACGGCGCGGCGCATGCCTTCCGGCGTGACGGCGTGGGCCGCGACCTGGCGCCCCAAATCGTGCGCCGTCGCGACGAGCAGGTCGAGTTCATTCTGGCTAAACGTCGGCACCGCCTTGCCGCCCGGACCGCAGCGGTAATCGGCATAGACCTTGATCCAGTCGGCGCCGCGGGCCGCTTGGTTGCGCACGGCACGGGCGATATCGGCCGCGCCGCTGACCTCCTGGGCGCCTTTCGGCAGGTCCAGATCGGGGCGCCAGCCGCGCGGGCCCGGGCCGTAACAACCGGCGGCGACGATCGCCAGGGTTGAAATTTCGAGTCGCGGTCCGGCAATCCGGCCTTCATCGAGCGCGCGCTTAAGCGATACGTCGGCATAACCCGCACCCTCGGTGCCCAGATCGCGTACCGTGGTAAAGCCGGCGGCCAACGTCGCTGCCGCGTGTTCCACCGCGGCGATCGTCCGGTACGCCGGAGGTTCCTTCAGCACCTGGTCGTCCCACAACGCTTCGTTGTACGGGTGCAGAAACAAATGCACGTGCAGATCGATCAGGCCGGGGAGCAGTGTCGTTCCGGGCAGTTCGACAACCTGCGTGCCGGCGGGGAGGTCGATCGCCGCGGTCCGCCCGGCTGCGGCGATCCGGCCGCCTTCGACCAGCACCGCCCAGCCTTCCCGGGCTGTGGTGTCCTCGGCGGTGAAGACCCGATCGGGTTTGAGTAGAACGGGCGGGCCGTCACCCGTCGCGGGCAGGGCAGGCCCCGCCAGTGCCACTCCGGCAAGGAGTGCAATTCCGAAAATTTTTGATTTCATGGTGAATTTGAAACCGAGCAAAATTTATGCAACGATTGGGTTTACATCGAGATGAAACGATAATAGAATACTACGAACCGCCGATTTGAACCTTCAGCTTGCAGGGCGGGCTACAAATGCTGCTAAAGCGAGGGCCGCGCGATCGCTCCCCGGGGGTCGGCTGCCCTTTCGGGCATCCGGGGTTATAGGAGATCGCATCATGAACGACGTGACCACTCACTCTGCCGACCGTCCGCCCAGTGTCACCTTTCTGCTCGGCCGCAGGCAGCTCGACGGCATCGGCAAAGCGCAATGGCTGATGTACCGTCACATAAAGCGCGTAGCCTCAGCCGAAACCAGCCCGCCGATGGTGCCGGTCCTGCTCGGCACGGCCGTCGGCATCTTGATCGAATGCGAGGTGCCGTCCCCGCTGATTCAATTTTTCATCGACAAGATCAAGCAGGATCTGCGTGAATCCGGCACGCCGGCGAACCCGGATGCGGCGTTGGACATGATAGCTTTAGGCATCGGTTTCCTCGAATGCTTGTTGCGGGCCGATTGCCCCCCGTCCAAGGCGGTGAATTAAGCCAACTGTGGCATAGATTCCCGGAATGGATGCCCGGATCCGGACCGTCCGGGGCATAGGGTATCGTCCCCGCTGCTTGCGTCCCCGGACGTTTCGCTATAGCATGCGTCGAGGGATAAAAAAAGCCGGCCTGGTCATGTCCCAGGCCGGCGATACCAGCGCTGGCTTTCCGCGGTGTCATTCCCCACCGCTTGGCAGTTGCGAGGCAGTGATGTCTGGCGAGGCGATGGCAGCCCAAGGCGATCGGCGGCGGCCCGGTGATGGCCGCCCTGTAGAGCGCCTGTCGCACCCTGCACCCGGTTGTCGCGCCTGCCGCGTCCCGAACCGGGCAGGCAGTCTTGAACCGGCGATCGCCGGGCGTGGGGCAGGGCGGCCGTGAACCGGGTCGAGCGCATCTACAAAATCCACACGCTGCTCAAGCGCGATCGGCCGGTCCCGATGCGCCGCATCCGGGAAGAACTTGAAGCGGTCTCGCTCGCCACGATCAAGCGCGATCTGGCGTATATGCGCGATTTCATGTATGCCCCGATCGACTACGACCGCAATCACAACGGTTATCGTTACGACCCCGCCGCCCCGGCGTTCGAGCTGCCGGGTTTGTGGTTCAATCACGGCGAACTTTACGCGCTACTCGCCTGCGAACAACTGCTCGAAGCGGTCCAGCCTGGGGTTCTGGCGCCGTATATCGGCCCGTTGCGCGAGCGGCTCCACCGCCTGCTCGCCGCCAGCGGCTACGAGAGCACCGAAATCATCGACAAAGTGCGCTTGCAGCCCATTGCCCAGCGGCGCAGCGATCCGCGCCGTTTCGGCGAAGTCGCTGGCGCGGTGCTCGCCGGGCGCTGCCTGGAAATCGAATATCTCGGCCGTGAACACGAACGCCTGACCCGGCGCACCGTGCACCCGGCCCGGCTGCTGCACTATCGCGGCAACTGGTACCTCGCGGCATGGTGCGAAAGCGCCGCGGATGATCGGCTGTTCGCCCTCGACCGGATCCGGCACGCCACAACGTTGGAGCGCAAAAGCCGCATATCCGACCCCGAATCGCTCGACGCGCTGCTCGACGCCGGTTTCGGTATCTTCGGCGGCCAAGCCAAAGCGCGTGCCGTGCTGCGCTTCACAGCGCACCGCGCCCGCTGGGTTGCCGACGAAATCTGGCATCCGGAGCAAACCGGTGTCCGGCATGATGACGGTACCTACGAACTCACCGTCCCGTACTCCGACCCGCGCGAACTGCTCCTCGATATCCTGCGCTACGGCCCCGACGTCGAAGTCCTCGCCCCGCCTGAACTGCGCGCCCAGGTGATACGAAGCCTGCACGAAGCGGCAGCGCGATACGACAAACCCGTGGCTCCGAAAAAAGAACCGAGGCTCAACCAGTGAGCGACCGCGTATGGTATACCGCATCAGCAAAGAGGAATAACCGATGATTGCAACCCAAATCCGCCAGAAAGACGGCCTGTTCTATTTCGTCAGCTACCCGGCCGATGATTTATTGGAGCGCGTGCGCTTCATCAGCCGCTTCTACGGCGATGGCGAACAGCTCGCCCCGGAGGCGACTTCGCCCGGCGACGATATCGCGCACTTCATCTCGCGCATCGAAAAAACCGACAAAGCCTTCCAGCGCCAGCTTTCGCGCGCCAAAGTCCGGGCCTTGAAAAACTTCTACGAAACCGCCGAAAAACAGCCGCCGATCCCCGGCACTGTCCTTTTGTTCAGTAACGAAACGTTGTCGTTCAGGCCGCTGAGCGGCGGCCTTGAAACCGTCGGCCATTTGCAGGATCCGGCCGAAAAATACCTGATCATCGATGGCCAGCACCGCCTGGCGGCGCTGCATTTCTATCTCAAGGACCGGCCGGAAGAATCCGCCGCCATCCACGTGCCGTGCATCGTTTTCGACGGCCGCTCCGAAGATTTTGCCACCGAGATGTTCGTCATCATCAACTCGACCCCGACGCGCATCAACAAAAGCCACCTCGTCGATCTTTACGAAAAAGTCCAGCACGCCGAGGCGGATAAGAAACTGGCGGCGCGCATCGCCGAATATCTCTACAGCGCCGGCGACAGCCCGCTGCACTACCGGATCAACCGCCTTGGCGGGCGCAGCCGCCAGGAAAAATGGATATTGCAAGCCGAACTGTTCAACGAACTGCACCGCTGGGTCAAGGCCGACTGGCAGCGCATCCAGCGCAATTGGCCGCGCGTCGGCTACGCCGAAGACACGCGCCGTGCCGGAGAACACTATTATCACATCACCCGCGACTTTCTAAAAGCGGCGCGCGCCGTATGGGGCGACGTCTGGGGCCAGCCGCGCTACATGGTTACCAAGCCGGTTACGCTCAAAGCCATGCTCAGAGTGTGTGCCGATCTGGCGTATGCCGACGCCGAGCCGGAAGAAGAACGGGTCAAGCGCTGGCGCGAGCGCCTCGCCCCGTGGGCCGAACGCAGCCGCGACTTCCGCGCCGAAGGCTTCTACGAGCGCTTCCCGGCCAAAGGCCAGGTCGAACGCACCGGCCACCTCCACCGCGAACTGGGCCGCCTGGCAGGAATCGCACCGCGCCCGGCGCTAAAGAAAGAAGGCCGCGGAGTACGGTGATGAATTCGGCTACCGCAACCGGTGGCGCATCCTGTGAACCGGTAGGTGTGGTAAAAATCCGAACGAAAAAAATTGCTTCGGAGGCACCCGCCATGCCGGTATTACCCAGATGAGGAGTGACCGATGAGCAGCATCGAGTTCGTTTGCTGACTTGACGTAACATATAAGTTACTGTATCATTCATGTATGAGATCTCTCACTACCTCACCATCGAAGGCCAGGATCTTTACCAAACCTGGCTGAACACCCTGCATGATCGGCAAGCGAAAGTGCGAGTGATGGTTAGGGTCGAGCGGCTTCGTGGCGGAAATTTCGGCGATTGCAAGCCGCTTCGGGAAGGCGTGTGGGAGCTTCGAATCGATCATGGTCCCGGATACCGTGTCTATTACGCCATTGTGGATCGCCGTGCAGTCCTCCTGCTATCCGGCGGCGACAAGCGGCGGCAGGATGCCGATATCAAGCGGGCGATTGACTATTGGCACGATTTCCAGAGGAGAAACCGATGAAGGCTGCACGTTCCCACGATGAAGCGACAGCGGAAATGCTACGCCGCGACTCGGCACTCGCCGAGGATTACCTGCGCGCGGCATTAGAGGAAATCGGCGAACCAGGCGGCGAGACCGCATTTCTGGCGGCCTTGCGTCAAGTGGCGTTAGCGCGTGGCGGGATCTCTGGCGTAGCACAGGCTACCGGTATGAAGCGTGAGGCGGTTTCCAGAGCGCTATCACCGCGCGGAAATCCCAGACTTAAAACGTTGGCAGGAATCCTTCGCGCGCTTGGCGTTAAGCTCGATGCGCAGCTACGTGGCTAAGGAATGACCGATGAGCCGGAGTACTTGCGACAAACTCACGACACGAATCGCGATCACGCCGCGCCCGGCCGGGAAACAACGCCGAGTGGCGCCATGATGGCTGCAGCCAGCGCCCCGCGTCCCGCTACGGCACTGGCGCACCCTGTGAGCCAGCGGGTGTGCTACAAGGTGGGTTCCGGCACGAGACGAAAACCCATCCGACGCGCGTGCCTTCCGTACCGACTGAGGTGGCTGGAAACCCTGGTACGCCTGGCCGACGGGCGCGCCAGTCGCGAGGAGGCTGGTGAATCAATTGTGAGCGTGCGAACATGAAACTCGATAGCTTGCGAACCCTGTTGTCTGCTCTTGAGGATGCTGGCGTCCAATACCTCATTGCTGGCGGATTGGCCGTAAACGCACACGGTTACCAACGACTGACGCATGATGTGGACATCGTCGTACGACGAAAGATCCCGGGCTTTTCGCGCTCTGCACTCGATCGGCTACCGACCGCTGGTTCCGATGACGGCCGTGGGCTTTGCCGACCCAGCGATGCGCCGGGAATGGACCGACCGCAAGCAAATGATGGTGATTAACTTTTACAGCGATCAGTATCGGGAAACGCCGGTGAATGTATTTGTGCAATACGATTTTGACTTTGAAAGAGAGTATCAGAACACACCTCAACAAGAAGTATTGCCCGGTATTCGCGCGCGATTTGTCTCTATCAACACACTGATTGCAATGAAGAAACAGGCCGGACGCAATAGAGATTTAGACGATATTCAGCACCTTCGCTGGATTCAAGAAGAGCAACAAGACCCTGACAAAAAAATTGACCCTTGGGAATCAGCGACTTGGGACGGCAGCCGTAGGGCGCAGTTGCGGCACTCCCTGCAACTGACCCTTCGGGAACGCATCGAAGCCATTGAAGACATGCAGGAAGTCAGCGATGCTCTGGCACGTTCCAGAGCCAAAGGCCGAATAGCCGGTCCAACGGCAGCGGCAGCGGCAGCGGAACAGCAAGCCCCAACCGGAGCGTCTCGGGCGTAGGACCAGGAATAAAAACAGGCGCTGACAATGAAATACCGCGTTTTTTTCAAAAAGGCACACGGCAAGACCGGCGACCCAACCTTTGGGCCGTATGACTACCAGTGCTGTCTGGCCCAAGAACCTTGGCCGGAATTGGTGGACGTACCGACCGGCATGTGCAAGAGCGATCTGCGGAATGGCTATATGAGAGCTTCGGTGATTCACAAAGAACATCCCATCGACTGGAACAAAACCACATGGGAGAGCAGTTGGAGAGAGCAACTCCGGCAGGCCCAGCGCCTGACCGTGCGCCGGCGCCTGGAAGCGCTAGGCCTACTGGCGGAACTGTCCGAACGTCTCCAGGATATGCGGTACAAAACCGGGAAAGCCTCGGGAAAGAATCGAAGATTAGATACCGATGAATGACATGCCTAAAACAAAACAGGACGAGCCGGTGTTTTCTGAGCAATTCGAAGCGTTGACAGGATTCAAGCCAATGAGGTGGCAACAGCGTCTGTATGGCGAACACTTCGCCATGGGTGCGTTACCCTCGGCAATTAGCATCCCTACTGGACTGGGTAAGACGGCAGTCATGGCGGTCTGGATGATTGCTCTGGCACAGCAGATGAAGTCAGGCCAAGTCAGCTTACCACTCCGCCTTGTCTATGTGGTCGATCGGCGCGCCGTGGTGGATCAGGCGACGAAGTTTGCCGAAGACTTGCGCGCGAATCTCCAGAAGAGCGCAACCGAACAACTGCGCGCGGCACTCGGTTTGGGCGAAGGCGAAGCACTGCCCATTTCTACCCTGCGCGGTCAGTTCGTGGACAACCGCGACTGGCTGGCAGACCCGTCACGGCCGGCCATCATTGTCGGCACGGTGGACATGATCGGCTCGCGACTGCTGTTCGAGGGCTATGGCGTCAGCCGCAAGATGCGGCCTTATCATGCCGGACTGCTTGGCGTAGACACGCTGGTGCTGTTGGACGAAGCGCACCTGGTGCCGCCTTTCGAGGCGCTGCTGGCCGAAATGTCCGAAAACGCCGGACAATATGGGCCGCGGGAGGAAGTACTTGTAAGGCTGCTACCGAAGTTCCGACTGCTACCCTTGTCGGCCACCGGCCGCAGACAGACGGCCCGGCCTTTTGCATTGGAAGAAAACGATTTCCTCGACCGTGACAAGAAAGTCATTGATGAAGTCGTGAACCAGCGTCTGCATGCCAGGAAGCACCTCAACTTGAAGGAACTGGGCGACAACAAGCTGGAAGAGGCATTGGCAGAACAAGCTTGGGGTTTGGCGCAAGAAAAGACAGATGACGAAAATACAGCAACGGCACTGAAACCCGTGCGCATCATCGTCTATTGCAATTCGCGCGATGTGGCGGACAAGGTCAAGACCACTCTGGACAAGAAGGCCATGACATCGACCGCTCAAGGCCGGATAGAACTTTTCGTCGGCGCCCGCCGGGTGAAAGAGCGCACCGACGCGGAACAGCGGTTAAAAGAGTTGGGGTTCCTTGCGGGCAGTGGCGAACAAACTGCCCCGGCGTTTCTGGTGGCGACCTCGGCAGGCGAAGTGGGCATCGATTTGGATGCTGACCACCTGGTCTGCGATCTGGTGGCGTGGGAGCGTATGGTACAGCGCTTCGGGCGCGTGAACCGGCGCGGCGGCGAAGGGCGACAGGCGGACCTTGTCGTTATTGACGAAGGCGAACCCAAGCCAAAGAAGCAGGAAGCGCCGACTGCGGACGAGCAAACGCGCATACGCATCTACCGAGGCGTCAAGCAATTGTTCGAAAAGCTGCGCACTGATGACGGCGCTGAAATCAGCGTCAGCCCAGAATCCTTGCGTCGACTGAATGAACGCGTCGAGATAAACGGCATCCTGCGACAACTCATCATCGATGCCAGTTCCCCCGCGCCGCTGCGCCCGGCGCTCAACCGCGCGTTGGTGGATGCCTGGAACATGACCTCCCTGCCCGAACACACCGGGCGTCCCGAAGTGGAGCCTTGGCTACGCGGCTGGGTGGATGACTTGCCGCAAACCACGGTGGTTTGGCGCAAGTACCTGCCGCTGCGCTCACAGGCAAAAGTGGCGGAAAGGGAAATCGACGACTTCTTCGAGGCTGCGCCCCTCCATGCCAGCGAGATGCTGGAGACGGAAACCTATCGCGTCATGAAGTGGCTGCAAGGGCGAGCCGCCAGGTTGGACACAAAGCGGCAAGATAATGTGGTCGGTATCTTGTTATCTGCCGATGGGAAGTACGTTCGGACCTTGGCGGGTAAGGATTTACTGGGCGACTCGAAGGACCACAAGAGGCGCCATGAAAAGATTGAAAGAAGCATGCGGGGCAAAACGCTAGTGATGGCTGCCAATTTCGGTGGCCTGAAAGATGGCTTACTGAGCCCTGATGAGAAAGATGGTTGGTTGAGTCCCGATAAAGACAACATGCAGTTGCCTGGAACGGCCGATGGCGAAGGGCCCTGGATGGACGCAGACGCGGCCATTCCGGTCATTCGCTTCCATATCATCGAGCGCGGCACGGAGTCCGACGAAGATAGCGACAACATCTGGCGCGAGAGCTTGCGTTTCGATCTGGAACGCAGTGCTGACGGCGAAGCTACGCGCTGGCTATCGGTCGAGAAGTGGCGTGACACCTCCAACACCGAGAACGACCGCGCCGAAGGACGGCCACAGGCGCTGGTCGAACACCAATGCTGGGCGGCGGAGCGCGCAAAAGCCATCGGCCAGCGGTTGGGCTTGCCGGATGACTACATCACCATGCTGGCCACCGCCGCACGCCTACATGACGAAGGTAAACGTGCACGCAACTGGCAACGGGCCTTCCGTGCCGAACGCGACGCGATGAAATTCAACATCGACGGCCCGCTGGCCAAAACGCGCGGCCCGATCAACCAGGCCGTGCTGGGCGGCTACCGCCACGAGTTCGGCTCGCTGCCGTATGCCAAAGACGATATCGAGTTCAAGAAGTTGCCGGAAGACCTGCAAGACCTCGCCCTGCATCTGATCGCCGCGCACCACGGCTACGCGCGTCCGCTGATCGAGACGCGAGGCTGCGAAGACGCGCCGCCTTCCGCGCTCGAAGAACGGGCGCGCGAAGTGGCACTGCGTTTCGCGCGCCTGGAAAAGCGCTGGGGGCCGTGGGGGCTGGCCTGGTGGGAGGCACTGCTGCGCGCTGCCGACGCGCAAGCCTCGCGCGACAACGACAAGAGGGAGAAAAACTGATGGCCGAATCCATAATCCCCGTAGATTTGTTCAACCCCGGCCAGGTCTTCGCCTGTCTTGGTTTCATGGAACTGGCGGATGTGCTGATTGGAGACGCCGAGGCGGGGTTTGACTGGAGTGATGCACAACAAACCCAATTCCGCCTATCGGTGGTAGGTGACCAAGCGCCCGTGGAAACCGTGTTGGGATTTCTTGCTGAAGCTACCGTGGATCGCGTCGTACCCGTGGGCTACGTCGAGCCGCCCAAGAAGAAGACCAGTGGCGATGATGAGGACGGTGACGATGAGGCGGATGATACCGACGCAGTCGATGTGGCGGCTGCGAAAAGCACGGCGGAGCAGCGCGAACATGCGGAGGTTTTCCCTGCTAAGGAAGCCGACGCATTGTCTTTACCTCTGCGTCTTACTGCGCAAGGCAAGCCAAACGTGGAAGTGAGTCACTGGGCTGATGGCTCAACGCGCAACACCTTCAAGCTGTATTCCGGCAATCGTTCCGCCGAGCGCATCGCCCGCACCATGCTAGGTGGTGTACTCGGAAAACCAAAGAAGAACCAAGCTCAAGGCGATCTCAAATACAAGGGATTTACACATTTGTGGAATGAAAGGCGACACGATCTTGTAGCAATGCCTTTCGATGTGCTGACCCCGCTCGGCGGCAGTTTCAATTTCGATCCGCGTGGTGCCTGGACGGCGCTGGATGCAGGGTATTCACCGAACACACAAAAACACGGTGTGGCTGCATCGCCACTGGTGCACCTGCTTGCGGCTTGCGGATTGGAGCATACGCGACCCGTAGAATTCGGCGTCCGCCAAGTGCGCTATTTCGCGTGGAGTGGCTTGCTCCCCGTGAGTTTGGCGCGAATTGCGTTCCAAGGCGGCCTTCCTTCGCTGCCGACGAAGAGATTTCGTTTCGAACTTGCCCTGTCGGGCAAGAACAAGATTGTTACTTTCGCCCAACAGGAGAACATCAATGACCACCGCTGAAATCACCGTTACCCGAGAACTGCTCGACCAATGGGCCACCGACCCTAACGGCCCTGTCGCCTTGCACCTGAAGCAGAAGCTGCTGCCCGTGGAAGGCGAAGGTGGCGTGATCTTCCCGCCGACCTATGCGGACATCGGCTACAACATCGACACCCTGTCCGACGGAACCAAGGTGGCGACTATTGACAGCGTGGGCTCGCAGGCCAACCGCATGGAGCCGATGTTCAAGTCCATGGGCAAGAACGACAAGGACGAGGAGTTGAACCCGCTGGCTGCATTGGTCCCGCAAATCGAGATCGAATTCGACGATAGTCGCACGGTGTCCATCTTCGATGTTGGCCACCGGCTGGGAGATGCACTGATTCGTTCCACCGACCTCAAGGACGAAGCGCAACTAGCATTCAAGACACTGCTCGATTCCAATAATGCCCGGCCAATCGCCAAGCTCGCGCCGACATCACTGGTGTTCGGCGTCTGGGATTCGCGCGATACGCAGGCCAAGCTGCCCCGCCTGGTGCAGTCCGTCATTCGCGCCTGGGGTGTGGATGTTCTGACGCGCTCAGCGCAATACAATCCGCCCATCGATTACAGCGCGCTGGACGTGTTTAGCGACGAAGAAAAAGCCAAGCAGGAAGGGGACCCTAAAAGTCCGTTGGCCAAACGTGGATTCGTCCATGTGCCAAGCGGTTCAGATCCAGGCGGCATCGTATGCCGCAATGGCATCGAGCAGGATATCACTATCAATCTGATCGCACTGCGCAGACTGCAAGCCGACACCCCAGAGGATACGGCAAAGCTGCGTTGCTATATGCTTGGCCTGTCCCTGGTGGCGACCACCGCGCCGCCGGACGGGTTTCTGCGGCAAGGTTGCTTGTTGGTTCCGAGTGCGGAAGGGGCGTGGCAGATCATCGGCCGCAATGGCGAACGCCGCGAGGCCAAAGTACTGACCCACGAATTGACCAAGAAGTACGCGCAAGCCAAGGCGGAGGATTTTGGTGTTGCCGAAGCTCGAACGGTAAAGTTTGATAAAAAGTTGGCGAAAGCCGACGCGGCTAAGAAGAAGTAACCCATGTCGCGTGCTCTCCTTATCTCGATCCGCTTCTACGACGGCCGTTATCACGGCGCGGGCGAATGGCCGCCGTCGCCGGCGCGTCTGTTCCAGGCGCTGGTGGCGGCAGCGGCGCTGCCGGGACTGGACACCGACAAGCGCAATGCGTTGACGTGGTTGGAGACGCTAAGCGCACCGACCATCGCCGCGCCCTCCGTGCACGCCGGGCTAAACGTGAATCTGTTTGTGCCGAACAATGACCTGGACGCCAAAGGTGGTGACATCAGGCGCATCGCGGAAATCCGTAGCGCCACCAAGCGCATCCGTCCGCGCCTGTTCGATTCTGCCGTGCCGCTGCTCTACATCTGGCGTTTTGACGGCGACGAAACTCAAGGCAAGTGTATCTGCGACATCGCCAACGGCCTGTACCAGCTTGGCCGTGGCGTGGATATGGCCTGGGCGGTTGGCGATCTGATCGATGAAGCACAGGTCGAGAAACAACTGAACGGCTATCCCGGAGCCATTTATCGGCCATCGCAAGGCGGCAAGGGCTTGGAGCTGGCTTGCCCTGACGGCGGTTCACTGCAAAGCCTGATTGATCGCCATGCCGCGAACGCTCAACGCTTTACTCGCGTCAACGGTAAAACCTGGTTTGCGAATGCGCCAAAACCGCATTTTCGCAACGTTCACTACAACAGTCCGGCAACGCGCCTGCTGTTCGAGTTGCGCCGCACCACCGCGTCCCGCTCACCCTTCGCGCCCTGGCCGCTGAAAAGTACGGCGGCGCTGGTGTTGATGTTGCGTGACGGCGCATGTGCGCGGCTTGAACCGCACAATGGCAGCGGCGTGGTGGAGAAGGTATTGATTGGGCGCAACGCCAGCGAAACCGACAAGTTGCTGCGCATCCGCATTATCCCGCTGCCGTCCATCGGCTATGTCCATGCCGATCGCGGCATACGCCGTGTGCTGGTGGAAGTGCCGCCGGATTGCCCGATCCGCGCGGACGATGTGGCCTGGGGCTTCGCTGGCCTGGAAGTCACCGCACCTGTGCTCGACGAAGAAACTGGCGAAATCCTGTCCTCGCCGGTCGAACTGGTGAAGGCGGACGATGACGCCATGCTGGCGCATTATGGGGTGGTGGAAAAACCCGCTGTCCGCCTATGGCGCAGCGTGACGCCTTTGGCGCTTCCGGACGATGCGAAGCGGCGGAGGATCGATCCCGTCAACACACGCGAGGAAGCCAAGGACGGCAAAGAGCGTGCGGATGAACAACAACGCGCATGCCATGCCGTCGTACAGGCGCTCCGCCATGCCGGAGTACGTGAAACGGTGGCTGGTATTCGCGTGCAGCGCGAACCCTTCGACGCCAGAGGCGAACGCGCCGAAACCTTTGCCACCGGCACGCGCTTTTCCAAGCACCAGCTTTGGCATGTGGAAATTGAATTCGCCGAAGCCATCAGCGGCCCGCTGCTGCTGGGCAACGGGCGTTACGGTGGTCTGGGCTTGATGGCCCCGGTTCAACAGGTAGAAGGCGTGTTGGCGTTCAGTATCGTGGATGGCCCGGCCGCCGACGCCGAACCTTTGCAACTGGCGCATGCCCTGCGCCGCGCCGTGATGTCGCGGGTGCAGAACAAAATAGGCGCGCGGAAGAGGCTCCCCGTGTTTTTCACCGGCCACGAAGCCGATGGTTCTACAGCGCGGCGTGGCGGACACGCGCATCTGGCTTTCGTGCCCGATTTGGCGCGTGGGCGCCTGCTGGTGATTGCCCCGCATGTCATTGAGCACCGGGAACCTTACAAGGATGAACGCGGCCATCTGGAAACGCTGGCACGAGCACTGGCCGGTTTGAGTGAACTACGCGCTGGGCGTGCCGGCAAGCTTGAATTGGCACGGGCGGAAACCAACATGGATACCGACCCGCTGTTTGCCGCTTCCAGCTTGTGGGCGTCGGCCACGCCCTACGCGCCCACGCGCCACGCCAAGCGAAATGGCCGCGATTCCCTGAACGACGATGTAATGCAAGAAGTGCAGCGCCGCCAGTTGCCTATGCCCCTTGTGGTGGAGGAGAAAGGCGTGGATTTGCTGTTGCGGTTCAGGGTGGCCGTGGCAGGCCCAGTGCTGCTGGGCAAGACGATGCATTTCGGCGGCGGATTGTTTGCTTGTGGCATATCGGGACGCGATCATGTATGACGTCCTTCGCCCCATCAAACGCACCACCCGCCGCCGGCGAGGCGATGGTGCCGAGTGGGCTGTATTGCTTGAGCAATATGGATCGATACCAGGGCTCCATAGTTTTAGCCTCTTTGAAAATGCCAGCAACTGGAATTCAGTTACGCCCTATCTCCACCCCTGGCACGTCAAGAAGCGTTTCGACGTTGCAGTGCAGATCAAACGCGAATGCCGCGAACGCGGCTTGCCGGAACCAGTGCGCCTTGAATCATTCGACGAAGTGGATGTAGGCAAGAACCGCAAACGCCGGCCAATCCATTTTCGGCGCTTCCGCAACCGCCGCGGTCTCACCCAGCCCGATCGCCTTGGCAGCTTCTGGCGCCTGATGTTTCCCGAAAGCATTCATGGTCCACTCGTGCTGGGCTTTGCCTGCCATTACGGGCTTGGCATTTTCCGCCCGCTGCAAGCCGATGGCGCAATGGACTGAACCGCTGATCGCAAGGAGGTCGGCGATGGCCTGGAGGAGGGACTTACAACATCCCCAGCACAGCCTTAAGGCGATGCTCAAGCGCCGCCATTTCGTCATCGCTTACGGTTGTCAGTGGGCCGGTGCCGAAACGGGAGCGGTCGACTGCCCGGGTTTTCTCCACGACGGTGTAGCAGTCCTTGCGGAGTCGGTCTCTGGCACGGATGGTGACGCGCAATGCGTCAAGCGATGCCCTGTGCTGGGTCGTCAGCGGCACGACCAGAACGGTATCGCTGTCGGACCCGGTGAGCCAATCGTCCTGGACGATGAGCACCGGACGGATCTTGCCCATTTCGGCGCCGCGGGTCGGGTTGAGGTTTGCTGTCCAGATTTCGCCGCGGTGCATCAATCCCACCACTTTTCATCGGGATCGATCCCGGCGGCACGCTCCTCGGCCTTGATTCGTTCCAGCGTCGTATCAACCGAGTCGAAGTCTTCCTGGAGCTGTCGCATTTCAGCAACCGCATCTGGGTTGGAATACAGCGCGCGCGCCGCCTGTCGCATTTCCTCGATGATGCGTTCTTTCTGCTTGCGCGCCAGATACTCGCCCACCGCCTCGCGCACCACGTCGGAGCGGTTGCGGCCGGCGACGCGCGCTTCTTCTTCCAGGCCGCGTTCGATGTCCGGCGGCAGACGGACGCTGATGTTGGCCACTGGTCTTCCAGAATGTATTACGAAACGTAATTCGATTGTAATGCATCGCCGAGATGGGCGCAAGTGCCGCAGGCTATGGTGCCGCGGCCTGGGACGCCCCAATCCGCGCAGATTTCGATCGCGCATGGTTCATCCGCATCCGGGAATCCGGCCATGACTGACTCGGCGCCCGGGGCCACTGGCGTGATCCAGCCGGAACTGCCGCTACCGTTTCCGGAGTTGTCCGGAGACCTGCCGCTGATGCCGGCGCGCATGGTCAACGAATATGAATACTGTCCGCGTCTGGCTTACCTGGAATGGGTGCAGGGCGAGTGGGCGGATTCGGGGGATACGGTGGAAGGGCGGTTTGTGCATCGCCGGGTGGATCGCGGTAACGCAGCGCTCCCGGTCGCAGGCAGTATCGGAGATGACGAGAAATTCCACAGCCGTTCAGTCACACTTTCGTCGAACCGACTTGGTTTGATCGCCAAGCTTGACCTGGTGGAAGGGGAGGGCACGACGGTTGCTCCAGTCGATTATAAACGCGGCAAGCGACCGCATATCCCCAAAGGCGCATACGATCCGGAGCGAGTCCAATTATGCGTGCAGGGCATGTTACTGGCCGAGCATGGCTACGAGGCTGATCATGGCGTGCTGTATTACGCCGGTTCTCGGGAACGAGTCAGAGTCGATTTTGACGAGGAACTGAAACAAAAAACCTTGAGTGCCGTCAATGGACTCCGACTACTCGCGCTCGGTGGAAAAGCGCCGCCACCGCTGGAAGACAGTCCCAAATGTTCACGCTGCTCCCTGGTTGGGATATGCCTGCCCGATGAGGTCAACTTCCTGCGTCGTAGTTCTGGAGATATCCGCCCGCTTGCAGTGGGCTTGACAGAAGCGCTGCCTGTATACGTGCAGGCCAATAAAGCAAAAGTCTCAAAATCAGGTGAGCGGATTGAGATTTCGGTTGATGATGCGGTTGCGACAAAAGTGCGGCTGGTCGATGTCTCACAACTGGTATTGATGGGAAATGTCTATTTGACAACACCGACTCTGCACGAGTTGCTGCGCCGCGACATCCCGGTTAGTTGGCATTCGTATGGCGGGTGGTTTCTAGGGCACAGTACAGGGACAGGTCATAAAAATGTCGAGCTGCGCACGGCGCAGTACCAGGGCAGTTTCGACGAGCAGGTTTGCTTGCGCATAGCGCGCATCCTGGTGCACGCCAAGGTTCTCAACAGCCGCACACTGGCCCGGCGGAACTGGCGTGATGGCGAGGTGCCTGAGGCACATCTGACCGTGCTCAAACAGTTTGCCGCCAAAGCATTACGCGCCGATTCTTTGCAGACTTTGCTTGGCATTGAAGGGGCGGCTGCGGCAGCTTATTTTTCGAGATTCGGAGAACTGATAAAAAGCGATGATAACCCTGATGCCTTTGCCTTCGATTTCAGCGGTCGTAACCGAAGGCCGCCGTTGGACCCCGTCAACGCGATGCTTTCCCTGTCTTATGCGCTACTGACTCGTACGATCACTAACACCTTGTCCGCCGTAGGTTTCGATCCGTATCGGGGTTTCTACCACCAGCCAAGGTATGGCCGCCCGGCGCTGGCGTTGGATCTGATGGAACCTTTCCGGCCGTTGCTTGCCGATTCGGCTGTTTTGATGGCGATCAACAACGGCGAAGTCAGGCCATCGGACTTTATCAGGGCCGCCAATGCCGTTAATCTGACACCCGAGGGCCGAAAGCGGTTTATTGGCACTTTCGAAAGACGATTGACGCAGGAAATTACACATCCATTGTTCGGTTATAAACTGAGTTACCGCCGGCTTCTGGAATTACACGCTCGTTTGCTCGGTCGTTTTCTGACAGGAGAAATCAACGATTTCCCTCAAATGATCACCCGGTGAGAAATGGAAGAGAGAATATATTTCGTGAGCTATGATATCGGCGACCAGAAGCGGTGGCGCCGGGTGTTCAAGATCATGAATGCCTATGGCGAATGGCTGCAATTGTCCGTCTTTCAGTGTAGAATGAGTCGCAAGCGACACGCCGAACTGATAGCCGATCTGAGTGGCATCATCCACCACGACCAGGACCATATTTTACTGGTGGATATCGGCCCGGTAACCAATGTGACGCCCAAGGTGACCAGTCTCGGGATGCGCGATTTTGAGCCTGTAGCCAGGGAGCCGACGATCGTTTAGGACTTACTATGGCGATCTGAATTATTCTGCCGCCCGGTCGCGAGCGCTCTTCTGCCGAGCAATATCCCGGGAGCGCTCGCGCCGATATAATTCTTTAACAATCAGGTAGTTACGTATGATCACAGACGCAACAAAATGCGATGACAGTCGCGATCGCCTAGTAAAAACCAGAGCACTCGCAACCAACTCATCCAACCCTTGCGTCTTCAGGGGTTCAAAGGGTACTAATTTCCGGAGCAAGCTTGCTCCGGCCTCATTGAAGCTCTGAGATTATGAATCTCATCCGCAGCGACGCCGGGAATTTCCGGAGCAAGCTTGCTCCGGCCTCATTGAAGCTAACCGCATCCGGTTTGCCAGTTAGCCGCGGTGAGTATTTCCGGAGCAAGCTTGCTCCGGCCTCATTGAAGCGGCCTGATAGGGAATCTTCCGCCGACAGTGGGCGGATTTCCGGAGCAAGCTTGCTCCGGCCTCATTGAAGCTCCTGCGCCATCATGTCGCCTTCGACAGTCAGGACGATTTCCGGAGCAAGCTTGCTCCGGCCTCATTGAAGCATAACCGCGACCAGCGCCCGCTCCCGTTCCGCCACATTTCCGGAGCAAGCTTGCTCCGGCCTCATTGAAGCTGCGCCTCGCGGCCGAACACGATACTCTTAATACCCATTTCCGGAGCAAGCTTGCTCCGGCCTCATTGAAGCTGGTAGGTGATGAATCCCTTGACCTTCTCGGTCACGATTTCCGGAGCAAGCTTGCTCCGGCCTCATTGAAGCGTGCTGCTTCCGCAACCTGATAGCCGTCGATGGGCGATTTCCGGAGCAAGCTTGCTCCGGCCTCATTGAAGCACCGGTGCTGGCTTGTCGGCTCTAATACCTTCGCCGATTTCCGGAGCAAGCTTGCTCCGGCCTCATTGAAGCACGTTCAACTGCATTTACCCTCGGCGAACCCGCAGATTTCCGGAGCAAGCTTGCTCCGGCCTCATTGAAGCGTCGCGTTTGAGCCATTCCTCGACGATGGCCGCCACGATTTCCGGAGCAAGCTTGCTCCGGCCTCATTGAAGCGATTGCATCGGCCAACGTCAAGCCGTGCAGGCTACCATTTCCGGAGCAAGCTTGCTCCGGCCTCATTGAAGCTCGTAGGCAGCGGACCAAGCTTCGGCGAAGTTGGTGATTTCCGGAGCAAGCTTGCTCCGGCCTCATTGAAGCTTACCGTCGCAGTTGCACTGACACGAGTAATCGACATTTCCGGAGCAAGCTTGCTCCGGCCTCATTGAAGCGATGCCTTGGCGGCCGCTCTGGGGTCATCCGCATTCATTTCCGGAGCAAGCTTGCTCCGGCCTCATTGAAGCAATGATCAAAATTACCGAAATTAGCACTTCGCGCGTATTTCCGGAGCAAGCTTGCTCCGGCCTCATTGAAGCGGCTGTCGGTGCGACTGAAATTCCCGTCGATACCGGATTTCCGGAGCAAGCTTGCTCCGGCCTCATTGAAGCATGCACCCTCGATCCGCGACGATCGACGGTGTTACCGATTTCCGGAGCAAGCTTGCTCCGGCCTCATTGAAGCGCGCAAAGGGCATACGAGCAGTACAAACGCCGCGCTGTGATTTCCGGAGCAAGCTTGCTCCGGCCTCATTGAAGCATGAGACTTTTGCAAATCTCGCTTGGTCTTCGGCGGATTTCCGGAGCAAGCTTGCTCCGGCCTCATTGAAGCATGCACCTGGCCGGCGAGCAGTGCCACCGGCATTGCGATTTCCGGAGCAAGCTTGCTCCGGCCTCATTGAAGCATCAGGTTGTAAATAATTTTAACTTGCATGAATCTACATTTCCGGAGCAAGCTTGCTCCGGCCTCATTGAAGCGCTGATTGTTTCGGGTCCATGAGACACCGTTGGGACATTTCCGGAGCAAGCTTGCTCCGGCCTCATTGAAGCCTATGTTGAATGCCCGACCAGCCATGCCCTGGTCGAATTTCCGGAGCAAGCTTGCTCCGGCCTCATTGAAGCGGGGATCTGAATTTCGATGATCGTATATTCCTCTCGTCATTTCCGGAGCAAGCTTGCTCCGGCCTCATTGAAGCC
>DAITQM010000002.1:0-191768 GCA_036832975.1 Pseudomonadota bacterium | reverse complement strand
CTCAATTAACAAGTTGTTGAAAAAGGGCTCTCCTGCCCTTTTTCAAGTCGCGAGTCCGGTACATGCCCGGACTCGCTCCCGCCGGATCAAGCACTGACGCGCTTGATCCGCGTGCGGAACATCCCTGTTCCCCCTTAACAGGCTGTTTTTCAACAGCCTGTTAATGCTGACAAGCCGGACAATAATACGTCGCCCGCCCGGCCTGCACTAAACGGCGGATGGCAGCGGCGCACCGCGGGCATGGCAGGCCGGCGCGATCGTACACCTGAAGTTCGCGGCTGAAATAACCCGGCCGGCGGTCGGCGTCGTAAAAATCGCGCAGCGTCGTGCCGCCGGCGGCGACCGCCGCGGCCAGCACGTCGCGGATACCGCCGGCCAGGCGCCGGTAGCGGGCGCGTGCGATCCGCCGCGCGGCGCGCTGCGGATGAATACCGGCGCGATGCAACGCTTCGCTCGCATAGATATTGCCCACGCCGGCGACAAGCGCGCCGTTCATCAACAATGGCTTGATCGCCCCCGGCCGGCGGTGCAGCAGCCGCCACAACGTCTCGCCGTCGAAATCGTCGGCCAAAGGCTCGGGACCGAGACCGCTGAGCAGCGGATGGCGCAGCGGATCGCGGCCCGGCTGCCAGGCGATGAGGCCGAAACGGCGCGGGTCGCAAAAGCGCAAAAGCCAACCGTTATCGAGCCCGAAATCGAGATGATCGTGCCGCCCTGCGGCGCTGCCGGCCGGCACGAGCCTCAAGACGCCGCTCATCCCGAGGTGGAACAGCAAGAAGCCGCGTTCGAGATCGAGCAAAAGATATTTCGCCCGCCGGCCGACGCCGCGGATCATCGCCGGCGCCAAGCGCCGGACCGCACCCGGCAGCGGCCGCCGCAGGCGCGCCCGGCGCACGGTCACGGCGACGACCTCACGCCCCGTGAGCCGCGGTTCGAGGCCGCGGCGCAGCGTTTCGATTTCAGGCAATTCGGGCATCGGACTTAACCTATATGCACTCCGGTCAGAAGCGTGGTTTGATAGACTACGCCATCGCCCGCAGCGACGGGAACGACTGCACGATCGTAGGGTGGAGGGCCAAGATGCTTCAAGTCTATACCGCCAACCGCGGCGGGCTGCAAAAGGCCGAGCCGGCGCTCGACACGGCGCTCCCCGCCGACTGCATCTGGCTCGATCTGGCCACGCCGACGTTCGAGGAGATCCAACGGGTCGAGGAATTTCTCGGCCTCGAGGTGCCGAGCCGCGAGGAGATGCAAGAAATCGAGATTTCGAGCCGTATCTACCAGGAGGACGGCGCGCTGTTTTTAACCTCGATGGTGCTGGCGCACGCCGATACCGAACAGCCGGAACTGACGCCGGTGACGTTTATCTTGAGCGGCGATCGGCTGGCGACGTTGCGTTACGCCGAGCCGCGACCGTTCGCGGCGTTTGCGCTGCGCGCCCAGCGCCCAGCGAGCGGCTACCACCGCGGGCAGTTGATTTTGACCGGGCTGCTCGAAGCGATCATCGACCGCGCCGCCGATATTCTGGAGCGCGTCGTCGGCGATATCGATCTCGTCTCGCGCGACGTGTTCCGGAAAGGCACGAATTACAGCAAGGATTTCCAGCGCGTACTCGAAACCATCGGCCGCAAAGGCGACCTGGTCAGCAAGATCCGCGAAAGCCAGGTCGGCATCGGCCGGCTGATCACCTTTCTGCTGCAAGCCTCGATGAGCGGTAAATGGCCGCGCGAAGTGCGCAACCGCTTAAAGACCGTCAGCCGCGACGTCCAATCGCTGACCGACCACGCGACGTTCCTGTCGAACAAAATCGCTTTTTTGCTCGACGCGACGCTCGGCATGATCAACATCGAGCAGAACGCGATCATCAAGATTTTCTCGGTCGCCGCCGTCGTCTTCCTGCCGCCGACGCTGATCGCCAGCATCTACGGCATGAACTTCAAGGTCATGCCCGAGCTGTCCTGGCCGTTCGGCTACCCGTTCGCGGTGGGGCTGATGATCCTCTCGGCGCTGTTGCCCTACTGGTATTTCAAACGCCGCGGCTGGCTGTGACCATCGTTGGCGTCGATGCCGGCGGGACATTCACCGATTTTTTTGTCGCCGCCGGACCGGGTACCGTCACGCACAAGGTGTTGTCCACGCCGGACGATCCGGCGCGCGCCGTGGTCGAGGGCCTGACCGACCTGGGATTGAACGAGCAGCCGTTGCTCCTGTTGCACGGCACAACGGTGGCGACCAATGCCGTGCTCGAAGGGCATCTGGCGCGCACGGTTTATGTGACCCACCGCGGGTTCGCCGATGTGCTGGCCTTGGGCCGCCAGCAACGACGTTCCGTCTACGCCTTGGAACCGCGCCAGCCGCCGCCCCCGGTGCCGCCCGAGCTGTGTCTCGAAACCAGCGGCCGGCGCGCCGCCGACGGCGCTGTGCTCGAGCCTTTGCGCGCCGCCGACCTCGACGAATTCGCAGCGCGCCTTAAAACGCTCGAACCCGAGGCGGTGGCGATCAACCTTTTGCACGCCTGGCGTTTTGCCGCCGATGAGGACCGTCTCGCCGCCGCCTGTCCGCCGGGGATTCCGGTCAGCCGCTCGTCGGCCGTGCTGCCCATCGCCGGCGAATATGAACGCGGCATCGCCACCTGGCTCAACGCCGCACTCAGCCCCTTGCTGGCTGGTTATGTGGCCGCGCTCGCCGAGCGCCTGCCCAAGGCGCGCCTCGCCGTGATGCAGAGCGACGGCACGATGTGCGGCGCGGCGCAGGCCGCGGCGCGGCCGGTCGAGTTATTGCTTTCCGGGCCGGCCGGCGGCGCGGCCGCGGCGGCGTGGTGGGGCCAGCGGCTCGGCATCCCGGCGCTGTTGTGTTTCGATATGGGCGGGACGAGCACCGACGTGACGCTGGTGCGCGGTGAACCGGAGTTGAGCCAGGACGGCACCGTCGGCGATTGGCCGGTCGCCTTGCCGATGATCGCCATCCATACCATCGGCGCCGGCGGCGGTTCGCTCGCCGCCGTCGACGCCGGCGGCCTGCTCAAGGTCGGGCCGCGCTCGGCCGGCGCCGTGCCCGGTCCCGCGTCTTACGGGCGAGGCGGCCAGGAAGCGACCGTCACCGATGCCCATGTCGTGCTCGGCCGGATCCCGGTCGGCACCCGCTTGAGCGGCCGTCTCGAACTCGACGCAGCGGCGGCGCGCGGCGCCGTCGGCCGGCTGTCCGCAACCCTCGACTTGTCGCTGGAACGGGCGGCGCAAGGGATCGTCACGATCGCCTCGGAACAAATGGCGCGGGCCTTGCGCGTCGTCTCGGCCGAACGTGGTCACGATCCGGCGGCCTGCGTGCTGTTCAGCTTCGGCGGCGCCGGCGGTCTGCACGCCTGCGAACTGGCGGAAAGACTCGGCATCGGGCGCATCCTGATCGCCCCCGGCGCCGGCGTGCTGTCGGCGTTCGGCTTGACGGTCGCGCCCCCCGGGCGGCGGCGGGTTCATTCCATCCTCGAACCGCTGACCGGTATCGATCGCCGGCGACTGGCGGCGCTGGCCACGAAGATCGAACGCGCGGCGAGCGCCGAGATGGCCGCCGAGAATGTCGCATCGCCCGCGCACCGGCGCTGGGTCGGCCTGCGCTTTCAAGGGCAACGTCAGGTGCTGGAAGTGGAGTGGGATGCCGGTGACTGGCGAGCGGCGTTTCTCGAACAGTACCGGCAGCGCCACGGTACTGTGCTGGACGGCGAGATCGAGGTCGCGCACCTGCATGTCGCCAGCCGCGGCGCGGGGCGCCCGATCCAACCGGCACCGCCGGCCCGTTCAGCCCGCCATGAACGAGCGACGACGGCGGTCTGGATCGGCCGTGAATGGCACGAATGCCCGGTGCTCGGGCGGCAAGAGATCGCCGGCGGCATCGCCGGCCCGGCGGTCATCGCCGGCGACAACGAGACGATCTGGGTCGCCCCCGGCTGGCGCGCCGCGGGCGGTGCGGACGGCGAATGCTGGCTGACGGCCGCCGGCGAGGCGCTTACTTGATCTTCGCTTCCTTGTAGATCACGTGCTTACGCGCCACCGGGTCGTATTTCTTGAACTCGAACTTGTCCGGCGTGTTCTTTTTGTTCTTGTCGGTGGTGTAGAAATGGCCGGTGCCGGCGCTGGAAACCAGGCGGATTTTGTCGCGCATCGTTGGTACTCCTTTCGGCTCAGACGTGTTCGCCGCGCGCGCGCAGCGTGGCGAGCACAGCGTCGATGCCGTTCTTGTCGATGGTCCGCAAGCCCTGGGTCGATACCCTGAGGCGAACCCAGCGTTTCTCGCTCTCGACCCAGAAACGGCGGGTATGGAGATTGGGCAGAAACCGCCGCTTGGTCTTGATATTGGAATGGGACACTTTATTGCCCACCATCGGACGTTTGCTGGTCACTTGACAGACTCGGGACATGGGAATCACCCGGATAGCGCTTGACAGAGCCGAGTATTATACCCGATCCGGACACCAAATGCAAGCTCGATCGATCACCGCCAGGCCGGTCAAGGCCGCCCGACGATCTGCTACCATCCGGAGATGAGTAAACCCAATAGTTGCATAAATTTTGCTCGAATTCATCAAATTCACTATAAAATCATATAGTTATGATGCTATTAGCTGGAAAAACGAATTCACATAGCGTGACGCGCCCGGTTTCTCGCCCAAGCTGGCGGCACATCTTGTCCGCTTCCCCTCGAACCGTAGAATTACTACGGTTTGTCGGGGAATCGGACAAGCTGCACTCGCCAGCTTGACCGAGAATTCCGGGAATCTATGCAACAATTGGGTAAAACTATCCCGAAAAGTCGGTACCGCCCACCCCACGGTGGCAGCGCACCGGCCGCCGGAGCGCTGGTGCTGCTTCTGTTGCTGGCGGCCACCGGCCGATGGACCGTCCACCCCGACCGGCACGCGCCCTTGGCCGGCACCCCGCCGGCCGACCTGCCGGTCTGGTCTGTCGAACCCGAGATACCGGCCGGACCGGTCGAGGCGCTCTGGCAGCGCGATCACGAAGCGCTGGAGGTGTCGCTGCTGTCGCGCATCGCCCAGTGGATGGAAGCGGCGCGCGATGACGACAGCGAGGCGCGCTGCACCCGCCATTGGACGACGGCCGCGGCCCTCGCCAACCGCTATCCAACGCTGCTCGCCCCGTGGCGGCTGATCTGGGACTGCACGCCAAGCGAGGCACCCCGGCGCGAGGCGTTGCGCCAGTGGCTCGTTACGCTGCTCGACCACGCCGAACGCCATCTCGAACGCGCCGCCTGGCCGGAACTGGGTCTCGAAGTCCACAGCCTGATCGATGCCCTCAGCCTGGTCGAACTGCGTGGCGACGGGGTGCTCGATGCCTGGTATCTACCGCTCGCCGACGGCCAGGTATTGCGCCTTGCGGTGCACCTCTGGCGTAGCGACGAAGGACGGGAGGGCACGCTTTATTTCATTCCCCTCAGTGAAATCGAGGCCGGCCGGCGGCTGCTCACCGATCCCGTCTGCCGGGTACGGCAGGCCGAGTGCATCGTCGAGAATATACCCACGACCGGATATATTGCGACCCGGCTGATCGCCGCCGCCCTGCTCAAACGCCAGCGTGGCGAAAACCTCGAGGCGTTGAAAAAAATCGCCGAACTGCGCGAGTCGTCCTTTTTCGCCGCCGAGACTACCGCCGAATGGATGCTGGCCGATTACCACTGGCCGGATATCGCCGAGACAATGCCCGACATCCTCAGCACGGCACTCGAACACGACAGCGCCGCGGCCAAGGCGATGAAAGCGATGTTGATCGAGGAGGGCTACCTGGCGGCGGAATCGGACGACGAGCTGGCCACGCTGCAAAGCGCCGCGGCAGAGGAGTTGGGCGCCGGCGTGGCGCTCGAACTCAAGGCCCGTTTTCTCGATAATCTGAATCCGGCGGCGGCCTCCATCGCCAGGCGCTACCGGCGGGCGGCCGGAGCGGGAGACGCGGCGGCGAAACGCTGGCTGGCCGAGCGCGAGGGCGAGGCGCCGAGCGCCGTCGCCTGGTGGGTACAGGCCGCCCACAGCGGCGACCGCGAAGCGATGTTCGAACTGGGCAGGCGCTTCCACCTCGGTCGCGGAATGGAGCGCGATGAACACAAAGCCCTGTACTGGTGGCGGCGGGCCGCCGAACTCGGCCATCCCGGGGCGCTGTTCGAGATCGCCGAACTGGGCTTCGCCGGCGGCCTGCCGGCGGCGCTCGATGCCGCTCAAGCAGCCGAATCCTTGCGCCGGAGCGCCGAGCTGGGCCACGCCGCCGCCCAGCGCCGGCTCGCCGAACTCGGCGCCACGAACAGCCTGCCGCTGTCCACCGCCGAACAGTACCACTGGCTGCGCCGCGCCGCCGATCAGAAAGATGCACTAGCACAACGCCGGCTCGCCGAATGGCTGTGGCACGGCCGCGCGACGGCGCCCGACCCCGAGGCGGCGCGGGCGCTGCTCGAACAAGCCTGGGAACTCGGCGACCCGGAAGCCGCGGCCCGCCTCGGCGACTGGTATCTGGACCAAACCCGGCCGCGAACGGATCCGGCAAAGGCCATCGGTTATTTACAGGCCGCCGCCCAAGCCTTCGAGCACGGGCAAGGTATCGAAGCGGATTGGGCACGTGCCGTTCAGCTCTACAGCCGGGCAGGCGAAGCGGGCAGTGGCGCAGATTACCTGCAAGCCATTCGCCTGCTGGTCACCGGCGGCCCCGGCCTGGCCGCCGACCCGGAGCGCGCCAAAGAATTGATCGGCAAAATCCTCACCTTGCACAAAGCCGGCGGGCTACCCGATCTGCAAGTCGAATGGCGCGCCGCTCCGGAAAAGCCGGAGCACTGACCGCCGGCTCGGCTCGTTCAGGGTGATGGAATGTTCCGCCGCACCTGCGGCCGGCGACAGCAGCGCCACCCAGCACCACAGGCCAACGCCGCGCGCGGCGCGAATCAGACTGCCGTCCGGCTCATTTCGAGCCATAAAGCGGCCAGCGCGGTGAGCCCCGATTCGTCTTGTGCATCGAACCGCGCGAGCTTGGGGCTGTCGAGATCGAGCACCCCGATCACCTCGCCGCCGCGGCGCAGCGGAATCACGATTTCCGAACGCGAATGGGCATCGCAGGCGATATGGCCGGGAAAGGCATTGACATCGGTCACGCACTGCACCTCGCCGCGGTGCGCCGCGGTGCCGCACACCCCCGAGCCGAGCGGAATCCGGACACAGGCCGGCCGGCCCTGAAACGGCCCGAGCACCAAGTCGGTGCCGCGCCGGAAATAAAACCCGGCCCAGTTGAGTTCGGGCAGCCCGTGGTACAGCAAGGCGGCGAGGTTGGCGGCATTGGCCAGGCTGTCGCTTTCGCCCTCGAACAAGGCCCGTGCCTGATCGAGCAGATGGCGGTATTGCATTTTTTTGTCGGCGGCGATCGGCTCTGCGGCAACGGCAAACATGATTTCAAACCCGGTCAAGCAGCTTTATTAAATACCAGTATACGGTTGTTGGCCGGCATCGAGCGCTGGTCGATTTTTTCCAAGCCATGACGGCGCGCCGCGGCTGCCAATGCCAGTGCGTCGCGCACCCCCATCTCGGGATCGCGCTGTTTGAGCCAGGCGTCGAATTCGATATTGCTCGGCGCGTCGTGCCGGCCGCCATCGTGGAACGGGCCGTAAAGCGCGAATAGACCGCCGGGCCGCAACAGGCGGCCGGCGCCGGCGAGCATCGCCAGCACCGCTTTCCACGGCATGATATGGGCCGTATTGGCGCTGTACAGCGCATCGAAAACGGTCGCCGGCCATTCTTTTGTCGTGACGTCGAGGACCAACGGCGGGCGGATGTTGGCCCCGCCTTCGTCGGCCAGACGCGCCTTCAGACCGGGCAGCGCGTCGGGCATCTCGCTCGGCTGCCAGATCCAGGCTGGCAGGGCGTGGGCGAAGTACACAACGTGCTGGCCGCTGCCCGAGCCGATTTCGAGTATCGTGCCGGCGGCCGGGAGAATGTCTTTCAGCACGGCCAATATCGGTTCGCGGTTGCGTTCGGCGGCCGCCGAGTACGGCAACGGTGCGGCGGGCTCGTTCACTTCGCCAGCCAGGCGAGCAGCCGCTCTTTCCACGGTTTGTACGGCGGGCGGAGCAGGCCGGCGGCGTTGAGACGGCTTTGCCTGAATACCGCTTTCTTCTTGCTGAAAGTCATAAAGCCTTCTTCGCCGTGATACTCGCCCATGCCGCTCGGTCCGATGCCGCCGAACGGCAGGTCGCTTTGCGCGATGTGGAGCAGCGTATCGTTGACGCAGACGCCGCCGGAGATCGTCCGGCGCAGCACCTCATCCTCGTTGGCTTTGCCGAAATAATAAAGGGCCAGCGGCCGGGCGCGGTTTTGGATGTAGTCGATCGCCCCGGCGGCGTCGGCGACTTCGACGACCGGCAGGAGCGGCCCGAAAATTTCCTCGCGCTCCAGCGCACTGCCGGCCGGCATATCGAACAGCAGGCGCGGCACCATGCGGCGCGCCGCCGGGTCGTCTTCACCGGCCACAAGCGGGACGACCGTCGCGCCGCCGGCCGTGGCTTCGGCCAGCCACTGCTGCAAGCGGCCGTATTGCCGCTGATCGATGATGCTGGTGTAATCGGCGTTGCTGGCGAAATCGGGATAGGCTTCACCGGCGGCGCGCTGCAGTGCAGCGCTGAACGCCGCCCGCCGCGGGCCGACGAGCAGCACGTAATCGGGGGCAATGCAGGTTTGGCCGGCATTGAACAGCTTGCCGGCAACCAGCGACCGGGCGCTGCGTTCGAGGTCGGCGTCGCGATCGACGATGGCCGGCGACTTGCCGCCGAGTTCCAACGTGACCGGCGTCAGGTTTTCGGCCGCCGCGGCCATCACCTTGCGGCCGATCGCCGTCGAGCCGGTGAACAGCAGATGATCGAACGGCAGCGCCGCGAACGCCGCGGCGATCTCGGCTCCGCCTTCGATCACTGCAACCAAGTCGGGGGAACAAATTTCGCTGAGCATGGCGGCCAGTGCGGCGCTGGTATGCGGCGTGAATTCGGACGGTTTCAGCATCACCCGGTTGCCGGCGGCGAGGGCTGCGGCGAGCGGGGCGAGCGCCAGATTGACCGGGTAGTTCCACGGGCTGATGATGCCGACCACGCCGCGCGGCTGGATCAACACAAAGGCCCGGCCGGGCCGGAACTTCCAATCGACGTGCGCCCGCCGCGGCCGCATCCAGCGTTTCAGGTGCCGGCCGATGTACTTGATTTCCTCATGAACGATCAACAGGTCGCCGAGCAGGCTTTCGGCCGCGGCCCGGTGGCCGAAATCGGCGTCCATCGCGGCGATGAGCCGCGACCGGTGGCGGCGCAGCGCCTCGTCCAGCTCCGCAAGCTGCCTCCGGCGGACGGCGAAGCTCGGGCCATCCGCCGTCGCCGCCCGGCGCTGCCGGTCGAAAATGCCGTGTAAGGCGTCGATTGGGGTCATTCGTTGAACATTCCTGGATTGTCTTTCAATACCGCGCGCAGCGCTTCGCCGTATCGTTCGGCTTCGAGATGGCGGCCGCCGGCCACCCGGCGCACGCCGCCGGCGTACACCTCGTCGATGGCGACGAGCGCCTCGCCGAGAATCGCCGCGTCGAGCCAATGTTCGACCGGTAACGTCTCGGCCAGGACCGTCAATGGTTTGAGCACCAGCCAGTCAGCCGGCCGGCCCGCAGCGATGCCGCCCGCGGCGCCAAGTGCATGCGCCCCGGCCTGCGCCGCATGTTGCCACAACCAGGTGCCGCTGTGGATGCCGCCGGGCGGCGCCAGGCGATGACGCCGCCGCGCCACCAGGCGGGCCTGGTGTTCCAGCCGCTGTACTTCGGTGAACGGCGAAAGCGTTGCATTGCTGTCCGAACCGAGCGCGAAGCGACCGCCCTGGGCAAGAAAATCGGCGAGCGGAAACAACCCGTCGCCGAGATCGGCTTCGGTGCCTGGGCACAGCGCGACGACCGCGCCGCACGCCGCAACGGCCGCCAGCTCATCGCCCATCCCGTGTGTCGCGTGCACCAGACAACAGTGGGCATCGAGGTCGAGACGGTCGAGCGCGAGCCGGATCGGCGTTATACCGTATTGTGCGATACACGCTTCGACTTCGGCCGGTTGTTCGGCGATATGTAAATGGAACGGCAAAGCGGGCAGCGCCCGGCGCAGCTCGGCGGCGGTCATCGGATCGACCGCCCGCAGCGAGTGGACCGCGACACCGGGCGCCGGCTGGCCGCAGGCGGCGGCCCTGGCGCCGAGCGCCGCATGGAGTTCGAGGTATTCATCGAGCGCCAGCAAAAACCGCTGTTGGTCGCTACTCGCCGGCCGCTGCCCGAAACCGCCGTATTGATACAGCGCCGGCAACAAGGTCAGCGCGACACCGGTCGCACCGGCGGCGTGCAGCAACGCTTCGCCCATCTCCCGCCCGGTGCCGGCGGCGCCATCCGCGCCGCGGTGTAAATAATGGAATTCGCCGATCCGGGTATAGCCGGCGGCCAGCAGTTCCGAGTAAACAAAAGCGGCAATGACCGTCAATGATTCGGGTGCGATCCGGTTCGCCAGGCGGTACATGCCCTGCCGCCAGGACCAGAAATCGTCTTCGCCGGTGGCCGGCGTGGTCTGCATCCGGCCGGCCAACAGGCGCTGGAAGCTGTGGGTGTGGACGTCGGCCATCGCCGGGACCACCGGCCCCGGCAGAACATGGAGTGACGCGGTACGGTCTGTTTCGCGTCTTGCTTCAACGGCGGCGATCGACCCGCCGGCATCGACGGTCATCACGACATCGGACCGCCAACCGTCGGGCAACAAGGCCCACGGCGCTAAGAAGCGCCGATCGCCGGATGCGGAGCTGCCACCGGCGTTCATGGCCGCCAGGCCGATAACGCTTCGACCAGGCGTTCCAGCACGACCTTGAGCGGTGCCTGAGCCACCGGATCGACACGCTGCGGGTGCTCTTCGTCCATGTAACAAGCCTGGGCCAGTTCAAGCTGCACGGCATGCACGCCGTACGCCGGGTCGCCGTAATGGCGTGTGATGTAACCACCGCGGAAACGGCCATCGCAAACGCGCGAAAATCTCAGGTCCGAACCGAGCGCTTGCCAGGCGACATCGATTAGCGCCGGTGCCGCGCTTTGCCGGTCGAACGTGCCGAGGTTCAAATCCGGCAGGCGGCCGGCGAACAGGCGCGGCACGTGCGAACGGATTGAATGGGCGTCGAGCAATACGGCATGGCCGTGCCGCCGGCGCAAACGCTCGAGGGTCGCGGCCAGCGCCTGGTGATAGGGCTGCCAGTAGCGCGCCAGGCGCCGGGCGACCTCGGCCGCATCCGGCTCGAACCCAGGGCGATAAATGGCTTCGCCGGCGAACGTGAGACGCGGTACCAGACCGCTGGTCGGAGTCTCGTAAAGAGCAGCATCGTCGGGCGGCCGGTTGAGATCGACGACATAGCGCGAATGGACGGCGCGCAGCACTGAACAGTCCAAGCGCGGGGCGAAATCGTACAGCGCCTCGACCTGGAAATCGGTATCGGGCAGCGTTTGCGCCGCCGGCGTGAGGTCCGGCAAGAGGTCGTCTGGGACAGACAGGCCGACGTGCGGCAGGCTGATCAGAACCGGGCCGTCACCGGCGGTCAAGTGAAAAGCGAACATCAGCGCCATGCTGCGGTGTGCCGCCCTGAAAAGCAAGCGCCCGGCCTAACAGGTTGTTGAAAAACGCCATCCTGGCGTTTTTCAACGTCGCTTGCGAATGGCGCGACTTGCGCTGCGCTCCCGAAATCAGCCGCTAAGGAGCGCCTGATTTCGCCGGGCCATCCGTGGCCCGGATTAGCAGGCTGTTTTTCAACAGCCTGCTAATCCGGGCGCTCGGGGTGAATGCGAAGCAAAGTCCGGACCGGTGCCGGACTTTGCGTGGTCTGATCAGCCCACGATGGGCTGATTCAGACCTTCATTTACGGGCAAATGCCCGGCGGCGGCGATGGCGGCGGGCCCGAAGAGAAGACCGTGATCGTCGCATCAAGCATCGTGCCGCTGACATTGGCCGTGAACGTGCACGACGAATTGATATCGTCGGCGCAACGGGCGATCGTGAAGAACGCCTGGCCGTTGTTATTGGTGGTCGCCGCCGGCGGCGTGAAAGCGATGTCAGGGTCGGCGCAGGCGAGGTTGACCAACACACCCGACAGCACGCCGCCCAGGTCGTCGGTCACCGTTGCGGTGGCCAACGAGGTCAGGTTCAGGTTCATCGGGTTCGGGCTGACCGCGAGGAAGGCGTTCTGCGCCATGATCACTTCGAGGTCGGCGGTGGCCCCGGCGCCCATGAAGGTCACGACCAGCGGCGGCTGGCCGAAGACCAGTCCGCTCGACGTCGCGGTGGTCGTCACGCAGCCGCCCGGGCCGGTGACCAGCGGATCGTCGCTGACCGAGAAGTTGCCCTGACCGGCAGGAGTGAAGGTAATGACCACGCCTTGCACCGGGTTGTTAATCGCATCGAAAACGCACAGCGTGATGTCGGCGCTGGTATTGCCGCGGATCTGCGCTGGCGAAACGGTCAGCGTTCCCGGCGCGATGCCGGGGAAGACGATCGCCTCGGCATCGGCCGTGGTCTGTATCTTGGCGCCGTCCAGCCGGTTGCCCTGGGTCCAGACGACGACCGGCAGGCCGATCGCCGAATTCGGGTAGGTCATCGTGAATTCGGCGACGCCGTCGGCTTCGGTCTGCGCCTGGCCGACGATGGTACCGATCACCGAACGCCCGACGACGAACGGAATGATCGGCCCGTCATCGACGATGGCGCCCGATGGGTTGTTGTCGTTGTACACCGGCGAAACGCTGAGCGAAGTGTTGGAGTTGACGCCGGTAACGCTGCGCGACGCCTCGTGTTCGGCATTGCCCGGTATCAATTCGCCGAACGTGACAACGGTGTCACCGGGGCCGGCCGCTTCATCGACGGCCATCGGGTCGTCGAGAAAACCGTCAGGCAGAGAAGGCACCGTAAACAGCGTGCTGCCTTCCTGCGGGTTGCCGTTGACGCCGGAGAAGACGAACGTGCTGGGGTCATTGGGCAGCGTCGGCGCATCAACCTTGCCGATCTGCAAGACCGTGCCAGGCAGCACCGGGTTGCCGACCGCGTCGTTGGCGATCAGGCTGAGATTCAAAGTCAGCGTACCGTCGGGATCGGGCGGGATGATGACGCCGGTGTCCGGATCGGCCATCGGCGGATTGTCGGGATCGACCATGTCGCTGACGCTGTTGATCTGGATGGCGTTGATCAACGATCCGGTGAGCTTGACCGAGGCCAGCCGGCCGTCACCGACCACGACCGTGGCTTCGGCGTTCAACGGATCCTGGATGCCGTTATCGACATTGTTGTCGGCGCGGTCGGCGGTGGCCGTCATGCGATGCAGGCCGGTCGTCGTGCCGCTGTTGAAACCGACCTGGACCTGACCGTTCACCGTCGCGACGGCGATATCGAGGCCATTGACCGCGCCGCCATTGGCGTTGGTGCCGGTCAGACGCGAGCCATTGGCATTCGGCGGTTCGAGCACGACGCGGACGTTGTTGAAGCGATTGCTGCCGGCCACCGGATCGGCGACCGGTTGGTTGCCGTTGTCCAACACCTGGACGTTCAACGCCTTGGCGGTCGCCCCTCCCGAGCCCTGGATAAAGACCGGCGCCGTCGATTGGCCGATCGAAATTTGCCCGGGCACGCCGTCGGCGGCGCCGGCGACGATGGTGATCGGGAACTGTGCGCTAAAGGGTTGATTGGTGCCCGGGTCGGTCGCGGTGACGGTCACCGTCGCCGTCCCCGGCTGATCGAACGAGTGGACGAACACCGACGCCTGGCCGCCGGCCGAATCGACCGGACCGTTGCCGAGCAACACAAAAAATTCGTTGACATCGGTCGTTTCTGGGTCATCGAGCGTCGAGAACGCGGCGACCGTGACCGGGCTGATCGCCACGCCGAACGTGCCGCCGGCGGGGCTGACGATGGTGCCGTCGGCGCCGCGGAAACTCAGGGTCAATTCGGAAATGAACGGCGAGCCGAAAAACGGCGGCACGTTCAAGATATTCGCCGGCAGGGAGTTGCGCGTCGCAGTGATCGTGATGCGCTCCTCGGGCGGCGCCGGCACGACGGAGATCGTAATCGTCGCGGTCACCGTGCGGTTGGCCGAGGGATCCTGGAACGATGCGGTCAGAACGGCGTTGCCGGTTTGCGTCCCGGAAGTGAAAAAGAAGCTGGCATTGCCGCCGGACGTCTGCGTCGTGATCGTCGCGAAGCGGCCGATGAATTCATTGACGTTCTGCGTGGTCGGATCGTCTGGCACCGACAGCGTACCGACCAGCGTGTTGCTCGAGGTCATCGACACCGTCGTCCCTTCGGCGATCGGCTGGCCGGTATTGGTCAATACTCTGACATTGAGCTGGATCGTGATCGGCAATTCCAGCGACGGCGACAGCTCGGCCGGGTTGGACGGCACCGTGGTCGTCGCCGCGGTGATCGTGATGCTCCCCGGATTGGGCGGCGTGAAACTACTGCTGCTGCCGCCGCAGGCGGCGAGCAGCGCCAGACCGGCCGCGGCGACGGCGAGGCGGGCACGGACGAGGCATTCCATTCCACATTGTGTGATCGTCATGGCTGGTTCCATATCTGGGTTAAAGTTGATCAGTTGAATATCGCCCGTTCATCGAGAATGGTCGGCGTGATGAAAATCAGAAGCTCGCGTTTTTCGTCGCTCGTCACCCGGCGGCGGAAGAGGTTGCCGAGGATTGGAATATCGCCGAGAAACGGCACCTTGGTGGTATCGAAATTACGATCGTCCTGGAAGATACCGCCGAGCACCACGGTCTGGCCGTTCTCGATCAGCACCCGGGTGCTGAGTTCGCGGGTGTCGATCGACGGCACCTGGCCGCCCTGGGCGGTCGGGAAAATCTCGCCGACGGTGTCCTGTTTGACCGACACCGACATCTGCACCCGGTCGTCCGGCGTGATCAGCGGCGTAACGCGCAGTTCGAGCACCGCTTCTTTGAATTCGACGGAGCTGGCCCCCGACGAGGTCGATTCCTCGAACGGAATCTCGACGCCCTGTTGGATGAACGCTTCGGCCTGGTTGGCGGTGATCACGCGCGGCATCGAAATGACCTCACCGTTGCCTTCGGTTTCGAGCGCCGATATTTCGAGATCGAGCAGATAGTCGGCGGCCAGGATCGAGAAGCCGAAACGGCCGGCCGGGCTCGTCACGGTCGGCAGATTGACGTTCAACCGATCCTGCAGGGCGGGGACGAGAATGCCGGCGCCGAGGTCGTCCGGCACTGCCGTCGGCTGGCTCGTACCGCCGGAACCGTTGAGCAAGCGGTTGGTCAGCGCTACGTTGTTGATCGCATCGGTCGCGCCCAGCGAACCGGAAGTGCTGAAGACGTTGCCTTTATCGCCTTCATCGACGACGGTGATGCCGAAGCGGGTGCCGAGTTCATAGCCGAACGTATTGCGCGCGATGACGATGCGCGATTCGATCAACACCTGGCGCACCGGGCGGTCGAGTTCGCGGATCAGCTTCTGGACCTGGACGATGCGTTCGGCGGTGTCGGTGATCAGCAGCGTGTTGGTTCGCTCGTCGACGCTGACCGAGCCGCGTTCGGACAACAGGCCCTGATCTGCGCCGCCGCTGCCGGCGCTCTCGATCAGTTCCTTGAGTTCCGGAGCGTTGGCGTAACTGATGTCGAGCAGTACGGTTTGCAGCGGTTCGAGCGTCCGCTTTTCCTGCGCAGCGCGCAGCATCTGTTGTTCGCGGGAAGCGATTTCCTCGGCCGGCGCGATCCAGATGACGTTGCCGTTCTGCCGTTTATCGAGGTTCTTGGTATCGAGGATGATATCGAGCGCTTGATCCCACGGCACATTGGTCAGCCGCAGTGTCACGTTGCCCTGCACCGAATCGGCGACCACGACGTTGAGATTCGAGACATCGGCGATCAACTGCAAGACCGAGCGGACCGGAATGTCCTGGAAGTTGAAAGTGACACGCTCGCCGCTGTAGGTCCGTTCCTGGAAAAATTGCAGTTCCGGTTCGCGCCGCTCCTCGACCGGCGGCCGGCTGACTTCGATCACCACATCATCGCCGCTCTGATAAGCCAGGTGGCGGTAAGCGCCGCTGATCTGCAAATTGAACTGGGCGTTGCCGCCGCGCTGCACACTGCTGATCCGCTTGACCGGAGTGGCGAAGTCGCTGACATCGAGCGAGCGGCCCAGGTTTTCCGGGACCGTGACGTTATACAGCTCGACGAGCAACTGCTCAGGATGCTCGTTGACCGCCAGACTGACGCCGCCGCCGGATAGTTTCAGCACCACCCGGCTCTCGCCGCCGTCACCGCGCCGGAAGTCGATATCGGTGAGCGTGATCGCGCCGCCCCCGGCCGGTCGGCCGGCCGCAGTCTCGATTGCGGCCGGCGGCGCAGTCGTCGCGGCGACCGCGGCGCGGCGTGGACTGCTGATCGTCAGGCGCACTTCGCGGCCCGCATACTCGATTTGGTATGGGGCGCTGTGATCCAGATCGACGATCAAACGCGTCCGGCCGCCGGCGCTGAGGGTCGTATAGGAGCGAGCGATACCGCCGCCGACCGGAATCGGTTGGGCCGGCAGCTCCGAGGCGGTGTCGGCCAGTTCGACGACCACCCGCGGCGGATTCTCGGTGGCGAAGACCCGCGGCTCGCCAACCTCGCCACTGGTGGTGACGGTAAAGACCATTGCATTGTCGCGCGCCTGGTGGCTGACGCCGGTCACTTCGTTGACTTGGGCGAACGCCGGCGCCGAAACGGCGGGCAAGACCGCCGCCAGAACGATAACAACGGATACTCTCGTCATCATGGCAATGCTCCTCCCGACGGCATGTCCCGGCGGTGCTTCCTGCAATGTTGCGCGTCCAGCATAGAAACTCGCTTGCTTAGCAAGCCGTCGATTCAAGGCCGTCATCATCCAGTCTCCGTCAAGCTGATCGTCGCGTCGCGTTGGATCCAGCCGCCGCTGCCGTCCGGGATCAATTCGGTGATTTCGATATGATCGGGGGCGATAAGAACGATGCGTCCGTGATTCTGTCCCAAATAATTATCGGCGGCGACCCGGTGGACCAGACCATCGAGATCCTGGACCAGCGCCCACTCTTTTTTCTCCTGCTCCAACGTCCCCACCATTTTCAACGTATCGAGCGGGAAGCTCTCAAGGTATTCCTTGCGCCGGTTGGGGTCGGGACGCGGCCCGGCACTGGCGGTCGATAGCGTTTCCTCGACGGTTTCCTCGAAGCGGAACGGGTCGCGCAACGAGGCCGCTTCGTAGAGGAAGGTCTCGGCCGGCTCGACCGCCGGTATCGGCTCGATCGGCTGCGGCGGCCGGGCTTTCACCTCGGCGATGTAAGCCGTCAGGTCTTTGTGGTCGCCGCCGCAGGCGGCGAGCAGCGGGCCAAGCAACGCCAGGATAAGCAACAGGTGAAGTTGTTTCATGGCTTCTTCCCGCCGGCGCCGGTCTTGGCCGCCTGGGCCGCTTCCTGGGCCGCGAGTTCCGACTCGTCGAGGTATCGGTAAGTCTTGACCGTCCCTTCGAGCTTGAGCGGCCCACCCGCCTTGCCGTCCGCCGACTGCAAGGCGATATCGTGCATGGTCAAAATCACGACCCGCGGCAGACTGGCGACCCCACTGATGAAAGTGCCGAACTGGTGATAACTGCCGACCATGCGGATCGTAATCGGCATCTCGGCGTAAAAACCCTGGACGGTCTCCGCTCCCGGCTCGAACAGTTCGTTGCTGATGCCGGAAGCGAGCGCGGTCTGCGAGATATCGACGAGCAGATCGGGCATTTCGGTTCTGCTCGGCAACTGGCGGATCAAGGCGCGGAGCAGGGTTTCCATTTCTTCCAACTGCTGGCGGTAGGCCGGCAGCGCCGCGGCGCGTTGCGCCTTTTCTTCGAACGTGGCACGCAGGCGGCTTTCCGTGGCTTGTTCACTGGCCAGCGTCTCGCGCTGGCCCTTGATATGCAGAAAATAACCGGCCAGCAGGATCAAACCGGCGGCCAGGACGACGACCACCAAACGGGCCGCCGGCGGCGCGTCGGACAGGTTGCTGAGGTCGAGTTGTCGAAGTTCAGCCAGATCCATCAGCCGATCTCCTCCACCGTTTGCAAATCCGCTTCGCCCTGGCCTGGACCGTGCAGCGTGACGTTGAGGATGAATTTATACCGCTGGTCCGGGCGTTCTTTCTCGCCCTTGTCGGATTCGATGATGCGCAACCGTGGATCGTGCAGCCACTCCGAGGTTTCCAGGTTCCGCATATAGGCCGAAACCCGGGCGTTCGATTGGGTCAACCCTTCGAGCGTCAGAGTCGAACCTTGCTGGCGCACGGCGGTGAGGCGCACGCCGCTCGGCATGGTGCGGACGAGTTGGTCGAACAGGTGCACCATGAGGGTCCGGTTCGCTTGCAACTCTTCGATCACCTGTTTGCGATCGAGCAGCGACTGGCGGGTCTGTTCCAGGCGCTCGATCTCTTTGATCTGCGCTTCCAACCGGTTGATCTCGGTTTGCAGCATCTGGTTGCGCTGCCGCTGGTTATCGATGCGGGTGCCTTCGAGATAACCCCACAGCAGTACGCCGAGCACGGCGGCACCGACCACGCCACCGAGCAGAGCGTACAGACCCTGCTGGCGGCCTTTGCGCTGTTCTTCGCGCCACGGCAATAGATTGATATTCAGCATCACTCTACCCCCCGCAACGCGAGGCCGGCGGCGACCATCAACCCCGCGGCGTGTTGCTGCAAGGCACTGCCGGCCACCGCCGCGGTGACTTTGAGACCGGCGATCGGGTTGGCCACTTCGGCGGCGATCCCCAACTCATCGTCCATCATCTGACCCAGCCCCGGTATCCCGGCGCTGGCTCCCGACAAGAAAATCCGGTTCACCGGATTGTATTGCGCCGCGGACGAAGAATAAAACTGCAAGGCCCGGCTGACCTGCTGTACGACCTGGGCTTTGTAAGGAGCGAGAATTTCGTCCTCCAGGTCGCCGAGCTGCGTCCCCTCGCCGAGCAACGGGTTGATATCCGCGGCCTCGTCGCCGTACCGGCGGCGCATCTCGTCGAACAGGCTCTGGCTGCCGAAAGGTTGTTCTCGGGTGTACAACAACCGGCCGTCGCGCGAGACGACCAGATTGGTACTGGTATTGCCGATATCGAGCAAGGCGATGGTCTGGTCGGCGGCGATCGTCGCCCCGGGGCGCACCAGTTCATTGAACGCATTGGCGAGGGCGAACGCCTCGACGTCGACGACGCAGAGTTTGAACCCGGCCTCTTCGGCGACGCCTTGCAGGAAATTGACGTTCTCCTTGCGCGATGCGACAAGCAGGACTTCCTTCAACTCGGCGTTGCGCGGCGCCGGTCCCAGCACCGTGAAATCGATATTGACTTCGTCCAGGGGGTAAGGGATGTGCTGGCCGGCGTCGAGTTCGATCCGGCTTTCGAGGTCACTGTCGGCGATCTCCGCCGGGATGTGGATCGTCCGGGTGATGACATTGGAACCGGAAACCGCCATCACGCACTGCTTGGTCTTGATGCCGCCGCGCCGCACGGCGGTGGCGATGGCCGCGGCGACGGCGCTGCTGTCGGTGATATTTTCGTTGCTGATCGCCCCCGCCGGGAGACGCTCGTGCGCAAAGTGGGAGACGCGCAAGGCGCCGCCGGCCCGCGTCAATTGCAGCAGTTTGACCGCTCCCGAACCGACGTCCAAGCCGATCGCCGCTTTGGATCTGGATTGGAAGATTTTCAATTTTCCCCCGAAATTTCCAGTAATTAGGAGACGTTCTTCATTCCCTGTAGAGCAATTATTCCTGAGTTTTTGAAAAATCTCAAGTAGGTAGGGCAAAAAAAACATTCAGGCCGGCCGGTGGCCGGCGGTCCCGGCTGCGCCGAGCCGGGTGGGCGGAGGGCGGGATGGTACACTTAGCGTTTGGCCGAAATCGCCCTGTCCGGCCGTCGCGCGGGGAACCCGGCGGCCGCGCAAGGGTCATTCAATCGCCAGCCAGCAAACGGTTTTTCTGGGTGAAACGCCTCCTTTTCCGGTTCACAATCATCGCTGCATTCGGCGCCGTGCTCGGCGCCCTGGCGCTCGCCGTCACCTGGCTGAGCCTGGCGCCGTCGCTGCCCGACATCGAGGGCTTACGCGAAGTCCAATTGCAGACGCCGTTACAGATTTTGACCCGGGACGGACGGTTGCTCGCCGTGTTCGGAGAAAAGCGCCGGCTGCCGGTCCCCCTCGAGCGGGTCCCGCCGCTGCTTAAAGCCGCGTTCATCGCCGGCGAAGACGACCGCTTTTATGTCCACCCGGGTATCGACTATCAGGGCCTGCTGCGCGCCGCCTGGCAGCTTTTGCGCACCGGACAGAAAAGCCAGGGCGGCAGCACCATCACGATGCAATTGGCGCGCAATTTCTATCTCGGCACGGAAAAGGAGTATGCCCGTAAACTGCGCGAGATCATGCTGGCGATCAAGATCGAACAGTTGCTGGACAAGGACGAAATTCTCGAACTGTATCTCAATAAGATCTACCTCGGGCAACGGGCCTATGGCGTCGCCGCCGCCGCCCAGGTCTATTACGGCCGCGATCTCGGCGACCTGACCCTGCCCGAGATGGCCATGTTAGCGGCACTGCCCAAGGCACCGTCGCGCATCAATCCGATCTCCAACCCCGAGCGCGCCTTACAGCGCCGCAATTATGTGCTGCGCCGTCTGTTCGAAGAGGACTATATCGACGAAGCGCTTTTGAACCAGGCGCGCGCCGCGCCGGACCATGCCTTTTATCACGGGCCGGAGATTGCCGTCGAGGCGGGCTACATTGCCGAAATGGCCCGCCGGGAAGCCGTCCTGCGGTACGGCGATGCGGTCTATGAAAGCGGTTACCGGATCGTCACGACGATCGACAGCCGCCTGCAGCACGCCGCCACCGAGGCGTTGCGCCAGGGGCTGATGGCTTACGACCAGCGGCACGGCTACCGCGGCCCCGAAGCGCATCTCGACCTGGACGGCGATTCGACACCGGCCGAGTGGGCCGCGGCACTGACCGGGTTCCAACCCGTCGGGCCCCTGTTGCCGGCGTTGGTCATCGCGGTCGAACCGGATCTGGCGTTGTGCTATCTCGCCGGCGGACAGAGCGTGGCGCTCGATCTCGCGGCGCTGTCGTGGGCACGGCCGTACCTGGAGGTCGACCAACTCGGCCCCGAGCCGGCCGCCGCCGGCAACGTTCTCGCCCCCGGCGACGTGATCCGGCTGATCCGCAGCGCCGAGGGCGAATGGCAGTTTGCCCAACTGCCACAAGTGCAAGGCGCGCTGGTCGCTCTTGATCCGGCGAGTGGCGAAGTGCGGGCGCTGGCCGGTGGCTTCGACTTTGCGGCGAGCAAGTTCAACCGCGCCGTACAGGCCCGACGCCAGCCAGGATCGGGTTTCAAGCCCTTCATTTATGCCGCGGCGCTGGACCACGGATACACGCCGGCGAGCGTCGTCAACGACGCCCCGATCGTCTTTAACGACCGGACTTTGGAGGGCGCCTGGAAGCCGCAGAACTTCACCCAGGCGTTCTACGGTCCGACCCGTTTGCGCGAAGCGATGGTCCATTCGCGCAATCTGGTTTCGGTGCGCTTGCTGCAGGATATCGGTGTCCCCGCGGCCCGCGATTATCTGCCGCGTTTCGGTTTCGCCCGCGACGATCTACCGGCCAATCTGTCATTGGCCCTCGGCAGTGCCAGCTTGAGTCCGCTGGCGGTCGCCCAGGGCTATGCAGTGTTCGCCAACGGCGGCTACGCCGTACCGCCGTCGTGGCTTGCGCGGATCGAAGACAGCACCAGCGAGGTATTGTGGGAGGCGCCCTTGACGCAATACTGCGAAGACTGCGCGCCGGCGGTGGCGGCCGGCGATACCGTCGTCTCGAGCCGCCCGGCGAAACTGGCGCCGCGTCTGACCTCCAGCGGCGACGAACCCAGCGCCGGCCCAGCGGCCGGCGAGAACGAACTTTATGGCCCCCCCGTGCCGCGCTTTGCGCCGCGCGTCCTCGATCCGTCCACCGCCTACCTGATCCGTTCGATGATGCAGGATGTGATCCGCCGCGGCACCGGCCGGGGCGCCCTGGTGCTCGGCCGCGGTGACCTCGCCGGCAAGACCGGGACGACGAACGACCAGCGCGATGCCTGGTTTTCGGGATACAACTCCCGGCTGGTGGCCAGCGTGTGGGTCGGTTTCGACGACCACCAGCCGCTCGGCCGGCGCGAACTCGGCGGCGTTGCGGCCCTGCCGGTATGGGTCGATTTCATGCGCCAGGCATTGGCCGGCGGCGCTGAAGCGACCGAGATCGTCCCGCCCGGCATCGCCCGCGTCTGGATCGATCCGCAAAGCGGCGAACTGGTGCCGCCCGATTATCCCGGCGCCCTGCGCGAAATCATGCGGGCCAGCGATGCCGCCCGCCTGAAGGCGGCCAATACCGGCCGCAAGCCGGCCGACAAAATCGCCGATCCTTACAATATTTTTTAGCAGGCTGTTGAAAAACAGCCTGCTAATCCGGGCCACGGATGGCCCGGCGAAATCAGGCGCTCCTTAGCGGCTGATTTCGGGAGCGCAGCGAAAGTCGCGCCTTTCGCAAGCGACGTTGAAAAACGCCAGGATGGCGTTTTTCAACAACCTGTTAGATATTTTTTTAGGGCTAATATGAATCCGCTGCGCAACCGGCAGGCCGTCGCCGCAACCGCGGCGCGCATCATGGCCGAACAGGGCGTGGAGAGTTTCCTCGCCGCCAAACAAAAAGCGGCCGACCAATTGGGGCTCGGCCGGCAGACACGTTTGCCGGGCAACGAGGAAGTCGCCGCCGCGCTCAGGGGACATCTGGCGTTATTCGGCGGCCGTCCCTGGCGCGAAGCGCTCGACCGGCGCTTTGCCGCGGCACTCGAGACGATGGAACTGCTCCAGGATTTTGCACCGCGACTGGCGGGACCGTTGGCCGAAGGTCTGGCGCACCAGCATTCGCCGGTGGTTCTACACGTGTTCAGCGACGATCCCGACGCTCCGCTCCGCCTGTTGCTCGACCGCCGGATTCCGTACCGGTTGGCAGAACGGCGCGGCGGCCAACGCGGCGGCCGACAGCCGTTGATCGTCTTGCGAGGCAACGATATCCGGGACGATATCCGGGGCGATATCCGGATCGAATTATGGGTTTATGCGCGCCACGACCTGCGCCTGGCACCCCCCAGCCCGATCGACGGCCGGCCGCAGGTGCGGCTGACGGTGGCCGAGACGGTGGCGGCCAGAGAACGGAGTGGACTCAGCGCCGCTCAGCAATAGGCCGGTAATCGCGCGCCGTAGAGCCGATGTAAACTTGACGCGGGCGGCCGATGCGGCTGGGGTGATCGCTTTGTTCCAGCCATTGCGCCACCCAGCCCGCGGTCCGGGCGAGGGCGAACAGCACGGTGAACATACTGACCGGGAAACCCAGTGCCTTGTAAATGATCCCGGAATAAAAATCGACGTTGGGGTAGAGCTTGCGCTCGATGAAAAACTCATCCTCCAAGGCGATTTTTTCGAGTTCCAGCGCCAGCGCCAGTTTTTCGTCATGCACGCCGAGTTCGGTGAGCACTTCGTGGCACGCCTGGCGGATGAGCGAGGCGCGCGGATCCATGTTCTTGTAAACGCGGTGACCGAAACCCATCAGGCGGAAAGAATCGTCGCGATCTTTAGCACGTGCGATATATTTCGGCACCTCGGAAACGGTGCCGATCTGATCGAGCATCTTCAGCACCGCCTCGTTGGCGCCGCCGTGCGCCGGGCCCCACAGCGCGGCGATGCCGGCCGCGACGCAGGCATAGGGATTGGCGCCGGTCGAGCCGACCAGACGGACGGTCGAGGTGCTGGCGTTTTGTTCGTGATCGGCGTGCAAGATGAACAGCAGATCCAAGGCCCGCGCCGCGACCGGATTGACCGCGTACTGTTCGGCCGGCACCGAGAACATCATGTCGAGAAAACGCTCGGTATAGGACAGCGAGTTTTTCGGATAGGCCGTCGGCCAGCCCATGTGATGGCGGTAGCCGGCGGCGGCGATGGTCGGGATCTTGGCGAGCAGCCGTTTAGCCGCCAAAAGCCGCTGCGCCGGATCGCTCATGTCCAGGCGGTCGTGATAAAAGGCGGCGAGCGAGCCGGTCACGCCGCACAGGATGGCCATCGGGTGCGCGTCGTAATGAAAACCGCTGATAAACGTGTTGAGCTTTTCATGCACCATCGTGTGGCACGTGATGTCGCGCTCGAATTCGTCGAACTCGGCGGCCGTCGGCAGCTCGCCGAACATCAGAAGATAGGCGACTTCGAGAAAGTTCGAGTGGGCCGCCAGTTGCTCGATCGGATAGCCGCGATAGCGCAGGATGCCGCGGTTGCCATCGATGAACGTCACGGCGCTCGAGCACGAGGCGGTCATCGCGTAGCCGGGGTCGTAGGTGAAATAACCCAGTTCCCGGGCAAGGCCGGAAATGTCGAGTGTCGGCTCACCCTCGGTGCCGGCGACCACCGGCAGATCGAGTGTTTTGCCGTTTTCCGGATCGCTGAGGCGCAAGTGACGTTGGGACATAAATCGAAACCTCCGGGTTGGATCGGTGCGCGTCGGACGGCGGCCACAAAGACCGTGCGATCCGCAGGCCGCTTACATCCGAGGCGGCGGGGCGCCATCGGCGCCGCGGCGCCGCACCCATTGCTCATCAGGTCTTACGGGCGCGCCGCCCGGGGGAGTGCGCCCGGCGCCGCACGTTCGGCGACGCCTTCCTGGCCTTGTTTCTCCGGCGTTAGCAGGCTGTTGAAAAACGGCCTGCTAATCTGGGCCACGGATGGCCCGGCCTTATTTCTGATAACGCCGTTTGAATTTGTCAACGCGGCCGCCGGAATCCACGATTTTGTGTTTGCCAGTGTAAAACGGGTGCGAGTGGCTTGAAATTTCGACCTTGACCAACGGATATTCCTTGCCGTCTTCCCACTTGACTTTTTCTTTCGAACGGATCGTCGAGCGGGTGAGGAAGGAAAAATCGCAAGTCACGTCCTGAAAGACCACTTCGCGGTATTCCGGGTGGATGCCTGATTTCATAGGAGACGGGCCTGGGCCAATGAAAAGATTTATATTATCGCCGATCGCCCGGCCGGCGGCAAGTCGCTGTCACCCGGCCGGCCCGGTCGCCAGCGCCGCCGGTGATACCCCCCGCCGATCGGATCCAGTGTCTGGCGCGGTGAACCTGCGCCGCATCGACCAGTCGAATGACCGCCTCGACCCGACCCCGGATTGTTCATGACCTGCTCCATTGCGCTCTCCCCGCCGACCGCATCTGCATCGTTGCCCCCGGCCGCACATCGTCTCCGCACCCGCACTAGCAGCCTGTCGGGCTTTGCCGGTCGAGGCGAAAATTCGGCTGCGCGAGGACAGATTTTCTCCGGATCGCCGGCGCGTAGCACCGCTACGGGCCAAGATTCGGAGGAAATATGGACCGGGCAGACGGATTTGCAGCCCGTGCCAGGCAAAGCCCGACAGGCTGCTAGGGCGGCCGCTGCACTGGGTCTTGCCTTCGTCGCCGGCCTCGGCCACGCCGCCCTGCCGGCGGCGGTCGACGGCGCACCGCTGCCGTCGCTCGCCCCTTTGCTCGAACGGGCCACACCGGCGGTTGTCAATGTCTACACCGAAACCCGGGTCCAGGTGCGCAGCCCGTTCGCCAACGACCCGTTCTTCCGCCACTTTTTCAATCTCCCCGATATGCCGCGCGAGCGGATTTCGCGGAGCCTGGGCTCGGGGGTCATCGTCGATGCCGCGGCCGGCTACGTGATCACCAACCATCACGTCATCGCCAAGGCCGACGACATCGCCGTGACCTTGATCGACGGCCGCAATTTCAAGGCCGAGCGCATCGGCAGCGACCCCGACACCGACCTCGCGCTGATCCAGATTCCCGCCGAGGATCTGGCGGCGCTGCCGCTCGGCGATTCCGACCGCCTCCGGGTCGGCGATTTCGTGGTCGCCATCGGCAACCCGTTCGGCCTCGGCCAGACGGTCACCTCCGGCATCGTCAGCGCCCTCGGCCGCACGGCCCTCAGCCGCCTGCCCTTCCAGGATTTCATCCAGACCGATGCGCCGATCAACCCGGGCAATTCGGGCGGCGCGCTGATCGACCTCAACGGCGAACTGGTCGGCGTCAACAGCGCGATTTTCACGCCGAGCGGCGGCAACGTCGGCATCGGCTTTGCGATCCCGGCGAACATGACGCGCCGCGTGATGCGCCAGCTCATCGACTTCGGCGAAGTCCGGCGCGGCACGCTGGCGATCGAAACGCAGGATCTGACCTCCGAACTGGCCTCAGCCTTCGGCCTCGAAGCGTCGCGCGGTGCGGTGGTCACCCGCGTCTGGCCCGCGACGCCGGCGGCCGAAAGCGGGCTCAAGCCCGGCGACGTGGTGATCGCCGCCGCCGGCCACCCGGTGCGCAACACCCAGGAACTGCGCAACTTCGAAGCCATGGCCGACATCGGCACACCGCTTGCCTTGACCGTGCTGCGCGACGGCCGCGAGCAGACACTTAACATCGAACTGGTTTCGGCCGACACGCTGCGGGTCGCCGGCGCCAGCCTCACGCCCGAACTGGCCGGCGCGGAATTCACCCAGAAATCCGGCGGCGCCGAACGCGGCAAAGTCGTGATCGCCGACGTCGCCCGCGGCTCGGCCGCGGCCCGCCAGGGGGTGCTGCCCGGCGATGAAGTGCTGGCCGTGAACCGGCAGAGCATCACCGATTTGAACGATCTGACCCGCGCCTTCAGCGCCGTCAAGGCGCGCCAAATCACCCCGGTTTTGCAGATCCGCCGCGGCGACAACCGTTACCTGGTGCCGCTGGAACCGAACGGCGCCCGGCGCTGACGGTGCGCGGCTTGCGCCACGAACCCCCTACACGGTCAACACCCCCGAATGAACTCTGATCCCGCGCCACTCATCCCGCTGCACCCGGACTCGCTGGCCAGCGCCGCCCAGGCCCTGAGCGCGGCCGAGCGGGCCTGGCTCGAACAACATCGCTTCCGCGCCGAGCCGGGCAGCCACCTGGTCCTGCCGGCGCCCAGCGGCGGCATCGGCCGAGTCCTCGCCGGTTATGACCCCAAGGCCCCGCTGTATGCCTTCGCCGCACTGCCGAATCGCCTGCCCGCCGGCGCTTATGCCCTACCGCCGCTCGCCGCGGCCTTTCCCGGGACAGCGCTCGACGCAGCCGGCCACCTGGCCTCGTCTTTGCTGCTCGGCTGGCGGCTCGGCGCCTATCGGTTCGACCGTTACCGCACCCCGGCCCCGGCTTTGGCAACTCTGTCGCCGCCGCCCGATCTCGATCCGACCGCCGTCGAACAACTCGCCGATCTCGCCTCGGCCGTACACCAGGTGCGCGATTGGGTCAACACCGCGGCCGCCGATTTCGGCCCGGCCGAACTGGCCGACGCCGCCGCCGGCCTGGCCGCGGAGCTGGGTGGCGAAATCGAAGTGCTCCGCGGCGGCGCTCTGCGCACCCACTGTCCCGCGGTGTACGCCGTTGGCATGGCCAGCCGCCGCCCACCGCGGTTGATCGTACTGCGCTGGGGCGACCCCGCAGCGCCGCGCCTGGTCCTGGCCGGCAAGGGAGTGGCCTTCGACTCCGGCGGCCTGAATATCAAAAACGCCGCCGGCATGCGCAAAATGAAAAAAGACATGGGCGGCGCGGCGCACGTCCTGGCCCTGGCTGGCTTGATCATGCGCCGCCGCCTGCCGGTCCGCTTGACGGTCATCATCCCGGCGGTGGAAAACATGATCGCCGGCAACGCCCTGCGTCCCGGCGACATCGTCCACACCCGCCGCGGTTTGACCATCGAAATCGGCAACACCGATGCCGAAGGCCGCGTTATCCTGGCCGATGCCTTGCAACTGGCCAATGAAGAACGCCCCGACCTCATCGTCGATTTCGCCACGTTGACCGGCGCGGCGCGCGTCGCCTTAGGGCCCGACGTCACGCCGTTTTTCAGCACCGACCCGGCGGCCACCACCGACCTCAAAGCCATCGGCGAGGCCGTCGAAGATCCGACCTGGCCCCTCCCCCTCTATGCCGCCTACGACCACTACCTGGCCAGCGACATCGCCGATCTCAGCAACTCCAGCAACACCCCCCACGCCGGCTGCATCACCGCCGCCCTGTTCTTGAAACGCTTCGTCGAGCCCGGCGTTTTCTGGCTCCACTTCGACACCTACGCCTGGAACGACCAAACCCGCCCCGGGCGTCCCGCCGGCGGCGAAGCCCTCGGCCTGCGCGCCCTATACGCCTGGCTGGAACAGCGCTATCGCCCGTCATAGAAGGATCGCCGGCGCATAGCACCGCTGCGGGCCAAGATGCGGAGAAAATAGCGCACGACGCGCGCTGCTGTTTTGCCGGCGTCATGCCGTGTAAAATGTTGCGTATTCGCAACAACCGGCGATGCGATGGCCCAGGCCCGAGTTCTGATTGTCGATGACGAGCCCGATATCCGCGAGATGTTGAAGGACATTCTCGAGGACGAGGGCTACGTCTGCGCCGCTGCCGCGGACGGCGCCGCGGCCGGGAAACTGCGTGCCGAATTCCACCCCGACCTGATCCTGCTCGATGTCTGGATGCCGGACATCGACGGCATCAGCCTGCTGCGCGAATGGCGCGACGCCGGTGCGCTGGAGCACAGCACCGTGGTGATGATCTCCGGGCACGGGACGCTGGAAACGGCGGTCGAGGCGACGCGGCTCGGGGCCTGGGATTTCATCGAAAAACCGCTCAGCATCGCCAAACTGCTGCTCACCGCCGGCAATGCACTCGAAGCCCACCGGCTGCGCCGCCGGCCAGCCGCGCCGCAGCCGGCCACCGACGAGGCCCGCTTACCGCTCGGCAAGCACCCCGTGATCCACGACCTGCGGGTGCAAGTCGAACGTCTGGCGCAACTGGCGACGCCGCTCATGATCCTCGGCAAACCGGGCAGCGGCCGCCGCTCGCTCGCCCGCTGGCTGCACCAGCACGGCCGGCAGCCGGCCGCGCCGTTCGTCGAAATCGAAATCGAAACCCTGAACCAGAACGACTGGCTCGACGTTTTGGCCGGCGATGCAGCCCAGCCCGGCGCCCTTCGGCAAACCGCCACGGGCGGTGTGCTGTATATCGAAGAGCCACAGACCCTGCCGCTCGCCGCGCAACGTTGGCTCGCCGGCGTCCTCGAAAAAGGTCACTTCGCAACCGCCGCCGGGGAACAACCCTGGCAAGGGCGCCTGATCGTGGCCACCCGCGCCGATCCCGCGGCACAGGTCGGCAGCGGCGCATTCGATCCCTCGCTGCACCTGATCTTGCAGGCCGGCGCCTTGCGCCTGCCGGGGCTCGACGAGCACCTCGACGACATTCCCGACATCGTGCGCCATTACGCCGAACGCCTGCCGGGGCGCGAAGGCTTGAAATACCGGCCGTTCGCGACGGCGGCGCTCAACGATCTGCGCCAGTACCGCTGGCCCGGCGATTTGCGCGAATTGATCAACCTGGTGCGCCGCCTGCTGCTCAGCGGCGGCGAAGGCGAGATCGGTCTTACCGAGGTCCGCGACGCACTGCGCACGATGGCGCAGCACCCCGCCCCGGCGGCCGGCGGTGAATGGTACCGGCTGCCGCTGCGCGCAGCCCGCGAACGGTTCGAAGTCGAATATCTGCGCTATCACCTCGCCGAGTGCGACGGCAGCGTCAGCCGGCTCGCCGCGCGGGTCGGCATGGAGCGGACGCACCTGTACCGCAAACTGAAGGCCTTGGGGATCGAGCCGATACGCGGCGGCGATGTGCACGTAAAATAACCGTTATGAAAATCATCATTCTCGGGGCCGGCCAGGTCGGGGCCGGGCTGGCGCTCAGTCTGGCGCGGGAGAACTACGATATCAGTGTCGTCGATCTGGACGAGACCCGGCTGCGCCAGCTCCAGGATCGGGTCGATATCCAAGGCGTCGGTGGCCACGCAGCGCATCCGCCGACCCTGCTCAGGGCCGGCATCGAAGACGCCGATATGATCGTCGCGGTGACCAGCAGCGACGAAGTCAACATGGTGGCCTGCCAGATCGCCTACAGTCTGTACAACACGCCGAGCCGCATCGCCCGCGTCCGGGCCGCCGAATATCTCGAAACCCCTGACCTGTTCACCCGCGAGCACATTCCGATCGACCTGTTGATCAGCCCGGAGCAACTGGTCACCGATCATATCTATCATCTGATCGAATACCCCGGCGCCTTGCAGGTTCTCGATTTCGCCGACAACCGGGCGCAGATGGTCTCGCTGCGCGCTGAAGCGGACAGCCCGATGCTCGGCCACCCGTTGCGCACCTTGGCCGAACAGATGCCGCGCGGCGTCGAGGCCCGGGTCGTCGCGCTCTTTCGCGGCGACCAGGCGGTGATTCCTGAAGGCGACACGGTGATCGAGGCTGGCGATCTTGTGTTCTTTCTCGCCGCCCGCCGCGATACCCGCCGGGTCATGGCCGAACTCAGCCACAACATCGCGCCGATCAAGCGCGTCATGCTGGCCGGCGGCGGCAATATCGGCGAACGCCTGGCCGCTAAGCTCGGCGGCGATTATCACGTCAAGCTCATCGAGCGCAGCAACGAGCGGGCGAAAGCCATCGCCGAACACCTCGAACACGCCATAGTCCTGGTCGGCGATTGCGCCGACAGCGAACTGCTGCGCGATGAAGGCATCGATCGCGTCGACATCTATTGCGCCCTGACCAACGACGACGAGGCCAACATCCTGTCGTCGATGGTCGCCAAACGTTTGGGCGCCCATAAAGTCGTGACCATCGTCAACCGCCCAGTGTACGCCGACTTGGTCGAAGGCCAGCAGATCGACGTCGCCGTCTCGCCTCGGCAGATCACCATCGGTGCCCTGCTCGCCCGAATGCGGCGCGGCAACATCGTGCGGGTTCATTCGCTGCGCCGCGGCGCCACCGAGGCGATCGAAGCCGAGGTCAAGGGCGATGCCGGCACCTCGCGGGTTCTGGGCCGGACAATCGCCGAGATCGAATTACCGCCGGGAGCGACGATCGGCGGCATCGTCCGCGGCGAACAGGTTCTGATGGCCCACCGCCACACCATGATCGAACCCGGCGACCACGTGATCATTCTGGCGACCGACAAACGCCATATCCGCGACCTTGAACAACTGTTCGAGGTGTCGGCCACCTACGTCTAATGAATCCGACGCTGCTTTGCCGGCTCATCGGCCTGCTGTTGCTGCTCGCCGGTGCCTTGCAACTTCTGCCGGCGCTGGTCGCCTGGTTGTACGGCGATTCTAGCTTCGCGACCTTTATCGCCACCGGTTCCGGCCTGTTCCTGCTCGGCGCCGCGGTCTGGTGGCCGGTGCGCCGCATCCGTATCGACTTGCGGCTGCGCGACGGTTTTCTCGTCGTCGCGCTGAGTTGGATCGTCATCGGCCTGGCCGGCGCGCTGCCGATGGTGCTGCTCCAGGTCCCGCGCATCGGCGTCGTCGATGCGATCTTCGAATCGATTTCCGGCTTGACGACCACCGGCGCGACGGTACTGACCGGCCTGGACACAATGCCGCACGGCCTGCTCTTCCACCGCGCGCTATTGCAGTGGCTCGGCGGCATGGGCATCGTCGTGCTCGCCGTCGCGGTGCTGCCCATGCTGCGCATCGGCGGTTTGCAGCTCTACCGCGCCGAGACGCCGGGGCCGGTCAAGGACAGCAAACTCACGCCGCGCATCGCCGAAACCGCAAAAGCGCTGTGGTTGATTTATTTCGGCTTGACGGTGCTGTGCATACTGGCCTATCACGTGGCCGGCATGAACTGGTTCGATGCCATAACTCACTCCTTCACGACGTTATCGACCGGCGGTTATTCCAATTACGACGCCAGTATCGCGCATTTTCAGAGTTTTCTGATCGAACTGGTGGCCATCGTCTTCATGACGCTCGGCGGAATCAACTTCGCGATTCACTTCCTCGCCTGGCGGCGGGCCAGCCTGGCGCCGTATCAGCTCGACCCCGAAGTCAGAACCTACGCCACATTGTTACTGGTTTTTACGGCGATCGCCACTACCGCGATCGTATTTTATGGCGTCGAACCAAATTGGCCTTCGGCCCTGCGGCTCGGCATGTTCCAAACGATCTCGACCATGACCTCGACCGGCTACACGACAGCGGGTTTTTATCTGTGGCCTGGGTTTTTGCCGATCTTCTTCATCTTTATCGTTTTCATCGGCGGCTGCGCCGGTTCGACCGGCGGCGGCATGAAAGTCATCCGCATCATGTTGCTTTACAAACAGGCGGTGCGCGAAATCCAGCGGGTGATACACCCGGCCTCGGCCGGCATCATCCGCATCGGTCACCGGGCCGTCGAATCGCGCGTCATCACCGCGGTATGGGGTTATTTTTTCATCTATGTCGCGAGCTTTGCGATTTTATCGGTGCTGCTCAACGCCACCGGCCTCGATCTCGAAACCTCGTTTTCGGCGGTCGCCGCCTGCCTGACCAATCTCGGCCCCGGCCTCGGCGCCGCCGGGCCGCACTTCGCCGACCTCAACGCCGTCGCCAAATCGGTGCTGGTCTTCGCGATGCTGCTCGGCCGCCTCGAGATCTTCACCCTCCTCGTCCTGCTGACCCCGGCCTACTGGAAAGACGCTTGAAGCTCCCGTCTGAGCGTTAACCCAATTGTTGCATAGATTCCCGGAATTCTCGGTCAAGCCGGCAAATGCAGCTTCTCCGATTCCCTGACAAATGCGTCGGGAACGCAATTTGAACCGCGCAGCGGGCCCGAAGGGCGAGGGCAGGATTGCCCGAGTAAATCGAGCAAAATTTATGCAACTATTGGGTTAATACGCCGCGCGCTGGCTGCCGATATCTACGGATCGCGGCTGCGCCGTTTCCGGAATGACAATGAGAATAGGCGGGAGTCCGGTCAAAATCATGGATTCCGGCTCACCGCTGCCGCCTGTCTGCGTGCGTAGACGCACAGGCAGGCGGGCGCGTCCGGAATGACGAAGTGGGGCGTGTACGATCCCTGGAAAAAAACCGGCCGCCTTGCGGCGGCCGGGAAGAGCAGTGAAGGAGACGTTTGTTGTTATGTTATGCGGTGGCCCGGAAGCGGTAGGCCGCGAGACCGCCGAAGACCAGGAGCAGGGCCAGGGCGATCAGGCCCCAGTAGCTCAGGGTCGGGACGACCAGCGGCTGGCCGGTGCAGGTGACGGTAAAGTTCAGTGTCTGCGGGGCGCCGGCCGGATCCTGGGCGGAGCACGCGATATCGGCGCTGAACAGGCCCGGAGTCTGCACGGTGCAGCTAACGACCATGTTGATCGTACCGCCGGCGGGCAGGGTTCCAACCGGGAAAGTCGGCGAATCGATGGCGATTTCCGGATCGCCGGCGGTGATCGCGCAATCGACGTTGCTGAGATCGTCCGTCGCGCCATTGTTTTCGAGGATGATGGTCGTCGTACCGGTGTTGCCCGGGAAGACGGTGCCGATCGCGACGTTGCCGGCGGGCGGCGTCGAGCCGAACTGGGCATCCGAAACCGGATCGCAGGTCAGGTTGAACACCGTCGGGTTGTCGTCGCCGTCGTGGTTGACGGTCAAGGTACCGGCGATCTGCGCCACGCTGCCGGGCGGCGGCGAGCAGGTCACGGTGATGTCATCGCCACCGGACGGCGCACCGATCGGGAACGGACCGGCGTTGACCAGCGTTGCGGCGAACACCGCCGGATTGCTGCTGACCACACCGGAGATATCCAGATCGGACTGCGGCGAAGGACCGATGCCGTCGTTACCGACGTTGATACCGATCGGCGCCGAGGTCGTGCCGTTGGTCACGTTGCCGAAGGCCAGCGGGCCGGGCGCGGCCGGCGTCGAGGTAAACGACGGGACGGCATTGGAGATATCGCAGTTGACGGTCACCACGGCGGAATTGACACCGCCGGGCGCCAACGGATCATTCCACTGCACCGTCACCGTATCGGAGAACATCCCCGCCGCGGCGGTGCTGCACGAGACGGTCACGCCATCGGTTTCGTTGACCGAAATCGTCGCGTCGGTCAGACCGTCGGTGATCGTGATCGTACCGCCCAGGGTGCCTTCGGTCAGACTGGCGTTACCCGCATCGCTGGCAAAGCCATCCTGGGTGTTGGTGACATCGAACGAACCGCTCGGCGCCGGGCCGGTGATCACGCCGTTCAGATTGATCGTCAACGGCGCCACGCCGACGTTCGGCGACAAGCCGATGCAGTTCAAATCATGCGTCGCATTCGGCGTATTGATCGAGTTATTACTCAAATTAAGCGTGGCGCTCAGGTTGCCGCGCGCCGAAGGCGTGCAATCGACGACCACATCGACTGGCGCACCGCCATCAGCAATCGAAAACACCAGCGGCGCGGCGCTGAAATCGCCGGGATTAGTGCCGCCCACCGAGCCGTTGACATCGAGCTGCTGATCGCCGATTTCCGAAACCGTCACGTTCTGCGACGCCGTGGTCGTACCGACCACCGCGCTACCCAGATTGAGCGCCGTGCCGGACGTGGGAACCGAGTCGTAGCCGGGGTTGCCGACAATGGCACAGGTGATGGTGGCGTTGTTGCCGGAGATGGGGACGTTTGCGCCTGTGACATCACCGGCAGCAGGATTGTTGAAAGTCAACGTGTGGACTCCCGGCTGCAAACAGCTAAAGGTCCACTGACCAATCGGTGCGATATTGGTCGGCATGATTTCGTCTGTGGGTGGATTCAAATCGGCAATCACGCTACGCACCGTGCCATTGCCGGCGCCACCCGGTTCAGCGCAGAACGAACCGGCGTGCGTAGCCGGGGCATTATTGGCGCAAGTAGTCACATCAACCGTCGTCAAATCCGACGGATTGTAGAGAATATCAAACTGATAGCCACCAACATTATCGGCATCCAGGGCCGCATAGTCGTGAGTCACAACGACATTTCCACCGACCGCGCCTGCGGCACTGTTGACGTTAACGGTAATCGCCGCATGGCCTGAAACGGCAAGCGCCATACCCAACATAGCCGCCCAGGCAGACAAGGCTTTCTTATACACAATCATTGGTCTTTACTCCCAATTAAAAAAAACGAGTTTTTGAAGTCCTCGGTTTGTGGTCTTGTTCATTGACAAGGAAAACCCCGGCCTGGGCCGGAGTCTTCCAATCGGTTGCTTACTTGCTGTCTTTCAAATGCGCCGGCGTGACATCCTGGCCTTGGATATCGGAAAAGACTACATTGCCCAATGTCGCACTGGCTTTTGCCGCGGTGCGTAGTTTCTGGGCGCCCGATGTCGTACTCACCTGGAGCAGACTGCCGTCCGGCACCAGCGCATTGGTCATCGAAAAGACCACCACGCGCAAAAAGCCCTCATCGGCGTGCAGGGTGCAACTGGCGATATGGCTCGCAGCCAGGCTGGGGCCGCATTGAAAACTGCCTTCCTTGATGTTCTTATCGTGAACATCGAATTGCAAGCCAACGGTCGTCCCGTCAGACACATATTCCACGGTATAGCCGCCTTTCTGGCTTTGCACCCAAAGATCGGCGCCGGAAGATTTGCTCAACTCCGCCGCATCGGCGCTGCCGCCAATGATCGCAACGGCCGCACCGATCATCATCAAATTCCTGGTATTCATTGCTTTGCCTCTCGATCAATTAGACGGTTAAAAAACGCACAAACCGGTGTTGCTGATAATGTTGACAGCTGTGATTATGTCTTGAATTGCTACTGCACCATCCTCGTTACAATCCGGTGTGCCCGTTGTCAATCCAGTACCCGACACTTCGTTAACGCTGACGATGACATCTTGGATATTCACCACATTATCCGCACTACCATTGGCATTGCAATTGCATAGCCGTTTAACCGAGGTGCTGCGGCGGGATTCGTACGCGTCGAATTGTTTCAGACCGCTACCGGTGAGCACGCCGAGGCGGACCGAATCGAGCGTGCCGGGATTCGTCAGGTTCGACACCTCGATACCATCAACGTCGGGATCACCATTAACGGTGAGTTTAGCAGAACCAGCGCCAGCATCTCCGGTCCAGTCAATTTCAACCGAGTCCCAGCCACCGGTACCCGCCTGGCTGACGAATTGACCCGTAGCGCTGTCGGTCAACGTGTAGTTATTGGACGCATCGACCGAGACCACGAAGCGCGGCGTGCCACCGACTTCGTCGCCGAAGCCGCGATAGATTTCGCCGGCATTGCCATTGGCCTTGACATAGAAACGGGCGACGATGCGGCTGATCCCGTTCGGCCGGTTGTCCTGGACAAGGCTGCCGGCGCCGTCGGCCTGGAAGCCGCACAAGCCGTCGTAGCGGGCGACGGCCGTCGGCGCGCCGGTGCTGCCGTTGCCGTCCGGTTGGCTGGCGATCACGGTGCCGGCCATGTCCGACCAGTTGGCCAGCGAGCAGGCCGCGGCGACCTGGATACCACCGGCGGCGACCAGCGCCACGGTGGTCGAAAATACGAGTTTTTTCTGTGAAATCATGGACTTAGCCCTCGTCAGAGACAGAAAAACGATCCGCCAGGGCGGCGGAACCTGGGAGTTGCACGGTAATATAACGTAAACGGCGGCAAATAATTGTCACCGGCGGCCGATCCCGGCGTGGCCGCGTCCGGTCGCCACCCGCATCCGTCCATCGAACGCCCCAAAAACCGCACTTAGCGCCTCTCCTTTTGCGCCCCCAACTGGGGCAGCCGATCTGGCTCGGAACTATACCCCAAATGGCCCCGGGGGTCAAAAGACGGCATTGGCCAGGGGTCAAGGTGCCGTTCTCCTCCCGGAATTCCCGCGGAAGGGGGCACAACTGTCGAAGTCGGAATACACCCCCTCCCCGGCCCCCGCAAGCGAGAACCCTCCTCATCCCTTCCCCCGCTTGCGGGGGAAGGTTAGGAAGGGGGTGCAATTACTGAAGTTGGAATACACCCCCTCCCCGGCCCCCCCGCAAGCGAGGGAGGGGGAAATAATGGGACCTCCCACGCAAGCGAGGGTGGGTGAAATAATCGGACTCGCCCCGCTGGCGGGAACCCGCCTTGTCCCTTCCCTCGCTTGCGGGGGAAGGTTAGGAAGGGGGTGCGATCGTCGAAGTCGATTCCCCCCTCCCCGTCCATCGCAAGCGAAGGGGGGAACGAGGGCGGTCAATCCGGGGCCGCCGAGTTAAACTGGTACACCCTTTGCCGCCGGCGCCGTCATGACCCTCCACCAGAACATCCTGCAACTGATTGGCGAGACGCCGATCGTCCGCGTCAACCATCTCGATAGCGGGCCGTGCGAGCTGTATCTCAAGCTCGAGAACCAAAACCCCGGCGGCTCGATCAAGGATCGCATCGGATTGAGGATGATCGAGGACGCCGAGCGTGCCGGCCATCTCAAGCCCGGTGGAGTCATCGTCGAAGGGACGGCCGGCAATACCGGCCTGGCGCTGGCGCTGGTCGCGGCGCAGAAAGGGTATCGCCTGATTCTCGTCGTCCCCGACAAAATGAGCCGCGAGAAAATTTCCAATCTCAAGGCCATGGGCGCCGAGGTGGTCTTGACGCGTTCCGATGTCGCCAAGGGCCACCCCGAGTACTACCAGGATCTCGCCGCTCGTATCGCCGCCGACACGCCGGAGGCGTATTTCATCAACCAGTTCGGCAACCCGTCGAACCCGCGTGCCCACCAGGAAGGTACCGGGCCGGAAATCTGGCGGCAGATGGACGGGCGGCTCGACGCCATCGTCCTCGGCGTCGGGTCGAGCGGCACGATCACCGGGCTGTCGCGCTATTTCGCCGAAACCGCGCCCGAGGTCGAGCTGATACTCGCCGACCCGGCCGGCTCGATTCTCGCCGAATACATCAATGAAGGGACGTTGAGTACCAAGAGCGCGAGTTGGATGGTCGAGGGGATCGGCGAGGATTTCCTGCCGACGATCAGCGATTTCAGCCGCGTCGGCAAGGCGTACAGCATCGACGACCGGGAGAGTTTTCTGACGGCGCGCGAGCTTTTGAAAAGCGAAGGCATCCTGGGCGGTTCCTCGACCGGCACCCTGGTCGCCGCCGCCCTGCGCTATTGCCGCGAACAGACGGCACCGAAACGGGTGTTGAGCTTTGTCTGCGATACCGGCAACAAATATTTATCCAAAATGTATAACGACCAGTGGTTGCGCGATTTCGGTTTCGTCGAACGCGCTACGACCGGCACCTTGCGCGACCTGATCGCCCGCCCGATCGATGAACACGAAACGATCCTCGTCACCCCCGATGAGCCGCTGGCCAACGCCTACCAGCGGATGAAACTCTACGACGTCTCGCAACTGCCGGTGATGCAGAACGGTAAGCTGCTCGGCATTATCGACGAATCGGATATCTTGCGCGCCGTCTATCGCGATAGCGGCCGCTTCCGCGAGCCGGTGCACAGTGCCATGGTCACCGAGCTGCAATTGATCGACGTCCACGCCCCGCTCGACGACCTGCCACCGATCTTCGACCGCGATCATGTCGCCATCGTGATGGACGGCGAGCATTTTCTCGGCCTGATCACCCGCGTCGATTTGCTCAACCACCTGCGCCGCCGCAACGACTGCCGGTAAGTGGTCGTTGGGCGGCCGTTGGGCGGCAGGGAATGATGAAGAAGGAGCGGTCAGCCGCCGAAATGGTCTTTGAACAGCGCCGGTTGCAGGTCAGGCGCGGTATCGAAGCCGCTCTGGAAAAGGAGATCGGGTTCGTTCTGGGCGAAGCGTTGTTCGAAATCGTTGGCCATAATCAGATCGTCGCCGGCAAGTTGCCGGGCCGGTTGGGGTTCCGGGCGCGGCGCAAAGACGATGGCGAGCGCCATCGCGGCCGCGGCGGCGGCCAGTGGCAGCGGGCGCAGCAGAGGTCGCCACCGTGGGGCGGGCCGGGGTTCGGTGGCGGGTTGCGACGCAGACCGGTGGGCAGCGAGCGCCGATTCGAGGCCGCTGCGGGCCTCCAACAACACCCGAAAATCGCCGGCGCAATCGGTGCAGGCGGCCAGGTGCGCCGTAAGGCGCCGGCGTGACCACGGCCAGACGCGGCCGGCGGCGAGATCGGCAAGCCGCTCACCGGACGGGCAGGTGTCCTCAGGCGCGGTATGGCGGCGGTACAGGGTGCGCCAGCGTGGGTCGAGTTCACTCATCGCATTCGCTCATTCGTTTCTTCAGCTCGCGGATCGCCCGGTACGTCAGGTTGTGGGCGCGATCCGGATTGCACTTCAAAAGCCCGGCGATCTCGGCGACGGTGTAGCCTTGTAAGTACAAGGCGACAGCCTGGCCGTAGGCCGGCGGCAGGTCGTCGATCGCCGCCTTGAGCCGCCCGGCCTGCATCTCGGCGGCCAGCCGGCCCTCGGGGCCGGGGGCGTCGTCGGGCAGACTGTCCAGCGCCGCGTCATCGTCGCAACCAGGGGCCCGGGCCCGGTGCCGGCGCAGGCTGTCGATGATCGCACTGTTGACGACCCGCAGATAATAAGACGGGCGAAAGCCCGAATTGTTGTCACCGCGGTACACCTCCCACAGCCGGATCCGGACCTCTTGCAGCAGATCATCGGCGTCCAGGGCGGCATCCGGCGAGCGAACCCGAGCCACCGCCGCCCGGATCGGCCCGGCCAGGCGTTGCCATAATGCCTCGAAAGATTCCATGAAAGAGGTCAATCCGGGTGCGGGAATTCATGAATAGTTTAAGCAAGCGCCGATTAACCCGCCCCTTCCCCTCAGCGGGGAGGGTTAGTTAATCCGTCCCTTTCCCCGCTGGCGGGGGTGAGTTAATCTGTCCCTTTCCCCGCCAGCAGGGGAAGATTAAGTAATCTGTCCCTTCCCCCGCTGGCGGGGGAAGGTTAGGAAGGGGGAAATGGCATCGAGTATAATTTCATGCCATCAGCGATGGCCCGCGCTCGGTCCTCTAACAGGTTGTTGAAAAACGTCATCCTGGCGTTTTTCAACAGCCTGCTAAGCCCCCATTTTTGTTTCTTTGTTTGTTTCCTTTCGCGGAGAAGACAATGACCACCGCTCCGAGGCGCTCCCTGGCGACCCGCGCGATCCACGCCGGACAGGACCCCGATCCGGCGACCGGCGCCGTGATGACGCCGATCTATGCGACCTCGACTTATGTCCAACAAAGCCCCGGCGTCCACCAGGGTTTCGAATATTCGCGCACCCAGAACCCGACACGTTTCGCTTTCGAGCGCTGCGTCGCCGACCTCGAAGAAGGCGTTGCCGGGTTTGCGTTCGCCTCCGGGATGGCGGCGATCGCCAGCGTGCTCGAACTGCTCGACAGCGGCAGCCATGTGCTGGCCATGGACGATTTATACGGTGGGACCTATCGCTTATTCGAACGGGTCCGGCGCCGCTCCAGCGGCCTCGATTTCACTTTCGCACCGCTGCACCGGGCGGGCGAGATCGACCGCCATCTCAAAAACAATACCCAGATGGTGTGGCTGGAAACGCCGACCAACCCCATGCTCAATTTAGCCGATATCGCCGCCCTCGCGACGCGTGCCCGGCAGGCGGGCGCGCTGTTGGTGGTCGATAATACCTTCGCTACGCCGCTGATCCAACAGCCGTTGAAATTCGGCGCCGATATCGTCGTCCATTCGGCGACCAAGTATCTGAACGGCCATTCCGATATGGTCGGCGGCGTCGCCGTGGTCGCCGATCCCGCCGTGGCCGAGCGTTTGGCATTTATCCAGAACTCCGCCGGCGCCGTGCTCGGCCCATTCGACAGCTTTCTCGCTTTGCGTGGTCTGAAAACGCTCGCATTGCGGATGCGGGCGCACAACGACAATGCCGCGCGGATCGCCGCATATCTCGCCGGCCACGCGCGCGTCAAGCGCGTCATCTATCCGGCGGCGGCCGATCACCCGCAACACGCGCTGTGCCGGACGCAGATGGGCGGGCAAGGCGGCGGCATCGTCAGTTTCGAACTGGCCGGCGATCTGGCCGCAACGCGCCGCGTGCTCGAACGGTTCGAAGTGTTCGCGCTGGCCGAAAGCCTGGGCGGCGTCGAGAGCCTGGTCAACCACCCGGCGATCATGACCCACGCTTCGGTACCGGTCGAACGCCGCGCCGCACTCGGCATCAGCGACAGCCTGATCCGGCTGTCGGTCGGTGTCGAAGATGCCGCCGATCTGATCGCCGACCTCGACCACGCCCTGCACTGAACGCCATCGTCCGCTCATACCGGAAGTCCAGATCATCATGCCCGACTCGATCGGGTAGTCGTTAAAAACGTTGTTCGTTGCTCGTTTCGCGTTTCACCCCTCGTTTGCGGGGAAGTACTTTCATTTCACCCTCCGTTTGCGGGGGAGTACTTTCATTTCACCCTCCGTTTGCGGGGGAGTACTTTTATTTCACCCTCCGTTTGCGGGGGAGTACTTTTATTTCACCCTCCCCCGCTTGCGGGGGAGGGCCGGGGAGGGGGAATCGAATTCGGTAATCACACCCCCTTCCTAACCTTCCCCCGCAAGCGGGGGAAGGGACCAGGCAGGTTCCTAACCTTCCCCCGCAAGCGGGGACCAGGCAGGTTCCTAACCTTCCCCCGCAAGCGGGGGAACAAGGCGGGTTCCTGCCAGCGGGGGAAACAAGGCGGGTTCCCGCCAGCGGGGGGGCGAGGGAACGGGCATGCGCGCGTCATTCCGGGCGTGCCGCCGGCCTGTGCGGGTACGCCCGCAGTCAGGCGGTAGCGGGCGCACTGTTTCTCCTGCTATCATCGCAGTGCGCCTGGGTTTTGGGCGCGTTTTTGAACCTGAATCAGGGGGAAAATCATGGAACGATGTCTTTATTCTTGCCTTAAACATGCCATCTCCAAAGTGCCGGCCGGGGTGTTGCCCGGCTTGCTGTTGTCGGCGGCGCTCGGCGTGGGGGCCGGATCGGCCTCGGCTGTCACCGGGGTTGCCTTCGTGCACGGCACCAGCAACCAGAGCGATGCGCTGAACGATTACTGGACGGCCGCAATGGTCAATTCCATCCGTCAGGGATTGCCCAACTCGGCCAATTTCCTGGTGGTCAATTGCAACTTCACGCAGTTCATGTGGGAAGCGGACGCCGCCGGCTGTCTCGCCGGACAGCTTCACAATTTCATCACCACCCGGGGCATCAACGACCTGGTCATCATCACCCACTCCAACGGCGGTAACGTCGTGCGCTGGATTTTTTCCAATCCGACGTGGGACAGCCGCTATCCGACCATCATCAACAACACCCGCTGGATCAACGCCATTGCCGCTTCCAGCCTCGGCACGCCGCTCGCCGAAGCGGTGACCCAGGGCAACGTGTTCGAACAAGCCCTGGGCTGGTTGCTCGGCTTCAAGAACGACGCGGTGCGCCAGCAGCAGCCGAGTTGGATGGCTTTTTACAACGCCAATTGGCTGCTTGGCACAGCCGGCCGGCCGGCGTTGCCCAGAAGCTTTTACGCCATCGTCGGCACCGATGTCGAAACGTCGATCTTCGACAGCGACAGTTATTGCGGCGGTTACGCTGAGAACCTGGGCCTGGAGATCACGCAGGCTTGGCTCAGCAGTTGTTCCGACGGTTTTCTCGATTGCTCCAGTCAGGCCGGCGCCGGTGTCGTTTGGTTCTTCGACACCCAGCGGACGATCGGCCAGGAACCGCTGAGCCACAATCAAAGCCGGCGCAAGTGTTTCGGCCTCGATGTGATATTGCGCAACGATCTTTGAGCCAGGGAGAGAGGAAATGAAAAGCAAGTCGATGTTTTATGGCGCGCTGCTGTTCACGCTCGGCGCGCCCGCGGCGGCCGTGGCGCAACTCAACACCGCCGCCCGCCCGCTACCAGCGGCTGGACAGGCGACATGGTTGCCCGCCCAGGCGGGGGATATGGCGCCCGCGGCGCTCGCCGCTCCGGCAAGCACCCTGCCGGCGTCGCTCAATACCAACCGGACGCCGATGGCGTACAGTTGGTCGCTGCCGGCCGATACTGCGCTGGCCGCTGCCGATGCGGGACATATCGGCGAAAGCCGCCAATACTGGCTGGATGTCAGCGGCCGCGAGTTGGCCGAGGGCGTGGAGATCGATACGGTCAGCCGCAGCGCGGTCATCCGGATCAGCCCGCTCGACGATCCCGGCGTGTCACTTCGGGCTCCCGATCTGCACCTCGAAAGCCGCGGCCGGGCGCTCGACCAGACGAGTGCCGTGGCGTCGCTGGTCAGCGCCGAACAGTTGCGCGCCGCGGGTGCCGATTTCCCGGAAGGGACACTGGCTTTTCGCCTGCGCCCCGAGGTCGAACCCGGCACATTGCGCCTCAGCCTGGCCAATACCGGGCGGCCGGATGATCGGTTCGTCGTGCACGTCCACGAGCCGGCCAGCGACGTCGTGGCCACCGTCGGTACCGGGCGCAGCGCCTACCTGGCCGGCGAGACGGTCACGATCGATTTTGCCGTCGCCCATGCCGCCGGCGACGTTTCGGGGTTTGCCGTTTCGCCGGACGGCAAAACGGTCGCACCGCTGACCTTCATCGGAGCCGGCGACCGTTACCGCGCGATTCTGCCGGCCCAGGCCGCGGCGGCTACCGGCTTGTGGGAGATCCATGCGCTGTTCGATGGCCGGGCGCACGGTCTGCGCGTCCGGCGCGATGTGAAAACCGCGCTTCAGGTTGCACTGCCGACGGCGCGCTTGACCGGCGCGGTGGACATCAGCCGAACGTCCTCCGGATTGGTATTTGGACTGGGTGTACAAAACAGCGTTCCCGGACGTTATCAAGTCTCCGGTGTTTTATATGGTACCGTCGAAAATGGCGGCTTCAAGCCGCTCGGCGCGGCACACAGCGCCGCCTGGTTGAACCCGGGCACCGGCCGCATCGAGATGGCGTTCGACGCTGCTGTTCTAGCCCAGAAGGGTATCAATCCACCCTTCGAACTACGCGATTTACGGCTGTCTGATCAGTCGCGCCTGGCGCTCTTGCAACGGCAAGCGCGGGCGGTGGTTGTCAAGTAATGCCAGCCAGGGTGGCCCGGCGCATGCCGGGCCACCGGCCCATTCCGCTCGATCACCCCGCCGCCTGGCGGGCCGCGGCGAGGCGTTCGGGGGTGCCGATGTCGATCCACAGGCCGTGGTGTTCGCTGCCGGTGACTTGGCGGCGGCGGGCGGCGGCGGCGAGCAGGGGGGCGAGACGATAGCGGCCGGGGGCGCGGCCGGCGAACAGTTCCGGGTGCAACACCGCGATGCCGGCGTAAGTCAGCGTCGGGCCGGGGTCTTCGGGCATCGCCACATAGCCCTCGCGCAGTACGAAATCGCCGGCTGGATGGTGCGCCGGGTTGGCGACCAGGATCAGATGGGCGAGCGCGGTTTTGATCCAGCGCAGGTGATGCAGGGGATAGTCGCACCACAGATCGCTGTTGACGACGGCGAACGGCCCGGCGCCGAGCAGCGGCAGGGCGTGGTGGATGCCGCCGCCGGTTTCCAGCGGTTCATTCTCGGGTTCTGCGCTGTAGGCGATCGTTACGCCGAATGCCGCGCCGTCGCCGAGGTGCTCGCGGATCGCGCTGCCGCGCCAGCCGAGGTTGATCACGAGGTCGGTGAAGCCGGCGCGTTTGAGCGCCGTGACGTGATGTTCGATCAGCGGCCGGCCGCCGACTTCGAGCAGCGGTTTGGGCTGCTGTTCGGTCAGCGCGCCGAGGCGCTCGCCGCGGCCGGCGGCGAGCAGCATCGCTTTCACCGGCCGCCCTCCGTACCGCCGGCGAGGCGCTGCGCGGTCAGATCCCGGCCCCGGCACAGAGCCTTGAGCCAGCGCGCGAACTCGGCCAATGCCGGTTCCTGCGCCGCGCCGTCCAAGGTCATGTCGAGCACGTGCGGCAGGTATTGGAGGTAATCGGTTTTACCGTCACGGTAGCACAGCCGGCAGAAGATACCGAGCACCTTGAGATGGCGCTGCACGCCCATCAACTCGTGGCCGCGGGCGAATTCATCGACACGACAGGCGACCAGACCGGCGGCGTCGAGCCGCTGCCAGTGCCGCGTCCGCTGGCGCTGCCGCCAGTCGTTGTCGTGGGGTACGTAACAATCCTTGAGCAGCGAGACCAGGTCATAGGTCACCGGCCCGAGTACGGCGTCTTGAAAATCGATGACGCCGAGGCGCACAGCGCCGGTCGTCTCGCCGAGCACCATCAGGTTGCGGCTGTGGTAATCGCGGTGGACGAATGTTTTGCGCTGGCCGAGGGCGGCGTTGAGCAGCAGGCGGAAAGCCTGTTCGATCTGATCCCAGGTGTCGCAACCGGGTTCGATGCCAAGGTGGCGGTGGAGGAACCAAGTGGGGAACAGGTCCAGCTCGGCGCCGAGCCGGCTTTCGTCGTAAGGCGCAAGGCCGGCCGTCGCCGTGGCCTGTTGCATTGCGAGCAGCGTATCGCAAGCCGCGGCGTACAGCTTGTCGCGGTCGCCTCCGGCGTGCAACGCGGCGTGCAGCGTGTGCGCGCCGAAATCTTCGATGAGGGCGAATCCCAGCATCTCATCGGCGGCATAGACTTCGGGGACTTTCACCTCGGCGGCGGCGAGCCGGTCGCGGATATCGAGCCAGGGGCCAAGCGCTTCGCGGTCGGGCGGCGCATCCATGACGACCAGTGTGCCGCCGGGGTGGTGCAGGCGCAGGTAGCGCCGGAAACTGGCGTCGGCCGAAGCGGCGGTGAGGCGCCAGCGCCGGTTTTTCAGCCGCGGTATCCGCTGCAGCCAGGCGGCGAGATCCTGATCACGGGCCTCGCGCCCGGCCGCTGAAGTCACGGTGACTGTCATTATATTGGAGAAACTAAAGATTTTGCGAGGCGAAATCGGCAAGCCGCGAACGTTCGCCGCGACGCAGCGTGATATGACCGCTGTGCAACCAGGTCTTGAAACGATCGACGGCGAAAGTCAGCCCCGAAGTGGTTTCGGTGAGGTAGGGCGTGTCGATCTGTTCGACGTTGCCGAGACAGACGATCTTGGTGCCCGGCCCGGCGCGGGTGATCAGGGTTTTCATTTGTTTGGGCGTCAGGTTCTGAGTTTCGTCGATGATCACGTAGCGGTTCAGAAAAGTCCGGCCGCGCATAAAATTCATCGCCCGGATCTTGATCTTGCTGGTCAAAAGATCGTTGGTCACGGCGCGCGCCCATTCGCTGTCGTCTTCGGGGTTGGTCAGCACTTCGAGGTTGTCGGTCAGCGCCCCCATCCACGGTGTCATTTTTTCTTCTTCGCTGCCCGGCAGGTAGCCGATTTCCTCGCCGACCGGCACCGCGGCGCGGGTCATGATGATCTCGCGGTAACGTTTATCGTCGAGCGTCTGGGCCAGGCCGGCGGCCAGCGTCAGCAGCGTCTTGCCGGTGCCGGCCGTGCCCAGCAGCGAGACGAACTCGACTTCAGGGTCGAGCAGCAGATTGAAGGCGAAGTTCTGTTCGCGGTTACGCGCTTGGATGCCCCACACGGCATGGGCCGCCGTCCGGTAGTCGTCGGCGATGACGAAGGCGAAAGTGGCCTCGTCGACGACCTTGACCAGCGCCTCGACACTGCTATCGCCGGTTTGATCGCCCGCGGCGCCCTGGATCGCCAGACATTGGTTGGGGTACCACTCGTCGCCGGGTTGGCGGCGGCAGCGGTACCAGGTGCGGCCGCTGGCGTTCCACGATTCGATTTGCGGGTAGCGCTCCCAGAAATCGGCGCCGGCGAGCACCTGTCCCTGATAGAGCAGATTGAGGTCGTCGAGCGCCCGGTCGTTGTGGTAATCCTCGGCCGGAATACCGTAGATCGCCGCCTTGATGCGCAGGTTGATGTCCTTGGACACCAGAATGACGCGGTGGTCCGGCATACGCCGCGCGATATCGCGCACGGCGCGCAGCAATTGGCTGTCGGCGAACGAGCCGTTGGCGATCAACGGATCCTCGTCTTTGAGCGGTTCGGTCTGGAAATACAGCCGGCCGCGGGCGTTGCCGAGTTTGAGGCCTTCCGGCTGGGTCAGTTCGAGGCCGGCGGCGAGCGAGGCGTCCTCGTGCATCATCTGGTTGATGAAGCGGCTGACCTGGCGCGTGTTACGGGCGACTTCGGTCAGGCCCAGCTTGGCGTGGTCCAATTCCTCGAGGACGATCATCGGGAGATAGACGTCATGTTCCTCGAAGCGGTACAGAGCGGTCGGGTCGTGCATCAGCACGTTGGTATCGAGAACGTAAAGGCAATGGTGGGTCATCGGCTTCGTTGTTTCAGGCCCGGTGGGCGCGGCGGGGTGGGGTCGTCACCGATCCGGCAGCGGCGCAGCGGATCACAGCGCGGCGAGGGCGGCCAGCACTTCGGCGGCGTGGCCTTCGACCTTGACTTTGCGCCAGACGCGGCGGACGGTGCCTGTGGCGTCGAGCAGAAAGGTGCTGCGCTCGATGCCGCGAACCTTACGGCCGTACATCGTTTTCTCACGCATCACGTCGAACGCCCGGCAGGCGGCTTCGTCCTCGTCGCTGAGCAGGTCGAAAGGCAGGTCGTATTTGCTTTTGAATTTTTCGTGGCGGGCGGGTGAGTCGCGCGAAATGCCGAGTACGACCGCCCCCCGACGCTGGAACTTGGGATATAGGGCGCGGAAATCGAGGGCCTCGCGGGTGCACCCCGGGGTGTCGTCGCGCGGATAGAAATACAGTACCACCGGGCGGCCGGCGAGGTCGCGGCGGCGGACGCGGCGGCCGCCGGTGGCCGGCAGATCGAAGGCGGGAGCGGGTCGATTCAAGTTCACAGGCATGAACGGGGCAGATAAAGCGATGCGGCGAGACGGTTGTTGTGCGCAGCATACTTGCCCCGCATGACCGTGGCAAGTAGTATTCCCGCAGCATGACGACCGGGATCTTCCAGTGCCCCTTAACCCATTGACCGGCAGCATCGTGGCGCTCGTCACGCCGTTTACGGCGGCCGGCGAACTCGACCTCGACGCCTGGCGTCGGCTCATCGGCTGGCACCTCGCAACCGGCACCGATGGCATCGTCGTCGCCGGCACGACCGGCGAATCGGCGACGCTGGAACCCGCTGAATTCGAACGGCTGTTGGCGGTTGCGGCATCGGAAGTCAAAGGCCGCGTCCCCCTGCTGGCCGGCGCCGGTTCGCCTTCGACCGCCAAGGCGATCGACCTGGCGCAGCGCGCCAAGGCCCAGGGCGCCGATGGGATTCTCGCCGTCACGCCGTATTACAACCGCCCGTCGCAGGCCGGGCTGGCGGCGCACTACCGGGCGTTGGCCGCGGCCTGCGATTTACCGCTCGTGCTTTACAATGTGCCGGGTCGATGCGGTGTGGATCTCCAGCCGAAGACCGTCGAAAGCCTGCTCGACCTGCCCAACCTCGCCGGTATCAAGGAAGCCAATACCGAGCCAGGACGCCTCGCCGCGTTGCTGGCCATCAAGGCGCAACGGCCGTCGTTTGCCGTCCTGAGCGGCGACGATGCGACCGCCGCCGCGAGCCTGCTGGCCGGCGCCGACGGCGTGATCTCGGTCATCGCCAATGCCGCCCCGGGCCGTTGCGCCGACTGGGCGCAGGCGGCGCGCCGGGGGGCGATGGGCGGCGATCGCGGCCGGGCGCTGGAACTCGACCGGCCGTTGCAAACACTGACGGCATTGTCGATGCTCGGCGGCAATCCGGCGGGGATCAAGTGGTGCCTGCACCGGATGGGGCAGATCGGGCCGGCGTTGCGCCTGCCGCTCGTGCCGCTCGCCGGTCCGGAGGCGGAGCGGGCTGAGGAGCTGTTCGTCGCGCTCGGCGGACTGTTGACGCTGGATTCTAAGAGTGGTCGATGTGTGGAAGAGAATTTAGAAAAATGAAATATATCCCGATCGGACCCGCGTCGCGGCGCGCCCTCTCGGCGTCCCCGGCCCTGCTGCTTGCCGCCCTGCTGCTCGCCGCCTGCGGTTCGGGCAAAAAGCTGTACATCGAAAGCGAGGAACTGGCGCCGCTGGTCGTCCCCGAGGATCTCGATCAGCCGGACCAGCGCTCGGCGTTGACGATCCCCGGCACCCCGGCCGCCGAACTCGCCGGCCGCGCCGAGGCCAGCCCGCCCGTCGTGCTGAGCAGCGAAGAAGCGGCGGTCAGCAATACCACGGTGCGCTACGGGGCCGGGGCGCTCTATCTTTTGGTCGAGGACGAACCGGCCAGCGTCTGGCGGCGTCTTAGCTTCACGTTGAACCGCGCGACGATGCGCCTTGTCGATACCGATCCACAACAGCAGCGCTATCGCTTTGTCTACACCCAGCCGCCGCCCGACACCGAAGGCGGCTTCTGGGATACGATTTTTTTCTGGCGCGGCAGTAACGTGGTCGATTTTTCAGGCGAATACCAGGTCGAGTTGCGCCCCGATGACAAAAATCCCGGCGCCACCCGGGTTTATCTTTACCGTGGCGACGGCCGGCCGGCCGACGCCGAAGCCGCCGACCATATCACGGGCGTGATTCAAAAACGGCTCGGTTAGCCCGCGGTACACCGCTTGGCGCCGGCGTGGTATCCATGTTTTTGACTGGATTCCCGCGGCCGCCTGCCATCGACCGTTCCCGCGAAAGTAACGAAGAACGAATAGCCGCCCGCCGAGCGCTAACGGGTTGTTGAAAAACGTCATCCTGGCGTTTTTCAACAGCCTGCTAACGCTCGAGATATTTCAGCTTGTCCGGCTTGCCGTCCCATTCGGTGGCGTCGGGGGGCGGATCCTTGCGGCGGGTGATCACCGGCCACAGCCGGCTGAGTTCGGCGTTGAGCGGCAGGAACTCCTGTTGGCCGTCGGGGACGTCGTCTTCCGGGAAAATCGCTTTCGCCGGGCATTCCGGCTCGCACAAAGTGCAATCGATGCACTCTTCGGGGTCGATGACCAGGAAATTCGGCCCTTCGTGAAAACAATCCACCGGACAGACCTCGACGCAATCGGTGTATTTGCACTTGATGCAGTTTTCGGTGACAACAAAAGTCATGGGCTGGCCGGAGACGGATCGCGATTTAACAGGTTGTTGAAAAACGCCATCCTGGCGTTTTTCAACGTCGCTTGCGAAAGGCGCAAACTGGCGCTCCCTACGAGACTCGAACTCGTGTTTTCGCCTTGAGAGGGCGACGTCCTGGGCCACTAGACGAAGGGAGCGGGCCGTATATGATATAATTTCTTATTTACTCAGCCAAGTACCGGGTCTCGGCTAACGTTCGATATTTTACATGACCGGGCCGGCCGAGCCCGGTTTGCGCGACGCAACAACAACACGCCGCCGCCCGCTCACTCCGTCGATCGGTCCCGGTGGGCCCATGGAACGGCACATTGCACAACGAACTCCTGGTCATTCCCCGCGACGTCCACCGGATCGATCCGGGGCGCATCTGCCCGCGGGCCATCGAGGTGATCCAACGCCTCAAGCAGGCCGGCTTCGTCGCTTACCTGGTCGGCGGTGGGGTGCGTGACCTGCTGCTCGGACATCCGCCCAAGGATTTCGACATTGCGACCGACGCCCACCCCGACGACATCATCGGCTTGTTTCGCCGCTGCCGTCTGGTCGGCCGGCGCTTCCGGATCGCCCATGTTTATTTCGGCCGCGAATTCATCGAAGTCGCGACGTTTCGCGCCGCGACGGCGCCGCCCGCCGATGCCGCCAGCGATCTCGCCGGCGACAGTAATGGGACGGAACGCCAACAGGGTGACCGCCACGTCGAAAACGGCCGCATCGTGCGCGATAACGTTTTCGGGACCGAGGTCGAGGATGCGTGGCGCCGCGATTTTACGGTCAATGCGCTGATGTACGACCCGCTCGACGAGACGATTCGCGATCACGTCGGCGGTTTCGCCGATGTGCAGGCCCGCCAACTCAGGCTGATCGGCGATCCCGAAACCCGTTACCGCGAAGATCCGGTGCGGATGATCCGGGCCATCCGCTTTATCGCGGCGCGCGGGCTCGAACTCGATGCCGCCGGCCGCGCGCCACTCGCCTCGCTGGCGCCGCTGATCATCGATGTCGCGCCGGCCCGCCTGTTCGACGAGGTGTGCAAGGTGTTTTTGAGCGGCTACGGGCAGCGCGCTTTCGAACTGATGGCCGAATATGGTCTGTTTCAGCAGTTGTTCCCACTGACGGCGGTGCAGCGCGAAAATGGGCGGTGGTGCACCAACCCGATTCTCGATACCGCTTTCGCCAATACCGACCATCGAGTACGGACCGGCAAACCGGTCACTCCGGGCTTTCTTTTCGCCGCTTTGCTCTGGCAGCCGCTGCAGCGGCACGTCGACCAGTTGAACAGCGAAGGTCTGCACGGCATGGACGCGGTCTATGAAGCAATGGAGGCGGTACTGGCGGAACAAGTGACGCGGGTGGCGGTGCCGCGCCGCTACACGATGATTTCCCGCGACATCTGGCTGATGCAGCCCCGCTTCCGCCGGATGCGCGGCCGGCGCGTGCTGCGTTTTATCGGCGAACGGCGGTTCCGCGCCGCTTACGATTTTCTTTTGCTCCGGGTGTTGCTCGAGCCCGATCTGCAACCGATCGCCGAGTGGTGGACGAAGATCCAGGAAGCGCCGCTGGAGGTGCAGGAACAAATGGCCGGCCTGGCCCCCGGTGAGGCGGCCGCCGAGATCGGCGAGGGAGCGCAGCGGCAGGACAGCGGCCCTCCCCCGCGGCGGGCAAGGCGGCGCGGCGGCCGGCGGCGGCGGCGCGGTGGCGGGATACGGCCGGCCGCGGAATGACCCGGATTGAACCGCAGAAACGCGATGCCCGGGACGAGACCTCCGTGGCCTGTTGCCTGTTACCTCGGCCTCGGCGGCAATTTGGGCGACGTGGAAGCGTGCCTGCGTTCCGCTATTGCCGAGTTGGCCGCCTTGCCGTGGACCAGTGTTGCCGCCGTCTCGCGCCCGTGGCACACGCCGCCGTGGGGTTTTGCCGAACAACCGCCATTCCTCAATCTGGCGGTCCGGATCATGACCGGACTGGCGCCGTTGCCGCTGCTCGACCGCCTGCTGGCCATCGAGCGGCGCGCCGGCCGGGTCCGTGACGGGACGCGCTGGGGGCCGAGAACCCTCGATATCGATATCCTGGCCTACGGCACGCGCTGCATCCGCCATCCCCGGCTGCACGTCCCGCACCCGCAACTGGCCTCGCGCGCATTCGCCTTGGCGCCGCTCGCCGACCTGGCGCCGGACCTCATGTTGCCCGGTTGCGGCTCGGTTGCCGCTCTGCTCGCCGCCGCCGACCGTCGCGGTCTGTGTCCCGCCGCGTTTATCATTAACCCAATCGTTGCATAAATTTTGCTCGACATCATCAAATTCACAGTGAAATCATATAGTTATGTCGCCATTAGCAGGAAAAACGAATTCACATAGGGTGACGCGCCCGGTTTCTCGCCCAAGCTGGCGGCACATCTTGTCCGCTTCCCCTCGAACCGTAGAATGACTACGATTCTTCGGGGAATCGGACAAGCTGCACTCGCCAGCTTGACCGAGAATTCCGGGAATCTATGCAACAATTGGGTTAACCCTCCACAACACATCAGTTCCAGGCGATGAGCCACGATAAACCCGTCACCGTCGAATCTCTCAAAGCGTGCAAACGACGCGGCGAGAAGATTGTGATGCTGACCGCCTACGATGCGACGTTCGCCGCCGCCGCCGAACGGGCCGGTGTCGATTGCGTGCTGGTCGGCGACTCCCTCGGCCAGGTGATCCAGGGGCGTGAATCGACCCTGCCGGTGACCGTCGAGGAGATGGGATACCACACGCGCGCCGCCCGCCGCGGTCTCGAACACGCACTGCTCATCGCCGATATGCCGTTTATGAGCTACCACGATGACGCCAGCGCCGCGGCCGCGGCCCGCGTTTTGATCGGCTCCGGCGGCGCGGCGATGGTCAAACTCGAAGGTGGCGGTCCGGTGGTCGAGCGGGTCGCGCATCTGGCGGCCTACGGCGCCGCCGTGTGCGCTCACCTCGGCCTGACCCCGCAATGGGTGCACCGCCTCGGCGGTTATCGCGTCCAGGGCCGTGCGGCGGACGCCGCGGCACTGATCGGCCGCGAAGCGTTGGCCTTGGAGCAGGCCGGGGCGCAGCTTTTGATCCTCGAGTGCGTGCCGGCGGCCCTGGCGGCGGAACTGACTCAGCAACTGGCAATCCCGGTAATCGGCATCGGTGCCGGGACCGGCGTTGACGGCCAGGTGCTGGTGCTGCACGACGCACTGGGTCTCAACCTCCGGCCGCCGCGTTTCGTCCGCGATTTCATGACCGCCGCGGGCGGCATCGAACAGGCGCTCGCCGGCTACGCGGCGGCGGTGCGCAACGGCGATTTTCCGGGTCCGGAAGAACAATACGATTGACCATGAATGATCCCCGGCCGCCGCGGCTGGCCGCGCCGCGATGAAAACCACGACTGCCGAGCGGCCGAGCGGCGCTGCCGGTCTCGCCTGCGTCACCAGCGGCCAGGCGCTGGCCCGGGCCGTCGCTGGTTTTCGCGCCCGCGGCGAGCGTGTGGCGCTGGTGCCGACGATGGGCGGCCTGCACGCCGGGCACCTCAGCCTGCTCGACCAGGCCCGCCGCCATGCTGACCGTGTTGTGGTCAGCATCTACGTCAACCCGACGCAATTCGCCGCCGGCGAGGATTTCGCCCGCTATCCGCGCGACCTGGAGGCGGATCGAGAGACACTCAGTCGGGCCGGCGCCGATCTGTTGTTCGCCCCGGACGACGCGACGGTCTACCCGCACGGTCTGAGCGCGGCGCTGTGCCTGGCGGCACCGCCGGCGCTCGCCGGTACGTTGTGCGGCCTGAGCCGGGCGGGCCACTTCGACGGCGTCGTCAGCGTCGTCGCCCGGCTGTTCAACCTGGTGCGTCCCGACGCCGCGGTGTTCGGCGAAAAGGATTACCAGCAGTTGCTGATCGTCGAGTATCTGGCCCGTGATCTCGGCTACCCGATCGACATCGTCCGCGCCCCGCTGTGCCGCGATTCCGACGGCCTGGCCTTCAGTTCGCGCAACGTGTATCTCACCGCCGCCGAGCGGCGGGCCGCACTGGCCCTGCCGCACACGCTCGAGAGCGCCGCCCGGGCCCTGACCGGCCGGCGCCGCGAGCGCCTTGTCGAATGCGAACGGCAAGGCTGGGCGGCGCTGCGCGCCGCTGGGCTCGAACCCGAGTATTTCACGGTTCGGGACGCCGGCGACCTCGGCCCGCCGCGCCCCGGCGGTTCCTGGCGCATCCTGGCCGCGGCGCGCGTCGGCCGCACCCGGTTGATCGATAACTGGGCTGTGCCGTGAGCGGCGGGCGGTGCGGTTGGCCGAGGCCGGCCCGCCGGCGCACTGTTGTGCTGACCGGACGGTTGGCCGGACGCAACAACTGTGGTATCCTATGCACAGTCCGTGGCAGAACCTCCACGACAGGTCACGGTTGCAAGGCGCGTAATCAGGGTACATCACTCCCTATGACACCTCTCCCTCAGGCTCGGGGGAGAGGTTTTTTTTCGTCCAAAATCAATCACTTATCCGCTTCTGCCAGCGGCACGGCCGGCCTCGTGCAGCGGCGTTCCGGACGCTCGTGAGCACCGATTCGATTTCAATCCCCGCGCGGCTAGAGCTGTTGCGGCAAAGCAACAGTCGATGGCTGTCGCGGCCGCGCAACACCGGGTTCGATGACCCGAACCGCAGCGCGGCGTTGACCCTCGACCTCCTCGGCCTGCACCAGGACGCCAGCCGCCTCGCCCTCGATGAAGCGGCGCTGGCGGCGCTCCTCGAATACGCCGCGGCCTGCAATCTGCGCGGCGCGATCGCCGCCCTGTTCGCCGGCCAATCCGTCAACCGCAGCGAAGACCGGCCGGCGCTGCACATGGCCTTGCGCGATCCTGCCGGGGAAGTCGGGCTCGCCCCGGCCGCCGCGGCTGAAGTCCGGCGGGTTCGCGAGCGGATGCTCGACCTCGCTGCCCACCTGCGCCGCGGCCGCCTGCCGGCCGGCGGTGAGGTTCGCCACGTCCTGCACCTTGGCATCGGCGGCTCCGACCTCGGCGTCCGGTTGCTCGGCCGCGCCCTCCCCGCGCCCGCCGCCGAGCTGCCGGAAATCCATTTCCTGAATGTCCCCGATCCGGACCAATGGCGGGCTTTGCGCGACCGGCTCGATCCCCGGCACACCGTCGTTATCGTCGCCTCCAAAAGTTTCACGACCGCCGAAACCCGGCTCATCGCCGACGCCGTGCTCGACTGGCTCGGTGCGCTGCGCAGCGAGCGTGCCTTCGCGGTGACGGCTGCGCCAGAGGCGGCCGCCACACAAGGCTACGCCGCGGCAAACACCCTGCCACTGTGGCCCTGGGTCGGTGGGCGTTACTCGTTGTGGTCGGCGGTCGGGCTGGCCGCCGCCGTGGCGATCGGCCCGGATGCGTTCCGGCAATTGCTGGCCGGCGCCGCCGCGATGGACCGCCATTTCGCGACCGCGGCGCCGGCCGAGAACCTGCCGCTGCGCCTGGCGCTCTACGACTTCTGGCAGCACCGCATCCAGGGCCACCGGGCGCGCGGCGTTTACGTCTACGATCCGCGCCTGGCGCTGCTGCCCGACTGGCTGGTGCAATTGGAAATGGAAAGCCTGGGTAAATCCGTCGATCAGCGGGGCGCGGCGCTTACCGACCCCGCGGTGCCGTTGGTCCACGGCGGCAGCGGCCTGGCCCTGCAGCACGCTTTGTACCAGGCGTTGCACCAGGGCGTCTGGCGCTGGCCGGTGGAACTTTTAGGCGTCGCCGCCGGGGCCGACGCCGGCCGTGGAATTTTAGCTGGATCGGATGAATTACACCTGGCCTCGATGCTCGCCCAGGCGCAGGCGTTCTGCCGCGGCGCGGCCCACGCCGACCCGGCCCGCGCCCTGGCCGGCGGCATCCCGGTCAGCCTCTGGCTCCTCGATAAGCTGGATCCCCACACCCTCGGCGCCCTGCTGGCCGCCTACGAACACAAGGTCTTCGCCCTTGGCGTCCTGCACGGCGTCAACCCCTTCGACCAGTGGGGCGTCGAAACCGGCAAACGCCTGGCCCGCGACCTCCTCGACCCCGCCCGCCGCGCCGCCGCCGCCGACCCGCAAACCCATCGGCTTTTACGCCGCCTCGGGTGGTTGTAAGCCCCGCGGCGCTGATTTCACCAAGGCCGAATTTTTGTAACTATCCAGAATTGTTTACTGTTGCCACACCATAACCATAAAACGGCAGCCAGGCCAAACGTATGAGAGCGGGGCCGGTATCATGATTCTGTCTCCCGATCACGGGTTGGAGCAGGTTGGGAAGGTGCTCGCGTCCTCTGACGGAGATATTGGCGCGGTGACGGTCACTGAAGAGAGGAGTTCGTTAAACAGCCCGGCGTAATCCTCCGTGCTCGCCCACGCGAGTTGGCGTTTGATGATATCCAACGCCGCTTCATTGTTATGTTGCAGCATCAATAAGCGGGCATAAAGGAATTGTGCGGCCGGTTGTTTATGTTCCCGACGTAAATAGGTCTCGCTGCGAGCGATGTCGTCGCCGGCGAGCGGTTTGCAAGCCGCGAAGTGAAGCTGGAGATAGCCATAATGGGCAGGTAGATACGTGGGATCGGCGTCGAGCGCCTGCCGGTAGAGCGTTGCTACGGCGGTGAAGTCCTCGTCGCTCCAATCTTTGCTTTTCCGAGTTTCAGCCCGAAGCAGCGCGGCGAGCTCCGAGGCCGGGGCATGTTGCGGTTGGGCGGCGAAAAGCGCGTCGAGGTGAAGGCGGGCTTCATCGTATTTTTCTGCATCGAAAGCGATGGCCGCCAGGTAATAACGCATGTCCACCGGCCGGACGCCCGCTGTCAGCGCGGCATTGAACAGTTTAGCCGCCCGCCGGCTCAACTTCCCGCTGTCCAAACGGCCGGCCTGCAAGCGTGATTCGCTGTCCATGATCGCCGCTTCCGCTGCCGGCATGGTACGGGATATGACGTGGATCGCGGGCATGACGCCCTGTAATTTGAACACCATATAGGGCAACGCTTTGTCGGACCAATAAAGCTTGAGTCTACGATCCAGGGCTGCATAATCGATGCCGAAGGCGGCGGTAAACGCCGCTTCTTCGTCGTTTGTTCCGGCATTGATCTGCTCGATATAGGGCGCGATGCCAGGGTGCAGATCTTCCGAGGTGTTGAGCATGTGGGTGATCAGCCAGCCTTGGGCATATTGGAATGACACATCGGCGATTCCTTTGCGGCCGGGGGCTGATGACAGATAACGGTTTTTAGCACCGGCCAACACCCTCATTGGCAGCCACTGACTGGTCCGGGTCAAAATCAGAAGGCGAGCAGTCGCCGGATCGCCGATAATGGCTTTATCGCTCTCGAAGCGCATTGTAGACAGGAACTCGGCGAACCCTTCGTTATACCAATACGGGTAATACGAGGGGCTGTAGCGATCCAGTAAATAATGCGTCAGTTCGTGGTAGACAATCTCGCGACTGCCCAACACATCAATCCGTCGCTTCTTCTCCAGCGACATGACAGCAACCGCCCCGTGCGCTCGGGGCGAGAAATAGCCGGCGGACGACGGCTTATCTTGTCTTTTTTCGTATTGCCTGGTTTTGCGATAGCCGTATACCGTAAGTGGCGGCAAATCGCGGCTGGAATAATCGATATTGGTGATGGAGCCGACTGTAAAACGGAACTTTTCCAGATCCTCAACCGTTTGACGGCCTACATTCTCGCCGGCATTGGTGCGCAATATGAAATGATCACTTTTGATTTCATGCCAGGTTTCGGCAGCGTGCAGCGGGCCGGGGACCAGAACGACTATAGTGAGCAGAGTAAGGGTGGTTGTCTTCACGCTAAGGCACGCATTAGAGCATTCTCGGATCCGCCTTTACCCACGATTGCGTATCCAGGCCAAGGCCCGGTCGAGACGATCGAGGGTGCGTTCGCGGCCGGTCAACAGCAGCGTTTTGTCGATCGCCGGCGATTGGGCGCGGCCGGTGAGGGCGACGCGCAACGGCTGGGCGACCTTGCCCATACCGATTTCCAGTTCGCGGGCCGTAGCTTTGACTTCGGCGGCCAGTGCGTCGGCGCGCCATTCGGCGAGGACGGCGAGGCGCTGGCGCAACAAGGCGAGCGGTTCGGCCGCCGCGGGCCTTAAGTGATGTTCGGCGTCGGCGCTGTCGTATTCGACGGTGTCCTCGTAATAAACGCGGCTGTCGTTGACCATTTGGCGCAAAGTGACGGTGCGCTCGGCCTGTACGGCGATGAGTTCGGCGAGCGGCGGACCGGCCGGCACTTCGAGCCCGGCACGCGCCATGTGCCATTCGAGGTGGCGGGCGGTTTCCGATGCCGGCAGGTTTCTGAGCCAGTACTGGTTGAGCCAGTTGAGCTTGTCGTGATTGAAAGCCGCGGCCTTGCGCTGCACGGTTTCGATCTTGAAATGGCGGATCAGGTCTGCGCGGCTGAATACTTCCTGGTCGCCGTGCGACCAGCCGAGGCGGGCGAGATAGTTGATCAGCGCATGCGGCAGGTAGCCGTCGTCGCGGTATTGCAGGACGCTGACCGCGCCGTGGCGTTTCGACAGCCGCGCGCCGTCGCCGCCGAGGATCATCGGCACGTGCGCGAAACGTGGCGGCTCGACGCCGAGGGCGCGGTAGATATTGATCTGCCGCGGCGTGTTGTTGATGTGGTCGTCGCCGCGGATGACGTCCGAAATGCGCATGTCGATGTCGTCGATCACGACGCAGAAGTTGTAGGTCGGGGAGCCGTCGGGGCGGCGGATGACCAGATCGTCCAATTCGCGGTTGGCGATCGAAACCGCGCCGCGCACCCGATCGTCGAACGTCACTTCGCCGTCGTCGGGGTTGCGGAAACGCACGACGGTATGGCTGCCGTGATGCTTGAGGCCACGCTCCCGGCAATGGCCGTCGTAACGCGGCTTGACTTTGGTGGCTAATTGCTCGGCGCGCAGCTTTTCCAGCCTCTCACGCGGGCAGTCGCAGTGGTAGGCCAGGCCGTTGTCGAGCATTCGTTCGATCGCCTCGTTGTAGCGATCGAGGCGTGCGGACTGGTAATAGGGGCCTTCGTCGTAATCGAGTTCGAGCCAAGCCATGCCGTCGAGGATGGCTTGCACCGATTCGGCGGTCGAGCGTTCGCGGTCGGTGTCTTCGATGCGGAGTATGAAAACACCGCCCGCGGCGCGCGCCGTCAGCCATGAAAACAGGGCGGTGCGGGCGCCGCCGACGTGCAGGTAACCGGTGGGGCTGGGAGCGAATCGGGTCCGTATCATGCGTGCAATTTCGGCGAAATGGGGTTATTCTATCGGAACCTGGCGCCGGGAAGACGGTCGAAGCGGGCGGTCCGGTGCCATGCGGTCATGCCGGGCGATTTCGTCGCAACGTGGAGGAACCGCCACTGAAGAAGAAGGCTGCACCCGCCGTTTTTCTACCCCGCCGGCAACGGCTGGGGATCGTCATCACTCTCTTTTTGATTCTGCCCCTGCTCACTTCCGGCGGCGCGCCGCCGCGGGTCGAGCAGATTCGCGAGCGCGGTACGTTATACCTGATCACGCGCCCCGGGGCGAGCACGTATTACTCGCTCGACGACGAACGCAAAGTCGGCTTCGAATACGAATTGGCTTCCCGTTTCGCCGCCACTCTTGGTGTGCGGTTGGAAGTCGAGGAAGTGGAGACTTTCGACGGCCTGCTGCCGGCGCTGGAGCGCGCCCGCGGCGATTTTATCGGTGCCAATTTCACGCTGACGCCGGGGCGTGCGGCGCGCGCCGTCTTTACGCCGCCCTACACCAAGACGCGGGCCGTCGTGATCTATCGTGCCGGCGAGTACCGGCCGCGGGAGATCGCCGATCTGGTCAACTCGCGGCTCGCCGTGATCGCCGGTTCGAGTTATGCCGAAATGTTGGCGGCGCTGGCCGCTGAGACGCCCGATCTCGAATGGAGCGAGGCGCTCGGCGCCGGCATCGAAGATCTATTGGAGATGGTGCAGAACGGCGAACTGGATTACACGCTGCTCGATGAAAACCTTTTCCGCCTGCAACAGGCATTTTTCCCTAAATTATCGAGCGCTCTGGCGATCGGGCCGGTAAATGAAATCGGCTGGGCCTTTGCCGCCGGCGGCGACTTTAGCCTGCGTGACGCCGCCGCCCGCTTTCTGCAACGCGAGCGGGCGAGCGGCGGCATCGCCGCGTTGCAGCGCAATTATTACAGTCACTTCGAATCCTATGACCAGGCGGGGGCGTACACGTTCTTGCAGCGGATCGCCAGCCGCCTGCCGCACTTGCAGCCGATTTTCGAGGACACCGCGGCGCAATACGGCATGGATTGGCGGTTGCTCGCCGCGGTCGGCTACCAGGAATCGCACTGGAATGCCCGCGCCGTGTCGCGCACCGGGGTCAGCGGCGTGATGATGCTGACCCGGACCACAGCCGGTGAGCTGGGTGTCGCCAACCGCCGTGATCCTGCGCAGAGCATCGACGGCGGGGCACGTTATCTCAGTGAACTTCTGACCCGCCTGCCGGAGCGGATCGGGCTGCCGGACCGCTTGTGGTTGGCGCTCGCCGCCTACAACATCGGCATGGGGCATCTCGAAGACGCGCGGATTCTGACCGAGCGGCAGGGCGGCGACCCCGACCGCTGGGAAGACGTCGCCGAGCGTCTGCCGCTGCTTAGCCGCGAACGTCATTACCGGACGCTGAAGCACGGTTATGCGCGCGGCTACGAGGCGTTGCAATACGTCACCAATATTCGCACTTATTTTCAGGTTCTGACCTGGCTCGACCACCGCCAACACCCATTGCTGGCCGCCAACAAGCCCGTCGATGCGAAAGCTTGACCCAATAGTTGCATAGATTCCCGGAATTCTCGGTCAAGCTGGCGAGTGCAGCTTGTCCGATTCTCCGAAGAACCGTAGTAATTCTACGGTTCGAGGGGAAGCGGACAAGATGTGCCGCCAGCTTGGGCGAGAAACCGGGCGCGTCACCTTAGGTTAATTCGATTTTCCTGCTAATAGCGACATACTTATATGATTTCACTGTGAATTTGATAAAATCGAGCAAAATTTATGCAACTATTGGGTCGAGTATACGCCTTCTTGTGGACTTGATTTTTTGACTGGATGCGCGTCGTCCTGGCGCGCCCCCCTTCCTAACCTTCCCCCGCAAGCGGGGGAAGGGACCAGGCAGGTTCCTAACCTTCCCCCGCAAGCGGGGGCAGGGACAAGGCGGGTTCCAGCAAGCGGGGGAAACAAGGTGGGTTCCCGACGGCGGGGGACAAGGCGGGTTCCCGCGTTCGCCTGTCTGCCGTGCGGGCACAGGCAAGCAGGAATGACGGAGGGGGTATGAAGAATAGGTGGGACTAGCAGCCTGTCAGACTTTCGTTGCCGCCATGCAGCCAAACGCAGTGACCGCCGGATTCTTTTTCGATGGCGGCGAGGAGGGCCTCGTGGGCGGCGATTTCGTCAGCGCTGGCGGGCAGCACCGGAATGTCACGGGTATCTGGCATCGGGACGGGTGCCGCGGCCGGGGCGGCCACGCCCAGTTGCAGGCTTTTCTGCTCGCTGGTCATCGCCAGGTAAACGGCGGCCAGCAGTTCGGCGTCGAGCAGGGCGCCGTGCCGGTGGCGGCGCTTGAGGTCGATGTCGTAGCGCTGGCACAGGGCATCGAGCGAGTTGTGTTGTCCGGGGTGCAGGTGGCGGGCGAGGGGCAGCGTGTCGGTGATCACGCCGGCGAGCGCCGCTACCGACGGCGGTTGATGGCCGGCGCGCGCCAGTTCGGCGTCGAGAAAACCGACATCGAATTCGGCGTTGTGAATGATCAGTTCGGCGCCGGCGATGAAGTCGATGAATTCCGGCAGGATGTCGGCAAACCGGGGCTTCTCGGCCAGTTGTTCGAGCGTGATGCCGTGGACCGCGGCGGCGGCGCTGTCGATTTCGCGGTCGGGATTGAGGAAGTGCTGAAAAACCCGGCCGCTCGGCCGCCGGTCGAGCAGCTCCAGCGCGCCGATTTCGATGACGCGGTGGTCGGCGGTCACTTCCAAGCCAGTGGTTTCGGTGTCGAGAACGATCTGTCGCATCAAATGGGCATGGGGCTCAAGGGTTCGGTATGGCGCGGCGCGCCAGGCGGTCGGCTTCTTCGTTGCCGCGGTCGCCGCGGTGGCCGCGCAGCCAGTGCCAGCGAACCGTATGGCGCGCCGCGGCCGCCTCCAGGCGGCGCCACAGGTCGGCGTTTTTCACCGGCAGGCGGCTGGCGGTTCGCCAGCCGTTGGTCTTCCAGCGCGCCAGCCACTCGGTCACCCCTTTTTTGACGTATTGCGAATCGGTGTAAAGATCGACGCGGCACGGTCGTTTCAGGATTTCGAGTGCGACGATCGCGGCCATCAATTCCATCCGGTTGTTGGTCGTCGATGGCTCACCGCCCGATAAGCGGCGCTCACGGCCGCCGGCTTGCAATAACACCCCCCAGCCGCCGGGCCCCGGATTGCCGCGACAGGCACCGTCGGTGTGGATCACGACCTCGTCCGGGGCCGTTGCGTTACCCGCCGTCGTCATACCGGCCGCCGTATCCGATCCGTCATGCCGCCCGCCGCCAACCGGCGGCAAACCAGGCAGTGCGCGTTGCCGCGGTTTGCGGCACCGCTGCCAACTTGCCGTTCCGCCGTGGTAACGGCAGCACGATGCGCGGGTCACCGCTTTTGATCAGCAACTGGACGCGCACTGGCTGGAGTGGCCGCCGCCCGCCGGTGCTGCGGCTGGCCTGCACATGCAGGCCGGCGATACCGAAAGGCCAGCCGGGATCGGGCGTCTGGCGGGCCAGTTCGCGCCAGCCGATGGCGCGCCAACAGGTCGGTTGCAAAGGGTTGATCGTACTGACCAGCAACCGCCCGCCGGGCTTGAGGCAACGCGCCACCTCGCCGGCCAGGCGCCACCAGGCGCGGCGCGGCAGCGGCAAATAGCGCCACAGGACGATATCGAGGCATTGATCGCAGACCGGCAGCCGGTCGATCCCGGCCTGCACCGGAAGCGCCCAACGGCCGGTGACCGGATCGAGGCCGAGGCGTGTCCCGATGCCGGCGGCCGGCAGTCCGGCGGGGGCCAGTTCGAGAATCTGAAAGGCGGTGAGCGGGCCGAGTATATGCGCCGCCAGCGCCGCCTCGGCGGCCAGCCATTCCCGGGCGCGGGCCTTGGCCCACCAGGGCGTAGGCGGCATTGTTGTTACCATGGCGCTAGTGTACCAAGTCACCCCCATCGCAGCCTTTACCGACAACTACATCTGGGCGATCCACGATGAACAGTTCGCGTGGGTGGTCGATCCGGGCGACGCGGCGCCGGTGCTCGCCTGGCTGCAACGCAGCGGGCGGCTACTCGCCGGCATGTTGTTGACTCACCACCACGCCGACCACATCGGTGGCGTTGCGGCGCTGCTCGGCCGTTGCGGACCGCTGCCGGTTTACGGCCCGGCCGACCGGCGCCTGCCGGCAACCGTCGCGGCGCTGGCGGATGGCGATCACCTCGATATCGAATGGTCCGGCGCCGGCGGCCGCCTCGCTCTCGAGGTGATGGCCGTGCCCGGCCATACCGCGACGCATATCGCTTTTTACGCCGCAGCGCCGGGCTGGTTGTTCTGCGGCGATACCTTGTTTTCAGTCGGTTGCGGCCGGCTGTTCGAAGGCACGGCGGCCGAGATGCAGACGTCCCTCGACCGTCTCGCCGCTTTGCCCGCCGCGACCCGAGTTTATTGCGCCCATGAATACACCGCCGCCAATTGCCGTTTCGCCCTTGCCGTCGAGCCGGACAACCCGGCGTTAAGGGCGCGCGCCACCGAGGTCGAAACGTTGCGCGCCGCCGGCCAGCCGACCTTGCCGAGCACGATCGGCTGCGAACGGGACTGTAATCCGTTTCTGCGCAGCCGCGAACCGGCCGTGGTCGCTGCCGCCCGGCGGCATGAACCGGATGCGCCGGCCACGGCGCCGGCCGAAGTGTTGGCGGTGATTCGCCGCTGGAAAGACCGTTTTTAGCTGCACCGACGCGATCGAGCACGGCGCCGTGCCGCGTTTGCAATCGCCCGGCGATGGGCGATAATGGCACGATTGCCGGTGGCTGAAGCGAGTCAGGCTGCCGGTCACGTCACGAGGAGTACCGTGCCCGATGCCGCCAAAATTATGCCGCGAATATGACAAGATCATTGTTCCACTCATTGCCTTGCTGATCCTGCCGGCCTGCGTCCCGCAAGCGCCGCGGCCGGAGCCGGTCCCGGCGCTCGAACCGCTGTCCCCGGCGCCGGTCGAGCCGCCATCGCCGGCGCCCGATCCTTTCGCCGTTTTGGATGATGCCGCCGCGCGGCTGGCCGGACCACCGCCCCCGGCCGATCCGCCGGCGCCCAGCATCTGGCCGCGGCTGCGGGCCGGGTTCAGTTTTGCCGACTGTCCCGCGGACTCGCCCGAAGCACAATGGGCGGCCTGGTACGGCGCGCGGCAGGAATACATGGATCGGGTTTTCACGCGCGCCGCGCCGTGGCTGCCCGACATCGTCAATCAGATCGAGGCGCGCGGCCTGCCCATCGAATTTGCGCTGCTACCGGTCGTCGAAAGCGCTTTCGACCCATTCGCCACGTCCTATGCCCGTGCCGCCGGCGCCTGGCAATTCATCCCCGGCACCGCCCGGCGTTTTGGCCTGGAGATGTACGACGGCTACGACGGCCGGCGCGATGTACCGGCGGCGACGCGCGCCGCGCTCGATTATCTGCAAGCCCTGATGGCCGAATTCAACGGCGATTGGCGGCTGGCGCTGGCCGCGTACAACTCAGGAGAGCGCCGCGTGCAACGCGCTCTGGCGGCGTACCGCGGCAGCGCCGCAAACCCGCGGCCGCGGGATCTGAAACTGCCGCGCGAGACCCGCGGTTACGCCGTCAAACTCCACGGCCTGGTCTGCCTGGTCCGTGCCCCTGCAGCTCACGGCCTGGTGCTGCGCGATCTCCCGGACCGCCCGGCGGTCGCCGCCGCGGCCCTGGATGCGCCGCTCGATCTGGTGGTCGCGGCGGCGCTGGCCGGCGTGGATATCGCCGATCTCTATGCCCTGAATCCGGCGCTTACCCGCGCCGCGACGCCGCGGCCGCGGCGGGCGGACACCCCGTTCCAGCTCTATCTACCGGCGGATAGGACCGCCGACTTTCAACGGGCCCTCGAGGCCCTCGATCCCGCTCTGTGGATCCGCTGGCGACGGCTCGAAGTCCGGCCGGGCGACAGCCTGGCGCGCATCGCCGCGCGCGAAGGCACGACGGTCAGCGAGCTGATGCGCGCCAACCAGCTCACCAGGACGTTGATCCATCCGGGGCAGGAATTGGCCATCCCGGTACCCGGCGGGAACGGCGCTGGACTCGATGGCATCGTCAGCGCTCAGGCTTACGCCGCGATGCATAAAGAACTCGAACGCTTGCAGCGCCGCACCCTGCCGGCCGCGGCCTTCAGCCACACCGTGCGGTCGGGCGAGAATCTGTGGACCATCTCACGCCGTTACCGTGTCTCGACCGGCGATCTGGCGCGCTGGAACGGGATCCGTGAAGGGGCCTTGATCCATCCCGGGCAAAAGCTGCTCGTCGCCCAGCGGGCCGCAGCCCCGGGTGTGAAACAGAATGCGACGGCCGCACCGGTACCGGCGGTATACAAAGTCCGGCGCGGTGATTCGTTGTGGACCATCGCCCGGCGTTACCGCCTCAAGCTCGGCGATCTTTTGAACTGGAATGAACTCGATGCCGGTGCCGTGCTGCGCCCGGGCCAGATCTTGCAGTTGAGCGGCCGCGGACGAGGGTAACCCACGCGATGCGAGCCGCCTGCTGCCCGGTCCCTGTTTCCCCCAGCGCCCGGACGCGGCGCTGGGGGGTGGTCATCGCCGCGCTCCTGGCTGCCGAGGGAGGCGCGGTGGAAACAGCGGTCGAAATCCACTTCGATCGCGGGGCCGAACAGGGGGCGTTGTTGCGCGGCCGGGTACCGCCGGGCAGCCGGGTCGAATTCGCCGGAGCACACCTGCCGCTGACCGCCGACGGCCGCTTTCTCATCGGCTTCGACCGCGACGCGGGCCCACTCGAACCGTTGACTGTGACTTTACCCGACGGCCGCCAACTCGACCGGCCGCTTCACATCCGGGAGCGGGACTATCGCGTCGATCGGGTCGAGGGTGTGCCACCGGAGACCGTCACACCGCCGCCCGAAGTCCTGGAGCGGATCCGCCGCGAGGCGGTGCTGGTCACCGCGGCGCGGCAAAGGATCGACTCCCGGGCCGACTGGGCCGCGGGTTTTGTCTGGCCGGCGGCCGGCCGGCTGAGCGGCGAATACGGCAGCCAGCGCGTATACAACGGCGTCCCGTCTCGGCCGCACTACGGCGTCGATATCGCCGCGCCGACCGGCGATCCGGCCCATGCCCCGGCCGCCGGGCGGGTGACGCTCGCCGAACCCGACCTGTACTATTCCGGCGGTACGGTGATCATCGATCACGGCCACGGTCTGACCTCGACGCTGATGCACCTCAGCCGGGTGCTGGTCACCGCTGGCGAGCGGGTCGAGCAAGGCCAAACCATCGGCCTGATCGGCGCCGGTGGGCGGGCCAACGGTCCGCACCTCGATTGGCGGATGAATTGGCGGGGACGGCGGGTCGATCCCGCCAGCCTGTTCGCGGCCGGCGCCCGGCCGCCCGCCCGACCCGTTGCGGCGGCGGAAGAATGAGACACCCCGCGCTCCGGTTGCCGGCATTCGCGCTCGCGGCGGCGCTGCTCGCCGGTTGTGTCGTTGCCGAGCAAAAAAACCGGCGTGCAGTCGATGCCCAGGTCGCCGCCGCCAATCGGCAATTGGCGCAGATTGCTCGGCTGCTTCCTGGCCGGTGGAACAATTTCGCGCAGCATCAAGACGCCCCCGACACCACAGCGCTGCTCGATTTGACCGTCACGGCGCAGCCGGCGGCCGGTTCGGCGGCGGGTTATCTACTGACCCAGACCCGCCGCCAGGCAGAGGGCCCGGCCCGCAGTTTTTTGTGGCAATTGAGCCCGATACCGACCGGCCTGCTGCTCGACATTCGGCCCGCCGACCGCCCCGGCGCGCCGCCGTGCCGGTTGCCGCTCGGGCCGACGGCGAACGGTTTTGCCGGGCAGGGCGTTTGCACCATCGGCGGCGGCGCATCAGCGGCGCAGTTGGAAAAAGAAGTGGTCATCGCCCCGGGACAGTTGCAGGTCGCCGACCGGCTGGCCGGCGGCGAAGCCACGGCGCTCGATTTTCGGCGGACGTTCGAATATCGCGGTTGGGCCGGTGTGCGCGGCGCCGGCGGTGAGTGGCAGCTCGCCGCACCTTACGTGCTGGCCAGCGACGGCGGTGAATTGTCCTTGACCGATCGCACCGCCGCACCGCTCGGTTACCGCCTGCAGCTCGGCTTGCACCGCTACCGCGACGACCAACCGGCCATCCTCCGCCTGGCGGTGATCGACGAAGCAAACGGCAAAATGATCGCTTACGCCTGGGCCGACCCGCTGTCGCCGCAACTCGGTCTCAATCTCGACTGGTTTCAAGCCGGCCTGCGTTTCGCCCCGCCTGAGAATTGAAAATCCCGGCAATTGAAGATTAGCGAAATTGAAGGTTTCGACAATGGCGGGAAATCCGCGATCGAAGATCCTGGCAATTGAAGATATTGACAATTGAAGAAATTGGCAATGGCAAGTTTCTTTAATTGAGGCTGGCGGCAATTGAAGGTTTTGACAATGGCCGAGATCCTCCGCTTGCGGGGGAAGCCCCCGTTTATTCACTCCCCCGCTTGCGGGGAAGTCCACGTTTATTCACCCTCCGCTTGCGGGGAAGTTCCCGTTTATTCACCCTTGCTCCCCCGCTTGCGGGGGAGGGCGGGGAGGGGGAAATCGAATTCGGTAATCGTACCCCCTTCCTAACCTTCCCCCGCAAGCGGGGGCAGGGACAAGGCGGGCTCCCGTCAGCATGCGAACGGGTCAGGGATAATCTGGGATAATGCGCCGCTGATTATCTTTTCGGATGATCGAGCGATGATCTATCTGGCCGGCCAGCCGGCGTTTTCGCCTTTTCGGCTGGCGGCGCTGGCCGCGCGGCTTGGCGCTGCCGGCGATGCGGTCGAGACGTTGCGGGCAGATTACTTTTATCTGGTGGTCGCCGCGCGCTCCCCCGATGCCGCCGCGCGGCAGCGTTTGGAAACTCTGCTCGAAGCAGTGGTCGTTGCGCCGCCTGCGGCGGAACGGGCGCGGCGCTGGTTGATGCCGCGGCCGGGGACGATTTCGCCATGGTCGAGCAAGGCGGGCGAGATCCTGCACCATTGCGGCCTGACCTGTATCGAACGCGTCGAGCGCGGCATCGTCTATCACGCACGACCGGATCGGGTTCTGCACGGCGCTGGCCTTGCGGCGCTTTACGACCGGATGACCCAATGCCTGCTCGATTCGGCGCAGGCGGCGGCAGCTACATTGGCCCCGGCGCCACCCCGGGCGTTGCGCCACCTGCCGCTCGGCGACGACCCGGTGGCCGCACTGGCGGCGCTCGACCGCGACATGGGCCTGGCCCTCGAGCGGCGCGAGATCGAAGAACTCGCCGCGTTCTACACGGCGCTCGGCCGGCCGCCGACCGATGCCGAGTTGATGATGTATGCGCAGGCCAATTCCGAACACTGCCGGCACAAGATATTTCGCAGCACCTGGAGCATCGACGGCGCCGAGCAGCCCTACGGCCTGTTCGAGATGATCCGCGAGACGCACCGCCGGCATCCGGAGCATGTGCTCGGCGCTTACGCCGACAATGCGGCGGTGATCGAAGGCGGAGCGGGCGAGCTTTTGATCGCCGGCCAGGATGGCGAATATCGCTGGCAGGCGGGCGATATCCATCTGCAGATCAAAGCCGAAACGCACAACCATCCGACCGCGATCGCGCCGTTTCCCGGCGCCGCGACCGGTTCCGGCGGCGAGATCCGCGACGAAGCGGCGACCGGCCGCGGCGCCCGGACAAAAGCGGCGTTCAGCGGCTTTTGGGTGGCCGATCTCGAATGGCCCGGCGTTCGGCTGCCGGGGGCCAGCTCGGTTGCCGCCGGACCGCCCGACCTCGCGCCGGCGCTGGAGATCATGACCGCCGGTCCGCTCGGTGCCGCGGCGTATAACAACGAATTCGGCCGCGCCGCGCTGGCCGGCTGTTTCCGGACCTTGAACGTGCGCCACGACGGGCGCTGGTGGAGCTATCACAAACCGATCATGCTGGCCGGCGGCTTTGGCAATATCACGCCCGAACAGGTCCAGAAAAAGGCGCTGGCGCCGGGGGTGCGCATCGCGGTGATCGGCGGCCCGGCGATGCTGATCGGTCTCGGCGGTGGAGCCGCCTCTTCGGCGCGCCGCGGCACTGGCGGCAGCGAACTCGATTACGCCTCGGTGCAGCGCGATAACCCCGAGATGCAGCGTCGCTGCCAGCAGGTGATCGAGGGGTGTCTGGCGCGCGGCGCCGACAACCCGATCCTGGCGATCCACGACGTCGGAGCCGGCGGCCTGGCCAACGCCATTCCCGAATTGCTCCATGCCGGTGGCTGCGGCGGCCATATCGACCTCGCGGCGATCCCGCGCGCCGACCCCGGTTTGTCGCCGATGGAACTGTGGTGCAACGAAGCGCAGGAGCGCTATGTGCTGGCCCTCGCCCAGCCGGATCTCGAATGGTTCGAGGCCGTCTGCCGCCGCGAAAACTGCCCGCTGGCGATCGTCGGCCGGGCCACCAGCGGCGACCGCCTGATCGTTGATACGCCATGTCCGGCGGCTCCCGCCCATTCCGACCCCGAGGACCGTCCTCCAACGGCCGGCGGGGCGGGGGCGGCGGTCGTCGATCTCGACCTCGAGTTTGTCGTCGGTGGCCGCCCCGGGCTCAAGCGCGCGGCGGTCCGCCAGCCCAGTGTGGCGCTGCCCGAACCGGACTGGGCGGCGCTGCCGCTTGCAGAGTCGATCGAACGGGTGTTGCGTCTGCCGGCGGTCGGGTCGAAACAATTCCTGGTGACGATCGCCGACCGGTCGATCGGCGGCTTGACGGCGCGCGAGCAGATGGTCGGCCGCTGGCAGGTGCCGGTGGCCGATGTCGCGGTGACGTTGCGCGACTTCAACGGACCGGCCGGGGAGGCAGTAGCGTTAGGCGAGCGCCCGCCGCTCGCGATCGTCGATGCGCCGGCCGCGGGGCGCATGGCGGTCGGTGAGGCACTGACCAACCTCGCCGCGGCACGGATCGAAGATCTCAGCCGCGTCAAACTGTCCGCCAATTGGATGGCCGCCGCCGGCGAGCCCGGCGTCGATGCCGCGCTGTATGACACGGTGCGCGCCGTGGCCCTCGACCTGTGCCCGGCCCTCGGCTTGGCCATTCCGGTCGGCAAGGATTCGCTGTCGATGCAGGCGCGCTGGCAGCAAGATGGGGAGCCGCGGCACAGCCTGGCACCGGTGTCGCTGGTCATCAGCGCCTTCGCCCCGGTGCTCGACGCGGCTGCAACGCTGACGCCCGAATTGCAGCTCGACGAACCCGGCGAGTTGTGGTTGATCGATCTGGGTGGCGGTCGCCGGCGTCTGGCGTTGTCGGCGCTGGCCCAGGTCTGGGAGCTGACCGGCGGTGCGGTGCCCGACGTCGATGAACCCGATCGGCTCCGCCGTTTCTTCGCGGCCCTCCAGGACCCCGCCGTGCGCCGCCGGCTGGTGGCGTATCACGACCGCGCCGACGGTGGCCTGCTGGTGACGGTCCTCGAAATGGCGTTTACGGCACGGGCCGGGATCGTCCTCGAGATTCCGGCCGGCGAGTCGCCGCTGCCGTGGTTGTTCAATGAGGAACTCGGTGCGGTCGTGCAGATCGCCGCCGGTGAGAGTGCCGCATTCCAAAAGGCGCTGACCGCCCACGGCCTGGCCGGCTCGGCAATGCGGATCGCGACCCTCGGCGGCGCCCCGGAATTGCGGCTCGAACACCACGGCGCGCCCTTGTACCGCGCGCCGCTCAGCCGCCTGCAAGGGTTATGGAGCGAGACCAGCCGCCGGATTGCCGCGGGGCGCGACGACCCCGAATCGGTGGCCGAGGAATACGCCCGGATCGACGATGTCAACGATCCGGGGCTCGTCCCCCGTCTGACGTTCGATACCGCCTCGCCGCCGGCCGTGCTGGCGGCTCGGCCGCAGGTCGCGATCTTGCGCGAGCAGGGCGTCAACGGCCATCTCGAAATGGCCGCGGCCTTTACGCTGGCCGGGTTTACCGCGGTCGATGTCCATATGAACGACTTGCGGGCCGGCCGCCGCCGGCTCGATGAATTTCAGGGCTTGACCGCCTGCGGCGGGTTTTCGTATGGCGACGTGCTCGGCGCCGGCCGCGGGTGGGCACAGTCGATTCTGTACGACGAACGCCTGCGCCCGATGTTCGCGGCGTTTTTCGCCGCCGGCGACCGATTCGCCCTCGGCGTCTGCAATGGTTGCCAGATGTTGGCCGAATTGGCGTCGCTGATCCCTGGCGCCGGGCACTGGCCGCATTTTGGCCACAATCGCTCCGAACAGTTCGAGGCGCGCTTGAGCCTGGTCGAGATCGTTCCGTCGCCGTCGTTGTTTTTCGCCGGGATGGCCGGCTCGCGGTTGCCGGTCGCGGTGGCGCACGGCGAAGGGCGGGCCGAATTCTCGTCCGCCGGTCCGCCTGCCCATGTCTGCTTGCGCTACATCGAGGGCGACGGCGCGCCGGCCGAGCGTTATCCGGCCAATCCCAACGGCTCGCCGGGTGGCGTGACCGGCGTGTGCAACGATGACGGGCGGATCATGCTGTTGATGCCGCACCCGGAACGCATGCAGCGGCTGGAGAACTTTTCCTGGGCGCCACGCGGCTGGGCCGGCCGTTCGCCGTGGCGGAAAATGTTCGACAATGCCCGTCAATGGTGCCGGTCGGTTTGAAGAGAAAGAAGGAGTAAAATCGGCGGCAGGGCTGCCGCCTGCCACTCAAACTGAAACCTCATGTCGGATCACGAAAAAAACACTGACCCACCCGTCGCTCCGGCCGCGGCGGCGACGCCGGAACCGCCCCAGGACCGGCACACCGCGAACCGTCTGATCCGCGAGTTGTTCATACTCGCCGCGCTGTGGTTGCCGCTCGGTTTTTTCCTGTGGTTCTTTTTCGGATCGTTTTTGATCCGCCCGGCGGTGCTGGTCGGCAACGGCGTGTTCGCGCTGTTTGCGCCGGAGGTGGTCAGTGGATTGGTGCAAAACGGTTTTCAGATCGACGTCAACACGCCGATCCGGCTCGAACGCATGGTCGAGGGCCGGTTTGCGCTGCTCAGTTTCACGATCAATCCCCTGATTTATGCCTACGGCGTCCCGCTGCTGTTCGGCCTGGTGATGGCCACGCCGCGGTTGAGCGCCGGCCGGCGCGTGGCCCAGATCCTGGGCGGTTATCTGGTGCTGTTGCTGGTTCAGGTGTGGGGTATTTTCTGGGAAATCCTGAAGGACATGTCTTTTTCTTATGGTTCGTTGGCCGCCGGCGCGGTGGCCGATACGGGTATCCCGCTGTCGGTGATCGCTTTGTGCTATCAACTCGGCTACCTGATCCTGCCGGCCGTCGTGCCGATCGTGCTGTGGATTTTGATGAACCGCCCGTTTCTGGAATCGATCGCCCTTACCCGCCGCCGGCCATAATGCTCGGCGCCGATTCCCGGCAGTGATGATCGTCGTTCTCGGAGCGAGCGGCCAGGTGGGGGCAGCCCTTTTGCCGCTGCTGGCCGCCGGCCGCGCCGCCTGTCCCGAGACCTCGAACGCGCCGGTCATTGCCGTCTCCCGCCGGCCGCCGCCGGCACCGCCGGCACCCGCTGGCGTCCTGTGGATCGAACACGACCTCGAGCACGGGCCCTGGCCGAGCGATGCCGGCGCCTTGATCAGTTTAGGCCCGTTAGCCTATGCTAACGCGGCACTCGACGCGATGCCGCGGCTCGAACGAGTGATCGCGCTGAGTTCAGCCAGCGTGCTGTTCAAAACCGCCTCGCCGGATGCTGACGAACGGCGCGCGATACTGCGCTTGCAGGAGACCGAGCAGACCCTCATCGCACGCTGCCGCGCCGCGGGTCTGCCGCTCGTGCTGCTGCGCCCGGCGCTGATCTACGGCGGTACCGGCGAGGCGAGCATCAGCCGCGCCGTCGATTGGCTCGGCCGTTATCGTGTTCTGCCACTCGCCGGGCGCGCCACCGGGCGCCGCCATCCGGTCCACGCCGCCGACCTCGCCGCCACGATCGCCGACCTCATCGCCCGGCCGGCGATGCCGGAAGGGATCTATGCGCTGGGCGGCGGCGAAGTGCTGACCTTTCGCGAGATGATCGCCCGCGCGGCGCGCGCCCGGGGCATAAAACCCCGCTTCCTGCCGCTGCCGGCCGGACTGCTCGCCGGTCTCGTCCGATGGTGGGCGCCGGGCGGCGTGAACGCGGCGATGGTTGTGCGGCAAAACGCCGATCTGCTGGTCGATGACCGGCCGGCGCGCCGGGTTCTCGATTGGCAACCGCGCCCGTTCGACCCGCCTCGCCAGCGGCCCCGGCGGTCGAATCGGTTATCATAAACACCCATACGCCACTTCATCCCCGTGCCCCTGGTGCGGCCCATTTCCTGACAAAACCGGCATTGGAGTTTCGACATGCCCTGGAACGAACCAGGCAAGCCGCGCGATCCGTGGCGCGGCGGCGATCAGCAACCACCCGATCTCGACGAGGTATTCGCCTCGCTCAAGGCGCGGCTCCGCCGTTGGTTCGGCGGCGGCCGCGAGAGCGGCACTCAGAAGCGCGGCGGCGGCGGTATCTTGCCGCTCGTCATCATCGCGCTGGTGCTTTGGGTGTTGTTCAATTCGGTCCACATCATCGATCAGGCCGAGCGCGGCGTGGTGCTGACGTTCGGCAAATACAACCGGACGCTGATGCCCGGCCTGCGCCTGACGATGCCGCCGCCCTTCGAGTCGATCACCAAGGTCAACGTCAGTGAAGTCCGTTCGTTTGTCGATCGCGGCCGGATGCTGACCGGTAACGAGAACCTGATCGAAATCGGCTTCGCGGTCCAGTACCGGGTCATCGATCCCAAGGATTTTCTGTTCAACGTGCGCAGCCCGGCGGAAATGTTGGGCGAGGCGGCGGAGAGCGCGATGCGCGAAGTGGTCGGCACCAACGATATGGATTTCATCCTGGAGGCCGGCCGCGACCAGGTCGGCGCCGACACCCGGGCGTTGATGCAGACCATCCTCGATCGTTACTCGACCGGCATCGAGGTTAGTTTGTTCAACTTGCAGGAAGTCAAGCCGCCGTCCCAGGTACAGGAAGCCTTCGACGACGTGGTCAAGGCGCGCGAAGATCAGCAGCGCTTCGTCAACGAGGCCGAGGCCTATGCCAACAAGATCATCCCGGAGGCGCGCGGCCAGGCGGCACGGGTTTTGCAGGAGGCGGAAGGTTACCGCGCGGCGCAGGTGGCGCGGGCCACCGGCGCGACGCAGCGCTTCGAACTGTTGCTCGCCGCTTACCGCCAGGCGCCGGAGGTGACGCGCCAGCGGATGTATATCGAGGCCATGGAAGACGTTTTGCAGCGCACGCCCAAAGTGTTGATCGATATCGAAAAAGGCAATCCATTGATCTATCTGCCGCTCGATGAAGCGCGTTCCGGCTACGACGGCGGCCTGCGCATGCTGCCGCCGGCCGATGCCGCAAGCCGCGGCGCCGAGAGCGCCGGCCGGACACCGCCCGCCGCCGATCCGCGCAGCCGCGGCCGGGAGGGCGGGCGATGAGAAGCACAGGCGCTCTCATTTTAGGGATCCTCGTTCTGATCGCCGGCGGGTTGTCGGTGTTTGTCGTCACGGAAACCGAATATGCCGTGAAATTCCGGCTGGGCGAGATCCTGCGTTCCGATTACGGCCCCGGTCTGCACTGGAAGCTGCCGCTGATCAACAACGTCAAAAAATTCGACCGCCGCATTCTGCTGCTCGACATGCCAGTCGAACAGATGAACACCCGCGAGCAGAAGTACGTCGACGTCGATTACTACATCAATTGGCGCATTGTCGACGTCGAGCGCTATTACACCTCGACCCGCGGCGGCGACGAACGCATCGCCCGCGACCGGATGGCGCAAATCGTCCGCGATCGATTGCGCGGGCGCTTCGCCAGTTTGACTCTGCAAGAAGTCGTCGCCGAACGGCGCGCCGAATTGATGAGCAACCTGACGCTCACCGCTGACGAGCGCATGGCGGAATTCGGCATCAAGGTCATCGACGTGCGTATCAAGCGCATCGAGTTGACCGAAAGGGTCACCGATTCGGTATTCACGCGGATGGAGACGCAGCGCACGCAGTTCGCCAACGAACTGCGCTCGGTGGGCCGCGAGCGGGCGGAAAAAATCCGCGCCGATGCCGACCGCCAAGTGCGCGTGATCCTTGCCGAAGCCGAGCGCGACGCCGAGCGAACCCGCGGTGCGGGGGACGCCCAGGCGACGGAGATTTATGCCGCGGCCTATCGTCAGGACGACGAGTTCTATGCCTTCATGCGCAGTCTCGAAGCCTACAGCCGGACCTTCGATGGCGGCCGCGACCGACTGGTCATCGACCCGACCTTGCCGTTTTACGATTACCTGCGGTCCGGCGCCGAAAAGAAAAAATAGGCGAGGTTCGTTTCGATGCTCGAAGATTTGTGGACGGCCTTTGCGCTGCTGCTCGTCCTGGAAGGACTGCTGCCGGCGTTGGCGCCGCAGCGCTGGCAGGAGGCGATGCAGCACCTCAGCCGGATCGAGGCGCGGCACATCCGGTTGTTCGGCATCGCCAGTCTAGTGCTCGGCGCCATATTACTTAGATTCGGTACCCAGCAATGACCCGTTCGATCGTCGTACTCGGCGCCCAGTGGGGCGACGAGGGTAAAGGCAAGATCGTCGATTTGCTCAGTGCCCGCGCCGATGACGTGGTGCGCTTCCAGGGCGGGCACAACGCCGGGCACACGCTGGTCGTCGGTGACGACAAGCTGGTGCTGCACCTGGTGCCGTCCGGCATCCTGCATGCCAACACCCGCTGCCTGATCGGCAACGGCGTCGTGCTGTCGCCGTCAGCGCTGTACAGCGAAATCGAAAAACTCGAAGCGCGCGACATCGACGTGCGCCGCCGGCTCGGCGTCTCGGCCGCCTGCCCGCTGATTCTGCCCTGCCACCAGGCGATGGATCTGGCCCGTGAAAAAGCGCGCGGCAGCGGCGCGATCGGCACCACCGGCCGCGGTATCGGCCCGGCGTACGAGGACAAGGCGGCGCGGCGCGGCTTGCGCGTCGCCGATCTGCTCGACCACCGGACGCTGCCCGGCAAGCTCGCCGCGCTGCTCGATTATTATAATTTTGTGCTCACAAATTATCTGGGCGGCGAACCCCTCGACAGCGCGGCGCTGACCGACGAAGTTCTCGCACTCCGCGATTGGCTCGGACCGTTGATCGTCGATGTCGCCGATGAGCTGCACCAGGCGCGGCTGGCCGGCCGGCGGATCCTGTTCGAGGGGGCGCAAGGCAGCCTGCTCGATATCGACCAGGGGACGTACCCCTACGTCACCTCGTCGAACACCACGGTCGGCGGCGTATGTACCGGAGCCGGCATCGCGCCGCGCGATATCGATTACGTACTGGCCATTGTCAAGGCGTATACGACGCGCGTCGGCGGCGGGCCGTTTCCGACCGAACTCAACGACGCGACCGGCGAATTGCTCGGCGAGCGCGGCCACGAATTCGGCGCCACGACCGGCCGCAAGCGGCGCTGTGGTTGGCTCGACGCCGTGGCGTTGAAGCGCATGATGCGTTTGAACGGCGTCGATGGTTTGTGCATCACCAAACTCGACGTCCTCGATACGCTCGACACCATCCGCATCTGCGTCGCTTACGAAGTAGACGGCGAACGCATCGGGCATTTTCCGGTCGATGCCGAAGCCTGGTCCAGGCTGGAACCGGTATACGAAGAACTGCCCGGCTGGCGCTCGGACACCCGTGCGATCCGCGCCGTGAGCGATCTCCCGGCGGCGGCGCGGCGGTATCTCGAGCGGCTCGAGGAACTGCTCGCCACCCCGGTCCATATGCTTTCGATCGGCCCGGAGCGCAATCAGAACATCATCATCCAGGAGCCGTTCGGAGTCGGACCCTGAGTGACGCTACGCCGTTAGCTCCGCCGTTGTTGGAGCCCGATCGCCGGCGGTATCTCGATCTGTCGCTTTTCTATTTTGGTTTTCTCGGCGTTCTCGGCCTGTTCACGCCGTATTTCAGCCTGTTTCTCGACGCCCGCGGCCTGTCGCCGCTGGCCATCAGCGGGCTGCTCTCGCTGTGGTATCTGACGCGCGTCGTCACGCCCGGTGCCTGGGCCTGGCTGGTCGGCAAAAGCGCCCAGCCCATCGCCTGGCTGCGTTTTGCGTTTGCCGTTTCGGCGCTGGCCTTCATCGCCATGCAAGCGCCGCTTGGTACGGCGGGCATCGCGGTACTGCTGCTCGTTTTCAGCGCGCTCTACAACGCCATCATGCCGCAGTTCGAAACCGTCACGCTGAGCCATCTCGGGCCGGGCAGCACACGCTACAGCTCGATCCGGGTCTGGGGCTCGGTCGGTTTCGTCGTCGCCGTGATCGCCGGCGGTTGGGCGGTTGAGCACGCCTCGGCCGCCTGGCTGCCGCTGTACACCGTACCGTGGTTTGCCCTGGCGTTGGCCAGTGTCTGGCGTAACGATTACGGTCCGTGGAACCGCGAACCGGCACCGCCCGGGGGCGCGGCACTTCGCCACCTCGTCGGGCGACGCGAGGTCGCGGTGTTTCTGTTCGCCGCACTGCTGATGCAAATGAGCCACGGCCCGTACTACATCTTCTATTCGCTGCACTTGGCCGGCAGCGGTTACAGCGGGCGGGCGATCGGACTTTATTGGGCGCTTGGCGTGGTCGCCGAGATCGCCGCCTTGCTGGTGATGAGGAGTGTGTTGCAGCACCACAGCGCGGCGCGGGTGATGCAGGTCTGCCTGGCGGCCGGCTGCGGGCGCTGGCTGCTGACCGCGTTTTTGCCGTCGTCGGCGAGTGCGATGGCGCTTGCCCAACTCGCCCATGCGCTGACCTTCGGCGCCTTCCACGCCGCCAGCATGCAACTGGTCGTCCGCTTTTTCCCCGGCGCACTGGTAATCCGCGGCCAGGGATTGTTGTATGGTTTCAGCTCCGGCGTCGGCGGCGTGCTCGGCGGTCTGGCGGCCGGCGGCTTCTGGCATCTCGGTGGCGGCCGGGCGGCATTTTTGTTCGCCGCCCTGGTCTCGCTCGCCGGTTTTACACTGTCGGCGTGGGCGATCAAGCCGCGGGCCAGAAATTAGCAACGAGCAACGCAATTCTGCGTCTGGAGACGAGGCATGGGCTTCCTTGTCCATCGAGGTACAGCGGCTATCCTGGTATGGTCGTTATCGGCCTGCGCCGGAGTGCACCGGACGCCGTTACCGTGGCATGAAGCGGTGATCGGCCGGCACGCCGATGGGGTGAGCGACGATTTGCTGAGTGCCGGGCTTGGTCTCGAAGACCTGCGCGGCGGGCCGCCGGCGATCAGCGATCCGGCGTCGCCGAGCGTCGATGAATTGCGCCGTCTGGCGCTGTACCACGCCTGGCGCGGCTTGCACGATCTGAGCGCCGGCAGCGAACTGGAAGAGGAGACCAGACCCGACGGCAAGGCGCTTGTCGAGCCGATCGCCGGCATCGAGTTGCTGAGCACGGTCCGCCTTGGGCCCGAACGCGCGCCGGCGGCGCTGTTGTTGCAGATTCCCGAGGCGTTCGACTGGCAGCGACCCTGCCTGGTGGCGACCGCGAGTTCCGGCTCGCGCGGCATTTACGGCGCCCTGCCGGTGGTCGCCCCGTGGGCGCTCGGCCGGGGCTGTGCCTTGGTGACCACCGACAAAGGCGCCGGCAACGGAGTGTACTTCCCCGAATTCGATCTCGGCCTCGAACTGCAAGGGCGCTTGACGCCGCCGCCGGCCGCGCTGTTCGCCCTCGACCTTAAGGCGCCCCAAACCGCCGCCTATCTCGCCGAGCATCCGCATCGCATCGCTTTCCGCCATGCCCACTCCCAGGAAAACCCGGCGGCCGATTGGGGGCGTTACGTGCTGGCGGCCATCGACTTTGCGCTGCGCGAGATCAACCTCAGGCGCCCGGACGGCGTCCGGGTTCTGACTGCGGAGCGGACGCGAATTATCGCCGCCGGCATTTCGAACGGCGGCGGTGCGGTGCTCGCCGCGGCGGAGCAGGATACGGAGGGTCTCATCGACGGCGTCGTTGCCGCCGAGCCGAATGTCTACGTCGAAGGCGCCCGGCCGCTCGTCGATTACGCCGGCGCGTTGAATCTCTACGCCCCGTGCGCCGCCCTTGCCTTGGCCGAAGACCATCCCTTCATACTGCCGCTCGGCGCGCTGCGGCCGATGATGCAAGCTCGTTGCCGGGCCATGCACGCCGACGGTTTGCTGGCCGGCGACAACGAAGCGCAGTGGGCCGCGGCGGCCCGCCGGGCGCTGCACGAAGAGGGCCTGCCGGAAGCGGCCGACCCGCTGTTGCCCTTTGCCGTAGTCTTCGAATTGTATTCGTCAATCGCCGTCACCTACACCTCGGCCGCCGGCCGTTTTCCCTTTGCCGAACCGCCGTGCGGTCTCGGATTTGCCGCGCTCGATGCGGCCGGTCAGGCCGTCACGATCGACACGCCCGCTGCCGCCGCCCTATTCGCGGTCAGCACCGGGATTCCACCGACTTCCGGCATCGGCTTGGTGCGGACCGCCGACAGCGGCGAGGACCGGCGTGCGCAACTCGTCCCACCGGCGGCCGGCGCCGTGCCCGATTTCGATTACCGTGGCGCCCGTTGTCTGCGCCGCTTGTGGGACGGCGACGAACCGCGCGCCGCTGACGTGCGGGCCGGCGTCGAAGCGACGCGGCTCGGTGGCAATCTCGGTGGCCGGCCGGCGATCATTGTCCACGGCAGCGCCGACACCGTCGTTCCGGTGATCCACAGCTCGCGCCCGTATCGGGCCCGCAACCTTCAAGTCGAACGGGAAAATAGCCGCTTGCGCTATTTCGAAGTCGCCGGTGCGCAGCATTTCGACGCGTTGCTCGCGCTGCCCGCCTACCGCCAAAAATACCGGGCGCTATATCCTTATTTTCTCGCCGCCCTCGACGCCCTCGACGGGTACGTGCAGCGGCAAGCGCCGTTGCCGGAGCGCCTGCTGGATACCCCCGTCGAGCGAACCACGCCGCCGGTCGTCGAATAGCGCAACCGGAATCGGCACCACGATTGTTGACCGGATTCCCGCGTCCACCCCTCTGCCGTGCCGGCACAGACCTGCGGGAATGACGGAACGAGGAAAACGTGGCGCCATGGGACAGTCATGAAGAGGCGTTGCTCCATCCTTGAGGCGCAGTCATGAAGAGGCGTTGCTCCCTTGCTCGCGGGGGATCATCTCATCTCCCCCTCCCCCGCTTGCGGGGGGCCGGAGAGGGGGAGGAAGTATCGCCCGCCCCGACCGCCACGCCCAATGCCACGGCTCCCAGATCAGGCCGTATGGATTGGCGGCCGGATACGACTCGGCAAAACCGAATTTTTCGGCGTTTTGTCTAAGCCAGCGATACGCGGGGCTGGCGGCGAAGGCGCCGTCCAGCGGTGGAAGGCCCGGCGTGGTCAGATCGAGCGCCCGGCCGGTGTGGTGTTCGCTGAACCCCGGAGCGGCCGACACTTCCAAAATTCGCGCGATCGGCTGTCCGGCATCCAGCTTGCGGCGGATCAACGCCGCCTGATAGTCGATATCGCGGAACGCCGAAACCACTTCGATGACGATACCGTCGGCGGCCGCCGCGGTGCGCAGTCTGGCGAAGGCCCGCGCCGCGCCCGGCGTCAGGCGTTGCGGCCGGCCGAAACAATCCACCCCGATTTCCACCAGCGAACGCGCCTCGGGGCACAGCGGCAAACCGCGGCGGCCGGCGTAATCCGGCGGAATGCCGAGCGCCGCGTGCAGCGCTGCGATGCGACGTGGTGCCGTGTTGGACCCTGTGGCCGGCGTTGCCCGCTCCATCATTTCATGATAACGCGATGCAAAGTCCGGCACCGGTCCGGACTTTGCTTCGGGCGAAAAAAAGCCGGGCTCACTCCGAGCCCGGCGAGACAGATACTTGCGAGTCGATCTGGAATGATCCGATCGTGCGATCCGCTCAGTTAGGACCCAGCGGATTACCCGGCACGAAGTCGGTCCAGCCCAAGGTCCAGTTGTCGCTCGGGTCATCGCTGCGGAAGGCGCCGATGTAATCGACGGTATCGAAGAAACTGTCGCCTTCGATATCCGCACCGGCGTCCAGCAACGGCGAACCGGGAATCGGCTGGAAGCCGTTGCCGCCGAGTTGCAGTGGGCCGGTCGAATTGCCTTCCTGGCCGTTGAACCAGGAAGCGACGTCGAAATCGCCGTTGTCGAATTGCGTGGCACAGTCGAGTCGCGAGTGGGTCATGTTCAAAGCCCCGCTGTTGGCTAGCGGGAAAGTCGCGTCGCTGTCGATGTTCAAACACTCGGCGCCGAAGCCGGTGACCGCGAAATTGCGGATCGTGCCGGCCGTGCCGCGGCGCAGTCTGAGACCCTCACCGCCCTGGGCCGAGCCGAGCAGCGTGAAATTGGCCAGCGTAGGATTGGCGCGCGGCTCGGAGTCGTTGTCGAATTCGTTGTTGTCGGCCTCGATGCCGTGGTCGCCGCCGCCGCTGGCCTGGATCGCCAGAACGTGCTGCGCCTTGCCGCGCCAGCCGAAGCCCCAGTCGAAGCTGTCATCGCTGGCATTGGTGATGATCAGATACTTGACTTGCGCCGTGCCGCCGAAAAATTCGATACCGTCGTCGGAGCTGGTGTGGATATGGATATGATCCAGTGCCGTCGCCGAGCCGATGCCTTGCAGCGTCAAACCCTGCACTTCGCGGTTGGTCTCGACCGTGACGCCGCTGGAATAGATGTTGACGTAACGGAGCGTGCCGCTGCTTTCGGTGTCGTTATTGCCGCCGTATTTCTCGCCAGTGGCGAATTCCGAATCGAGTTCGCAAAGCTGGGTGCCGGGCGCGCAACCATTGACTCCGGCGTTGCCGGAAAGCACGACACCGCCCCACAACGATTCGGTATTCGGATCGTCTCCGGTCAGCACGATCGGTGCGAAGGGCTTGCCTTCGGCGAAGATTTTGCTGCCGCGGCGGATAAAGAACATCGCGTCGGTATCGGTCACGGCGGTGACGCGGGTGCCGGGTTCGATGGTCAGCGTGCTCTGGTCGGCGTTGTCGTTACCGACGAAGACTTCGCCGTTCAGCACCCAGTTGATGTCGTTGGTCAGAACGATGTTGCCGAGCAGCGGCGTCTGGCGCGGTGCGCTGATGGCGCAACTGCGTTCGGCGCCCGGTACCGCAGTCGAAAACGCCGGGCATGCAGTGAATTGTTTTTGGTAAACGCAGCGCTCGGGGCCGACGAAGCCGGGGGCGCCGACGGTTGAGACGCCGCGGTCCATATTGACCGAACCGGAACCGATGTCAGGTCCGCCGTTGTTACTCCACTGCCAGGCAAAATCCATGCTGTTGCAGGTGTTGAAGGTGAGTGTGACCTGGGCAAAGTTTTGCACCTGGACAATATCACCGGCCGGGCCGCCGGCGAAGCGGCCGCCGGTGATCAAATTGACCGGAAAAGTGAACTCGAAAAGCTCTGGAGTGACGGCCGCGTTGCCGCTGAACCAGAGTTGGTTGCCTTCGTTGTCGAAGAAAAATCCGACGGCGAACAATGTGCCTTGTTCCGGCCCGAGTTTGAAATATTGCAGATTCAGACCACGGCGCACGCCCGGCGTGCTGGCTTCGGCCCATTGACCGGCGAATTGTCCGTCGATGAAAATCGCGGCGGCCGGATGACTGGCGGCGGCGCCGGCCAGTAACACGATCGCGCCGAGTAAATGGCGATGAAAAGACATTGAATAATCTCCGGTGATGATGATGACGGCTTTGTGCCGCAGGTCAGTCTAAGGTGCGCTTGTTGCAGCAGCATGAAAGTTTTGTGACGGTTATGTGACAAATCCTAGCAGGATTGTCACGTTCCTGTCATTTTCCAGCGCTAGTCTGCGCGGCGGAATATCAGGTAGGTCTCCCAATGCCGTCTTCATCCGTCGCCGCTCGACGCGTGCGGGATCGTTACCTTGCCGGTGCCGCCATGAAACATCTTTTAGCTACCGTGAAACAGCTTATAGCGTTTGCCGCTATTGCCTTACTCGCCGTATCCGGTATCCATGCCCAGCCGGCCGCCGGCGAGGCGCCCGACCCGGCGCTCGGCGGTATGGTCGAACGTCTGATTGCGCTGCGCGCCGAAGTCGAACGTTTGCAGGGTGAAATCGACATCGCCCGCGAAGAGCGCCGCACGCGCCGCGGCTTTATCGCCGCCCAGCAGGCCGAAACCGAGGCGGCGATCGAGCGCGAAGGGGTGCGCCGCCGCCAGCTCGAAGAGGAACTGGCCGCGCTCGATGCGCGTCTGGCCGCCGGCGGCGCCGGCCATGAGACGCTGCTCCCCGCGGTGCAAGAGGCGCTCGGCACGGTGCGCCGCGCGGTGGCCGCGTCGCTGCCTTTTCGCCGCGCCGAACGGCTCGCCGTGATCGACGAACTGCAAACCCAGCTCGCTGCCGGCCGTGTCGTGCCGCAGCGCGCCGTCAACCGCTTGTGGGCAATCGTCGAGGACGAGTTCCGCTTGAGCCGCGAAAACGCAATCTATTCGCAGACCATCGAACTCGACGGTCAACCCGTGCTCGCCGAAGTCGCGAAACTCGGCACCGCCGCGCTCTATTTCCGGACCCGGGACGAACGCTACGGCTACGCCGTCGCGCCGTCCGGAGACTGGAGCTGGCGGGTCGCCGGCAGCCGCGACGAGCGGAGCCAGATCGCCACGTTGTTCGATTCCCTGCGCAAACAGATCCGCCAGGGCTATTTCACGCTGCCCGCCGCGCTGCCGCCGCTGCATCCGGAGTCGTCATGAGCGTCAGCAGAACCGCCCGCAGACGGCAGTGGAGGGGGCCGGCTTTGGCCGGCGGATGGTTGATCGTGCTCGTTGCCGGCGCGCAGGAGACACCGCCGGCGGAATCCGCCGCGCCGACCGCCGCCCCGGCGGCAGCGCCGGTCGTGCCGCTGGCCGATCCGGAACGCGCCAAAGCCGAACTCGAGGCCGCCTATCGCCGCGAGTTCGCCTTTCTCGCCGCCCAGCAGGCCGAACTCGAACAGCAATTGCAGCGGCTCAAAACGCAGGCCGGCGACGAGGAGCGGGCCGGAGAAAACAAGCTGGCCGCGCTGCAAAACCGGCTGCTCGCGACCCAGAACGAGGCTCGGCGCCTGGAAAAAGCCCTGGCCGAAGCCGAGCGCGGCATCGCCGATCTCGAAGACCAGCGCGGCATCCTCGACGCCAGTTATCAGCAGGCGATCGCCAGCTTGCAGTTGCAGGGCATCGCCGATGTCGGCGACGAGACGTTTGCCGCCGGCGATGATCTAGCGAAAATCGCCACGCTGTTCAACGCCGCCGCCGGCCTGATCGAACAAGGCGGGACGCGGCGCGAGACGGCGGGCCGCTTTTATCTCGCCGATGGCCGCGAAGTGGCGGGCGAGATCGTCGAAATCGGCCGCATCGCCGCCTATGGCGTCAGCCCTGCCGGGGCCGGCGTACTGGCGCCGGCCGGAGAAGGGCGGCTCAAGCTGTGGCCCGGCGACAGTGCCGAGGCGGCGCGCGCGGTGGCGGAAGGCCGCGCCCCGGATGCGTTGCCGATCTTCATTTATGAATCCCTGCTCAAACCGGTTGAAGAAAAAACCGCCAAATCGCTGCTCCGGACACTCGATGACGGCGGCGCCATCGCCTGGATCATTGCCGTCCTGGGCCTGGTTGCCCTGGTATTGATCGTCCTGCGCGTAATCTTTTTGCGCGGCGCCGGTGCCGATACCGCGAAACTGCTCGCCGAAACCGGCGAATGGGTGCGCCAAGGCCGGATGGCCGAGGCGCTGGAAGCCTGCCGCCGCCGTGCCGGGGCGACGTCACGGGTGATCGCCGCGGCGATCCGCAACCTCGACCGCGAACGGGCGCACCTCGAGGACATCGTTTCCGAGGCCATCTTGCACGAGTCGTCGCACCTCAACCGTTTCGGCGCCATCATCATCGTCATCGCCGCGGTCAGCCCGCTGCTCGGTCTGCTCGGCACGGTGACCGGCATGATCGCGACCTTCGATGTGATCACTGAATTCGGTACCGGCGATCCCAAGCTGCTATCGGGCGGCATCTCGGTCGCTCTGATCACCACCGAAGTCGGCTTGGCGGTCGCCATCCCGGCCCTGTTGTTCGGCAACCTGCTCGCCGGCTGGGCCGAGCGCATCAAAGACGACATGGAAAAAGCCGCCCTGCGTATCGTCAACCTCGACCAGGAACGCCGGCTCGGCGCGGCGTGAGGGCGTGATGGGCGACTGGCTTTTCCGGCAACTCGCCGCCCTGGCGGACTATTTCGCCGCCGGCGGTGGCGTGATGTGGCCGCTGGTTGTCCTGCTGGCCGTTTTGTGGTTCGCGCTCGGTTGGCGCTTTGCGCTACTCCGCCGCGGCAGCCGCCGCGGCGCCCGCGTCCTGCTCGAACGGATCGGTCGCGACGATCCCGTGTACCGCAGGCGCGACGGCATCCTGGTGCGCGCCGCCCGCCTGGGACTGGCGCTTCACGCCCGCGGCCTGCCCGATCTGCGCCGCTGGCTCGACGACGCCTTCGCCGCCGAGGAGAACCATCTCCGCCGCTTTCATGTGCTGATTACCACCATCGTGCTTGTCTCCCCTTTGCTCGGCCTGCTCGGTACCGTTATCGGCATGATCGAGACCTTCGATTCGCTCGCCGAAATGTCGCTGTTCAGCCAGTCGGGCGGCATCGCCGGCGGCATCTCGCAGGCGCTGTTCACGACCCAGATGGGGCTTTTGGTTTCGATTCCCGGGCTCATCGCCAACGGCGTGCTCGAGCGCCGGGCGCGCGATATCGAACTCGAGCTGAACCAGCTCAAAGACATCCTGTGCGCGGCTTAAACGATGCGTTACCGTCAGCGTCAGGAAAACATCCAGGACATCAATATCTCGCCGTTGATCGACATGGTGTTCATCTTGCTGATCTTTTTCATGGTCAGCACGACCTTTGTCAAGGATCTGAAGCTCGATCTCAACCGCCCGTCAGCGGCGACCGCCACCGTCGCCTCGACCAAGGCGATCCGGATTTACATCGATCAGGCGGGCGAAATCTATCTCGACGGCGAGCCGATCCGCGCCTGGGTGATCCAAAGCCGGCTGCGCGATCTGCTCGGCGCCGGGACCAATAAATCGGTGCTGGTCGTCACCGATGAGGGTGTGTCTTCCGGGCGCTTGGTCGAGGTCGTCGATCAAGCGCGTCTGGCCGGCGCCGAGGACGTCGGCGTCGCCACCGTTAAAGAGGCGGGAGCAGGATGATGAAACCATCGTCAAGAGCGTTGCTATGGGCCACCGGCTTTATGGTCGCCGGCAGCATTACCGTGCTCGGCACCTTGTTATTCATCAATCATTTATCGCGTCTCGCCGATCGCGACAAGCTTGCCGGCGCCACGCCGGTCACTTTCGAGCGCAAACCGCCGCCGCCGCTCAAACCCGAACCGCCGCCCAAACCTAAGCCGCGCAAGGCTAAAGCGCCGCCCAGTCCGATGCTCGATCTGGGCAGCGTGCTGGCCGGCATCGACTTCGGCCTGCCGGGTTTTTCGACCGACGACCTCGGCGGGCTGGCCGACGACCTGCTCGGCGCCGGCGAAGGTCTGGTGATGACCGACGATACCGTCGACCGCCCGCCGGCCGCGTCGTACCAGGCTCCGCTGCAGTACCCGGCGCGCGCCAAGGCGCAAGGCGTGACCGGGTACGTCGTGCTGTCGCTGTTGATCGGCGTCACCGGTGAGATCGAGCAGGTCAAGGTGGTCGAATCGTATCCGGCCGGCGTCTTCGACGACGTCGTCCTCGCCGGCATCAACCGCTGGCGCTTCGCCCCCGGCGAGTACCAGGGTAAGGCCGTGCGCGCCTGGGTCAAGCAGAAGATCCGCTTCGACCTGAGCTGAACTCGATGTTGCGCATTCTGCTGTCCCTGGTCCTGGTGGGGCTGGTCGCGGTCGCCGGCGCGGCGAAAAAAGCGGCCGAAGATCCGCTCGACCTCGCGGCGCTGATGCTGCGCGACAACCACCCCGACCGCGCGCTGGCTGTCCTCGACGGCCTCGATCCGGCGGCCGGAGAAATCGATACTGTCCGCTACCACACCCTGCGCGGCCTGGCCGCGCAGCGCCTCGCCGATTTGCCGGCGGCCAAAAGCGCACTCGCCGCCGCTGTCGCCGCCGGGGCGACCGATGCGGTGGTCTTTGTTTATCTGGCGCAGATCAGCTACGAACTCGGCGACGATCGCGCCGTCATCAAGGCGCTGTCCCAAGTCGAGGCCGAAACCGCCCGCATCCCCTCGACCTGGCACCTGCGCGCCGATGCGCTGTGGCGCCTTAGCCGCCCGATCGACGCCCTGGCCGCGCTCGATCAGGCCCGCGTGCTGTTCCCGGACGATCCTTCGTTTCCCCGCCGCCGGGTGTTCTACCTGATCGACCTCGGTCTTTACCAAGCCGCCGCCGACCAAGGCGAAGCCTACCTCGCCCGTTTCGACGGGCGGTTCGCCGACCGCGTGGCGATCGCCGATGCGTTGCGCCGCGCCGGGCAGACGGCAAAAGCCTTGCACTTTCTCGAAGCGGCGCACCTGTTGCACCCCGAATCGCTCGCCGCCACCAAGGCCCTGGCCCACGTCTATGTCGATCGGCAGGCGTACCACACCGCCGCGGCATTGATCGACGAAGCCGCGGTTTTCGACCGCTCGCTCGTCGCCGACGCCGCCGAACTGTACCGCCGCGCCGGCCAGCGCTACCGCGCCTTGCTGCTCAACGGCCAAATCGCCGACCAGGAAGCCAAACTCAAACAACGCCTGGCGCTGACCCTCGAACTCGGCCATTTCGAACAAGCCGCGGCGATGCGCGAGGATTTGTATCGCCTCAACCTGGTCGCCAACGAAGACATCCGTTACGCCCTGGCCTTCGCGCTGTTCAAAAGCGGCGACTACCCCGCCGCCGAGAACGAACTGGCGCGCTTAAGGCGCGGCGATTTGTTCCGCAAAGCGGTCGAAGTCCGCCGCGCCATCGCCGAATGCCGGGACGAACCGTGGCGTTGCCAGTGACGCCGGCCGTCACGGCCCGATGCGCCGCGGCACTCTTCCTGATCACCCTGGCCACGGCCCCCGGCGCCAGCCCGCCGATCGAGGACAGTCACGAAACGCCGATCGAGGACAGTCATGAAATCGCCGCCGGCTTGCCGGTCGCAGATGCAGCCCGCGAGAGTGCGTTCGAGGACAGTCATGAACCCGATACGCCGGCCGGCCGGGAAGGCTACAAAGGGAGCCGCCTGACCGTCGTCGTCTTCACCGCCCAGTTGCCGGTCGCCGGCATTGAAGTCGCCATCGACGGCGCGCCGGCCGGGCGGACCGACCGCAACGGCCGTTGGGCCGCGGAACTCCCGCCCGGCGCGCACCGGCTTCGAATCGAAACCCGCGACCAAACCTATCGCCGCGACCTGCACCTCGTGAGCGGCGAAATCGCCCGCCTGCTGCTCAACTTCTACCGCGATGGCCGCCCGGTCTACGCCGATTTCGAAACGTCGAATCCGGCCGCCGGGTCGTCCGCCGCCGCCCCGTCCGCACCCGTCGCGGCCGGCCCGCCGGGCACACTCGAAGGCGTCATTACCGATGCCGAAAACCACCGCCCGCTGGCCGGCGTCCGGGTCTTCGCCAGCGGCGCCGCGGAAGAAATCGTCACCGGCGAGGACGGCCGCTATCGCTTCCAATTGCCGCCCGGCCTTTACGCCGTATCGGTGCTCGCGGCGCGCTTCAACACCCGGACGCTGGACAACATCCCGATCGCCTCCGGCAAGATCACCACCCAGAACCTGGAACTCACCCCGGCCGGCGCCGAACTGCCCGAATTCGTCGTGCTCGCGCCGTATCTCGAAGGTTCGATCGCCTCGGTCGTCGAAGAGCGGCGCAATGCCACCTCGGTCACCGACGTACTCGGCGCCGAGCAGATCTCGCGTGCCGGCGACAGCGACGCCGCCTCGGCCTTGAAGCGAGTGACCGGGTTGACGCTGGTCAACGGCCGCTTCATTTTCATTCGCGGCCTCGGCGAGCGCTACACGACAACGCTGCTCAACGGCGCCAGTGTCCCCAGTCCCGACCCGACCCGCCGCGTCGTCCCGCTCGACCTGTTTCCGACCGACGTGATCGCCTCGGTGCTGGTCAACAAATCCTTCGCCGCCGAGCTGCCCGCCGAGTTCGGCGGCGGCATCGTCAATCTGCGCACCCAGGCGATGCCGGAAGACTTCTTTTTCAAAATTTCGGGCTCGCTCGGTTATCGCACCTCGACCAGTTTCAAGAAAGGCTTCACTTACGACGGCGGCGATTTCGATTTTCTCGGCTTCGACGACGGGGCGCGCGATCCGCCGCCGGCACTAGGCGCATTGATCGCCGACCGCACGCCATTTCGCCAAAGCAGCGCCTTCAACCCCGACGGCTTCACCCCCGACGAGATCCAGCGGATCGGCCGCGAGTTGAGCGGCGTTTACGACATCGAACGCCAGACCATCCGCCCCGACAGCGACCTGACGCTGGCCATCGGCGATTCGTTTCAGATCGGCGACTGGCGGGCGGGGTACGTGGCGAGCGCCAGTTGGGACGAAGGATTCGAGACCCGCGACGACGAGATCCGGCGGACGTTCAACATCCGCCGCCAGGGCGACGAGGTGATCCTGATCAACGAAACCGATCTCGTGCGGCAATTCACCAATCACGAAATCACGAGCAGCGTTTACGCCAGCGCCGGCGCCCAATGGCGCGACCTGCACGAGATCAGCGCCAACACCATTCGTTTAAGGCTCACCGACGACCTGGCCGAGATCACCTCGGGCTTCGTCGCCGAAGTCGGCGACGAATCGCAGTTTTTCGAACTCGAGTACGTCGCCAACCAGTTGTTCGCCAACCAGTTCCGCGGCCACCACGTCTTTCCGGTCCTCGGCGACCTGGCGCTCGACTGGCAGCACACGCGGGCCAACGCCAGCCGCCGCTCGCCCAACGAGCGGCTCTACCGCTTGGATCACGGACCCGACGGCCTGCTCGAACTCTCGACGCGCAGCGACAACAACGCCACGATCTTCAGCGATCTGCAAGACGACAGCGAGCAGATCACCGCCGGCCTGACGCTGCCGCTGACTTTCAGCGAGCGCTTCGCAATGAAACTCGCCGCCGGCATCGACTTCATGAACCGCAAGCGCGATTCGGTGATCCGCCGCTTCCAGTTCGTCGGCAACCGGACGACGCTCGACCCCGATATCTTCAACTCGACCTCGCTCGAGGAAATTTTCGCCGACGAAAACATCGCCCCCGATCTGTTCCGCCTGGTCGAAACGACGCGCGGCACCGACAACTACGTCGCCGAACAGGACCTGGACGGCATCTACGGCAGCATCCAGTTCGATTTGTACCAGCAGTTGACGGTCATCCTCGGCTTGCGCCAGGAGGACAACTTTCAGCAGGCCACGACCTTCAGCATCTTCAATCCTGATGCCCCGCCGATCGTCGGCCTGCTCGACACCTCGAACCTGTTGCCTTCGGCCAGCGTCACCTGGGCTTTTCGCGACGACCAGCAGTTGCGCTTCGCTTATGCCGAGACCGTTTCGCGCCCCGACTTCCGGGAAATCTCGCCGGCGCCCTTCACCGACCCGCTGCTCGACGAAATCACCATCGGCAACCCCGAACTGAGAGAAGCCAGCATCAAGCACGCCGACCTGCGCTGGGAATATTATTTTTCGCCGACCGAGGCACTGTCGGTCGCCGCCTTCTGGAAATCGTTCGACGATCCGGTCGAAAAAACCATCTTTCCCGGCGTCACGCCGATCACCAGCTTCGCCAACGCCGAAAGCGCCCGCAACATCGGCGGCGAGATCGAAGTGCGCAAACAACTCGGCTTCCTGCGCCGCCGGTTCGCCTGGCTGCCGGATGTATTCAACGCCCTGACCTTCACCGGCAACGTCCTTTTCGTCGATTCCTCGCTGACCCTGGCCGATGTCGAACTCGACCTCAGGACCAACCGCAACACCCGGATCGAAGGCCAATCGAAATACGCCATCAACTTACAGCTCGGTTACAGCGACGAGCACAACGGCATCAACGCCGACCTGCTCTACAACACCGTCGGCGCCCGCATCGTGCAGCGCGGCCTGCTCGGCGCGCCGGACATCGAAGAACAGCCCTTCCACCAGCTCGATTTCGTCATCAGCAAGGAGATCGGCGACGGCTTCCAGTTGAAATTCAAAGCCCGCAACCTGCTCAACGACACCGTCCGATTCACCCAGGGCGCGGAACTCACCCGCGCCTTCACCCGCGGCCGCGAATTCACCATCGGCTTCAGTTGGGCGCCGTGAACGGCAATAGAGGGGCGCTTTACCTGAAACAACAGGCGCCCACGGCCAGCGTCTGCACGCAGCTCATGGGTGCTGCGGGCGCAGGGTCCCACTGCACGGGGAGTGAAAACCGACTTGGGTAACCGCACCCCCTTCCTAACCTTCCCCCGCAAGCGAGGGAAGGGACAAGGCAGGTTCCCGCCAGCGGGGGAGTACTTCTTTATCCACCCTCCCCCACTCGCGGGGGAGTCCTTTATCCACCCCCCGCTCGCGGGGGAGTCCTTCTTTATCCACCCTCCCCCGCTCGCGGGGGAGGGCCGGGGAGGGGGAAATCAATGCCAGGCCGCCGGCAAAAACGACAACGCCCGCGTTGCGGCGGGCGTTGTGGTTTTCGATGAGGGCAACCGGCGGGCTCAGTGCTCGGTGTGCCTGTTGTCCTCGATTATCCGGGCCATACGGTCCTTGGTCCAGAGTTTTTCCTTCTTCAACTGGTTGAGAGCGAGATCGGCCATCGGCGCGGTACCGGTTTCGGCGGCCGCGACCCGTTTATCGAGCTGCTGGTGCTGGTTGTACAAGCGGCGGAACTCCTCATTTTCCTTGAGCAGACTCTCCATCTCAACCTGGTGGTATTCGAACATCGGAAAACCTCCTTTCATTGGATCTGATCTGTATTTTCGGGCGGCTGGGGGCCGCAAACCGGAACCCGCCTTACGGCCAGGGCCGGGCGATCGCGGCTGGACGCGACGGAGATCGGCGGGTGGGGGGTTGTCGGGCGGGAAGCCCTGATGGCAGGACGGACCGTTGAAAAAGCGTGGGGGGTGGTTAGCGTAAGTAATCTGCATGTGCCGGTGAGGCATCCTCTGGCTTATCCGGACCGTCGCCCCCGACTGTACTCCGATCGCCGCCGCCATGCAAGCCCGCAAAAGGACCCGGCAAGGTGGATCATTCCCGGGCGGTGTCCGCATCGAGCAGGATCACGTCCACCCGGCGGTTCTGGGCCCGCCCCTCGGCGGTGTCGTTGCCGGCGATCGGAAAATCTTCACCCATCCCGACCACGGTGATCCGCTGGGCGTCAATGCCGCGGGTGACCAGCGCGTCGCGCACCGCCGCGGCCCGGCGTTCGGACAGCGCGGTGTTGAACGCCGCGTCGCCGCGATCGTCGGTGTGCCCTTCGATCCGGACCCGGCGCTCGGGCTCGCCGGCGAGCAGTTCGACGACGGTATCGAGATTGCCGGCGCTCTGTGGCGTCAATGCCGCCTGGCCGGTGGCGAACAGCACATCCCCGAGGGTGACGACGACGCCGCGGTCGGTCTGGCGGAGCTGCAAGCGTTCCAGGCGGCGTTTCAGGGATTGGGCCTGCTCGGCAGCCAGTTCGGCTTCCCGGCGGGCGATTTTGGCGACCTCGCTTTGCGTTTTGGCCAGTTCGTGGGCTTTTTCGGCTTCCTGCCGGGCGGCCGCGGCCGCCGCCGCGGCTTCTTGTTCGGCACGCCGGGAGGCATCGGCCCGCGCTCGGGCCTGCTCGGCTTCTTCACTGCGCGCCAGCGACTGTAAGCGGGCACGATCGGCCTCGGCCAGCGCCTGCTCAGCCTGCAAGCGGTTGAAGCGGACCAGCAAACCGGCTTTGTCGCGTTCGAGGGCCAGGGCATAATCGGCGGCCTCGGCGCGCCGCGCTTCGGCGCGGGCGATGTCCATTCGACGGGTCGCCAGATAGGCAAGGTGTTCGCGCAGTTCGTTCTTCCCCGGCGCCTGGTCCAGGCGGCGCACGGCGCGATCGGCCTCGGCCAGCGCCAGCGGCGCATAACGCTTGACCGCTTCTTCCCGGCGCAAGTTGTCGAGGTCGGATTTGAGGCGTTCGACGAGCAGATCCTGCTTCGGGACGCTGGCACAGGCGCCGAGCAGAAAGACGGCGGCCCACCACGACAAGACGACCGTCGAACGGCGGCTCATGGTCGCTGCTCCGGACCGAAGTTTTCTTCGAGTTGGCGGCGCAACTCGGCGATTTCGGCGATCAGCTTTTCGTTCCCCAGCCGCCCGATCTCGGCCCGGCTGCGGACCAGCGCCAGTTCGGCGTCGATTTCCGCTTGCTCCAGTTGGCGGCGGGCCGGCTCGTACTCGCCGGCGGCGATCGCCGCCTCGGCGGCTTGCAATTTCTCGCGCGCGAACCGTAGCTCCAGCGGGGCGTATTGTTCGGCCTCGGCGGCTTCGGCGCGGGCGATCGCCTGGGCCGCGCTCTGATTCAGCTCCGGTGGCGGCGGCTGACCGGCGCACGCGGCGAGCGCGGGGACGGCGAGGATGAGAACAAGTTTTGCGGTTCGAAGATACACGGTCTCAGGCTTCGGCATCGGGTTGTTCGGCAGGTGCGGTTTCGACGAAAGCCGGCAAAGTCCGCAGATGCGCCGCAACGCGGCGGACCCGCGGATAAACCGTCAGATCGAAGGAAAATCGTTCGGCATTATAAACCTGCGGCAGCAGACAACAATCGGCGAGCGTCGGTTCGCCGCCCACGACGCACGGGCTGTCGTCCTCGAGCAGCGCCTCGAGCGCGGAAAACCCGGCGGCCAGCCAGTGGTGGTACCAGGCAAGACGCGCATCGTCACCCGCCCCGAGTGCGTCACGCAGGTAGTTGAGCACGCGCAGGTTGTTCAACGGGTGCAGATCGCCGGCGATGACCTGGGCGAACGCCCGGCACGCGGCTCGCGCCTGCGGATCGGCGGGCAGCAGCGGCGGCGCGGAAAACACCTCTTCGAGATATTCGATGATCGCCAGCGACTGGCGCAACACCCGGCCCTGGTGGATCAAAACCGGAACCAGATGCTGCGGCTGCAAGCGGACATAATCGGCCGCGTGTTGCTCGCCGCCGCCGCGCAGCAGATGCACCGGGCGCAGTTCGGCGCTTAAACCTTTGAGATGCAGCGCAATCCGGACCCGCCAGGCGGCGGTGCTCCGCCAGTAGGTGTAAAGAATCAACTTCGGCGCGCCGCTCATCATCGCACTTGAAAGCCTATCCCTCGACCACGGTCTGCTCGATGGCGCCGAAGATCGAACAGCCTTCGGCGTCGCGCATCTCGATACGCACGCGATTGCCGTAGCGCAAAAACGGGGTGCTGGCTTGACCGTCGCGGACGATTTCGATCACCCGTTTTTCAGCCAGGCACGAGGCACCGCGTGTTTCGTCGTCATTGGCCACGGTGCCCGAACCGATCAAGGTACCGGCGGCCAGCGGCCGGGTTTTCGCCGCGTGGGCGATCAGTTCGGCAAAGTTGAACTGCATGTTTTCGCCGGCCTCGGGGCGGCCGAATTCGGCGTCGTCGATAAAGCTGAGCAGCGGCCGGTGGACTTTGCAGTCGCGCCACGCCGGACCGAGTTCATCGGGCGTGACGAAGACCGGCGACAGCGCCGAACGCGGCTTGCTTTGCAAAAAACCGAAACCTTTGGCCAACTCGCCGGGGATCAGGTTGCGCAGCGATACGTCGTTGACCAGGCCAAGCAACTGGATGTGCGCCGCCGCGGCCGCCGCCGTAACACCACAGGGCACGTCGTCGGTGACGACAACGATTTCCGCTTCGAGGTCGATGCCCCAGGCTTCGTCAGCGGCGACGATCGGCGCGCGCGGGCCTAAAAAACCGGCGCTCGTCGCCTGGTACATCAATGGGTCGGTATAAAAACTCTCGGGCACCTCGGCGCCGCGCGCCTTGCGGACCCGCGCGACGTGCGGCAGGTAGGCGCTGCCGTCGAGAAATTCATAAGCCCGCGGCAAGGGCGCGGCCAATTCGGCGAAGCGCAGCGGCTCGGCGTTGCGGCACGCGCCGCTTTGCAACTCCTCGTATAGCGCCGCCAGGCGGGGTGCGCAATTCGACCAGTCGTCGAGCGCCGCTTGCAGATGCGGAGCGATGCCGGCGGCGACGGCGTAACAATCGAGGTCGCGGCTGACGACGATCAACGTGCCGTCGCGGCCGCCCTGTTTCAACGTGGCAAGTTTCATTCGGTGGCTTTCCAGGAATCGACGTAAGCGGTCCATTCGACGCCGTCGGCGTCGGGCAGCACTTCGAGCGCATCGCGGGTATCGATCATCACCGCGATCTCGTTGGTGCCCGGCGCTTTCTGGTGCAGCATGTTGGCCAGCGCCTTGGGGTGCGGGCCGTGCGTGAACCCGCACGGATGCAGCGTGATCATGCCGGGGTGGATGTTGTCGCGCGAGAAGAACTCACCGGCGTGGTAGAAGATGACCTCGTCGTAGTCGTCGTTGTTGTGGAAGAACGGCACTTTCAACGCCCCCGGATCGGTCTCGAACGGCCGCGGCACGAAGGTGCAGACGACGAACCGGCCGGCAACGAACGTGGTGTGCGCCGACGGCGGCAAATGATAACGGTGACTCATCAACGGCCGGATGTCTTTGACGTTGAGACGCACCGGGGCCAGGTCGCCATGCCAGCCGACGGCATCGAGCGGGTTGAACGGGTAGTGGATCGTGCTCAGCGCATTGCGCCGTTTGACGATGACCGACCACGGCGTTTCACCCTGCTGGGCCTGGAAGGCGTCGTCGATTGCCGGCACATCGAGCACCGCCGGGTCGAAAATCGCATGCGGTCCAACCAGTCCTCGTTCGGGCAATTGATAACTGCTGTTCGTCGCCTCGATGAGCAGCAACTCGACCGGCGCGGCGCATTCCAGACGCCACATCGTGCCGCGCGGCAGCAGCAGGTAATCGCCGGTGGCGAGGCTCAGGTGGCCGTAATCGCAGTACAGTTCGGCGGCGCCGCAATGGACGAACACTATTTCATCGCCATCGGCGTTGCGCGCCAGGTGCGGCATGCTTGCCGTACAGCGCCAGTGGCGCAACGCGAGGTGTGGGTTGCCGAGCAGGTGCGCCGCCTGCCACGGGTCGGTGCCGGCGGCGGCGAGTTTCGTTGTATCGAAGGCGCGCGGCCGCAGCGGTCCCTCGAAGCCCGCCCAGCCGGTCGGCGGGTGGGTATGGACCATGTGACTCGCCGGACCGAAAAACCCTTCCTTGCCAAGTTCGCGCTCGAAAGTGCCGGCCGGCAGGTCGCAATGCGCCTGGCGCGAAGCTTGCCCGGCACGCAGCGGAAAGCCGATCCATTTTTTCACAGCACGCCCCGCTTTTGTTGATCGCGCTCGATGGCCTCGAACAGCGCGGTGAAATTGCCTTCACCGAAGCCCCGGTTGCCCTTGCGCTGGATGATCTCGAAAAAGATCGGGCCGATCACCGTCTGCGTGAAGATCTGCAGCAATTGCTTGCTGCGGTCCATGTTGTCGGCGTCGATCAGGATCTTGTTGGCTTGCATCCGGGCGAGGTCTTCACCGTGGCCGGGGATGCGCTCGTCCACCGCTTCGTAATAGGTGTCTGGGGTGTCGAGAAATTGGATCCCCTGGGCGCGCATCGCCTCGACGGTGGGGTAAATATCGTCGGTGTAGAGCGCGATGTGCTGCACGCCCTCGCCGCGGTACTGGTCGAGGTACTCATTGATCTGGCTTTTGGGATCGGACGATTCGTTGATCGGAATCGAAATGCGGCCGTGCGGCGCGGTCATGGCGCGCGAACGCAGGCCGGTTACCGCGCCGCGGATATCGAAATATTTTACTTCGTAAAAGCCGAAATGACGGGCGTAAAAATCGGCCCAGTGGTCCATGTTGCCGTCGTAAACGTTGTGCGTCAGGTGATCGATAAACGTCAGGCCGAAGCCGGCGGGGGCCGGCGGCACACCGGCAGCGGCCTCGAAACCGTGCTGTGTTAAATCGCTGTGCCGGCCGTCGGTGAGGTACAGCATCGAACCGCCGATGCCCCGGACCCGCGGGCAATCCACCGCCGGCCCGGGCGCCTCGCCGAGCGACGCGACCCCGTCCGCCAATAGTGTCCGGTACGCTGCCTCGGCGTCGGCGACCCGCAGGCCGAAACCGGAGCAGCACGGGCCGTGCTCAGCGGCGAACGCCGCGGCAAAGGTCTGCGGTTCGCTGTTGAGCAAAAAGACGATATCGCCCTGGCGGTACAATTCGACGGCGCGCCGCGTATGACGTGCCGTCAGCGTGAACCCCATCCGCCGGAACAGATCGCCGAGCGGCTGGGGATCGGCGGCGGCGAACTCGATAAAACTGAAACCTTCAAGGCCGAGCGGATTGGGGTGCATCTTTGATCTCCTGAGCGACAACAAGACCGGATTTCGTGCCGGCGGTGTGCATCCGGGCTATGATCCTGGATGATTCATGGTAGTTACAAATGAAACGATCGGCAAGTGCATCAGCCAAGACCGCCAGCCAGGCAGCGGGCGAGGAAGAAGCGAAACTCGACCTCGAACACTTCCTGCCTTACCGGCTGTCGCTGCTCAGCAACCGGGTCAGCGCCGGGATCGCGCGCTGCTACCGCGACCGCTTCGGCCTGAGCGTCACCGAGTGGCGCATCATCGCCGTGCTCGGCCACCATCCCGGCTTGAGCGGCAGCGAACTGGCGGCCCGCACCGGCATGGACAAAGTCGCGGTTCACCGCGCGCTGCGCGGCCTCGCCGCCCGGCGACTGGTCATCGACCGCCGGCCGGCCGGCGACCGGCGGCGGCAATACCTGCACCTCAGCGCTGCCGGCCGGCGGTTGCGCGCCCGCATCGTCCCGCTGGCGGTGGCTTATCAAAACGACCTGCTCGCCTCTGTCGATTCTGCCGGACGCCGCCAATTGGACCACCTGCTCGACCGCCTCCTCGTCCGCGCCGGCGAATTGCTGCCGCGCGAATGAAAATTGATTGACTTCCGGTCTTGCGGCATGGAATACTCGCCCGCCAACCATAACCCCATAAACAGGGAGGTGCCATGTTTCGCTCGTACCGCTCTTCGGCCGCCGCGCCGGCCGGTCATCCCTGGCTCTTGCTGTCCGCTCTGCTCCTGGCCACCGGCGCCGCAGCACAGCCATTCGATCCTGAATCCCTGGCCCTCTCGGCGCTCCGCGAGCGCGCCGCCGAAGCGGGACTGAGCGCCGCCGATCTGGCCGACGTCGAGGTCACCGCGGCCTACCGTACCCGGCACAACGGCGTGTACCACGTCTACCTGCGCCAGCGGCTCGCCGGCCTGCCTATCGTCAACGCCGTGGCCAACGTCAACATCCTGCAGGACGGCCGAATCTCCAGCGCCCACCAACGATTCGCCGCCGATGCCGCAGCGCAGGCCAACCTCCGGGCGCCACAACTGGCCGCCGCCGAGGCGCTGAACCGCTTCGCGACCGCGAAAAATATCGCCCTCGCCGTGCCCCCGCTGCCCAAATCGACGCTCGATCCGGAAAACCAGGTATTCACTGGCGGTTCGTTGTCGCGCGACGATATCCCGGTCGAACTGGTGTATTACAACGACGCGGGACGGTTACGCCTCGCCTGGTCCGTGGTGGTTCGCGCCCAGCTCAGCGCCGATTGGTGGAACGCCTGGATCGACGCCGCCGACGGCCGCCTGCTCGACGAATCGAACTGGACGGCGGAGGCCGGCTACCGGGTGTTCGCAGCGCCGAACGAATCGCCGCTCGACGGCGGCCGGACGCTCGAAACCGACCCCGCCGACCCCACCGCCTCACCGCTCGGCTGGCACGATACGGGTCTTATCGGCGGTTCATTCACCGATACGCGCGGTAACAACGTGCAAGCACAGGACGATTTCGACGCCAACAACATCGGCGGCAGCCGCCCCGACGGCGGCGCGGTATTGAACTTCGATTTCCCGCTCGACCTGACGACCCAGCAACCGCCGGACTACATCGACTTCGCGGTGACCAATCTTTTTTACTGGAACAACACCGTCCACGACGTGATGTACCGCTACGGCTTCGACGAAGCGGCGGGCAACTTCCAGCAAAACAACTTCGGCCTGGGCGGCAGCGGCAACGACGCGGTACGGGCCGACGCCCAGGACGGCTCAGGCACCAACAACGCCAATTTCGGCACCCCACCGGACGGTTCGCCCGGCCGCATGCAGATGTTCGTGTGGACCGGTGGGCTGCCGGCGATACTCCGAATCACCGCGCCGCCGGCGATCGCCGGCGATTTCACCGCCGCGCCGGCCGGTTTCGGCGCGCCGATCGATGGGATCGGCACCAGCGGTTCACTGCAACTGGTCGATGACGGCAGCGCCAATCCAACGTTGGGCTGCGGTCCGCTGGTCGGCTTCACGCCGGGCAATATCGCCGTCGTTGACCGTGGTACCTGCGAGTTCGGCGCCAAGGGTGTCAACGCGCAAACCGCCGGGGCGAGCGCGATGATCGTCGTCAACAATGCCCCTGGCAACGAGACGATTCCGATGGGCGCCGGCGCCCAGGGCGGCAACGTCACGATCCCGGCGGCGATGATCGGCAACGATGACGGCAACACGATCAAAGCCGAACTGACCGGCGGCGTCAGCGGCACGCTGCTCGACCCCAATACGGCCGTGCCCGACCGCGACAGCGACCTCGACGCCGGCGTCATCGCCCACGAATACGGCCACGGCGTCTCGACGCGCCTGACCGGCGGCCCGAACAACTCCAACTGCCTGTTCGGCGACGAACAGCAAGGCGAAGGGTGGAGCGATTTCCAGGCGCTGTTCTTCACCGCCAAGGCCGGCGACACGGCCGACCAGCCGCGCGGCGTCGGCCGCTACCTGATTTTCGCCGACGGCCAGCCGGCGGCCGGCATCCGGCCGTTTCCCTACAGCCGCGATATGGGCGTCAACCCCGAAACCTACGGCCTGATCGTCAACGCCGGCCAGCCGGGTGCGATTCTCTCCGTCCCGCACGGCGTCGGCACGGTCTGGACGTCGGCGCTGTGGGATATGTACTGGAACCTGGTCGATCTGTTCGGCTTCGATCCCGACCTGCAAAACGGCAACGGCGGCAACAACCTGGCGATGCAACTCGTCGTCGACGGCATGAAGCTGCAACCCTGCGGCCCGACCTTCGTGACCAGCCGCGACGCGATTCTCGAAGCCGATATGATCGACAACGGCGGCGCCAACGCCTGCGCCATCTGGGAGGCCTTCGCCCGGCGCGGCGTCGGATTCAGCGCCTCTGACGGCGGCGGACCGAACACGTTGAACGTCACCGAAGCCTTCGACCTGCCCGCGGCCTGCCAGGTCGACGAAATCCACAAAGACAGCTTCGAGGACCCGGCGCCCTAACCATCGATGGTGCATCCCCTACCAGCGAGCCGTCCCTCCGGGTCCGGAGGGACGGGGTCGCCAGGCCGGAACCACCCCGCCGATGGCGCCCCGAACAGCACTGGCGCAGTGTCGATTTTCCCGGTTTTGTGGTAGTCTTGTACCGCTTCGACCCCCGCTTCCATCCAGCCCAGGGTGTCGGGTTTACAGGATTGAAGAAGGTGTGACCGGTCACTCCAGGCAGACAGGGGGAATCGGGGCGTTTCAAACAAAAACAGGGGACAATCACATGCGTATCTCAGTCTTGCTGCTCCTGGCCGCCGCCGCCGCGCCGCTGGCGATGGCCCAGGAGACCCTCGTGGAGTGGGCCCAGATTCACGGCACCGGGCCGCTGCCTTCTCAGCCACCCACCGGCGAAGTACCGGCCGGCGGCATCGGCGTTTTGACGCCCTTTGCGACAAGGGCCGATTTCGACCTGGCTTTTCCCCCGGCGACCCAGACCTGCGAGGGTTTCGAAAACGGCGCCGTCGCGCCGGGTGCGATCGTCGGCTTTCCGGCGCCGCTGAACAACACCACTAACACCGCGGAATTTCCGGCCGGTTCGATCGTCCCGGGCATCCAGTTCCAGGATAACCCGCTCAACGACGCCGGCGGCGGCTCGGCAAACGGCTTGGTTGCCATCGGCGCCGGCGCCTTCGGTGTCCCGAGCACCATCGTTCTAGCCAATACGTTTATCGACTCGCTCGACATACTACTGACCGCCGGCACCGCGACGGCCGTCGCCATGGATGCCTTCTCGTTCACCTTAGGCGGTAATGTCCAGGTCGCCTTCTTCGACACCAGCGACGCCTTTCTCGGCGGCGTGACCGTTGCCGGCAGCCCGACGACCGGCGCCTTCGTCGGCGTCTCTTCGCCGGTGCCGATCGGCCGGATCAACCTTTTTTCGCAAGATGCCAATGCCGCCGACGAAGCGGAAGGTGGCGATGATATCTGCTTTGCCACCGCCGGCGGCCAGCCATTACCGCCACCCCCTTCGATTCCCGCTTTGAATCCCACCGGCCTGATCGCGCTGGCTCTTGTTTTGTTGGCACTCGGCGCTCTGGCCCTGCGCCGCAGTCTCGGCTGACCCTCGCGGTAGGACTAAACTCCACGCGCTGAGCACATCTTTTCCCACTCCCCCGCTTGCGGGGGAGGGTTGGGGAGGGGGAAATTCCGGGTATGGACACCGCACACGGCTATACTGGTCCGCTCACCGGCAGCAAAGGAGCGACGCGATGGCTGGAAACGGTTCCCCCGGGCAAGCGGCGCACGGCTCGGCATTGATCCTGGCCGTCGGTCTGGCCGCCGCCGGCTGGCTGCTCGGCGATGCGATCAAGACCTTCAAGTTCGCCGATCGTTACGTCACGGTCAAGGGGCTGGCCGAGCGCGAGGTCAAGGCCGACCTGGCGATCTGGCCTTTGACGTACACCGTCAGCGCCAACGACCTGCCCGCTCTGCAATCCGGGATCGCCAAAGCCACCGAAACCGTCACCGCCTACCTCAAACTGCACGGCTTCGGCGACGCCGAGATTTCCCGCTCGCCGCCCCGGATCACCGACCACCAGGCGCAGACCTGGGGGCGCGACCGGCCGCCCGAGCGTTACCTTGCCGAACGGTCGATGACCGTCCAGAGCGGCAACGTCGAGGCGGTGCTGGCGGCGATGGCCGGTGCCGCCGACCTGATCGGCGAAGGCGTGGTGCTGGCCAACACATACGGCCCGAACGCCCAGTTTCTGTTCACCGGACTCAATGCCATCAAGCCTGAGATGATCGCCGAGGCGACGCAAAACGCCCGCCGCGCGGCCGAACAATTCGCCCGCGACTCGCAGAGCAAAACCGGTGGCATCCGCAACGCCAACCAAGGCCTGTTCACGATCGCCGAGCGCGACAGCAACAGCCCGGAAATCAAAATCGTCCGCGTTGTTTCGACGGTCGAGTTTTACCTGGTCGATTGATGGTCAAGCCCGCCACCGGAATCGCCGCCGGCCTCCATCTGCGTCCCGCCGGCCCGGCCGACGCGGCGGTGATCCGCGATCAGATCCTGGCGCTCGCCGATTACGAGAAACTGCGTGCCGCGGCCGTTGTGACGGTCGAAGATTTACGCGCCGCACTGGCCGGCACACCGCCGGCCGTCGAGGTGACGCTCGCCGAATGGGACGGCAAGGTTGCCGGCTTCGCGCTTTATTTTCACAACTTCTCGACCTTTGCCGGCCGCCGCGGGTTGTATCTCGAAGATCTGTTCGTCCGTCCCGAATACCGCGGCCACGGCATCGGCTTGGCGCTGCTCGCCCACCTCGCACGGCTTGCCGTCGAACGCGGCTGCGCCCGGCTCGAATGGGTCGTGCTCGACTGGAATCAGCCGGCGATCGATTTTTACTGCCGCCTCGGCGCCCGGCCGCTCGCCGACTGGACCTTGTTCCGCCTCGACGGCCCGGCGCTCCCCGCTTTGGCTGATCGATATCAGTGAAAAAGTCGGCGGGCCGCCGGCGTCGGTGAGGAAATGTTCATCGACTTCACCCCATCATCGTCCAATCGTCATGGGCCGCTCGGACCGATAGGTACCCCACTGACCCGCGACAAAACCAGGCGCCCGATTTCCGGTGGCGCAGCGAGGACGGCGTAAAGTCCGGGTTGCGGCACGAGCGACCACAGCCGCGGGGTGCCCGGCCAATCGGCCGGGTGTTCGGTCACGGTCGAGACAGCCGATTCGCCGGGCCGGCATGAGGTGCCGTGGTCGATCGTAAAACGATCAAGGCCGGATGCCAGCCCGCCGCCGTGCCATTTGACGACCGCTTCTTTCGCCGTCCACAGGCGAAGCACCGCGGCGTGGCGTTCGGCGGGCGGCAACGCGGCCAAGGTTTCATACTCGGCGGCGGCGAAATAGCGCCGGGCGAGCGCCAGCGGCCGGCCGATCCGGCGGGCGGTGTTTTCCAGATCCACGCCCAGTGGGCCGCGGGCGGCGACAGCGACCAGCAGCCAGCGGCCGGTATGCGACAGATTGAAAGCCAGGCACCCGCCCTGGCCGCCAGCCAGTTCCGGCTTGCCATGCCGGCCATGGGCGAGCCGGATCGCCCGGGGCGGCAGAGCGAGGTAGGCGGCGAGCAGTAAGCGCAACAGCAGGTGACGCGCCAGGCGGCGCGCCGGGTACGGGCCAAGAGCGGCGGCCGGCGGTGGCAGATGACGGTCGAGATCGAACAACCAAAGTTCGGCCTGATGGGTCGCCGGCAGCGACCGCGCGGCAAGCGGCCAGGTGGCATTTTCGACGGCAATCTGCTGCCGGGCAAGCATAGTTACATTACCCAATTGTTGCATAAGTTCCCGGAATTCTCGGTCAAGCTGGCGAGTGCAGCTTGTCCGATTCCCCGAAAAACCGTAGTAATTCTACGGTTCGAGGGGAAGCGGACAAGATGTGCCGCCAGCTTGGGCGAGAAACCGGGCGCGTCACCTTAGGTGAATTCGATTTTCCTGCTAATAGCGACATAAATATATGATTTCACAGTGCATTTGATAAAATCGAGCAAAATTTATGCAACTATTGGGTTTACCTCGCACGCCGCCGGTCACGGCGTTTGCGCCAGGCGCTGGCCGCGGCCTCGAGCCGGCTGTAGCGCAAAATGCCGGACTCTGCCGCCGCCGCTTTGGCGTAATCGCCGTGGTATTTGTGTTTGGCCCAGGCATTGCGGTCGGTCTGCGCCAGGTAATCGAACAGCGCATGATTGACGGGGTGGAAACCCGGCCGGCGCAGATAGGCCGTACCGAAATCGAGGATCCACGGCTGGCCGCCCTCGCCGGCGAACAAATTGGCCTTGCGCTTCAAATCGCCATGCGCGACGCCGCGCCCGTGCATCGTCCGGATCGTCTCGTAAAGCCGCCGGAACCATTCGTCGCGGTCGGCGATCTCAGCTCGGCGATAGGGCACAGCCGCCAGATAATCGAGCACCAGGTAGCGGCCGGCGACCAGGCCATGACAGACGGGGATACCCGGCACGCCGGCCAGCCGGCGATAGGCACGATACTCGCGGCGCAGACCGTGAGCATGGAAGCGCGCCGAAAGACCGGTACCGCGCGGGCACTTGACGACCCAGTCACGCCCGGCATCCTGAAAACGCAGCAGGATGCCCTGATGGCCGGCGGCCAGACGGTGCCGGCCGCGTTCGAGGCTCGCCGCGACCCAACGCCGAAACGCCGGATCGTCGAGTTCCGCGGCCGGTGTAATTTGTTGACTGATGGGGGTTTCCTATCTGTACCAAGTCGCTGGGTTGACCCTCTGTGCCAACCCCCTGCCGATACCATGATACTAGGCCCGATCCGGAAGGATATAGACAATGAACACAATCGCCAGCGCCGGCGCCGGCGCCGTGTTGACCTTGGTGTGGTTGACGGCGGCGGCCCAAGTCCCCGAAGCGGCCGAGCCCGCTCCACCGCCGCCCGCCCTGGCGCCGGATGACGCTCCACCCGATCGCACACCCCCCGGCACACCTCCGGAAACACCTCCAGGCATGACCCCGCCCGCCGCAACGCCACCGATGACCACCGAGCACCTCGGCGAACTGGTCCAGCGCGCCGATCCGGATGCCGAACCGGAAGGCAACGGCTGGCGCTTCAGCTTCCAGGAACGGCCGATGTTTCTGGTTTCGGACCCCGCCGCCGACCGGATGCGGATCATGACGCCGATCGCCCGCGTCGATGTGCTGAACGACGACCTCATGTATCGTATGTTGCAAGCCAATTACGATGCGGTGCTCGACAGCCGCTACGCCGTGGCCAACGGCATTGTGTGGAGCGCCTTCATCTATCCGTTGTCGCCCCTCGACGACGAGCAGTTCGCGAGCGCCGTGGTGCAGGTCTATATCGCCGCCGCGACGTTCGGGACGACGTTCACTTCCGGGCTGTTCATGTTCGGCGGCGGCGACAGCCAGGAAGAGAACCGTAAACTCATCGAAGCTTTGAAGAAACAACTGCAACCGACAACCTAAGGAAATGATCACGATGCAACGCATGCGATTTTCGATATATGGCGGCCTGCCCGCGGCGCTCCTGCTGTGGGCGGCACAGGCGAGCGCGCAACCGCTCGCCGACCCTTATGTCTCGACCTACCAGGCACCGCCGGCACCGCCGATCGCGATCCGCGGCGCCACAATCCTGACCGGCAGCGGCGAGCGCCTCGAAGCCGCCGACCTGCTGCTCGTTGACGGCAAGGTCCAGGCTGTCGGGCAGATCGGCGAGTTGCCGGCCGGCACGGTCGAAATCGACGCCGCCGGCCGCTGGGTGACGCCGGGCCTGATCGACGTCCACTCGCACCTCGGCGTTTACCCCAGCCCGCAGGCCGCGGCGCACGCCGACGGCAACGAAATCACCGACCCGGTCACCGCCAATGTCTGGGCCGAACACGGCGTCTGGCCACAGGATCCGGGCTTTTCGACGGCGCGGGCCGGCGGCGTGACCACCTTGCAGATCCTGCCCGGTTCGGCGAACCTTGTCGGCGGCCGCGGCGTGACGCTGAAAAACGTCCCGGCCGTCACCTACCAGGCGATGAAATTCCCCGGCGCGCCGCAGGGCCTGAAAATGGCCTGCGGCGAAAACCCCAAACGGGTGTATGGCGGCATGCTGAAACGCGCCCCCGGCACGCGGATGGGCAACGTCGCCGGCTACCGCCAGGCGTGGGCCGACGCCCAGGACTACATCGCCCAGTGGGCCAATTACGAAGCGACCAAACGCAAGGATCCGGCCGCCAAACCGCCGAAGCGCGACCTCAAGCTCGAAACGCTGGCTGCGGCGCTGAAAGGCGAGATCCTGGTGCACATGCACTGCTACCGGGCCGACGAGATGGCCATCGTGCTCGATATGGCGCGCGAATTCGGTTACCACGTCAGCGCGTTCCACCACGGCGTCGAAGCCTACAAGCTGGCCGATCGGCTCGCCGCCGAAAGCGTGTGCGGCGCGCTGTGGGCCGACTGGTGGGGCTTCAAGATGGAAGCCTACGACGGCATCCTGGAGAACCTGGCGCTTGTCGACCGCCCGGTCGGCGGCTGTGCCATTGTCCATTCGGATTCCCAAGAAGGCATCCAACGCCTGAACCAGGAAGCGGCCAAAGCGATGGCCGCCGGCCACCGCGCCGGGCTCGACATTCCGCCGGAGCGGGCGATCCGCTGGCTGACGGCGAACCCGGCGCACGCCCTCGGCATCGCCGATAAAACCGGTACGCTGGAGGCCGGAAAAATGGCCGATGTCGTCCTCTGGAGCGGCGATCCGTTCAGCGTCTACGCGCACGCCGATCGGGTGTTCATCGACGGCTTCACGGTTTACGATCGCGCCGCCCCACCGGGCCAACCGGACAGCGATTTCATGCTCGGCCAGCCGGCGGCACCCGGAGAATGACGATGCGTAACGAACCCTTAAAGTTAACCGTGGCGGCGTGCAGTGCCCTGCTGCTGGCGCTCAATGCCCTCCCCACCGCGGCACAGTCTTTTTTGATCCGCGGCGCTACGGTCCACACCGCCGCCGAACGCGGCACGATCGAGAAAGCCGACGTGCTGGTCGACAATGACCGCATCGATGCGGTCGGGCACGAACTCGAACCCAGCGGCACGGCTGAGATCATCGACGGCACCGGGTTGCACGTCACCCCCGGCCTGTTCGGCGGTCTCGCCACCTTCGGCCTCGAAGAAGTCTCGCTCGAAGCCGCCGCCGTCGATCACCGCGCCGTCAGCGGCGAACTGCCGCCACCGGCGGTGCCGGTGCTGCGTCCCGAATTCGACGTCACTCGGGCCTACAATCCGTGGTCGGCGGCGATCGCCGTAAACCGCGCCGCCGGCGTGACCTTCGCGTTGCTGCCCGCGACCCCGTCGGCCGGCTCGTCGATCATCGCCGGCCAAGGAGCGCTGGCCACGCTCGACGGCCGCTACGATGCCATGCTGCCACGCAGCCAGACCTTGTTCGTCTATTTCGGCGGCGGGCTGGCGCAACTGACCGGCTACAGCCGGGCGGCGCAGTACATGCTGTTCGACCAAGCGGTCAAAGAAGCGCAGTCCAGCGCCCGCGCCAGCGATGCCGACCAACGGCTGCTGACCCCGGCCGGGCGCGAAGCGCTCTCGTCGTTTCTCGGCGGCAACCGCGTCGTCTTCGCCGTCGATCGCGCCGCCGATATCCGCCAGGTGATCCTGTTGACCGAACGTTTACGCCTGCGCTCGGCGATCAGCGGCGGCGCCGAAGCGTGGCACCTAGCCACGGCACTGGCGCGCGCCAATATCCCCGTGATCCTCGATCCGCTGGCCGATCTGCCCGCCAATTTCGACCAACTCGGAGCGCGCCTCGACAATGCCGCCATCCTCAATCGCGCCGGCGTGACCATCTTGTTTTCGGCCGCCGGCGGCGCCCCGCACAACGCCCGCAAAATCCGCCAACTGGCCGGTAACGCCGTGGCCAACGGGCTGCCATGGGAAGCGGCCTTGAAAGCAATCACCACCTGGCCGGCCGAAGTCTTCGGCACCGGTGACCGGCTGGGCAGCATTGAGCCCGGCAAACAGGCCGATCTCGTGCTGTGGGACGGCGATCCCCTGGAAGTGACGAGCAGCGCCCAACGCGTCTGGATCGCCGGCCGCGCCGCCAACCTCGACACCCGGCAAAAGCAACTGCGTGATCGTTATCTGATCAGAAAAGAAACCACAACGGAATAAATCCACCCCCTTCCCGACCTTCCCCCTTCCAGGGGGAAGGGGAGGTTCATACCCCCTTCCCAGCCTTCCCCCTACCAGGGGGAAGGAGAGGTTCATACCCCCATCCCAACCTTCCCCCTGGGAGGGGGAAGGGGAGGTTCATACCCCCTTCCCAACCTTCCCCCTGGAAGGGGGAAGGGGAGGTTCATACCCCCTTCCCAACCTTCCCCCTGGAAGGGGGAAGGAGTGGTGCGCTTCCCCGCTTTCGGGGGATCATCTCATCTCCCCCCCCCGCTTGCGGGGGATCATCTCATCTCCCCCCCCCGTTTGCGGGGGATCATCTCATCTCCCCCTCCCCCGCTTGCGGGGGAGGGTCGGGGAGGGGGAGAATGATCCGCTGGCCACCACCACCATAGGTCATCCTGATGTCTTTCGCCGACCGCGACGAAGCCGAAGCGTTTTTGACGCGCTACCCCGAAGTCAAACTGATCGAGCTTTATCTGATCGACCTGAACGGCGTGCCGCGCGGCAAATGGTTGCGGCGCGAAGAGTTGCCGGCGTTATACGACACCGGCCGCGCCGTGCCGCATTCGCTGCTCGCCACCGATATTCACGGCGTCGATGTACCGGGCACCGGGCTTTTATGGGAAACCGGCGACGCCGACGGCTGGATCCGGCCGCTCGCCGGCAGCCTGCAACCGATGCCATGGCATCCGGCCCCGGCGGCCCAGGTACAGGCGACCTTCGATCCGGCGAGCCCGCCCGGCGCGGCGGCCGAACCGCGGCGCGTGTTGGAGACGATCGAACGTCGTCTTCGCGATGAGGGCCATCATCCGGTAATGGCCGCCGAACTCGAATTCTATCTGCTCGCCGCCGGCCGCGGCCCGCGCGGCCGACCCCGTCCCGCGGCGCCGCCGGGCGGCGAGACACCGCACGCCGCGCAGGTTTACGGCCTCGAACCGCTCGCCGCCTTCGCCGGCTTTTTCAACGATCTGTACCGCGCCTGCGAGACTCTCCAGCTACCAGCCCGCACGGCTATTTCCGAAGCCGCTCCCGGGCAGTTCGAAATCACGCTCCAACACCAGTGCGGCGCTGTTGCAGCGATTGACGAGGCGATCCGCTACAAGCGCTTGGTCAAGGGACTGGCGATGCGCCACGGCATGCGCGCCTCGTTCATGGCCAAGCCATTCGCCGGCCTGCCCGGCAACGGCCTGCACCTGCATATCAGTCTGGCCGATGACGCTGGAACCAACCTTTTCGCCGGCCCCGCACCGGAAGGCAGCGAACGGCTCCGTCACGGCATCGGCGGCTTGTTGGCCACGATGTCCGAATCGCTCGCCCTGCTCTGTCCGCACGCCAATTCCTACCGTCGCTTCCAGGCGCACAGTTACGCCCCGCTGGCCCCGGCCTGGGGCGTCAACAACCGGACCGTGCCGTTGCGCATCCCGGCCGGACCGCCGGCGTCACGCCACCTCGAACACCGGATCGCCGGCGCCGATGCCAATCTCTACCTCGCCGCCGCCGCCCTGCTTGCCGGCTTGCACCACGGCATCCACCGGCAACTCGATCCGGGCGCTCCGGTCACCGGCGATGGCTATGCGACCGATCGACCACAACTGACCACCATCTGGCACCAGGCGCTGGCCGACTTCGCAGCCTCAGACTGGGCGGCCGAGTATTTCAATCCAACGTTCCGCCGGGCGTATTCGACAATCAAAGCCCACGAACAGTCCCAGTTTCACGCCGAAGTCGGCGAGCAGGACTGGCGCTGGTATCTCGACGTGGTGTAACAGGTTGTTGAAAAACGCCATCCTGGCGTTTTTCAACAGCCTGCTAAACCCGGTCACCTGCTCACCGCACCCCTTTACGCGATAGAGTTCTTGGCGACGACGCCCCTCGCATCCAGGCCGGCGACGGAGCCGCCACCGGCGATGCGAGCCGCGCACCCAACCGGAACCGCCGCTCAGAGGGAGAAAGAAGCGCGACGTGAGGAGTGAGGCGTTTAACCTCTATTCAGCCTCAGGCGCACCGACGGATTCGATATCTTCTTCGTGGACTTCCAACGGGCCAACTGTTACTGCGCCGTAGAGATCGCTGTGATCCTGGATGATTGATTGATTTCACAAATAGGGTCTTTTTCGATTCCCTGTCAGGATCACTTCTCCGATTCCGCCGACACCGGATCGCCAATCAATTCGAAATCACCCAGCTCAACCCGTCCCGGCTGATATTGATCGATATAGCCATCGATTGCGTTTTCAATCGCTTTGAGGTCTGCCGGCATAGCTACCATACTCGTCAATCCTAGCGAGCCGATCCTTAAACATTCCTGATCGGGCTCAAGCTCATTGGCGGTACTACAGTTGAATGCGGTGACCGATACTGCATCGCATCGCGATCCAGTGCGTGACCCCGTACACATTCGCGTGCCGTTTCGTAACACCCGCCGGTTCTCGATCATATTGACGTATATCCCGTTCTCCATGATAAGATTTCCAGCCCGTTCCCTGGCCGATTTCAGATCCGCTGCGGACAGCTTTTGTTTAATCGACTCGTGATAGTCGCGATATGCCTGGCGCCCACTTTCAGCCGCTAGATATGACCAGGCGTAGGCTTCGACAATATCCTTCTCGACACCATAACCATTTTCATACATCGTGGCCAGCCGGTATTCGGAAAAATGATCGCCGATCTTTTGCAGCTTGTTGTATAAACGATAGGCGCGAGCGTAGTCGCCATCGGCATAGGCCAGATCGGCCCTTTGCTGCATCTGCTCCAGCGCCTGCTTTGCATTCATATTGGCTTTTGGAGCGCTTGTCTCTAATACTGTAAATTGTGCATGAGCATAATTTATAAATAATAGACTCATTATGCTAATCATAAATTTACTAGTCTTGAGTGTCATACCGGACATTTTACGCGCCTCCATGAAAATGAATGAATGAATACCAAGCCGTCGGCTTGCTTAACGGGAATTTAACCAGTCCGGCAAATTCCCTGATCCAAATCCCCTTGGATTTACCCACGAGTAACGCGACCGGCTTTGTCAGGAAATGATTTCAAATCGATACCAGAGCTGGCCCGGGTTGTTGGGGAGGGGGCGCCTTTGTTCAGCGCGCTCATGATCCGTCTGCAAAGTGCGGATCGGGCAACGGGTATTTGTGGCCGGAGGCGCAGTTGAACAAAACACAGCTTGTGTTTTCGTCCAGCCAACCGGCGGCTCGTAATTGCCGGTAAGCGGCGTAAGTTGCTGCGCCTTCGGGGCAAACCAGTAAGCCGTGCCGGTGCGCCAAGTCACACCAGGCGGCGACGATTGCCGGGTCATCGACGGCGACCGCCGTGCCGCCCGAGTCGCGCACGGCGCGCAAAATCAGAAAATCGCCGACCGCGGCCGGGACGCGAATGCCGGCGGCGACGGTCGCGGCGTTCTCCCAGCGGGCGGCGAATTCATCGCCTTGTTCATAAGCGCGGACCATCGGTGCACAGCCGGCCGCCTGCACGGCGACCATCTTCGGCAACGGACCCGCAAGCCAACCGAGCGTTTTGAGTTCGGCGAACGCTTTCCACATGCCGATCAGCCCCGTGCCGCCGCCGGTCGGATAAAAGATCACTTCCGGCAGGCGCCAGTCGAGTTGCGCCGCCAGTTCCAAACCCATCGTTTTTTTACCTTCCAGCCGGTAGGGTTCCTTCAGAGTCGAGACATCGAACCAGCCTTCCTCGGCGTTGCGGGCGGCGAGCAACCGGCCGCAGTCATCGATCAAGCCATCGACCGGAACGACCTCGGCGCCAGCCAGCCGGGTCTCGGCGATATTGAGCGGCGGCGTGTCGGCCGGGCAGTAAACCAGCGTCCGGATCCCGGCGCGCGTGCCGTAAGCGGCCAGCGCCGCGCCGGCATTGCCGTTGGACGGCATCGACAGGCGATCGAGACCGAATTCGCGGGCCATCGCCACCGCCATGGCCAAGCCGCGCGCCTTGAACGAGGCGGTGGGCAGCCGCCCTTCGTCTTTGATCCACAGCGGCCTTTTGTCAAGTCTGACCAGCGGCGTGACAATCTCGCCAAGGCGTGGCGCGCGTTCCGGATCGCCGAGCGGCAACAGCTCGCGCCACGACCAGAAGCCGTCGTCGCGGGCTGTGACGGCGTCGCGATCGACTTCGCGGGCAATGGCGCCAAGGTCATAGCGCACCCATAGCGGCCGCTTCTCGTCCGACAGCCCATAAACGCGCCCTGCGACATACGTTTTGCCCGTCAACGAACATTCAAGATGCGTTACATAAGAATTCAATGCCCTGTCTCCAGGTGAACAATCCGCTCCATTATTATCGTCATTCCCGCCCCCGCAGCAATCCGCCCCTTGTCCCTTAACGCGCTGGCGGCATTCAGCGCCTAGTCCCCCCGCTTGCGGCAATCAGCGCCTACTCCCTCGCTTGCGGCAATCAGCGCCTAGTCCCTTCCCTCGCTTGCGGGGGAAGGTTAGGAAGGGGGTATGACCATCGAAGTCTATTTTCCCCCTCCCCATCCCTCCCCCACAAGTGGGGGAGGGAGAAGAAAGAAATACTCCCCCCCCGCAAGCGGGCGAGGGCAAATAAAGAAGTCCCCCCGCTCGCGGCAATCCGCGCCTCGTTCCTTCCCTCGCTTGCGGGGGAAGGTTAGGAAGGGGGCATGATTGTCGAAGGCGATTTCCCTCTCTTTGATCCTTCCACACGCGATAAATTGACAAAGCTTGCCAATACATGGCATATTGTCCGCCGGAGGTATTCGGATATGGCAACCATGAATGTCTCGATTCCCGACAGCATGAAGCAATGGGTCGAAAGTCAGGCCAGCTCAGGGCACTATGCCAACGTCAGCGACTACGTGCGCGATCTGATCCGCCGGGATCAGGATCGCATTGCCAAAATTGCGCACATTCAAGCACTGGTCACTGAAGGCATCGAAAGCGGCCCCGGCGATCGCTCGATGGGCGAGCTGAAAGCCATCGCCCGCCAGCAATCGCGTCCCGCGGTCAAACCCTGATGGGTTATACCCTAAGCCGCAAGGCTGAAGAGGATATTATCGCCATCTTCCTTCACGGCGTCGAACAATTTGGTATCAAGCAAGCGGAGTGTTATCACGACCTGCTTGAGAGTACATTCGGCTTTCTCGCCGAACACCCGGCGGCTGCTCGCGAACGTCCTGAAATATCGCCCCCGGTGCGCGTCCATCCGATCAAATCGCACTTGATTTTTTACACGATCGACGAATACGAAGATATTTTTATCATCCGTATTCGGCATAGCCGGGAGGATTGGCAGGACGAGTGATGGTCCCAATCTCGTCATTCCCGCCCCGCAGCAATCTGCCCCTCGTCCCTCCCACGCTTGCGGCAAGCTACCTTTCGTCCCTTCCCTCGCTTACGGGGGAAGGTTAGGAAGGAGGCATGATCGTCGAAGTCTATTTTCCCCCTCCCCATCCCTCCCCCACAAGTGGGGGAGGGTGAATAAAGAAGCCTTCCCTCGCTTGCGGGGGAAGGTTAGGAAGGGGGTATGACCCCGTCGAAGTCGATTCTATTCGCTCGCCGGCAAAGCAGGGAAAAGCCCGTAACCGAGGTCGCCGGCGGCTTGTTCGAAGCCTGGCTGCTGCTCGTTGATGAAGCCGTCGGCTTTATCGATCGCCTCCCGCGCCGCGCGTTGTGCGCGTTCGACGTGAGCGAGTTGCGCCGGGCTCGGCGCGGCAAGCGCTCCGCCCACCTGCCACGCCTGGGTCTGTAATTGCTGCAGCGGCGTATTGCGATCGGTGATGCCCTTGCTCATCGGCGGCGTCCACAGCGCATTGTTCACTTCGCTCAGCGCCTTGAGCGCATCGTCGATGCGTTTGATCAATGCCTGATGCGGATCGTCGTCGTCGATGTCGAGCAGCGGATCGCGTTCCTTGCGTCTTGTGATGTCGAGACCGGCCCGTACTTTGAGCGCTTCTAGCGCGGTTTTGAAATCGCCGAGACGGCGGATCGCGGCGGTCAGGTCGGCCTGTGCGACGGAAATGCGCTCGATCGCCGCTTCGCGCGCCTGTTGCGCCGCGCTGTCGAACTCGGGGACACGCGGATCGGGCTTGACGTTGATCACTGCCTGCTTCTGTTGATCGCGGAAGCGGGCGGTCAAACGGTACTCACCGGGCGGTACTTCGGGTCCACCGCGTATCCCGAAAAACGCCGGCGGCGGCACCGGCGAGATCAACGGCTCGCGGCTCAGATCCCAACTGGTGCGATTGATGCCCTGCCTGACATCCACCTCGAGCTTGCGCACCAGGCCGCCGTCGGCGCGGCGAATTTCAAGCGTGACTTTGTTTTTGTCGGCGGGCGATGAACCGCTTTCTTGTTTTTCGCCGTCCTTACCGCCGGCTGCCGGTTGCTTTGCCTGCCGTTGCTTTTCGGTTTCCGGATCCGGATGCGGCAGGTCGGCGGCACCGAGATAAAACGTGATCAGCGCGCCATAGGGCGCATTCTCGCCGCGGAATTCGGTTGCTCCCGGGAAGCGTGCGCCGAGTGACTGCTTGACCGAATACTGCTGGGCGCTGGGCGGGTCGAACAACTCCAGCGGCGTTGCCGGATCGAGCGCGGCGATCCGGCGCAATGGCGAGATGTCGTCGATAATCAAAATACCTCGGCCGTGCGTGCCCAGCACCAGATCGTTTTCACGCGGCTGGATCGCCAAATCCATCACCGAAGCGGTCGGCACGCCGTGCGTGAACTTCGCCCACGAGCCGCCACTGTCGGTGCTGTAATAAAGCCCGAGCTCGGTGCCGAGAAACAGCAAAGCGGGATCGGCGACGTCCTGCTGGACGATCAATGCCTGGCCCGCGATGTCGCCGTGCACCAGCGACGTCCAGCGGGCGCCGTAATCATCGACCCGGAATGCATAAGTCGCAAAATTACCGCGCCGGTGATCGTCGAAGACAACGAACGCGGTCCCTGGGTCGTGCGGCGAGACCGTGATGTGCGGCACCCAGCTTCCCTCGGGCACGCCGCGCGCCTTCCGATCGAGCCGCGTCCACTGCGCCCCGCCGTCGCGCGTCAGATGCACCCGGCCGTCATCGGTGCCGACCCACAACACACCGCGTTCATGCGGGCTTGGCGCGATGGTGATGATGGTGGTGTAGTTCTCGGCGGCGGTGACATCCGGAGTCAGGCCGCCGCTTTCTTTCTGCTTCTGCCACTCGGGATTGTCGCTGGTCAGATCGGGGCTGATCACCTCCCAGCTTGCGCCGCGGTCGGTCGAACGGTGCACGAACTGGCTGCCGTAATAAATCGTCGCCGGGTCGAACGGGTCCGGCGCGAACCCCGCGTTCCAGTTGAACCGTAACTCTTCTTCCGGATCGACTTCCGGCGGCCGGATGGCGAGCTGTTCGCCGGTGTGCATGTTCCAGCGCACCAGGTTGCCGCCCTGCGACATGGCATAGCCGGTCTGGCTGTCTTCCGGATCGGGGCTGGTATCGAAACCATCGCCGAACGCCACTTCCTGCCAGTGGGCGTTGCGGATGCCGCCGTTTTCCCATACTTCGGACGGGCCGCGCCACGAACCGTTGTCCTGCAAACCGCCGTAAACGTGATACGGCAGGTCGTTGTCGGTGCGGACATGGTAGAACTGTGCCACCGGCAGGGTGCGCATGTGGCGCCAGGTCGCCCCGCGGTCGCGCGATTCACCGACGCCGCCGTCATTGCCGATCAGCAGGTGGCGGCCGTCATGGGGATCGACCCACAGGGTGTGGTGATCGGGATGAATCTTGTCCCAGATGACCCAGGGTTGGAACGTCTTGCCGCCGTCATCGGAGACTTGCGCCACCGTAGCCAGCCGGTAAACGCGATCCGGCCATTCGGGATCGACGTAAATATCGGAATAATAAAACGGCCGCTCACTGATATTGGGCTCGGTGTTGACCGCGGCGAAAGTGTAGCCGCCGTCGGTCGAAGCCAACATCGCACTTTGTTCCGCCTCGACCAGCGCATAGACCCGATTCGGATCGCTCGGCGCAATCGCCAGGCCGATCCGCCCCAATTCCCCCTTCGGCAATCCGTCCGCGGTGGTCAAGCGTGTCCACGTATCGCCGCCGTCGGAGCTGCGCCACAGACCGGATCCGGGGCCACCCGATTTGAACAGCCAAGGCCAGCGCCGGTACTGCCAGGTGCTGGCCAAGAGCTTGTTCGGATTTTCCGGGTCCATGACCAGATCGCTGGCCCCGGTTTTTTCATCGACATACAGAATCTTCTCCCACGACCGGCCGCCGTCGCGCGAGCGATAGACGCCGCGCTCGTCGTTGTCCTTCCACATCGAACCGAGCGCCGTCGCATAGACCACGTTCGGATCGGAAGGATGAAGAACGATGCGATGAATCCGCTCGGTCCTCTCCAGCCCCATCCGCTGCCACGTGCGGCCGGCATCGAGCGAGCGGTAGATCCCGCCGCCGTGGCCGGCGCTGTTGCGCGTGTTGCCCTCGCCGGTGCCGACCCAGACCACGGATGGATTCTGCGGGTGGATCGCCAAGGCGCCGATTGCGTGAAACCCTTCGCGGTCGAAAATCGGAGTAAACGCCAGGCCGCCGTCGGTTGATTTCCAGACACCGCCGGTCGCCGCGCCGACATAGATCACATTCGGGTCCGACGGCACCGCCGCCACCGCGGCGACCCGGCCGCTCATCCCGGCCGGCCCGATAGCCCGGGCCTTCATCCCGGCCAGCAAGGCCGGATCGAGCCCCGCGCTGGAAATAGCAGGCAGCGCCAGGGAGAACAACAAGACGAGCCCCGGAACGCCCGGACGGCAAGCCAACAAACGATGCTCGTTTTTCATTGAATGATGCTTCATTGGATGACTCCTTGTTGACCGTTGTCCGGCGATGATAACCGGATACGCTTCGTATTTCCTACCGCGCCGCTCAGGCCGATACCGCCTTCACCCGCCCTCCGCTCGGGAGCGGGCAGGATCACCTCGCGCGACGGGACGGTTACCGCTGCAATCCCTGTCGTCTGCCGGCGTAAGATATGTAAAATGCTGTATAAAATCGCACCGGCACGAGCCGGGGATCCACCGATTTTAGTGGCATCTTCCAAAGCCGCTCAAACAAAATTGCATTGGAAACCTCGGTACAATACACTTGATGTCATTATTAACCCAGCATGGCGCTGGCATCAGAACCCACGTTACTGAAGCAGTGAATCATTTTCAATCCTAATGAGCAACTCACCCTCCAATGTTCGGAAAGCGGTTTTCCCCGTCGCAGGGCTGGGTACCCGTTTTTTACCCGCGACGAAATCCACGCCAAAGGAAATGTTGCCGGTCGTGGACAAACCCTTGATCCAATACGCAGCAGAAGAAGCCGTTTCCGCTGGCGTTGACACACTGATTTTCATAACAAGCAGAATGAAACATTCTATCAGTGATCATTTTGATAGCATCATCGAATTGGAAACCCACTTAAAGCGCGGCGGAAAAGAGGAACTGTTACGCCGTTACCAAGAAACGATACCCGATGATATCACTAAATTATATCTCCCTCAAGGACGCCCCCTTGGGCTTGGCCATGCAATATTGTGCGCGCAGCCAATTGTAAATAACGAGCCTTTCTTTGTATTGCTTGCTGATGATTTAATATTGTCTCCGGAAGGAGACACTTGTTTAGCTCAACTGCATGATGCTTATCTCTGTACCGGGGCTACGGTTATTGCTGTCGTACCGATTACCGATGACGACTGCCAAAGTCATGGTGTCATTGAAATTGCGGATAAAGTCGGCGGAATGTTCCGTCTAGGCGGTATAGTAGAAAAGCCTCATCCTAAAGATGCTCCTTCGCGCTGGGGCGTCATAGGACGTTATTTACTTACACCACGCATTTTCGATCATTTGAAGCGACTGCCCCCTGGTGCAAACGGTGAAGTCCAATTAACCGACGGCATTGCTGCTTTACTCCAGGAAGAGCCGGTCTATGCCGTACCTCTGCGCGGCAAGCGCTTCGATTGCGGCACCCGTTTCGGCTATGTCAAAGCGACTCTTGAGGTCGCCCTGAATGATCCACAATTGCGCAAGGAATTGATTGAAGTTTTTCCAATTATTGGCCAATCGGCTTAATTTCAGACTTGAATCCTGAAGGCAATACCAGGCTGTATCAGAACCCCCCAGTCTATCGGGATCCGGCCTTATTATACGAGGCTTATCGGACTTTCCCCTTACCGTTCCGGATTTATGATAGGCACTCGGTTGACGGAAGACATAGAATCTATACGCCTCGGCCGCAAGGCCGCACCGGCCGGCCGCGGGGCCTGCACCCGAGCATATCCGCACCCTCCACGAACGGCTTGAGCAAAAACCACAGGTCCCGATATCATGCTTGTTGATCGTGTTGCCGGCTCTCAGCAAAGCTTTGATGAATGTCACGAAATCTTTCCATCACCACGCGGTTGCGGCAGTGGTGCCTGAAGCGACGGGCGGCCAGAATCACTGCCAGTGCACTGTTTGACAGTGCCTGGTACCTGAATCGATATCCCGACGTGCGCGATTCTGGAATGGACCCGGCGCTGCACTATGTCGTCGCAGGCGCCACCGAGGGCCGCTGGCCGCACCCGCTGTTCGATCCCGACTGGTACCGTCGGCAACTCGGCCATGCGAGTCGGGGCCGCCGCACGCCGCTGGAACATTACCTTTCGTTGCCGGTGGACCAACGGCCCGCCACCCATCCGCTGTTCGACCCCGACTGGTACCGGTTGCAGAACCCCGCGGTCGCAAAAGCCGGAATTGACCCGCTGGAGCACTTCATTGTCTCCGGCGGCAAGGAAGGGCGCTCACCCCACCCGGAATTCGATTCCGCATGGTATCAGGCGCGGTATCCCGACGTCGCAGTGGCTGGTGTCAATCCACTGATCCATTACCTGGTCTTCGGCGCCGATGAGGGCCGCGACCCCAGCCCGTGGTTCGACACGGCCTGGTACGGTGAGACGCAGCTGGGCGCCCAGTGCGCCGGCGAGAACCCGCTGGTTCATCATGCCCAAGGCGGTCATCGGGACGGGCTGAAAACCCGGCCCGCAGCCGAGCAGGCCTTCTGGTGGGATTCCATCTGCCGTCGGCGCGATGCTTGTTTCCGGGCGCGCAGGACGGATGTCGCCGAGGCACTGGCGCAAATGGCGCATGCGCCAGGGGTTTCCGTCATCATTCCCGTCTACAACGCGCCGGACGAGCTTGAAGCCTGCCTGGCGGCAGTTGCGCGCCACACGCCACGGGCAGCGCGAATCGTGGTGATCGACGACGCCAGCACGGATGAACGCGTTCGCCAGGTCCTCGATGCCCATCGATCGGACCCGCGCCTGGAGATGCTCGAAAACAAGGAAAATCAGGGCTATACCAGAACGATCAATCGTGGCATCCAGCATGCCGGTCGCAACGATGTGGTGCTGTTGAATGCCGATACGCAGGTCGGACCGGGCTGGCTCGGCAGGCTGCGTCTGAGTGCCTATTCGGGCGAGCGCACTGCCACGGCAACCGCGCTTTCCAACAATGCCGGCGCATTCTCGGCTCCCGAGATCAATCGCGAGAACCCCTTGCCCCAGTCGATTTCGACGACTGCCATCGCTCGTGCAGTGGCCCAGGCATCGCTGCGGGTTCGACCTGTCACGCCGACCGGGAATGGATTCTGCATGTACGTTCGCCGTGCATGCATTGACGAAATCGGCGAATTCGACGAGCAGGCATTTCCATGTGGGTATGGCGAGGAAAACGACTTCTGCATGCGAGCAGTGCAAAAAAACTGGCTGCATATCGTTGATGACTCGACATATGTTTTCCATCATCGATCAGCTAGCTTCGGCAGCCGGCGCGACCTGCTCGCGAAACAGGGCCTTGCGGTCGTCAACCAGCGATACCCCGACTACGCCGACCGAGTCGCTGCGTTTCTCGGTTCGACCGGCCTGACCCAGGCCCGGCAACGCGTCGCCGATATCGTCGAGGTTCTGCAAGCCGAAGGCGACACGGTCAAGCCGCGGGTGCTCTATGTCATCGCCGCCCTGCATGAACAAGGCGGCACCTGGCTGACCAACCGCGACCTGATGGACGCACTTGCCGGGGACTGCGAGACGATGCTGCTGCGCTCAGACGGCAAGTTGCTGGAGCTTTTCAGCTACCGCGCAGGCGAGTTCGTGCCGCTGGACCATGCGGTCCTGGCCGAGCCGATCCGCGCGTTTCCGCACGCCAGCGACGAATACGACGCGATCGTGGCGCAGTGGCTCCACGAGTACACCATCGAGCTCGTCCACGTCCGGCATATCGCACTGCATGGGCTGGGCCTGCTCGACGTCGCGAATCGGATGTGGATTCCGGTGGTATTTTCGTTCCACGACTATTACACCGTCTGCCCGACTGTCAAGTTGCTCGACGAGAACCTGGTCTTTTGCGGGGGGCGCTGTACCACAACGCAAGGCCATTGCACACCGGAACTCTGGCCCGATGAAAACGTCCCGGCGCTGAAGCACGCAGCCGTCCACGGCTGGAAGAGAGCGTTTTCAGATGCGCTCGAGCACTGCGACGCGCTGGTGACGACCTCGCAGACGGCGCGCCAGATCGTGCTCGACAATCATCCAGCGCTGGCCGGGCGGCTGTTCCACATCATCCCACACGGGCGCGATTTCGGGCACTTCCTGCCGCCACAACCCGCCATCGCCCCGGATGAGCCGATTCGTCTGCTCGTGCCCGGCAATCTGACCCTGGCCAAGGGCGCCGGAATCGTGAGGGAACTTGCCCGGTGTGCGATAGATGGTAATTATGAAATCCATTTGCTGGGCCGCTGGCTGGACGGAGTCCCACCAAAAAACGTGATTTTCCACGGACCCTACGCTCGTAACGAATTCCTGGCACGGGTTGAGGAAATCAGGCCGCACGCAGGCGCGGTGCTTTCCATCTGGCCGGAAACCTGGTGCCACACCCTGACCGAGTTGTGGGCTGCAGGCCTTCCGGTCATCGGGTATGATCTCGGTGCAGTGGCAGAGCGCATCAGGGCTTGCGGCGGAGGCTGGGTGCTGACATGTCCGACCAGTCAGGCGGTACGGGATCTGATACGAGACATTGTCCGTGAGCCAGAGCAATGGTCCCGGGCGGCACGAAGTGTGAGGATGTGGCAGAAAAAGGTGCAGACTGATGGGAGTTGTCACAACATGGCGCGCGAGTATTCGCGATGCTACGGCGAACTTGCTTTGGCCATGAGCGATACAGAAGCCGGGAAAAGGCAATAATGTGCCATATCGCTGAATCAATAAGCGATCTGAAGGCGCTTCCGGGCCGGGTGCCCAATAACCACACAACGCGGATCAATGCAGCTGCGCTGATAACAGTCATGAACTCCAGCTTGAAATCCAGTCCGAAAGCCGCCGCGGGGAGGGCATGTGCCCACTAATCCGTTGCAAATCGTGGTCCTGGGCATGCACCGTTCGGGCACATCCGCCCTGACTGGTGCATTGCATCGGATGGGCGTTTATGTTGGTGACGAGCAGGAATTGACAGGGAAGTCCTGGGAGAATCCTCAGGGTTTCTTCGAGCATCGCGACGCCAGAAAGATTTGCGATGCCCTCTTGCATGGTGCTGACGCGGACTGGTGGAAGGTTAGCTCCTTCGATGTCGGCAACATCAGACAGGATGTCCGTGATGCGCAGACCCGCGCGCTTCAGGAACTGGTCACCAGACTAAATGGTCAGGCGGAGTACGCCTGGGTCCTGAAAGAGCCAAGACTGTGTCTCCTTTTTCCGGCACTCAGGGCGATATTGGAGAATCCCTTCGCCCTGATCATGTCACGGCACCCGGTTGAGGTGGCGCGGTCCTTGAGGCGCCGTAACGGGTTCCCGATGCAGGCGGGGCTGGCGCTGTGGGAAGTATACATGACCAGCGCCCTGAAGCAGGGCCGGCGCATCCCCCATGCACTTGTGTCCTACAACGACCTGGTGGCTGCGCCGGGCGAGGTATTGGAAAGAGTCGCCAAAGCGCTGGGTACCGCAACAGCGACGCGGCTGGACCTCGAAGCCGGTGCCGCCAGCATCAAGCCGGAGCTTCGCCGGGAGCTGTCAGAGGAGGACGACGATGATTGGCTTTCCCCCGGACAACGAGATCTTTGGTTGCGGCTTCGTAAAGCTGAAATCGAGGACTTCAAAGGAGGAGTCGCACATCGATCAATACGGATACTGCGAGAATTCGAGATTGATCAAAAGGAGAGAACAGACCTGATCGAGAAAGCGCGGATTCTTGAGCGAAAGATTGCGACTGAGGCTCAGCAGCAATCGGAAAATTCTGCGCTGAAAGAAGACCTGCGTCAAGCAACAGCGAAAATCAAACAGGAAAGTTCCAGGACGAGTGCCTTGTCTGCATCGCTGAAGGAAAGGCAGGAAGAAATTGTCAGACGAGACGAAGAACTTGGCGCGGCACGAAAGCAAATAGAGGAACTGAATAACAAGACTGCCGAGCTTGCGGCTGAGCATAAAAAGAAGGTCCAAGAGCACAAATCAGAAAATTCTGCGCTGAAAGAAGACCTGCGTCAAGCAACAGCGAAAATCAAACAGGAAAGTTCCAGGACGAGTGCCTTGTCTGCATCGCTGAAGGAAAGGCAGGAAGAAATTGTCAGACGAGACGAAGAACTTGGCGCGGCACGAAAGCAAATAGAGGAACTGAATAACAAGACTGCCGAGCTTGCGGCTGAGCGTGACATTCAAAAAAAGAGAGAAAAAATCCAAGAAGTTTCAATGAAAAAAATCGTATCGCAAAGAGGGGCTGATATGAAGAAGGTGTCGGAAGGTCTGGCCAATATCGCTGACAGACTCAGGGAAATCGAGGAGGTCAAAAATAATCTGGTTAAGTTGCAGGGAGAAATTCGAGAAAGTCGGCAAGAGCTTAGGTTGCTGGCGAATGAGGCAAAAAGACAAAAGCATGCCGAACGATATCAGAAGCATCAGACAAGGCGTCGTGATAATCTCCTTCAGGAGCTAAATCAGTTGCGTATCGCCGTATCGGGTTGGCGTGCGGTATTCAAGTTCCCGGTCATGCCGCTTTCCCTTTTCCGGATGCGGCGGCTGATACCCCGGGCAATACGTATTGCAGCGTCTCCGATCTTTGACGGTGACTGGTATCTGAAGCAGAATCCGGATGTAAAGATGGCGGGCATGAATCCGGCGCTGCATTATGTCGCGGATGGTGGCCGAGAGGGGCGGGCGCCCAGTCTCTTGTTCGACCCATCCTGGTGGGTTGATCATGAGGGCGTGCAGGTAGAAAAAAATCAGACTGCACTGGAGCTTTATCTGGATCGGCGGCTCGTTGAGTGTGCCGACCCGCACCCGCTGTTTCTGCGAAAAGAGTATCTCGAAGAGAATCCAGGCGTCGCTGAGGCTGGACTCGAACCGCTCGAGCATTTTCTGTTAAGTGGCAGCCGTCAGGTCCGCAGTCCGCATCCCGAGTTCGACGCTGTCTGGTACCTTGAGCGCTACCCCGATGTCGCTGAGGCCGGCGTCAACCCATTGGTCCACTTTCTGGCCAACGGCGCATCCGAGGGGCGTGATCCAAGCAAGAATTTTTCCACCCAGGGCTATCTTGACGCAAATCCCGAGCTCGCCGTTGCAAGAGTGAATCCGCTCGTCCACTGGGTTGTGAAGGGCCGAAGTGAAGGGCGAGGCCAGACGCGGGGAGTTGACCAGGTTCAGAACAAACCTGCTGGCCGGCAGCGGGAGCATGCTCAGCAGGTGGTGCCAATAAGGCAACCAAAGCTTCCGCTGACCGTTCTGATAATCTCCTGGGATATCGGTCATAATCCGCTGGGGCGAGCCTACATGGTTGCCGAGGTGGTCGACCGCGTGGTGCACCATACAATCATTGCCGGCTTTCAGTTTCCGCGGTACGGCCAAGACGTCTGGCCGCCCTTGAAGAATTCACGCCTTCCAGTCATCCCGATACCAGGCGGCCGCTTTCCGGACTTCCTGGAGACCGCAGAGCGAATTGCCGCGACTGTAAAGCCCGATGTGGTGATTGCCTGCAAGCCGCGCTTGCCTTCGCTCCAATTGGGCCTTCAAATCAAGGAGCTTGCAGGCTGCCCCCTCATCCTCGACATTGACGATCACGAGCTCTCATTTTTTGAGGACCAAACGCCGTTCGATCTGACGGCACTGGAGGCAATGGCGCCGGGTGCTCTCGAAGGCGAGGACGAACCGTATGAGGCAATCTGGACACGCCTGTCTGAAAGCCTGATCAGCGAAGCCGATGCCCGCTTGGTCTCTAACACCGCGTTGCAGAAAAAGTACGGGGGCACCCTCGTTCCACACGCGCGTGACGAAACTGTCTTTTCAGTCGCTGATCTGAAAAGACGTAACGAAATGCGCCAACGCTATGGCATCCCGGTGGATGCAAAAGCGTTGTTGTTTTGTGGCACACCCCGTTTGCACAAGGGAATCGGTACATTGGCCAAGGCGGTAGCTGCGATTGATGACCCGGCCTGGCGCCTGGTCATTGTCGGTGATGCACCTGATCGCTCGGTGTTTGCAGCGCTTGATCGCCTCGCGCCGGAGCGTGTGATCCGGGTGCCCAATCAGAGCTTTGAATCTCTTCCCGATGTACTTGCGTGCGCGGACGTTGTCGCTTTGCCGCAAGACGTTGATCATCCGATCTCGCTCTATCAGCTACCTGCCAAGGCGATCGATGCAATTGCCGCCGGGGTGCCGCTACTGGTCTCACGCACACCGCCACTTATGGATCTCGTGCGCGATGGCGTCGCCGAGGTGTTGGAAGCTGATCGATTGTCTGAGGACCTGGTTCGCGTCCAGTGCGCCGGGGCGACACCAACGCGGGCGCGCGCGGTGTTTGAAGGCAAATACAGCTATGCCGCACTTGCAAGAACCCTGCGTGAAGTGATTGGCGGACTGAAAACGCACACGGTGAATAAGCTCCCGCAGACCGATGCCCCTTCGCTGGGAGAGCGCCTTATCGCCGCGGAGACTCGCGCTATCGGTTTACCTGCGATATCTGACAGGTCTGGTGAGTCACCCGCCGCCGGCGTTGATATTGTAGTGTTCTGGAAACAAAACGATACTACACTGTACGGCCGGCGATCTGACATGGTCGTCAAGTATCTTGCCTCTAGGCCCGACGTGCGTCGCGTGGTCGTGTTTGATGCGCCAATTTCTCAGTATCAGCTTGCCAAACTTCGCGAAGCGCGTGGCGAGATCACCCAACATCGCCACATTTATACGCGAACACAGGAAAAGCTGCTGGGCCTGCACGATACCCCAAAGGTTCGCTACCGCGTTTTCGCGTATCCGCCGGATTTATTCGACCGTGGTGCGCGCCCGGGTGATCCCCGTCCGCAACTTACTGCTGCGGTGATTAACCACGTTCGTGAGACACTTCTGAATGAAGGCATTGTTGCCGAAAGAGCCGTGTTCTGGCTGTACCCAAAGAATCGATTTCTCACGCCCATCGTCGATGCGTTGCATCCCGGAAAGACGGTTGTCGACATTGTCGACGATCATCGCGCTTGGCCGAGCGTTTCGTCGGACGAGCGCGACTGGCTCACCGAGCAGTATAGCGAAGTTCTTTCGCGAGCTGATTTTGCATTCGCGAATTGCGAACCGGTGCGCGACTCGATGCTGGCCTTCTTTCCGGGCATCCGTCTCATACCCAATGGATGCGATCCCGACCCAGACGTAGCCGAGCCGAGGGGCTGCGAATCATACAAGCGTCTAAAGTCATGGCCCGGTAAGGTGCTCGGTTTCGTCGGCAATCTCGAATCAAAGATCGATATTGACCTGCTTGAGCGTCTGGCCGATGAATTTCCCAACGCGCTACTGGCGCTCGTCGGGTCGACCCACGCTAATCCTGATGTACGTCGACTTGCATGTCACACCAATGTGGTCATGCCGGGTGTCGTCCCTTATGAAGAAAGCGGCGCCTGGGTGCGCTGCTTCGATGTCGGCCTGATCCCGCACCGCAAGACCGAAATGACGAAGAATATGAATCCACTGAAGCTTTTCGTTTATGCTGTTCACGGAGTGCCGGTCGTCGCCACTGATGTTCCGAATTTGGCTGAGTGGGACGGGCTGTGCGTAGCAAAGGATAGCGATGAGTTTATAGCCGCAGTAGGACGGACAATAAGTCGTGGCGGAAAGCACTCTCGCAAAGTAGTAAGCTCTGAATTTATTTCAAAAAACTCGTGGCGTGCGCGTTTCGATAGTGTTGTCCGCAATATTATTGCGGCTTCTGAAGGTAATCTGGCATCTAGGAGTACATGATGAGGCATAATCTTGACATTGACGTCATTGGAAGCGCGATATGGATGCCACCAGATCGAGACGCGGCAGCTGATTTCGTCGAGTTCAGTAATACATACAGCCTTGAGAAGTTCGTGTGCATGCGCGAGGCTCTTAACACTGCGTATGAATCCGGGCGCTTGAAAAAACTTCAAGGTCGCGGCGTCGCCGAATTTATTTTGTCTCGGAAACAGGAGCGCAAGCCGACATCGTGCGTTCGGGTTAGTGACGGTGAAGGCAACCTGCTTCCACTTGCGTTCGACTTCCAAATTGGCGACAAACTGCTCGACTACTGCGTAAAAAAGATTTCCTTCATGCATTTCGGTGAGCAGAGGGTGGTACCCGATAATTCGAAAGAATTTGGATCATTCTTGGCAGAGGCGATTAGGAATGCGGATCTACTTGGATTTCCAAATTTCGGCACGATTGAACGCGGTTTCCATACGGAGGAATCAAAGATTGATGTGAGGGCGCTGACCGGAAATCGGCTATCTTATATCTTGCTGCATCGTATCGGGTTGGAAATAGGTGAGCTGGGAGACGTGCACTCTGACGCGTGGTTCAGCCGTGGACTGCTGCCCTTCTACCCAGATATTGTATCCGACGAGCGAAGAGTTGGTCTAATTTCCGTCTATCCAGAGCTGGCGACAAAGCTGAACGATGCATTCGGCATACCTGAGGTGGAGTTTATACGGGTCCCCAGACAGGCTATTTTCGCTCCCCATGCAGAACGAAAAAACACTTACCATTATCCTGATGCGATGAACCGCATAATCGATGAAATTCGACCAAACCTTCAGGGTCAGGTATTCTTTGTTGCAGCAGGCTTGCTGGGTAAGCGTTACTGTGACCGCATCAAGCGGAACGGTGGTATCGCGATTGATATCGGCAGCATTGCTGAAATTTGGCTGGGGATTAAGGCGCGTGGCTTGGAAGAAGAATTTATTAATAGGTGGAAGCTATGATGCTTAATGGGGCAATAAGTAAAGTCGAGTATGATTTTGGGGAGATGTTATTCTTTGTGACCAACCCAAATGATACTATTCAGCGATGTCATGCGCAAGGTAAAGTTTATGAAATAGAAGATCTTGAAGAGATCTCCGAATTTATAAATCCAAATGGCGTGATTTTAGATATTGGCGCAAACGTTGGAAATCATTCGATATTCTGGTCAAAGCAGTTTCCAAAGGCAAAAATCGTGCCATTTGAAATGTATGATGAGGTGATAGAAATACTTAAGGTGAATGTTGCTCTGAATGATTGTAAAAATATAGACACCAGTTTTTTGGGTTGGGCTCTTGGTGATCGATTTGCGTTGTGCGACGTGGAGTCGCGCCATGTCGATAATAAGGGCTTGGTTAGGGCGATCATTTCCGAATCTGGCACGGTCCCAGTGCGGCCTTGTGATTATTTTGTTCAAACACTAGGTGTTTCATTTATAAAAATTGATGTCGAGGGCATGGAGCTTCAGGTATTAAATGGGTTGTCGCGTACTATCGCGCGATGCCGTCCTGTTATGTTTGTAGAAGTAGATAATAGAAATTTAGATAGATTCGATTCATGGTTGGTTGAAAATAAATATCAAGAAATGTTTAAGATTAAACGTTATGAAACAAATGAAAATAGACTTGTGGTGCCTTTTTAATGAACGGCTTGTGATAGAAATTAGCGTACCGCGTCAACAACTCTGTGTGTACAAATAGAGTAATTACCCGACACTTGGGGTCTCCAGCATGTACAAATTGAGCAAGTCCGAGAGTGGCCCGAAGAAACCGGGCAGGTCAGGTCGGTCATCTTGGCTTTCAACTGGACGGCACCGATTGACTCGCTCCTGCTGGCAGAACGCGGCTAAGTCGTTGTAGACTCAGTTTCGTAGGGCGCAGGGCTACAGGTTCACAGGCTCCTGTCGATCTAGGTTTATGATCGAATGGGGGACGACGATTATGACAGTGTCTAAAATGCTTCTAGAGATGAGTTTATGAATAGCCGTACTGTTTGTAACATTTGTGGTGGGGAGGAGTTCGGTCCAGCGCCTAGCGGCAGGGTCACGCCTGCGGGCCAAGCTCCTGCGTGTCGCTCATGCGGATGACTCGAGCGGCATCGTATTGTGAGACAGGTTTGGGATTCCTTTGACAAGGATTACCTAAAGAGGGCCAGGGTCTTAATGTTTAGCCGAGATCCGCCTGCGCCCCGTGATCTATTCGGATGCTTTGAAGTGTCAATTTACGGAAGCCCTACATCTTTGGATTTTCAGGCAATTGATCGACCGGATGGTATTTATGATTTTGTGATCTGCAATCATGTGCTTGAGCACGTAGCCGATGACCGGGCTGCATATCGGGAACTGATTCGGATTCTTAAACCAACTGGGATTCTCCAGTTCACCGTGCCAAACCAAAAACCCGAACGGAATCGAAGGAGGCCGTCACGAACTGAGCTGAAGGTGATGACTCCGTAAACTACCGGAAAGGGGACATCTCACTTCGCTGAAAACCGGACATCTCAGGTTGGTGTTGACAACAGGTCTTGTTTCTTGCATCTACCGCTCTCGCAATTCCACTCGCCGTGGACACACGGATGCCTGAAGCTCGCAGCAAACACCGGCGATGATTCATCCCACAGCGCCGAGTATGTCACGTGCAGCCGGTAACACCGGCGCGCGACCGATGCTGTAATAAATAAACCCTTCTTTCTCCATGACTGCAGGATCGTAAATATTACGTCCATCGAAGATGAGCGCCCGTTTCATACGACCTCGCACTATTGCATTGTTCAGATTCCAGTAAACTTTCCATTCCGTCACTACGGCCAGGGCATCTGCTCCATCTAGCGCATCGTACTGATCCTCGCAATACACCAGGTCTTCGCGGTCGCCGTAGAGGCTACGTGCTTCATCAAGCGCCTTAGGGTCGTGGGCACGAACCCTGGCGCCGGCGGTCCACAAGTCCTCCATCAACACGCGGCTGGGCGCTTCCCGCATATCGTTGGTATTGGGTTTGAACGCAAGCCCCCATACGGCAATCGTACGGCCATGTAAATTGCCCTGGAAGTGAGCATGAATGTATTCCAACAAGCGCTTTTTTTGAATGCGGTTGATCGCTTCCACTGTTTCGAGCATACGCGGCTCGTAACCATGGCTGCGTGCCGTACAAGCGAGCGCACTGATATCCTTCGGGAAACAAGCGCCCCCATAGCCAACGCCCGGATAAATGAATGAATAACCGATGCGGGGATCCGAACCGATGCCAACGCGGACTTTCTCAATGTCGGCTCCGGTCCGTTCGGCTATGTTTGCCATTTCGTTCATAAAACTGATGCGCGTGGCGAGCATGGCGTTGGCGGCATACTTGGTGAGCTCAGCCGAACGAACGTCCATGAAAATCAACTTTTCATGGTTGCGGTTATAGGCCGCATAACATATCTGCATTAGTTCTCGCACCTTATCCGAATCCGTACCCACGATAATACGAGGCCCCTTGATGAAATCTTCGATGGCGGCACCTTCCTTCAGAAACTCGGGATTGGAGCACACATCGAAGGGAGTCGAATCGTTACGCCGTTGCAATTCGCCGGCAATCATAGTCCGTACCTTATCCGCCGTACCCACGGGCACCGTCGACTTGTTGACCACCAACTTGTAGTCGTTCATATAGCAGCCTATATCGGCGGCCACGGCAAAGACATATTGCAAATCCGCGGAACCGCCCTCATCGGCAGGCGTGCCCACGGCAATGAACAACAGCTTGCCAAACTCGACGCCGCGAGCGGCATTGGTCGTAAAATTCAAGCGATCCGCTTGCAAATTGCGCTTGACCAGAACGTCCAGCCCAGACTCATGAATGGTAACAATGCCAAGCCTGAGATCGGCAATTTTTTCTTCATTCGTATCGACACACAGCACATGATGCCCGGCATCCGCCAGACAGGCGCCCGTGACTAGCCCCACATAACCAGAGCCAAACACAGTAATTCGCATCCGTTACTCCCTAGTTCAATGAGATTTTAAGCTAGTTACTCAGGATACGTTTATTATAGCCCAAGAAATCGTGGACACCCCCCTTCTGATTGCGGATTTCGGACTGCGGATGTCATTCTCTATGCGGCCGACGAATACCGATTGACCTTGATCTCGTCTGCGTGTTTCAGCGCCTGCGAAAGGTCGTAGGCCGCCTGTAATCGTACCCAGGTCACGGCGCCTCCGCCAAACGCCTTGTCGAGTCGAATGGCCATCTCCGGGGAAATGCCAGCATGGCAATTGACCAGATCAGAAAGTTGTTTACGGCTGACGCCCAGTACCTTGGCCGCTTGAGTAACGCTCAGTCCCAAGGGCTCCATGCAGTCATGCCGGATGGAAAGCCCCGGGTGTGGTGGATTTTTCATCAGACCGTCACCGACCAAAAACCGGCAAGGTCTCCTTTCAATGGATGCAATCCGAAACCAGGCAAGTCCATATTGGAAACCTTGGGTGCCTCCTCCAGGCGCGCCAGGATTCGTTCCAATTTGTCCGCATGGTTTACTAGTCCAACCGTAAGTATTGCCACATTCAGGGCTCCGGACGGATTCGCCTGCAAGGCAAAGTGCCGAAGGCATAGTAATTCTATGTCGAGGTACTTTAACGCCGCAGGCGGATTCGTCCGGAGCCCCCGCAGGGCTTGCCTCTCAGCGCCCGTGGACTGCGTTGTTGGCGCTCAACGTAGGCCCGGCTACGCACTTCGCGCCAACGCCTTGCCACGAACGCTGAGAGACAAGCTGAATGTGGCAATACTTGCGGTTGGACTAGTAACTGCACCTTCCGCCGGTCTCCTTGCTCGAATAAGAGTTTGAGCCCTTTGTGGCGGAAGTTTTTTATCATCTGAGTAGTGTAACCTCTCGGCTATCGTTTTTCAAGGTGCTCTGGTGGGCGCAAAAAAAAGGAGCACGACATTCCTGGCCAGTCACTGCTTTTTGGTTGTTTGTTGTCCGTTCTCAGTTGCGGGCTTCTGATTGCTGGTTTAACAGGCTGTTGAAAAACAGCCTGTTAAGGCGGAACAGGGATGTTCCGCACGCGGATCAAGCGCGTCAGTGCTTGATCCGACGAGAGCGAGTCCGGGCATGTACCGGACTCGCGACTTGAAAAAGGGCAGGAGAGCCCTTTTTCAACAACCTGTTAATCAACAGGCTGCTAGCGTTCGCCACACCCTTTCATGAAATCTCGGGATCGCGCAAAAAACCCGAAGGGATTCGTATTTTCCGGCCACGTGACGCCTAATGAGATCTCACTAGCCCGCTGGTAACGGCGCACCTGCTTGCTATTATTTCCGAGTTGCCGTACACTGGCCACACGTTCAGGAAGTGATTAAAGCGATGAGAGAGCGTATCCGCGAAGACCGGATCGAATTCCGGACAACCCCTGCGGTTCGGCAATTGATTGATCGCGCCGTGAAGGCATCCGGATGCAGCCTCACGGAATTCGCTGAAGCCAGCCTGGCGGCGGCGGCGCAGCGAATACTCGCCGATCGGAACCGCTTCTCGCTGCCGGCCGAAGCGCTCGCCGAGTGGGAAGCGATCAACGCGCGACCGACGCGGAATTTGCCCGGTCTTCGCAAGCTGATGCGCCGCCCCTCCCCGTTCGCCGGGTGAGTTACTGCCCTCCGGAACCCCTCGAATCCCGCCACGAACTCGACGGATTCGTCTGCAGTTCAGTCGAACAGACTGAATGGCTGCGCCGCCATGCGCGGCAGTCTACGGCATCTGGCGCAACGAAAGTGTTTGTCGTTACTCCGACCGGTAGTAACGAGGTAGTTGCGTACTACACGTGGACAATGGCCCAGATCGACACCGACGACGCACCCAAGCGGCTGGTCAAGGGTGCCGGTCGCTATCCACATCCGGTTGCGCTGCTTGCGCGACTCGGCGTCCACAAGAAACATGAAGGCAATGGTCTCGGCGCCGGATTGCTCCAGGTCGTTCTGCGCCGCGTGGCGGCGATCAGCAACGAAATCGGCTGCCGTGGACTGCTCGTGCATGCTGAATCCGACCGCGCCCGTGCTTTCTACAAACATCTAATCCCGGAGTTCGAACAAAGCCCTACGGACGACCTCCATCTCGTGCTGCTAGTCAAGGACATCAAACGGACATTGGCCCGGTAGAAGAAAAAGAAATCGTGGACACCCCCCATGGGTAATGCTGAATGATGAGTGATGAATGATGAGTTGTTCCTGGTTCCTGGTTCCTGGTTTTTGATGACAGGCCGGCAAGACGCGATTTCGGCAGGCGCCCACCCTGCCCTTTCAATAAACCTCTGGATTACACACAAAATCTGAAGTATTTCGTATTTTCTGGCGCACGCAGCTCCAAAAAAGTGCCCAGCGCTCAGTGATCGGTTAACCGCTTCGTTCGCATTGCCGCATGACCGTAAAGCGGATATACTGTCATCTATGGCTGTTGTCACCATTCAACGTCGCGGCACGCTGACCCTCCCGGCCGAATTGCGCCAGCGTCTTGGGATCGAGCGCGGCACGCAGATCGAATTGACGGTGCGCGCAGACGGTGTGATCGAGCTGCGGCCGGTGATCTCCGTGCCCGCCGATCAAGCTTGGTTTTGGTCCGAGCGCTGGCAGCGGCTGGAGCGGGAGGTGGACGAGCACGTCGAGCGGGGTGAGGTCATGCGGAGCGACGGCATCGACGAATTGTTCGCCGACGTGGATCGGCGCCGGCGGCGGTGAAGTTCGAACGTACGCCGGCGTTCGACCGCGACCTCGAGCGTCTCAATCCCGACCATGAGGAATTGTTTCGCAGTGTGGTGCGCGAACATTTTGCGCCGGCGGCCGAGCGTTTCACCGTCAACTCTGGTGCAAGCTGGCCTGCTTCGTTGCGCGTCAAGCCCATGAAGGGCGCACCCGGGATTTGGGAGATGACGTGGAGCTTTTCCGGTCCGGATGGCCGCGCCACCTTCGAGTGGATAACGATCGACGATAAGCCCGCCATCCGCTGGCGCCGGGTCGGCGATCACACCATCTTCGTGCGGCCGTGAAAAAAATAGGGACGAATTCCTGGACACTATGGAAAATGCTGAATGATGAGATGGACGCCTCCGCCCTGTCACACCAAAATCCAACATCCGACACTCACGGATCACTCCGCATGTTGCAATTCCTGGCGAAGAATTTCACGCAGGGCTTTCGCCGTTAACGGCGCTTCGTTCTGAATTGCCGCGCGCAGCGCTTGATTGATCGCGGTCTGGTATCCGATTCCCTGTTTTTCCGCGCGCGTGCGGAAGGCTTCGATCACGTCGTTATCGAGCATAATCGTAATGCGGGTCTTGCCGGGAGAAGGGATAACGGCGCCGCGCCGCCCCTTGCTGAAATCGTACTCTTTACGCATGATATTGCTCCGCCTCACTGGGGCTTGCCTTTCGAGCGGAAATTATGCGCGTCCGCCCATTACGCGGAGTGTGGATCACAACCAGTACGCGACCGAGAGCATCTGTTCCAAGCGTAATAAAGCGCGCTTCGCCGCCGGCATCAGGATCTTCAATCGTCAACGCGAACGGATCCCGTAACGCTTGTTCGGCATCCGCGAAGCGGACACCGTGCTTTCTACGATTTGCAACGGCTTTGGCTGGATCGAATTCTACCTCCATCGATACAATATGCATATATTATGCCTACATGTCAAGAGGGAAGAGAGGCAACAGAGAGGCTCGAGAGGCTGGACACCCACCGACAATTTGGCCACTCGGCCCTTTCTCCCGAAGAGTAGAAATCGTGGACGCCCCCATGGGAAATGCTGAATGCTGAGCTGTTCCTAGTTCATGGAGCATGGTTAGGGTTCTTGTTTCTGAGAAAACCCGGTCAAAGGAGTGCCGAAAGGCTTGACGTGCCGCTCCGCAGGTCAAATATGACAAAACCAGCCTGCTGATCCTATTAAGAGCAGATTATCGTCGTTTATATGCCCTTAACAGGTTGTTGAAAAACGCCATCCTGGCGTTTTTCAACGTCGCTTGCGAAAGGCGCGACTTTCGCTGCGCTCCCGAAATCAGCCACTGAGCAGCGCCTGATTTCGCCGGGCCATCCGTGGCCTGGATTAGCAGGCTGTTTTTCAACAGCCTGCTAAGAGTAGCCTCCTTGACTTGGACTTAGAAGCCTGATATGCTCTTAAGAGCAATCTAACCTAGATAAACGGCTCTTAAGCGCATATGGTAGCAAAGAATCTATTGAGCGAGACACCACCCTATCCGGTCGAACAGGCGATCAAGCGCCTGGGCGCAAACCTGCGCACGGCCCGGCTGCGGCGGAACCTGACGATCGATGAGGTCGCGAAAAAGATCGGCACGGGTTCGCGCGCCGTTTCGGGCGCTGAAAAAGGCAACCCCTCGACAGGGATCGTCGTCTATACCGCCCTGCTATGGGCCTATGATTTGCTGGGTCCATTAGATGCCCTTGCCGATCCGACCCGTGACGAGGAAGGGCTGAGCCTGGAGCTGTCAAGCGGCCGCGTCCGTGCCCGCGCAACGGAAGATCTCGACAGTGACTTCTAAGCCCGGCGCAACGGAGTGCTTCGTTTATATCACGCTGCCCGGCGAGACCGAGTTCGTGGCGGCGGGTAAGTTCGTTCTGAATGTGGACCGCGCCGGCGACCCAGTCGGACGTTTCGTCTATGGACGCAGCTATCTTGAGCGTAAAGAGGCCGTGCCGATCGATCCGGTCGAACTCAAGCTTGGCATGACAACCTACCGCACGACCGCGCTCAAAGGCGTGTTCGGCGCGCTCCGCGATGCCGGTCCTGATTACTGGGGCCGCTGCGTTATTGAAAAACATGTCGGCAAGCCGCAACTGGGCGAGCTTGATTACCTGCTCTATGCTCCGGACGATCGCGCCGGCGCGCTGGGATTCGGCTTGGGGCCGGAGCCACCTTCTCCGAAGCGACACTTCAACAAGACACTCGACCTGAAAAAATTACTGCGCCTCGCCGAGGCGATCATCGCCGATGAAGAGGTTCCGCAAGGCCCGGAAGCCGATCAGGTCGAGGATTTGATGCTGATCGGCACGTCGATGGGCGGGGCGCGGCCTAAAGTCGTGGTCGAAGATGATGACGGGCTATGGATTGCAAAATTCAATCGCCCGGACGACAAGTGGAACCATGCGCGAGTCGAGCATACCATGCTCGTGCTCGCCCGCGCCTGTGGCGTCCGGAGCGCAGAAAGCCGTATCGTGACGGTGGGTGACCGGGACGTGTTGCTTGTCAAGCGCTTTGACCGTGAAAAAACCGTAAACGGCTATCTGCGCGCGCGCATGATCAGCGGCCTGACCCTGCTGCGCACCGAAGACACGCATCAACACCGCGACCGCTGGTCCTATGTACTGATGGCCGAAGAACTGCGCCGCATTTCCGCGGACCCGAAACAAGACGCCAACGAGCTGTTCCGCCGTATGTGCTTTAACGCCCTGATCTCGAACATCGACGATCACCCGCGCAACCACGCGATGATCGCCAAAGACAGGGATTGGAAGCTCTCGCCAGCCTATGACCTGACGCCATCGATGCCGGTTAGCCTGGAGCGGCGCGACCTTGCCTTGAGCTGCGGCGATCTGCGCCGCTACGCCCATGCCGAGAACCTGCTCTCGCAAAGCGCTCGCTTCTATCTCAAGTTCGAAGAGGCGAAATCCCTTATCGCAGAAATGGAAGAGCACGTCGCGGCGACCTGGTATGAAACCGCCCGCCGTGAAGGCGTATCCGAACAGGACTGCGAAACGATCAAGACCGCCTTTGTCTATCCAGGTTTCCGGCTGGAGCTTGGCGAGCAGGACAAAGCCGTACAGCAAAATGTTTGAGAAAGGAATTACGGCGCAATTCATTCAACAAGAAATCGTGGGCACCCACCCTTCTGATTGCGGAATCTTTGGACCAACCGAAAATTCTCCCACCAAAAATTTTATCATTGGTCGGCGTTTTCGCCCTGACAGGCTGGTTGACTTTCTGAAGCAAGTGGCATATGCTTTGGCATATATCACCGGCCGGAGGATATTCGAATGGCTACCACTGATCGTCACGTGCGCCTCTTCCGCAATGGGCGAAACCAGGCGTTGCGTATTCCCCGCGAGTTCGAGATGGATGGCGACGAAGCCCTCATCCGCAAGGAAGGCGACCGCCTGATTGTGGAGCCGATCCGCAAAGGCCGACTACTGGCGTTGCTTTCCACCCTTAAGCCCCTGGACGAGCCCTTCCCCGATGTGGATGATGATCTACCCCCGCTGGATGACGCCGCGCTGTGAAGGGTTCGCCGGTCTATTTACTGGATACCAACATCCTCTCTGATCTGGTCCGCAATCCCCAGGGCGTGGTAGCAGACCGGATTACCGCTGCCGGTGAAGACGGCATCTGCACCAGTATCGTTGTCGCTGCGGAACTACGTTACGGTGCAGCCAAGTCGGGCTCGGATAAGCTCACCGACCGGGTCGATCTGCTGCTCTCCGCCCTGGAGGTCCTGCCGCTGGATGCGCCGGCTGACCGAGAGTATGCGAAACTCCGCCATTTCTTGATGCGGCAGGGAACGCCCATCGGTCCCAACGACCTGCTGATCGCTGCCCATGCCCGCGCAGCAGGATTAACGGTCGTGAGTGCCAATGTCGGAGAATTCTCCCGAGTACCGGGACTGACAGTGGAAAACTGGTTACAAAAATAGCCTGCGACGAAAATCGCGGAATTTGAGGGTCACCCATTAGCCCAGCCCAGCCGTGTATGGGCTGGGTGTCAGGTCGTGTATCGTGCATCGTGCACTGTAAATCATAGAAATCGTGGGCACGCACCCTTCCGTGCGGAATAGTGTAGTTGACACTAGACATCACTAATGGCATCATGATGCCATGGAACGCACCACCCTATCCCTTCCGGAAGACTTGCTGCGGCGCTTACGTGCTTTCGCCGCCGAACGGCGGACTTCAATGGCCTCGATCATCCGCGAGGCCCTCGAAGAAAAAGCCGATCAGCTTCGCCCGCGCCCCAGGAGCCTGGGCATCGGCAATTCCGGGCATACTGACACCGCCCGCAGGGCAGGAGAGGAACGGCCGGAGCCGCGTGCATGGCGCTGATTCTGGATACGGGCCCGCTCTACGCGTCTCTTGATCGGGGGGATGCGGATCATGCGGCGTGCCGCCGGCTTATCGAAAACATCGATGAACGCCTTGTGATTCCCGCGCCGGTTTTGGTCGAGGTGGACTATTGGATTCATACCCGCCTGCACGCTGGCGTGCTGGTCGCCCTGCTGGATGATATTCTTACGGGCGCCTACAGTGTCGAGGTCATCGAACTTCAGGACTATCGCCGGATTCATGAACTGTGCGACCGCTACTCCGACGCCGATATCGGCTTCGTGGACGCGGCGGTGCTGGCGGTAGTCGAAAGGTTGAATGAGACAAAACTGGCGACGCTGGATCATCGCCACTTCGGCACGTTGCAGCCAAGGCATGTCGAAGCCTTACAGCTAGTGCCTGAATAAAAGGGAAATCGTGAACACCCACGCCTCCCACTATAAAATATGACTGTTGACAAGGCTGTGGAAGGTTCGGTCTTCGAAGCTCCGGGATGTAGTGTGCCCTCACCTCCGGCTCTCTCCAGGAGGGAGAGCAAAATTGTATAAATTGTCTATCTTTTCGGACGGAGACAAGCCGAGCAGGAATTCATCGCATGGAATGCATGGAACGCCGTCCACCACCAGGCGATTTTTGCCTAAATAAATCACAACAGCCCGCGCTTCGGGATAATCGGCCAGGAATGCCCGCAATGCGCGTACGTCCTTGCGATGAATGTTTCCAGCCCGTTTAACTTCGATCGCGTAAAAGATGTCCGGTCCATAGACGACAAAGTCGACTTCCGTTCCGGCTTTCGTCCTCCAATAATATAATTCGGCCGAAGATTGCCGATAGGCAAGCCAGGCTCGCAAATGCTGCGCCACCAGTCCTTCTAGAGCCATGCCTTCGATCTCCTCCGGCCGGTCCAGTGGCCCGCATGGCCGCAACGAGCGGTAGACGCCGGCATCGAAATAGAAAAACTTTTCATGCCTGATCAAATGACGTTTGGCGCGGCGTGTAAACACCGGAATCCGAAAAGCTAATAACAAATCTACAAGGATATCCAGATACCCTTCCACCGTCTTGCGTCCTACATGGCACTCGCGCGCCACCTCCGCGAGATTGAGCACGGAACCATGGGAAAAACTGATCGCCTCGAGAAAGCGGGCAAATGCTCCGACATCCCGCACCAGCGCCTCGGCCTGGACCTCTTCGCGTAGATACAGCGAAGCATAGGCCCGCACCGTGGCATTCGGGTCCTTAGATCCCATTACCAGCGGGACCATCCCGAGTTGGAGGGCGCGGTTCAGATCGAAAGCATCGCCGAGCTCCGCGGCCATGAAGGGATGGAAACTGGCTTCCACAAGTCGTCCAGCCAGCAGATTTGCAGCCCCTCGGCGTAACTTGCGGGCACTGGAGCCGGTCAACACGAAGCGCAGGCTGGAATTCGATTCGATGAGTTCGTGAACCACGTCCAAAAGCACAGGCGCCTTTTGGACTTCGTCGATGATGACATACTTCACATGCGGCCTGCCGGCCACCAGTTCGCGAAGCCGCTCTGGACGAGCCAAATACAGGCGATGCTCTCCGGGATCCAGTAAATCGAGCCAGATCGCATGTTTGTATTGTTGTCTGAGCCACGTCGACTTGCCGGTGCCTCGTGGCCCAAAAAGGAAGTAGCTTGTCTTTGAAGGCTGAAAAAATCGCTTAACAATTTCCATTTTTCCTTCATTTTCGGAGTTTCATGTACAATTATGACATATTTTTCCCTGTTTGCAAGCGGTTTTTTGATTAAGCACGTTCTGCAATTCGGTCATAGAGAAACCCGCGATTTCATGACCGGGGACCTGGCCGCGGCCGATATCGACCGCGACGGTTGGGTGGACTTGTACATTCCGCGCGGGGATCGTTCAACAGGCCTGTTGCTACACAATCTGGGCAACGGGCAGTTTGCCGACGAAGCCGCCGATTGGAATCTGCTGGTCGCCGGGAGGCAAAAGGGGTCTACCATCGAAATTGCATTGTGATGGGCGCCGCTTGGAAGATGTAGGATAACTCCAGGCGGGGGTGTGGCCTATGGGGTCGGTGGCCGTTAAAGCACCTAGCCCCCACATGGGCAACCAGTAGTCTAAGTATCTGAATTTTCAGGCTTTATTTTGAGCTGGTTCGTAAGTCATATCACAAATTCATCCCTCATCGGTATCAATCGCAGGAGGCGGATGAACTACTTACGAAAATAATAGTAATAACATATGATATATTGTAATAAAGAGTTGTGAACCTATACACAACGCATCGCGATTTAGATGGTCGAAGCACGCAGCGACGAATTGATGGCGATGTGGGAGCTGAATTGATGGATTGCGCCGAGGTCTTTTTCAGTGGTCACGCATTCCGTCGAATGTTTGAGCGCGCGTTGTATAGAGATGCGATTCTTGAAATTGTCCGAAACGGCGATGTGATTGCCGAATACGCGGATGACAGCCCACATCCAAGTTGCCTGGTGCTGGGCTTTGTATCCGACGAACCGGTTCATGTGGTAGTAGCCCGTGAGATGGAAAGCCGGAAATGTTTCGTAGTAACGGCCTATCGCCCCGATCCGGGCATGTGGTCACATGATTTCAGGACGCGGAGACAGTGATGAAATGCGTGATTTGCAAGACCGGTGAAGTCACTAATGGGAAGACCACCATCACTTTGCAACGCGGGGAAACGATGGTGGTGATCAAGGATGTTCCGGCGCAGGTCTGCGCTCAGTGCAGCGAATATTATCTTTCTGAGGCTATGACCGACAAAGTCCTGGCTATGGCCGAGGCGGCCGTGAACAAGGGCGCCGAGGTGGAAATCCTGCGCTGGGCAGCATGAGTAGCACGAGAGCCTGGACACTCACCGAAAATCCGGCCCTTCGGCCCCTGGTAACCGGCTCAATCCGAATGATCAGATCGAACAGCCAATCGAGAACATGATCACCCCGGAGGCAAATCTGCCATCGAGGACAGTCAATCGCGGAGCTGGCGCTCGATGCTGCCGGTGGCGCGGGCGGCGTGGATCTGGCCGCCGAGCTGGGATTGGCTGGTGAAGATGACGTCATAGCACCGGGGCACGGCGCAGTCCCCCTGGACGAAGCGCCACACCGAGGGGGAACTGCCGGGATAGCCAAAGCGCAACCGCAACGTCTGGTGGATCTTCTTGATCCGGATGCAGGCGGTTGCCCTCAGGCGCAGCTTGGCCAAGGTGCAACAGTCTTGATTGCTGTCTTGTCCTCGATTCCTTTTCTCCGCGTCTCGGCATCCGTACCGCGCGCTATATCGATCAACAATGATCGCATAAACACCGAATATGGTGGTAAACTATACTTCATGATTGATTATCGTCCCGAACAAGCGATTTCGTCGATCCGTCATGAATTCGGTCGGCGCCTGCGTCTCCAGCGCCTGGCGCGTGGGCTCAGGCAAACGGACCTGGCCGAAGCTTCGGGTGTTGGCGAAGCCACGATACGGCGCATCGAGGAAGGCAGCACCGATGCGCGCCTGGGCGTTCTGATCAGGCTGTTGCGCGCGCTGGATCTGCTGGACGGCCTAGAAGCGCTGGTGCCGGATCTGAGCGACTCGCCGTTGCTCGACGCCGATGCGCTGCCGGAACGGATGCGCAGACCAGCGACGGCAGTTCGCGACGACGGATGGCAGTGGAATGACGACGCGAGCCAGCGTTGAACTGTGGGACACCCCGATCGCCGAGGTGGCCTGGGATCCGATCCGCCGTTTCGCCGATTTCCGCTATCTGGAGGCCTTCCTCGGCAACCCGATCGAACCCTCGCCGATCCGGATGCCCAAACGGCGCGGCCTCTACCGCTTCGACCGGCTGCCCGAAGAAGCCTTCCAGGGGCTGCCGGGCCTGCTCGCCGACGCCCTGCCCGACCGCTACGGACATGCGGTGATCAACCGCTGGCTGGAGGCGCAGGGGCGCCCTGCCAACTCGATGAATCCGGTCGAAAAACTGCTCTACATCGGCCGCCGCGCAATGGGCGCGCTGTCGTTCGCGCCCCCCAATCAGGCGCTGGGCAGCGACGACAATCCGATCGAAATCGACGACCTGGTGGCACTGGCCAACGCCGTGCTGGATTCGAGACGCAACGCACGGCGCGTCATATCGAACAGGGAAAACTACGAAAACCTTATCTCGGTCGGTGTCTCGGCTGGTGGCGCCCGGGCCAAGGCGCTGGTGGCATTCAACGAATCACGCACGGAACTGCGCTCCGGCCAGATCGACGTGCCGCCGGGTTTCAGTCACTGGCTGCTCAAGCTGGACGGCGTGCAGGGCAGCGGCGACCACGGCATCCCGGACCCGCAGGGCTACGGTCGCATCGAATACGCCTACAGCCTGATGGCCCGCGCCGCCGGCATCGATCTGCCCGAGACCGCGCTGCTGGAAGACGGCCCGCGACGCCACTTTATGGTGCGCCGTTTCGACCGACCCGGCGGCCGCGAGCGCCTGCACATGCAGACCCTGGGCGCGCTGGTGCACGTCGATTACAACGAGCCCGGCCTGTTCAGCTACGAGCAGACTCTGGGCGTGATCCGGAGGCTGAAATGCCCCGCCGCCGACCAGGCGGAATTCCTGCGCCGGGCCTTTTTCAATGTACTGGCCCGCAACCACGACGACCACGTCAAGCAGGTCGCGTTCCTGATGGACAAGCAGGGCCGCTGGCGCCTCAGCCCGGCCTATGACCTGACCTACGCCTTCAACCCCGCCGGCCGCTGGACCGCGCGCCACCAGATGGCCCTGGCGGGCAAGCGCGACGACTTCACCACCCAGGACCTGCTCCGGCTCGGCGATGCCGCCGAGCAAGGCCCGGCGCGCACCCTGGACATCCTCGGCGAAGTCTCGGCCGCGGTCGGGTGCTGGCCGGATTTTGCCGCAACCGCCGGCATCGGCGCCGACATCGTAACAAAGATCGCCAGTGCCCATCGGCGGGGCCTGTTCCGGGAGCACGCGTGACCATCACCCCCTTGACTGGGGCCGGACCCGCCTAATCTACCCAATTGTTGCATAGATTCCCGGAATTCTCGGTCAAGCTGGCGAGTGCAGCTTGTCCGATTCCCCGACGAACCGTAGTAATTCTACGGTTCGAGGGGAAGCGGACAAGATGTGCCGCCAGCTTGGGCGAGAAACCGGGCGCGTCACCTTAGATGAATTCGATTTTCCTGCTAATAGCAACATAATTATATGTTTTCCCGGTGAATTTGAAATCGAGCAAAATTTATGCAACTATTGGGTCTACTGAAATCCCGATCAATTCATCCAGCAAAATCACGTTCTCGTACTTCGGGCTCCTGGCAGATGGCGCGTTTCGCGGGCGGTTGAGCCGCCGTTCGATCTGCAATCTACGGTGACTCGAAGCTATCGGCGAACAGCACGCTGGAACCGAACACCACATAGCTGCGCCCAGATCCGCTGCCGTTGGGGTCGGCTCCGGCAGCGCCGACGATCAGGTCGTCGAGGCCGTCGCCATTGACATCGCCGGCGGCCGCAACCGAAGTGCCGGAACGATCTAACGCCGCCTCGCCGTCGAGCTTAAAGCCATTCGTTCCATCGAGCGACACAAGTTGCAATGTCGCGGGAAAGCCTGAGCTTCGGCCGAACACCACATAGCTGCGCCCGGAACCGCTGCCGTTGGGGTCGGCGTACGGAACGCCGACAATCAGATCGTCAAGGCCGTCGCCATTAAGATCGCCGGCGGCCGCGACTGAACGGCCGGAACGATCGTACGCCGACTCGCCGTCGAGCTTGAAGCCGTCGGTCCCGTCCAGGCTGGACAGTTGCAGCGGCGAGGCGAATCCGCCGGTCTTTCCGAACACCACATAGCTGCGCCCGGAACGGAAGCCGTTGGGGGAGGAGTACGTAGCGCCGACGATCAGATCGTCGAAGCCGTCGCCATTGAGATCGCCGGCGGCCGCGACCGAAAAGCCGGAACGATCGTCCGCCATCTCGCCGTCGAGCTTGAAGCCATTCCTGCCATCGAGCGCCGCAAGTTGCAAGCTCGCGGGAAAGCCTGCGCTTCGGCCGAACACCACATAGCTGCGCCCGGATAGGCTGCCGTTGGGGGAGGAGTACTTAGCGCCGACGATCAGATCGCCGAAGCCGTCGCCATTGAGATCGCCGCCGGCCGCAACCGAAAAGCCGGAAAAATCGAACGCCGCCTCGCCGTCGACCTGGAAACCGTTGGTGCCATCGAGATCGGATAGCGGCAACGGCGAGGTAAAGCCCGTGCTTCGGCCGAACACCACATAGCTGCGCCCGGAAGCCTCGCCGTTTGGATCGGCGCGATAAGCGCCGACGATCAGATCGTCAAGCCCGTCGCCATCGACATCGCCGGCGGCCGCGACCGAAAAGCCGGAAGCATCGCCCGCCGCCTCGCCGTCGAGCTTAAAGCCGTTCGTACCATCGAGCGCCGCAAGTTGCAAGGATGCCGGAAAGCCTGGGCTACGGCCGAACACCACGTAGCTGCGCCCGGAATCGCTGCCATTGGGGTCGGCGCGATAAGCACCGACGATCAGATCGTCAAGGCCGTCACCATTGAGATCGCCGGCGGCCGCGACCGAACGGCCGGAACGATCTAACGCCGCCTCGCCGTCGAGCTTAAAGCCGTTGGTCCCGTCCAGGCTGGACAGTTGCAGCGATGAGGCGAATCCGCCGGTCTTTCCGAATACCACATAGCTGCGCCCGGAAAAGCCGCCGTTGGTGGAGGCGCGAAAAGCACCGACGATCAGATCGTCGAGGCCGTCGCCATTAACATCGCCGGCGGCCGCGACCGAATAGCCGGAATAATCGCCCTCCGCCTCGCCGTCGAGCATGAAGCCGTTGGCACCATCGAGCGCGCTGAGCTGGACCACCGGCGGGAAGGCTTGCGCCTGGGCGCCGCCGGCAACGCCGCCGAGCAGCGCGGCGGAGACCGCCAGGGCCAGCGCGGTTCGTTCATGCGCTCGTCCGCGCTCTCGTCCACTCCCTCTGGATGGGCCGGATGGGCTGGATGGCCGATCCATGCTGCATGGCAACGAATTGGACATGACGAACGCTCCTGTAGTAATTAAACTTTATGACCTGGATTCACGGCGCGACGCAAAACATCACAAATTCCCCACACGAAGTGCCGCAATGAAGTATAACCACCCCATTCCACGATTTCCTGCCGTATCCGCAGACGCGCCTACCTGGCGGCCAATCCTGCGCGTGCCCCCTGTTGCAGCCCACAGCGGGCCGAATTCCGAATGGGATGCGAAAACCTGAAGTTTATTTCGCCGACCCTAATGCCGGATCCAGCCGCTTCGCCGTTTCCAGGGCGCGGGCCGCGGCTTCGGTTTGGCCGGCTTGCTGGTAGAACATCCCCAATTTATACCAATTCTGGGCGTTGTTTGGCCAAAGGGCGGTGGTTTGTTCGAGGGCGGCCTTCGCGAGGTCGGGGCGGCTGAGGCGTTCGGCGAGGGTCAGGCGCAGGTCCCAGGGTTGTTCGGCGTTGGGGTAGTGGTCGATCAGGGTCTGGGTGTCCTGGAGCAGGGTCGGGAGGTCGAGACGATCGAGGCTGAGGCGGGCACGCCCGAGGAGGGCGTCGGGGTCGAGGGAGTCGAGCGCCAGGGCGTCGTCGAAGGCGGCGCGCGCCTCGTCCAGTCGGCCGTTGACCATCAAGGTCAACGCTCTGGAATGGTGCCAGGCCGACAGAGTTTGGATGGGGGCCAGTTCGGCGGGCAACGGCGTGCCGCGCGCCGCTTCGCTGCCCGGCGCCGGCAGGCGATCGAATTTTTGCTGCGCGGCTGTGAAACGGCCGCGACTGACTTCACCGAGGGCGAGCACTGCGTTCTGCCATTTTTGCCCTGCCTCGCTCGCCAACGCGCCGGCCAGACGGCCGTCGTCGTAAAGGCGCAATTCGCCTTGCGGATCGGCAAAGGCGCGGTGCGTCGGTTGGCGTTGGGGCGGGGTGAGGTAGCGGCGGATGTCGTGGTCGGCGCTTTGGATGTTGGGCAGGTCGAAAGGCTGGCTCCGCCGCATGTGGCAATCGACGCAACCTGCCGCGCTGCGCGCCGGGCGCCCGGTGGCCGCTTCGACGCTCAAACTTGTGTGCGCCGGACCGGGGTCGTGGCAGGTTTGGCAGCGAGCGTTGAAGTCGTCCAGCCCCTGCGCACGCACGGCGCGGTGCGGGCGGTGGCAGGTGGTGCAGGTCATCGCCTGGGTGGCGCGGAAACAGGCCGCTAAGGCGAGCCGTTCGAGCTGGCCGACGAAGCGGAAATCGTCTTCTTTGGGCTGCGCCGGGACGAGCACCGGGATTTGCCCGGCCAGCGGCTGCTCGTGATCGATACGGCCTTGCACCAAATCGAGCCGGGCGTCGCCTTGCAGATGACAGAGCGCGCAACGGTCACGCTGGGCGCCGGGCGACAGGGCGCCGAGGCGGGCGATCGCGATATCGCCGGCCGGCGGTTCGGCGGTCATTGCGGCGAGGTGGGCCTGGGTGTCGCCGTGGCAGCCGGCACAACCGATCGGTTGCAGGTGCGCGAAGGCATCGCCGCCGAGTTGATGGGCCGGGAATAGCGTGCCGGCGGGGGGCTCTTCCGGGCGACCGGTCTGGCGCCGCGCCGCACCGGGCAAGGTGGCGAGCGCGGTGAGGGTATGGCAGCCGAGGCAGTTGCCGGTCAGCGGCAGGCCGATCGAACGGTCGTCGCTGTATAGCGCGAACGGCGCGAGGTGCAGGCCGCTGGGGGTCGATTCGAGGGGCGCGAAATAAAGCCGCCCCGTGGGTTGGCCGGTCAGCGGGTGCAACGCCTCGCCAACCCACGAGGTGGCGAAGTTATCGCCGCCGATCCGGCCGACGATGCGCTGGCGCAGCACGCCGCCGCCGGCCAGCGTGGTCGTCAGAACCGTCTGCTCCTGGTCGCGGGCCAGTCGATAGCGCCGGCCGAGTTGGCGGTCTTCGATGGTGCCGGTCGCCACCGTACCAGCCGGGCCGATGCTGCGCGCCATGCCGTGGCTGAGGTATTCCTGCACCGCGCCGCGGTGGCAGGCAGCGCATTCGCCGATCGCGGACTGAGTGGTTTTGGCAGATGCCGCGCTGCCGGGGTGAGCACCAAGGCCGGTGGCGAGAGCGAGCGCTAAAACGCACCACGGGCGGCGGCCCGAATGCTGCTGTAGGGTGTCGAACAAGCCAAGCATCGGCGCAGTTTACCGGGCACGGCCGGAATTATTCGAAACTGTCAGCGAGGATGACTTCGGTGTCGCCGTTGAAGATGAACAACTGACCGTCTTGGCGCACGGCGATAAGGTCGCCCTGTTCGGTTTCGCCGAACGAATTCAAGTTGACGCCGATGTCGTCTAAGACAACAAACTCCCAGGTACCGGGAGACGTTTCCTGAGCGAGAAAAATTTCTCCGGAACAGAAATCGCCGAACAGGTAATCACCCCACAGCGAGGCTACAGAGCCGCGATAGCGGTACCCGCCGGTGATCGAGCAGCGCCCGAACTGATGGTCGTATTCCATCACCGGAAACTCACTGCTGAAGGTGCAGACCGAAGCAGGATTGGGGTTGCCGCGCGGGTGGGTGCCTTCGCATGGGTTCCAACCGTAATTGATGCCGCCGAACGTGACGAGCGGTTCGAAATCGATCTCTTCCCAGGCATTCTGTCCGACATCGCCGATCCACAGATCGCCCGCCGAGCGGTCGAAGCTGAAACGGAACGGGTTACGCAGGCCGAAGGCCCAGACTTCGTCGCAGGCGTTGTTGAGGTCGGCGCCGATGAACGGGTTGTCGGCAGGGATCGCGTATTGCGCCGAACCGTCGGGATTCGCGCCGCACAGTTGGTTGGCGCCGGGCGGCGTCGTGTTATCGACGTCGAGACGCAGCATTTTGCCGAGCAGGGCCAATGATTGGGGCGGGCTGCCGCCGGCGACGCCGCAATTGGGCGTCAAATTCGCCGGATCGAGCGTCTGCGCCCGGTTGCACGTGTCATTGCCTCCGCCGCCATCGCCCATGCCGATATAAAGATAACCGTCCGGGCCGAACAGGACATTGCCGCCGTTGTGGTTGGTGAAATCCTGGCGGATGGTCAACAGGATCCTGCGGCTTGTGGGATCGGCGACGTTCGGATTGCCGGCGCTCACCTGATATTCGGCGATCACCGTATCACCGACCGGCACGCCGGCCAGGCCGTCGGCGGTGAAATCGACGTAGAACTTGCCGTTGCTGGCGAAGTCGGGGTGGAAATCGAGACCGAGCAGGCCGCCCTCGCCGGCGGCGGTGGTGATGCCGCTGAGATCGAGAAACGGTGTCGCCAGCACCTGACTGCCATCGAAAATTTTGATGACGCCATTTTGTTCGACGATAAACAACCGGCCGGAGCCGTCGCCGGCATGACGCGCGGCGAGCGGTGCGCTGAACCCGCCGACCAGCGGATCGACCGTCACATCGGGCGGGATGACGACGGTTCCGGCGTACAGCGGCAGGGCGAACAACGCAACGCCAAGGGTGGGTATATAACGGAATGGCAACGTCCTGTCAGACATCGGGATGCTCCTCTGTAGCGATAGGGTGATAGGGTTATTTTATACAAGCCCCCTCCCCAGCCCTCCCCCGCAAGCGAGGGAGGGGGAAAAGAGGTGATCCCCCGCAAGCGGGGGGAGCGCACCACTCCTTCCCCCTGGAAGGGGGAAGGCTGGGAAGGGGGTATGAACCTCTCCTTCCCCCTTGAAGGGGGAAGGTCGGGAAGGGGGTATGAAAGGGGTGCGCCCCCGCAAGCGGGAGAAAAAGAGGTGATCCACAGCAAGCAGTGGGGGAGACACTGATGTGCCATCCGGATTCACAAATTCAGTCTATCAGTATATACGGCCGGAGATTAAAGTTCGGTTAGAAGCCGTATCGTTCAGCCACTGAAAAGACGGACGTCATAGGCCGCCAGTTTGCGGTCGCGCGTCATGATCTATCATTGTTCGGTTCTGGCTTTGGCTGAAAACTTCGCTTTACCGGCCCGACCACCGCGCCGGCGCTCCTGCGGGATCAGGCGGTTGGCGAGGTGGGAGCGCCGTCGTTTTCGGCCTCGTCTTCGCCGCTTTGTTCGATGAGGCGGGTATCGAGTTGTTTGGCGGCGCGGGCGCCGAGTTCGCGCAATTGTTCGGATTGGCGGATCAGGTTGCCGCGGCCGGTGCTGAGTTGGGCGAAGGCCTGGTCGTAGGCGTCGCGTGCCTGGTCGAGACGGCCGCCGATTTCCTTGAGGTTGTCGACGAAGCCGACGAATTTGTCGTACAGCAGGCCGCCGCGGCGGGCGATTTCGAGGGCGTTTTCGTTCTGCCGGAAGGCGTGCCAGATGCTGGCCACGGTGCGCAAGGTGGCGAGCAGGTTGGTCGGCGAGAGCAGGACGACGTTTTGCTGGTGGGCCATTTCCAGCAGACTCTCGTCGGCTTGCAGGGCTTCGAGATAGGCCGGTTCGCTGGGCACGAACATCAGTACGAAATTCGGACTGTTGAGCGCTTGCAGGTTTTGGTATTCCTTGCCGCCGAGCGTGCGCACATGTTGGCGCAGCGAATTGAGGTGGGCTTTGAGGGCCGCCTCGCGCTCTTCGTCGTGCGCCGCGGCGCGCAACCGGCGGTAGTGTTCGAGCGAGACTTTGGCGTCGATGACGATACATTTGCCGTCGGGCAGCCAGACGACGGCGTCGGGCCTAAGGCGGTCGCCGTCTTCGCTTTTCAGCTCGACTTGCAGGTCGTATTCGCGGCCTTTTTCGAGGCCGGCGAGGTTGAGCAGCCGTTCGAGTTTCATTTCGCCCCAGTTGCCCATCACTTTGACGTCGCCGCGCAGCGCCTCGGCGAGCTGGCGCGCTTCGGCGCCGAGGTTTTCGTTCAAGGCTTTGAGGCCGGCGAGTTCTTTTTCGAGCAGGGCGTGGCGGGTTTTATCTTCGTGGTGGCGGGTTTCGACCAGTTTGCCGAACTCTTTCAGTTGCTGCTCGACGGGGGCCAACAACGCGCCGAGCGTTTCGCGGCCGAGCGAGCTGAACTGCTTGCTCTTGTCGGCGAAGATCTCATTGGCGATATGGCGAAAGGTTTCGCTCAGACGTTGCTCGGCGTTGACCAGCGCCGCCTGTTGGGTTTCGAAATGGCGGCGCTCGGCGGCATGACGCGCCTCGCCTTCGGCGAGTTTGCGTTCGGCTTCATGGCGCCCGGCCTGCGCCTGGTCGAGTTTCGCCTGCCCGGCGGCGAGTTCGGCGCGCAATTCCTGAAGGCGCGCCGCCAGTGCCTGCTCGCGGCCCAAGGCGGTGTGATATTCGGCATCCAGCCGGCGGTCTTGGTCGTGATCGACCGCGCCGCGGCGGCGCAACCAGAACACGGTGGCGGCCACGGCCAGCGCGCCGACACCGAACAGGGTGAGCACAATGAGCAGTAACGTCGAGGTATCGAGGTTCACGGGCATTCAACCGATGGTTTTTTTCACATCCTGCCACAGCGCTTCCATTTCTTCGAGCGTCATCTCGGCCAAGCGCTCGCCGGCGGCCTTTTCCATGGCCCGGAAGCGGCGCTCGAATTTCAGGTTGGCGCGCCGTAGGGCACTGCCGGGATCGACCTCGAGCCGGCGCGCCAGGTTGGCGATGACGAACAGGACATCGCCGAGTTCGTCTTCGCGGGCCTCGGGCTCGCCGGCGTCGATCGCCGCCTGCAATTCTCCGGTTTCCTCGTCGAGTTTGGTCAGGATTTCGCTTGCGGTTTTCCAGTCGAAGCCGACGCGGGCGGCACGTTGTTGCAGTTTGACGGCGCGGGACAGTTCCGGCAGGCCGCGCGGAATGCCGTCAAGCAGCGAATGGGCCTGCGGGTCGGGGGCCTTCGCGCGGCGCTCGGCGGCTTTCATCGCCTCCCAGCGGGTGCTTTGTTCGGCCGCATTCTCAACCGTTTCGTCACCGAATACGTGCGGGTGCCGGCGTTCCATCTTGCCGGCGATGCCGGCGGCCACTGCGGCGAAATCGAACCAGCCGCGCTGGCGCGCCATTTCGGCGTGGAAGACGACCTGGAACAACAGGTCACCGAGTTCGGCGCACAGCGCTTCGCGGTCGCCGTGGGCGATGGCGTCGGCGACTTCGTAGGCTTCTTCGATGGTGTAAGGCGCGATCGTCGCAAAATCCTGGGCGATGTCCCACGGGCAGCCGTTTTGCGGGTCGCGCAGACGCCGCATGACGGCGAGCAGCCGGTCGATGGCGGCGCCCGGGGCCGATACCTGGGAAGTCGGAGTGGCGCTTTTTTTCGGTTGTGACACGATGCAGTTCAACCCGGAAAAATCAGACGCAGCGCGGCGCCGCCGAGCGGCGAGCGATCGAGCGTCAATTCCGCCCGATAAGCGGCGGCCAGCTCGGCGACCAGCGCCAGGCCGAGACCTTGCCCTTCGGCCTGCCGGTCGCCGCGCGTACCGCGTTCGAGGAAGCGTGAAAAATCGACCGCCGAAATGCCCGGGCCGTCGTCTTCGACGCGGATCTCGCAACCGCCGCGAGCCACGGACCTAGCGCTGATACGGACCCGCGAGCGGCCGTACTTGCACGCATTTTCCAGAAGATTGCCGATGATTTCCAGCAAGTCGCGCTCCTCGCAGCGGACGGTCAAATTCGCCGGGATCGCGCATTCGAGACCGATGCCGCGTGGCCCATACACCCGGCCAAGCGCAGCGCTCAAGCGGCGGGCCAAAGGCATAAGTGCCAGCGCCGGGGCATGGGTGCGGCGCGCCACCTGGCCGGCCCGCTCGAGGTGGCGGCCGATGGTCTGTTGCATGTCGTCGAGCGCCTGGCCGGCGACCGGCAGATCGGCAGCGGCCGGTGACGGGCCTTCGAGGATCTGGCGGACGACGGCGAGCGGCGTTTTGAGGCTGTGCGCCAGGTCGTCCAGGGCGCGGCGATAGCGCTCGCGGTTGGCGCGTTCGGTGGCGAGCAGGGCGTTGATGTTGGCGGTCAGGGGTTGCAATTCGCTCGGGTAGTCGTCGCCGATCGTGTCGCTGGCGCCCCGTTCGACGGCCTTGATCTCGGCCAGCACGCGGCGGAATGGGCGCATGCCGAGCGCCATCCCGAGATACTGCATCAACGACACGACGAGCGCCGCACCGGCCAGGTAAGGCCACAGTCCGCGCCGGTAACTGGCCATCTGCCGTTCGTATTCGGCGGCCGCCTGCGCCGCCCAGACAACCAGGGGGATCTCGTTGTTCAGAACGCCATCCTGATCGGTCTCGAATACGACATGCTGGGTGTACAGAAACCACGGCCGGTCCGGCTGCGGCAGGCTGAAGGTGCCGCCGCCGGGCGTCGCCGGACCGATCTCCGGCCCGCCGTGCAGCACGGCCGACGGCGATTGCCAGTGCCAATCGGCGCCGGCGATGCCGGCGAACAGGCCCGATTCGGGCTGCAGCAGGCGCTCGTCGGCCGGCGGGGCCTCGAAACCGAGACGCGATTGGTCGGGATCGACGTGCGCCAGGAGCAGCAAGACGATATTTTCGAGCCGCTCCTCGATGGCGCTGATGGTCGCGGCGGAAAAGGCCCGGTCAAGCGCGATGCCGACGCCGCTCAGGCTGAATAACAAAGCGAGGATGCCGAGCAGCATCAGCCGGGCGCGCAGCGACGGGCGGTGCAAGGCAAGGCGCTCGCCGGCCGGGTTCACCAGAAACCCCGGATACCGGCGATGCCGGCGGCACCCGCTTCGCGGGCCTGGTCGAAATCGTCGAATCCGATCCCCCCCAGGGCATAGACGGCGAGCGGTGCACCGATCGCCAAGGCCGCCAAACCGTCCCAGCCGAGCGGTCGGCGGCCGGGGTGGCTGGACGTGGTGCGGAGCGGGCCGAGACAGATGAAATCGACGTCACAGGCGGCGGCTTGGGCTACCTCGGCGGCATCGTGACACGAGGCGGCGACCCGCCAACCCGGTCGCGCCGCACGCCAGCCGGCGACCACATCACGGCGGGTCGCTTTAAGCCGGGCGGCGGTCAAGTGGACTCCCGAGGCGCCGAGGGCCAGGGCGTGTTCCGGATCGGTATTGACCAGCCAGGGGATACCGGCGGCATTGAGCGGCGCCGCGAACGGCGCGAGAAAGTCGCCGAGCGCCGGCTCCGCCAAGCCGGGCAGGCGAATCTGGATCATCATCTCGCCCGCGACCCGTCCCTCCTGGAGCGCGCTCAGCAGTGCAGCCGCGGCCGCCTCCGGCGTTGCCGGAGTGATGGCGTAGCGCGGCGGCAGCGTCAGCGCCGCGAGGGCCGGGCGGTCGGCGGGCAGCAGCGGCCAGGTGGCGAGCGCGTCCCGTTCGACCCAGGCCAGCTTCTGGCCCTCGCGGCCGGCCGGTGTGCCGTCATGGGCGAGCACTTCGCGTAGGTGGATCCTGACCGGGCGCGGTCCTGGGGCATCGAAGGTCATCAGCGGCCGGCTGGCGTGCAGCGTGATGCCGAGTTCTTCTTGCAGTTCGCGGCGGAGCGCCTGGTGATGGGTTTCGCCCGCTGCGATCTTTCCTCCCGGAAATTCCCACCAGCCGGCTAAAGAATGGGGCGCCGTGCGCTCGCCAAGAAGAACCGCGCCGCCGGGACCGCTGATCACGCCGGCGGCGACGGCCAGAGGGCTGGTTAACCCAATAGTTGCATAAATTTTGCTCGATTTAATCAAATTCACCGTGAAATCATATAATTATGTCGCTATTAGCAAGAACATCGAATTCACCTAAGGTGACGCGCCCGGTTTCTCGCCCAAGCTGGCGGCACATCTTGTCCGCTTCCCCTCGAACCGTAGAATTACTACGGTTTTTCGGGGAATCGGACAAGCTGCACTCGCCAGCTTGACCGAGAATCCCGGGAACTTATGCAACAATTGGGTTAAGTCAACTGACCGTGGCACTGTTTGTATTTACGGCCCGAGCCGCACGGGCACGGTTCGTTGCGGCCGACTTTGCGCTCGGCGCGGATAAACGGCTGTTCGGTTGCCGGTGGGGGCGAAGCACCGGCAGCCGGCGGCGGTCCGCTGAGCGAACTCTGGGCGCTGTCGTGACGGTAGGAAACGCCAGCCGGCGCGCTTTGCCGCTTCGCTTCGACGGCCTGGATGTCCTCTTCGCCGCGGATTTTGACGCGGCTGAGGATTTTCAGCGTATCGAGCTTGATCCGGTCGAGCAGCGCGGTGAACATCTCGAACGCCTCGCGCTTGTATTCCTGCTTCGGCTGCTTCTGGGCGTAGCCGCGCAGGTGGATGCCGCGGCGCAGGTAGTCCATGTTGGCCAGGTGCTCTTTCCATTGCTGGTCGAGAACGCTCAGAAACACCGCTTTTTCGAGATGGCGCATCACTTCCGGGCCGGTCACCGCCTCGCGGTCGGTATAGTGTTGTTCGACGCTGTGCAGGATGCGTTCGCGCAGCGCTTCGCCGGTCAGGCTGTCGTCGCTGTCCAACCATTGTTTGAGCGGCAGCACGATGCCGAAATCGCTGTCCAGGGTTTTTTCCAGACCGGGGATGTCCCATTGTTCGTCGATACTGCCCGGCGGTACGTGCTGATCGATCAGATATTCGAACACTTCGGCGCGGATGCCGGTGATCGCCTCGCCGATGTCGTCGCTCGACATCAGGTCGTTGCGCATTTCGTAAATGACTTTGCGCTGGTCGTTGGCGACGTCGTCGTATTCGAGCAGGTTCTTGCGGATATCGAAGTTATGTCCTTCGACCTTGCGCTGGGCGTTTTCGATGGCCCGCGTCACCCAGCGGTGCTCGATCGCTTCGTCCTCCTGCATGCCGAGACGCTGCATCATCTGCGCCATCCGCGGCGTGGCGAAAATCCGCATCAAGTTATCTTCAAGAGATAAATAAAAACGGGAAGAGCCCGGATCGCCCTGGCGCCCGGAACGGCCGCGCAACTGGTTGTCGATGCGCCGCGATTCGTGACGCTCGGTGCCGATGATGTGCAGACCGCCGGCGGCGATGACCTGGTCGTGACGCTGTTGCCACGCGGCGCGTATCTTGTCGCGTTCGCCGTCACCGGCGGCTGGATCCAGCGCCTGGAGTTCGGCATTGAGGTTGCCGCCGAGGACGATATCGGTACCGCGGCCGGCCATGTTGGTGGCAATGGTCACGGCGCCGGGGCGGCCGGCGTTGGCGACGATGTGCGCTTCGCGCTCGTGCTGTTTGGCGTTCAGCACTTCGTGCGCGATCTTGTCTTTTTGCAGGCGCTTGGATATCAGTTCGGAGGTTTCGATCGCCGTCGTGCCGACCAGCGCCGGCTGGCCGCGCTGAACGCAGTCCTTGATGTCCTCGAGGATGGCGTTGTATTTCGCTTCCTTGGTCAGATAAACCAGATCGGCGCGATCGTCGCGGACCATCGGCCGGTGCGTCGGGATGACGACCACTTCGAGGTTGTAGATCTGCTGGAACTCGTAAGCCTCGGTGTCGGCGGTGCCGGTCATGCCGGCGAGTTTTTCGTAGAGCCGGAAATAGTTCTGGAAAGTGATCGAGGCCAGCGTCTGGTTTTCGCGCTGGATCGGCACGCCTTCCTTGGCTTCGACCGCCTGGTGCAGGCCGTCCGACCAGCGGCGGCCGGGCAGCGTCCGGCCGGTGAACTCATCGACGATCACCACCTCGCCGTCGCGGACGATGTAATCGACGTCGCGGTGGAACAGGTGGTGGGCGCGCAGCGCGGCGTTCAGATGGTGCAACAGACCGAGGTTGTGGGCGTGGTACAGACTTTCGCCGGCTTTCAACAAACCGGCCTGGGTGAACAGCTCCTCGATCTTCGCCAAACCCTCTTCGGAGAGGTGGACCTGGCGGGTTTTCTCGTCGAGGCTGAAATCGCCCGGCCCTTCCTCTTCTTCCTGGCGGTTCAGGCGCGGTACGAGTTTGTCGATCTGGACGTAGAGCTGCGGACTGTCTTCGACCGGCCCGGAAATGATCAGCGGCGTGCGCGCTTCGTCGATCAGGATCGAATCGACTTCATCGACGATGGCAAAGGCGGGCGGGCGCTGGACGCGCTGCTCAGCGCTGAACGCCATGTTGTCGCGCAAATAATCGAAACCGAGTTCGTTGTTCGTCGCATAAGCGATATCGGCGGCGTAGGCGGCGCGCTTGGCCGGCCCGCTCTGGCCGGGAACGACAACGCCGACCGTCATGCCCAGCGCCTCGTACACCGGGCGCATCCAATCGGCGTCGCGGCGGGCGAGGTAATCGTTGACGGTGACGACGTGCACGCCGCGACCGGTCAGGGCATTGAGATAAACCGGCAGTGTGGCGACCAGCGTTTTGCCCTCGCCGGTTTTCATTTCGGCGATCTTGCCCTGGTGCAGCACCATGCCGCCGATCAGTTGCACATCGAAATGGCGCAGACCCAGACGCCGGCGGCTCGCTTCGCGCACGGTGGCAAACGCCTCGGGCAGCAGGGCATCGAGCGCCTCGCCGTTTTCCAGCCGCTGGCGGAAAACCGGGGTTTGCGCCGCCAGCGTATCGTCGCTCAACGCCGCAATTTTTTCTTCCAGGGCGTTGATGGCGCCGACCTGGCGGTTCAGCACTTTCAGCAGCCGCTCGTTGCGGCTGCCGAAAATGCGAGTCATCATATGATTGAGCATGCCGGATATTCCGTGGTTTGCCGTTCACGGCAGCGGCGCCGGCGGCGGTTTTATGATCATTGACGGCGATATGGGGATCGACGCGCAGCGTTACAATAAAACGAATGTGCCCGCCTAACGTCCCGCCGCGGCAACCGGCGATCCGCATCGCCTTCGAAATCGCCGCCCGCACCGCCTCGCCGCTCGCCGCCCTGATCGCCCGGGCGCGGGCCTATTCGGCTCTCGATGCCGCGGTGCGCCGGGATCTGGCCAACAAAGCCGGGGCCGACGACACCGCCCGCGTCTGCAAGATCGCCTGCGTGCGCGAGCGCACGCTGGTGCTCACCGCCCCGGATGCCGCCTGGGCGACCCGCGCCCGGCTCGCCGGCCCATCCTGGCTGACCGCAGCCCGCCGCCATTGGCCGGCGCCGCTCGAGCGCTGCACCGTGCGTCTGGTTCCGGACGCCACAACCCGGGGCGATCCCACGCCGCCGAAACCGCCCGGCGTCGAGGCCCGCCGCCACCTCGCCCGCTCGGCCGAATTACAAGCCGATCCCGAACTGGCTGCCATCCTCGCCCGCCTGGCCGCGTTGTAGCCCGGCCGGCGGGACCGGTCATTCGCCTTCGAGCAACTCGGCGTAGGCTTCGGCACTGAGCAGGGCGCCGAGTTCCGACGCATCGTCGGGGCGCAGTGTGAACAACCAGCCGTCGCCGTAAGGGTGAGTGTTGACTTGCTCCGGGGCATCGGCGAGTTCGTCGTTGACGCTGACGATTTCGCCGCTCACCGGACAGTAGATATCGGAAGCCGCTTTCACCGATTCAACGACGGCGCAACTGTCGCCGGCGTTGTAGCTGGCGCCCAGCTCGGGCAGCTCGACGTAGACCAGATCGCCGAGTTTGCTCTGCGCGTGATCGGTGATGCCGACGCGCAGCAGTCCTTCTTCGTCTTCGGCGATCCATTCGTGCGATTCGGTATAACGTAAATCTTCAGGGATATCGCTCATCGCTCAGGTTCCATCTATTTTTCGAGGAGAATGGCGGGCCGCGCCCGGCCGTGGCGGACGAACGGCGGTTTGACAACGCGCACCGCCAGGCGGCGGCCGCGGATTTCTACTTGCAGTTCTGCGGCGGCGATGCCGTGCGCCAAGCGGGCCAGGGCGATCGATAAGCCGAGGGTCGGCGCGAAGCCGCCGCTGGTCACGACGCCGGCTTCGGCACCGGTGGCGGTGTACAACGCCTGCCCGTGGCGCAGCACGCCGCGGCCGTCGAGCACCAGCCCCACCTGGCGCCAGCGCGGCCCGTCGCGGCGCAATTGCTCGAGCGCCGCGCGGCCGATGAAATGCCGCTCCGCGTCGTTCAGATCCACCGTCCAGCCGAGGGCGCATTCGAGCGGACTGATGGTCTCGTCCATATCCTGACCATATAGGTTCAACCCCGCTTCGAGGCGCAGCGTATCGCGCGCCGCCAGGCCGCAGGGCACGACACCCGCAGCGCACAGCGCCTGCCAGGCCGGCGCCGCATCGCTTGCCGGCAGCATGATTTCGACGCCGTCTTCGCCGGTGTAGCCGGTGCGGGCGAGGGTCCAGCCTCCGGTTTCGAGCACCGCGAACGGCTCAACGGCAGCAAGGTCGGCGGATCCGAACACGGCGCCGACCCGCGCGACGGCCTCGGGTCCCTGCACAGCGATCAGCGCCAGATCTTCGGCGCGGGCCGCGACCCGCGCCCCACCGGCGGCCGCGGCCGCCAGTTCGGCGTTGACCTCGATGCGGTCCGGCGCGGCAGGGCCGGCATCGGCCTGGGCCAACAGCCAGGCGAGGTCGCCGGCCCGCGTCGCGGCGTTGACCACCAGCCGCCAGCGACCGCCGCCGAGGCGGTAGGCGATCAAGTCATCGATCACGCCGCCTTGTTCGTTAAGCATGCAAGTGTAGAGCGCCCGCCCGGGGGCGGTGAGTTTAGCGATATCGTTGGCCAACACGCGACGCAGAAAATCGGCCGTGCGGTCGCCGAACAAATCGATGACCGCCATGTGCGACACGTCGAACATGCCGGCGGTGCGGCGGACGGCGTGGTGCTCGTCAAGCGTCGAGCGATAGCGCAAGGGCATGCGCCAGCCGGCGAAGGGCACCAGTTCGGCGCCCAGCACCTCGTGCTCGGCGCAGAGCGGCGTGGTCAGGATCATGCGGCGGTTACTGTTGTCGGTGGCGCAAGCATTATAATCGGTGACCGCCACGCCGTCGCCACGCCTACCGATTCCGCTGCCTTTGTCGATGTATCTACACCCCCTCCCGATCCCCGGCGGCCGCGGGCGATGAACGAACTCGGCCTATTCGCCACCCTGCGCACCTGGCTTCTCGACCATCCACAGCTCGCGGCACTGGCCGTGTTTTGGATCAGTTGGGCCGAATCGCTGGTCGTCGTCGGCATCGCGATCCCCGGCATCATGGTGTTGTTCGTGCTCGGCGCACTGATCGCCCTCGGGGTGCTGGATTTTTATCCGATCTGGCTGGCGGCGAGTGCCGGGGCGATCGCCGGCGACACGCTGAGCTATGCCCTCGGCCGCCGATACCGAGGGGCGCTGGCCCACCGCTGGCCGCTCAAATACTGGCCCGAACTGCTGGTCCGCGGCGAGGCGATGTGCCGGCGCTACGGCCTGGCCGGTATCGTACTCGGCCGCTTCATCGGCCCGCTCCGCCCCATCGTGCCGGTCGTCGCCGGAATGCTCGGGATGACGCCGCGCCGCTTCTTGCCGTTGATGGCCCTGGCCGGCATCGCTTGGGCGCCGGCGTATCTGCTCCCCGGCATCGTCCTCGGCGCCTCGCTCGACGTGGCGAGCGCTTACACCATCCGCCTCGGGATCTTGCTGGCGGCGTTCGCGGCGCTCGCCTGGCTGGTGTACAGCGCCGGCAAGCAGCTTTACGACAGTCTCGCGGCGCGCACGCCATGGATGTTGAAGCGCACCGTCGCGGCCCTGCGCCGCCACCCCCGCCTCGGGCGTTATATCGGTCCTTTGGTCATGCCGGCGCGCGGCGACGTGTTGTCGATCGCGATGCTCGGCGTGCTGCTGATCGTCGTGCTGACCCTGGTCAGCGTTCTGTTGCTGCACGCCGTGCTGCCCGGAACGCCCGACCTCGATCGCTGGACGGCGGAGGCGGCCGGGATGCTGCGCAATCACGCCGCCGATTACCCGTTGCTGATCGGCGTCATCGGCGGCGCGATTCCGGTGCTCGCCGCCGCGGCCGGCGGGTTGCTGCTGTGGCTGCTGTTCGCCGGCCGCCGCCTGGCGGCGCTGCACTGGCTCGTGGCGGCCGGCGGCGCATTGCTGCTGGCGCCGGCTTTGCAGGCGCTGCTCCGGCTCAGCCCGCGCTGGCCACCAGGGCTTGAGGCGTGGGGCCGGTTTCCGGATCTGCCTCTGACCTTCGCCGCGATCGTGATCGGTTTTTTCCCGGTCTTGCTCGCCCGCGATCTGCCCGCGGCGCGACGCAAATGGCTGTACCTGAGCGCGGCGCTGATCATCCTGACCATCGCCGTCGCCCGGCTGTATTTCCAACTCGCCTCGCTGAGTGCCGTGGCTGCGGCATTACTGTTGGCCACCGGCTGGGCACTGATTGTCGGTATCGGCTATCGCGTGCGGGCCGGCGCCTGGTTCCCGGCGCGCGGTCCGATTGCCGTGTTCGGCCTTTTGTATTTCGGTGCCCTTGCGGTGTGCGGTACGCTGCAAGGGCCGGCGACGCTCGCCGCGCTGACTCCGGCACCCCAACGGATCGAAATGACCCAGGCGGCATGGCTGGAAGACGGTTGGCGCCGGCTGCCGCGCCAGCGCAGCCGGATCGGCGGCCGGACCAGCGAAACCTTCGACGGCCAGTGGGCGGCGTGCGGCGCGACGCTCGGCGGCGATTTGCAGCGCGCCGGCTGGCAGCGCCATGGCCGGGTCGGCACCGCTCGGCTGTTGCTCGAGATGCTCCATCCCGACCCCACACCCGAGCGCCTGCCGTTGATGCGCAAAGACTTCCAGGGCCGCGCCGCCGATGAGCTGTTCAGCCGGCCGCTCGATCGCGATCGGCTGATCGTGCTCAGACTGTGGGATTCGGGCCTCAGAATCGACCAGCGAACGCCGGTCTGGCTGGTCGAAGCCACGATCGAACACATCACCGTCCGCGGCTGGTGGTTCGCGGTCTGGACCCTCGCTACAGCGCCGCCTGCGGCCATCGAAGCATCATTGCGTAACGTCTTCCCAACCGCCCGCTGGGCTCACCCGGCGGACGGACCGTGGTTGCTGAAGACAGATGAGAGTGAACCCAATAGTTGCATAAATTTTGCTCGATTTCATTAAATTCACCATGAAATCATATAGTTATGTCGCTATTAGCAGGAAAATCGAATTAACCTAAGGTGACGCGCCCGGTTTCTCGCCCAAGCTGGCGGCACATCTTGTCCGCTTCCCCTCGAACCGTAGAATGACTACGGTTCTTCGGAGAATCGGACAAGCTGCACTCGCCAGCTTGACCGAGAATTCCGGGAATCTATGCAACAATTGGGTTAAGCTGCCGACTTACAGTCGGCCAGGGTCCGAGCGGCGGAGCAGTTTGCGCCCTTCTTCAATATGCCAGACAAGCAGCGCCGCACCACCGGCGAGCCATTCGCGGGCGCGTTTGACGAGGGCGGCGACGAGCAGGGCTTCGCCGGGTAGGCCGAGCCACAGCCCGGCACCGATCAGCGCTCCTTCCTGCGCGCCGAGGCCGGCCGGGATCAGAAACGCTGCGCCGCGCGCTCCCTGCGCGAGGCTTTCCATCACCAGGATCTGTGTTACGGTCCACTCGATGTCGAAATAGACGAAAACAAAAACGATCTCGGCGGCGAACAGCAGACGGAACAGCAGGCGCCAGGCCAGCGCCCGCCACCAGCCGGCCTGGCGGCGGTACAAGGCGCGGATCTCGGCGTCGATGCGGCGCGGTGTCCAGCGGGCGCGCTCGCCGTTCGCCAAGCCGCGGTTGAAGCGGGCGGCCAGAGCGCTGGCTGCGCCGGCCTGCTGCGCGCGGTAAAACAAATAGGCCGCTAATCCTAAAATCACGAACAGCCAGGTGCTTCTGAAAAACACCCCGCTGCTGTTATGGAACGTGCTCAACAGCCCGAGGCCAGCCAGCGCGAACAGGATCTGGCTGATCGCCTGCTGTGTTTTGTCGCCGATGAGGCTGGCGATCAGCGCCGGTCCGCTGCCCCCCGGCCAGCGCCCCAGCCGGTACTTGACGATTTCACCACCGACCATCGCCACCGGTAACAGCCAGTTGACGCCGAGCCCGATCCAGGTGAGGTAGATCGCGCGCCCGAGCGGCGGCCGGCGGCGGGGCGAAAACAGCGCCCGCCATGATGCCGCCGCCGCGAAAAGCGGCAGCATGAACCAGGCGAGCGTCATCAGCACCACCGGCCAGACAGCACCGAGCCGGTGCCACGGTATGCCGCCGGCGCGCTCGACCACCCACCACAACAGCGCCGCGCCGGCGAGCAGCCCGGCGGCCGGCATCCAGCGTCGGAACACCGCCCACCGCCTACCGCCCGGTTCAGCGGTCATCGGCCGATGCCGCGGTCGCCGGCCCGAGACTGGCCGGCAACACCGTCAAGGTCACTGCCACCATCAACAGCAGGCCGAAGGCCAACACGAGGCCCAGGCTGGCGGTCCCAGCGTGCGGCGACAACACCAGATTGCCGAACCCGACGGCCGTGGTCAGGGCACCGAAGACGATGCCGCGCGCCGTCGCGCTGCGCAGCACATTGCCGCCGGCGAGCCGCCCTTCGCGATGCCGGAGCACCAGGTGTATGCCGTTGTCCACCGCCACGCCGAGCAACAGAGGCAGGGCGATCACATTGGCGAAATTGAAGGCAATGCCGCCGGCCACCATCGCGGCCAGCGTCAGGCCGCCGCCGATCGCCAGCGGCGCGAGGATATGCAGCACTTCGCGCGGTGTTCTAAGAACCAACAACAAAACCCCCGTGATGCTGGCGGTGGCCAGCAGCAAGGCGAGGCGGAAAGCGTTGCTGATCGCACCGGCCGCGGCGAGCTGGATCACCGGTGCGCCGGTGGCATTGGGCGCGATGGCACGGACCGCGGCGACCAGCGGCGCGAGACTCTGGTGGTCCCCACCGGCCTGCGGAAAGATCTGGATCAACCATTCGCCGGCCGGACTCACCCAGTGCGAGCCGAGCACCCGGCGCACTTCGTCGAGCGTCACCGGCCGGTCCACGGCCAGTGCCGCGGCCAGACGGTGCATGACCGGCGCCAGCGCGGCGAGCAGGCGTTCGGTGGTTTGTCCGGCCAGTGCCTCTCCACCGGGGCTTTGCAGCCGGGCAGCATAACCCTGCAAGGCGGCGGCCAGGCGCCCGGCGGCGGGATCGGCCGGACGGTCCAACACTGCGGCCAGCGCTAGAGCCGCACTGCGCTGCGCATTCGCTGGCGCCGACACCGGTATCCAATCGCCGGCCAAAAGATCGGGATCGATGGTCCAGCGCAAGTCGTCGAGCATGGCCAGCTTTTCGTCCTGATCGGCCGGCAGGAAACTGAGCAGACTGACCACTCTTTGGACTCCCGGCAGCGCCGCCAGCGCGTCGCTCAGACGCCGGGCTTCGGCGGCCGACGGCGCCAGCACTTGCAAATTGCGGTGCGCCACCTCGCCGTTGGCCATCAGGGCGCGTATGGTCACCACCGATTCGGCCCGCGGGTCGCGGATGCTGAGCGGGTCGCCGTCGAAGGCGATATCGCGGGCCACCCACCAGGCGGCAACGGCAGCGATGCCGGCCAGGACCAGGACGAGGCGGCGGTGGTGCAGCGGCACATCGAGCCAACGCCGCTCGGACCAACGCCGGCCCACCGGCCGGCCACTCGGCACCGCCGGGACGATGGCGAGCAGCGCCGGGAGCAGCGTGTAGCTGACCGTCAACGCCACGAACATCGCCAGACCGGCGATCAGGCCCAGTTCGCCGACCCCGGCATAGGCCGTCGGGATGAACGAAAAAAACCCGATCGCCGTGGTCAGCGCGCTGAGCAAAAGCGGTCGCCACAATAGCCCGCCGGCGGCGATCATCGCCGCGTCATGCGACTCGCCGGCGGCCAGCCGTTCGCGGTAGCGCAACAGGAAATGCAGCGCGTAATTGACGCCAAGCCCGATATACAGAACGACGAAAGCGAGCGAAATCAGGTTGATGCGGCCGACGGCCAGCACCGCTACCCCGGCGGCCAGCGCCAGGCCGCACAGCAGGGTGAACAGGGCGAACGCGACCAGCACCGGCGAGCGCAACGCGACCCACAACAAGGTGCCGACCATCAACAACGCGAACCATCCGGCCCGCTGGGCGCCGGCCAGCGCGCTCTGCAACTCTTCATCGGCCAACGCCACGCTGCCGGTGATCTTCAGGCGCACCGCGCCATTCGTCAGGCCGAGGTCGCGGCGCAGATCGCGCAGCGCGGTCAGCGCCGCGCGCCCCGGCCGGACGCGGCCGTAATCGAGGCGTGGCGTGACGAGGATGATTTCGCGAGCCACCTCGCGGGCCTCATCCGGGTCATCGGCCGCCAACAGGCGCTGCCACGAGAGCCATGCGCCGCGGTCGTCGCCGGCTTGTTCCAGCACCGCCGCCAGCGCCTGATAAACCGTATCGAGTTCGAGCCCGATTTCGTCCCCTTTCTCCGCCGCTTCACCGAGCACCGCGAAAAGTGCCGGCACGTCCGGCCGGCCAGCCAGACGGGCGAGCAGCGGCTGCGCCCGGCTCAACGCATCGCCGGCAGCCTGCAATTGTTCGGTGGACTGCAATAACAAACCATGGCGGTTCAGCCACGGCTCGCCGGCCGGCCAGTACCAGGCGGGGAAATGTTCGGGATCAGCGGCGAGCGCCATGCTCAGCCGTTCGGCGGCGGCTCGCGCCTGTTCCGGCGTCGGCGCTTCGACGGCGAGCAGTAAATTACGATCGAGTTCGGGGAATTCGGCGCGCAGCCGGTTGTAATCGGCGATGAAGGGCAAATCTGCTGAGAGGAGCGAAATGGGATCGGTATTGACCCCGAGGTGGCGCGCCGCCAGCGCCGCCGCCGCGGTGACGAGCAGCATCGCCGCCAGCACCAGCCAGCGCCGGTGCACCACGAACCTGAGCCAATGTTGTAACCAGCCGGCGGATGCCGACTGATCACTCATGGGCCAGCTTGCGGCTCTGCGCCTCGATTTCCTCGATCACCGCCGGCAGACCACCTTGGTCGTACAGCGTGCCGTACTGCGAGCGTTTCAGCGCCAAGTCGCTAACTCCGTCGGTGATGATATTGATAATGCGCCATTCCCCATTATTGTTGAACAACAGATAATCGAACGCCACCGCCTCACCGCTGCCTTTGATCAACCGGTGGCGGACGCGGGCGCGCGTCTCGTCGGGTTGCTCAACGGTCACCGCTTCGAAACGCTCGCCTTTGTACTGATCGAAATGATCGGCATAGTTGGCGACACTGAGCCGGGTGAAAGCGGCGATAAACTGCTGTTGGGCCGGCTCGTCGAACGTCCGCCAGTGGGCGGCGAAGATAAAACGCCCCATCCGGGGAATATCGAGCGTCCGTTCGATCAGCGGCCGCAAAAAGTCGCTGCGCGCCGCAAAATCCATCGTCTTACCGGCCCGCATCGCGGCGATCAGGCCGCGTTCGAGCGCTTCGACGACGACCGCTGGGGCGGCGTCACTGGCGGGCGGTTCGGCGACCGTTTCAGCCGCCATGACGGCTGCGCTCCATAACAGGCCCAGCAAAACCAGCACAATCGTGACAGGGGGACAGCGGTCTTGAATCTGTATTTTCATTCCTCACTCCCGTTGTAACGGCAGGAATACTGATTGTTCGACTCCCAGCCGGCGACAAGTTCGCGGCCCAGGCGGCGCAAGCGCTGGGCGGCACGCCGCCGGGCCCGCGCCAAGTCGGCGACCTGCCGCCAGCCGACGCGCCGGCCGAGCAGCAAGGCGGCGACACGCGCCGGCGCAACCCGGCCGAACGGATCACAGGCGGCGAGCAGCACTTCCGGTACGGCGTGCCGCTGTTCGTCGATCACGACGCGGAGCACCGCAAACGGCACGGCGTACTCTGCGGCCACCGCGGCGAGCGCGGCGCTTTCCATATCGACTGCCGCCGCGGCGCCGGTGTCCCAGTGCTCGATTTTGGCCTGGACGCCGGCCAGCGGCCGGCCAACGGCTAATAAATCCGCGGTACACGGCCGGTATGGGGCGAAAAGCGCGCTTAAGAAGCGGTGCAGGCCGTGATCGACCGGCCACCGCCCGCCGGTTTCGTCGATGACCCCCGCCGGCAGCAGGACATCCGCCGTGCGCAGCGTGGGATCGAGCGCCCCGGCGCTGCCGAAGCTGAACAGCGCCGCGGCCCCGGATTCGGCCAGGCGGCGGGCCGCGATCTTGGCCGCTGCGGCCCCCATACCGCAAGTGACGGCGGCGAGCGCTCCGGCGTTCGCCGGTAAGCACCGGGCCTCCCAGGTCAGGGCGCAGACCAGTGCCGTCAGTGACCGGCCGCCAGATTCCGATAGCGAGCCAGGGCCCATAATGGGAAATAGCTGGAATAGCCGTGATACTTCAGGTAAAACACGCGCGGAAAGCCCGGCGCGGTGAACCATGGATCGGACCACAGGCCACCATCTTCCTGGGTCGCGATCAGCCATTCGATGCCGCGCGCCACCGCCGCCGAATGCCCTTCGCCGGCGGCGATCAGGCCGAGCAGCGCCCAGGCGGTGTGATGCGCGGTGCTGTCATCGGCGCGGCCGGCGAGCGCCGGATTGGCGTAACTGTCGTTCGTTTCACCCCAGCCGCCATCGTCGCGCTGCACTTTTTTCAACCAATTCGCCGCCGCCCGGATCCACGGCTCGCGGGGATCGGCACCGAGCTGTTCGAGTGCCGCCAATACCGACCAGGTGCCGTAAATATAATTTGTCCCCCAGCGGCCGAACCAGGCGCCGCTCGGTTCCTGCTCGGCTTTGAGATACACCATGAGGCGCTCGACGATTTCACGGTGCTCGTCGTCGTCATACCGCCCGAGCAGGCCGAGGACGCGGGCGCTGACGTCGGCGGTCGGTGGGTCAAGCAGCGCGCCGTGGTCAGCGAACGGAATTTCGTTGAGATAATAATGGGTGTTGTCGGCGTCGAACGAGGCGAAGCCGCCATTTTGCGAGCGCATCCCGATGAGCCAGGTGACGGCGCGCTCGACTGCCGTTTCATACTTGGCGGGAGATGACGAATTCATCATCGCCCAGGCGATGGCCGCGGTATCGTCGAGATCCGGATAATGATCGTTGCGATACTGGAAAGCCCAACCGCCGCCGGCCAGATCGGGGTGGTTGTCGCGCCAGTCGCCCGGCGCAGCGGTGACTTGCCGCGCCGCGAGCCACTCCAGGCCCCGCTCCGCCGCGGCCTGAGCCGCGGCGTCACCCGTTTCCTGCAGCGCCAGCGCGCTCAAACCGGTATCCCAGACAGGCGACACGCACGGCTGGCAATACATTGTGTCGTCGTGTTCGACCAACAGGCGATCGATCGCCTGGCGTGCCGCACAACGCAACGGATGGCTTTTGTCGTAACCCAAAAGATCAAGAGCGATCAGGGCATTGACCATCGCCGGGAAAATGCCACCCAGGCCATCCTCGCCGTTCAGGCGTTCGACAAACCAGGCCTCGGCGCGGGCGATCGCGGCACGGCGGACAAAACCCGGCACCAGCGGATCGAGCAGTAGCCGCGAGGTCCGCTCCAGCCACAGGAACAAGCGGTTGAGCGGCGAGCGGATCGGAAAATAACCCCGCTCGCGCTCGGGAGGAATGGTGAACAACTCGCCGATGCCGGTGCCGGACGGGTTGGCGGCGCGCGGTTTGAAGGCATAGATCACGAACAGCGGCACCATCACCGTCCGCGACCAGTACGCCACTTTGCTGATATGGAACGGGAACCAGCGCGGCAACAGCATCACTTCCGGCGGGATGTAGGGCACGGCGCGCCACGGCACCTGGCCGAACATGGCCAGCGCGATGCGGGTGAAGACATTGCACCGCGCCGCGCCGCCGCGCGCCAGTATCGCCTCGCGCGCCCGTCGCATATGCGGCGCATCCGGATCGTCGCCGGCCAGTTTCAGCGCGTAATAGACCTTCACCGAACAGCTCAGGTCAAGGTCGCCGCCGTGATACAGCGGCCAACCCCCGTGCGCCGCCTGGCGGCTGCGCAGATAGGCGGCGATTTTGCGCTCGCGGTCGGGGCGCGCCTCGCCGAGATAGTGCAGCAACAGGATGTATTCGGCCGGGATCGTGCAATCGGCTTCGAGTGCGAAACACCAATGCCCATCGTCGCACTGCGCCGCTAACAGGCCGCGTATCGCCCGTTCCACCGCCGCCTGCAAGCGGCTGCGGCGCAGCGTTTCGGCCGCCGGCGCCGGCGCTTCGACGGGCACCGGCTCCGGCATGGGCGGCAACGCCGGTTGCGGCCGGCCGTGGAGGGCGATGCCGCCGGTCGCGGCGACCAGGGCTTCGAATGTACTGCGACTGAGTGATTCGGTCATGGCGGCGTCATTATTGGTTGTAGTGATGTACGAAACAGCATTGTACCCGGTTCACGAATTCACCGCCAGGTGCCGGGCCGCCGCGGCGGCAGGCTCGCGCCAGGCGCTCGGCAAGCTGCCCGGATCGATCTCGACGTAAGGCAGATCGCGCGCCACCCATTCGAACAGCCGCTTCAGCATCCAGTTGCTGCGGCTCGAAAAATTGACCAGCCGGATCATGCGCCACATCCGGCGGCGGGTGACCTTGACCTGGCCGCCCTGGCGATAATCGTGATGCTGCTGGACATTCTGCAAAGTCAGAATCGCCAGGCCGATGGCCCACAGACAAAATCGCCGGATGCCGGTCTGATCGCGCGGAATACACAACGTATAGGACAAAGCATGGTGCAAATGACCGTGCGCCACGCCGACCAGCCGGCCGAGCGCCCGGCCGAACGGCTTCTGCGCCCGGGCCGTTTCGAGGTTGGCAAGTTCGATGCCTTCGGCGGCGAACACCTCGCGCGGCCACCAGCAAACGCCGCGCGCCCGATCCTCCCAGACATCCTTGATGATGTTGGTGAGCTGCAAACCCTGCCCGAACGCGGAGGCCAGCCGCACCAGGGCGTCGCGCCGGGCTTCGATGCGGCGGTCGTAGTGGCAGAACAATTCGGTCAGCATCTCGCCGACGACGCCGGCGACGAAATAACAATACTGGTCGAGGTCATTCAGCGTCGGCAGGCCGGCGAGCGAGGCGCTGCGCTGGAACTTGCCCATGCCGCGGCACATGATGCTGACGCAGTTGAGCAGCGCGCCGCGCTGCAACGGGTCGAGGGTGTGGGTGTAGCGCAGCACTTTGGCGCTGTTGGCGACCAGCTCGCGTTCGGCCGGCAACGTGACGGCACTCAGCCGCGAGGCCAGTTCGATCGCGAAAGCGTGCGGTTTTTCGTGACCGGCGATCGCGGCGACGAACTGTGCCTGGAAGCGGCTTTTGTCCTCGGGTGTCAAGCCCGGATCGTCCTCGATGGTATCGGCGATCCGGCACAATAAATAGGCGTTGGCGATGACCGGGTGCAATTCGGGCGGCAGTTGCGGAATGGTCAGCGCGAAGGTGCGCGACACTTCGGGCAGGATGCGCTGCTGATAGGCCAGGGCCTCGTCGAGGGAAACGGTTTGCCGGTCCGGAGTTGCTTTTTGTTGTTGGTCTATTGCCACGCGGCTGCTCCTTTCTTCTGGCACTCGGTTACTCACAGGCCCGGCAATCCCCCGGTGGACAGGGCGCGTCCCCCTTCACTCACCGCGCGTCCGGAACCCGCGTCACAGGTTATTGACCCGCAATACGGCACAATCGTTCACGACCGGGGCGGGTACATCCCGAACCGGCCGCCCCGAGAGCCGCCGGGGGTGAACAACCGCGGTTTTAACGGCGGCGGTCGAGTCGGCGGCATCACGCGCACCGAACATCCGATAAAGACCATCGAACAGCCTATAATCTTACCAGAATCAAGCCGCGCTTTACGCCGTCGGTGCCGGCGGCGCACCTCGGCGGTCCCTTCGTACACCGCCCGGAACCGATCCGGCGGGCAGGATTTGAACACCGATGTCGAAAACGAATTTTACCGGCGACCAGTGCGCCTTCATCGACCGTCTCAATCAGCGCCTTGCCACCTGGCTGGACGACCACCCCGGCCCGCCGGAACTGACCGCGGCGATGCGCTACAGCCTGCTCGCCGGCGGCAAACGGATTCGGCCGCTGCTCGTGCAGGCCGCGGGCCGGTTGTTCGGGGCGGATGACGCGGCGTTGCTCGCCCCGGCCATCGCCGTCGAGTGCATCCACACTTACTCGCTGATCCACGACGACCTGCCGGCGATGGACGACGATGACCTGCGCCGCGGCCGGCCGACGCTGCATCTCGCCTATGACGAGGCCTCCGCCATCCTCGCCGGCGATGCGTTGCAGGCCGCGGCTTTCGGCTGGCTGGGCGGGACCGACGCCCGCTGGCCGGCGGCCGGCCGCGCCGCCGAAGCGGTCGTCATCCTCGCCGCGGCGGCCGGCGCCGAGGGGATGGTCGGCGGCCAGGTGTTGGATATGGAACTGACCGGCCAGACGCCGACTCCCGAGGCCATCGAACGGATGTTCGCGCTGAAGACCGGCGCCCTGATCAGCGCCAGTATCCGGCTTGGCGCGCTGGCCGCCGCCGAGAGCACAGCCGCTGACCTGGCCGGCCTCGACCGCTTCGCCCAGGCCATCGGCGTGGCGTTCCAGATCCACGACGATCTGCTCGACCTCGAAGGGAGCACCGCCGAACTGGGCAAACCGCAGGGCTCCGACCTCGTTCAGGAAAAAGCCAACTATGCCCATTGCCACGGCACAGAACACGCCCGCGCCCGCGTCCAGGCTTTACACGAAGAAGCGCTCGGCGTGCTGGAGCCTTACGGCGCCCGGGCCGCTGGGCTGCGCCGGCTGGCCGATTACATCGTGCTCAGGCGGTTTTAGCCGGAACGAATTGAAAGCGGGGCGAATGAGCGCACCCCTCGCCGCTCATTCGTCGGCGGCGTAGCGGATGACGCTGGTCACCGGTATGTCGCCGAAGCGCCGGCGGCCGGCCAACGGCAACAGTTCGATCAAAAAGCTCAAACAGGCGATCTGCGCTCCGGCCTCGTCGAGCATGCGCTTGACGGCCAAGGCGGTGCCGCCGGTGGCCAAGACGTCATCGACAATGGCGATCCGGCAATCGGCGAGCGGCAGGCCGCCGGGGAGTTCTAGCCGGTCGCGACCGTATTCGAGGTCGTAGCTCGCCCGCGCCCCGACCACCGGGAGTTTGCCCGCCTTACGCACCGGATAGAATGGTTTACCTAAGGTCGCGGCAAGTGGCGCGGCGAAAATAAAACCCCGCGCCTCGATACCGGCGATCGCTGTCCATTCGAACGCCGCAAGCTGTTCGGCCATCTGGTCAAGCGCCGTGCGGTAGGCCCGGCCATCGGCGAGCAGCGGACTGATGTCGCGGAACAAAATGCCGGGCGACGGAAAGTCAGCGACATTGTTGATCAAGCGTTTGAGTTCGTTGGCGTTCATGGATGGCCTCGATTTTTTCTCACTCAGATAATATTTCGGCCGCCGGACCGTTGATCGGCGAGACGTAAAGGGCCGCCTCGAGCCCTTGGGCGGCACACGCGGCCTGCAACAAGCGGCCGCCGCTCTCGGCGGCGGCGCGTCCGGTGAACCAGGCGAAGACCGCCGGCCCGGCGCCGGAAATCGTACACCCCAGCGCCCCGGCGGTGGCCGCGGCACGCTGGCAGGCTTCGAGGTGCGGCACCAGCGCCGCGCGCCGGGGCTCGATCAGTTGGTCCTTAAGTCCGGCCCGGACCAACGTTTCGTCACCGCTGAGACAGCCGAGCAGCAACAAAGCCAGATGCGCACTGTGCGCGGTGATCGCCGCCAGCGGCCAGGGCGCAACCAGGACGTTGCGGGCGGCGCGGGTTTCGATGACCATAGGCGGGTGGACGACGGCGCAGTGCCAGGCGGCGGGTACGGTCAGGCGCCGCAACACGCCGGCCGCGGCCAGCGCCAAGCCGCCGGTCAGCATCGGTCCGACATTGTCGCCGACCGCCGCGCCGCCGGTGGCCGCTGCTTCACCGGCCATGGCGTGCGGGTAGAGCGCCGGGCGGTCGAGCGGTTCGGGCAACAGGCCATTGGCCGCAACCAGCGCGGCGACCGCCGAGGCGGCCGAACCGCCGAGGCCCGAGCCGAGCGGAATCCCTTTATTGATTTCGACGGCGAAGCCGTGCGTTAGACCGGCGGCCCGGCACAACGAAAGCAATGCCCGGCCCGCCGTATTGCGCTGTGGATCGTCCGGCAGATCGGTGGCGACGCCCGAGATCCGTTCGATCCGCACTCCCGGTTCGGCGGTTTTTCTGACCGTGACGATATCGGCCGGCCCGGCGATCGTGTGACCGAGCAAATCGAATCCCGGCCCGAGGTTGCCAACGCAGGCTGGAGCGCGTGCCGCAAGGCGGCCAGGGCGGCGCGATTCAGCCGATTTTGCCATCGCGATAGATCTTCCGGAGGCAGTCGTGGAGCGCCGGGCGAGCGGTGGCGAGCGCTGAGCGGCGGTCGAAATACGCTTCGCTCGCGACGGCGAAAAATTCGGCCGGATCGGCCGTGGCGTAATCGTCAAGCCACAGCGCCCAACCGGCCTGTTCAGCGGCGCACAAGGCACGATATTCCGCCGCCAGGCACGCTCGGACGCCGGTGCCGGAAACGCCGTTTTCGAGTTCGCCGCGCTCGTCGATCCCGGCCGTCAGACCCCACTCGTGATCGAGCACATGGGCGAATTCATGGGCGACCAAATGATAGGCGCCGGCCGCGCCGCCCGTTTCGCCAGCGGCGGCGATCTCGTCCCAGGCGAGGAACACCAGGCCCTCGTGCCAGGTCTCGCCGCTGCGTTCATCCTCACCTTCGTGGACGACGCCGTCCTCGCTCTCTTCGTGGATCCGCGCCCGCCACGGGCCGGGATAAAGATAGATAAAGCGCACGGCCGGAAAGACCGGCGGACCCAGGCCAAGCCGCATGCGGCACGCCTCGGCCGCCACTTTCAAGCGCATCGGTTCGCCGACTTCCAAGCCGCCGAGGCCGACAAACGTGACGTGTTCCAAAAACTCGACCATCAACCGTTGCAGCCGCAGGCGATCGAGACGCGGCAGCCGGCGGTACCAATGGCACTGGGCGGCGAGAGAGGCCGGCCAGGCGGGATCGAGCGGTTGCGACAGCGCGCGCCGGCGGCGCCAGGCGGGCCAGCCGTAAAGCCAAAGCAGCACGGCGCCGCCGCCAGCGAGCAGCAGCCAGGCCGCAGCGTTCAACGATAGCTCAGCGCCGCCTGCGGATCCGGCCGGCCGTCGCCGCCGATCTGGACCAGGCGCAACGTGTTGGTGCCGCCCTCGCGGCCGAGCTGGTCGCCCATCGTGATCAGCACGCGGTGGCCGGGCATGAGGTATCCGGCGGCGGTCAGGTGCGCCACCGCGCCGCTCGCCACCTCGTCCATGGTGTTCGCCGCCGGCGCATAGTCCACCGGAAAGACATTGCGATAGAGCGCCATGCGCCGCCGGCTGTTCAAGTTAGGCGACAGGGCGAAAATCGGTGTAGCCGAGCCGACGCGCGACAGCCATTGCGCGGTCGAGCCCGATTCGGTCAACGCCACGATGGCGTCGATCGGCACCTGGCGCGACGTGTGCAGCGCCGCCATCGCGATCGCCTGGTCGAGGCGACCGTGCTGCACTTTCAACTCGCTGTCGCGGTGCAACGCGGCGCAGTGACGTTCGGCGCCGAGGCAGATGCGGCACATCGCCTCGACGACCTTGACCGGGTGGCGGCCGACGGCGGTCTCGGCCGACAACATCACCGCGTCGGTGCCGTCGATCACCGCATTGGCCACGTCGAGCACCTCGGCGCGGGTCGGCACCGGAGAGGTGATCATCGACTGCATCATCTGCGTCGCGGTGATCACGGTCCGGTTGTAGTCGAGCGCCGTATGGATGATCCGTTTCTGCAAGCCGGGCAGTTCAGCGTCGCCGATTTCGACCCCGAGGTCGCCACGCGCGACGAGCAGCGCATCGGAAGTCTCGACGATCTCGTCGAGCCGGGCGATCGCTTCGCTGCGTTCGATCTTGGCGATCAGCGCTGCGTGGCCGCCGGCGGCGCGCAGCAGGCGGCGCGCCACCCGCATGTCCTCGGCGCTGCGCGGAAACGAGACGGCGAGGTAATCGACACCAAGTGCGGCCGCCTGGTGGATATCGTCGCGATCGCGCTCGCCGATGCCGCCGAGCGACAAGCCGCCGCCTTTCAGGTTCAAGCCTTTGCGACTCGCCAACTCGCCGCCGGCGAGCACAGTGCACTCGATGCGCGTGCCGGCAATGGCCTTGACCGACAACTCGATCAGCCCGTCGTCGAGCAGCAGCACGGCGCCAGGTTCGACGTCACGCACCAGGCCGGCGTAACTGACGCCGACGCCGTGCGCGTTGCCGGGCGCCGCCTCCGGCGCCGTATCGAGGACAAACGGCTGGCCGTTGACCAGCGTCACGCTGCCGCCTTCGATCTCGCCGATGCGCAGCTTGGGACCGGCCAGGTCGGCGAGGATCGCCACCTCGCGCCCGGCGGCGGCGGCCGCGGCGCGCGCCGCCTCGACCCGTTGGCGCTGCGCCGCGGGCGGGGCATGCGAAAAATTGATGCGCAGCACATCGGCACCGGCGGCGATCAGCGCCTGTAACGTCTCCGGCGGATCGGTCGCCGGTCCCAGCGTGGCGACGATTTTGGTGCGGCGGCGGCTTGGGGCGGTCGTGTCGGTCATTGGGTGAAGTCGTCCAGTGATGATGTTCCCGCCGCAAGTCACAGCCGGGCAAAGAGTATATCGGGTTCTTCCGAAAATCGTGCGGCGGGCTCGCTGACCGCTGGTTTCTTCCCCCTTCACCGGCCGCCGGCCAGTGCTACACTCATTTCCGCTGCAACGCAACCGCTGCGGTCGATCGTCCCGGGCGGTTCAAGCCGGCGAAATGGAGGGCGGATCATGGCGGCACAGGTACGCAATCTGGTGTTCGAGGGCGGCGGCGTCAAAGGCATCGCTTATATCGGTGCGATGCAGGTGCTGGAGCAGCGCGGGCTGCTGGCCGGCGTCCAGCGGGTCGGCGGGGCCAGCGCCGAAGCGATCAACGCTCTACTTTTCGCTCTCGGCTACCCGATCCGGGAGCAGCGGGACACCATCGCTTCGGTGGACTTCAAAAACTTCATGGACGATTCGTTCGGGGTCATACGCGATATCCGTCGGCTGGCCAAATCCTTCGGCTGGAACAAAGGCGATTTCTTCGCCGGCTGGATCGGAACGCTGATCAAAGACCGGCTGGGCAGCGAGAAAGCCACGTTCGAGGACTTGCAGACCTCAGGCCAGCCCGACCTCCACGTGATCGGCACCAACCTCACCACCGGTTATTCCGAGGTCTTCTCGGCGGAACGCCACCCCACCATGCCGTTGGCCACCGCCGTCCGCATCAGCATGTCGCTGCCGCTGTTTTTCGCCGCCGTGCGCCACGGCCCGCGCGCTGATGTTTATGTCGACGGCGGCGTGATGCTCAATTACCCGATCAAACTGTTCGACCGGGAACGATATATCGATATGAACAACGAGGCCGCCGCGGCACGCCGCACCGAATACTACAACATGGAAAACGCCCGTTTTCTGCTGCGCCGGCCCGGCCGCAGCCCCTACGTCTATAACTGCCAGACCCTGGGCATGCGCCTCGACAGCCGCGAGGAAATCGCGCTGTTCCGCTACGACGAGCCCGTCGCCGGCAAGCCGATCGACACTTTCACCGACTACGCGCGGGCGTTGTTTTCTTCGTTATTGCAAGTGCAGGAAAACCAGCATCTGCACGGCGATGATTGGCAGCGCACGGTCTATATCGACACGCTGGATGTCAAAACCACCGATTTCGCCCTGAGCGACGCCAAAAAAGACGCCTTGATCCAACAAGGCATCGCCGGCGCCGAAACCTATTTCCGCTGGTTCGAAAACCCGGCCGAAACGCCAGTCAACCGGCTTTGACAAGTCCACCCTACAACCACCATCTGCAACTGCCAGCGAGGAGGCAAAGGCTTCAGGGCTTGAGCAGGGGGCGATAGAGTTCCGGGCGGCGGTCGCGAAAGAAGCCCCAGCCGGCGCGTTCTTCCGCCAATCGGTCGAGGTCGAAGGCGTGGACCAGCACCGCTTCTTCGTCGCGGCCGGCCGCGGCGAGCAGTTGACCGTCGGGGCCGGCGATGAATGACGAGCCGTAGAAGGTCAATGTGCAACTTTGTCCCGCTTCGACGCCGATCCGGTTGGCGGCGATCACCGGCATCCGGTTGCACACCGCGTGGCCGCGCATGGCCAGTTGCCAGGCGCCGGCGGTATCGGCCTCGGGTGCACTCGGTTCCGAGCCGATGGCGGTCGGATAGAACAACAGTTCGGCGCCGGCCAGCGCCATGATTCTGGCCGCTTCGGGAAACCACTGATCCCAACAGATCGCGGCGCCGATCCGGGCCGAGGGCACATCCCAAACCATAAAACCGGTATCGCCGGGTGTGAAGTAATACTTTTCCTGGTACCCGGGGCCATCCGGGATATGCGATTTGCGATAAACGCCGCGCACTGCGCCGGCGCCATCGATCAGCGCCAGCGAATTGAAATACGCCTGCCCGGCGCGCTCGAAAAAACTGAGCGGCAGCACGACCTCAAGTTCGGCGGCGAGTGCCGAAAAACGCGCGACCAGCGGGCTGTCGGCGACGGATTCGGCGGTCGCGAACCACGCCGGATCCTGGTCCTTGCAGAAATAGGGCGTGGCGAACAATTCCGGCAGCAGCACGATCGAGGCGCCGCGTTCGGCCGCGGTGCGCACCATCCGTTCGGCGCGCGCCACGTTGGCTTCGCGTTCGGGCCCACAGGCCATCTGCAGTGCAGCGACGGTGAGCCGGCGAGCCATCAGAGTTTGATCCAGGTGGTTTTCAATTCGACATATTTGTCCAGCGCGTGCAGCGATTTGTCGCGGCCGTTGCCCGACTGTTTGTAGCCGCCGAACGGCACGGTCAAATCGCCGGCATCGTAGCAATTGATCCACACCGTACCGGCGCGCAAGGCGCGGGCGATGCGGTGCGCTTTGCTGATATCGCGCGTCCAGACGGCGGCGGCCAGGCCGTAGTCGGTGCGGTTGGCGAGGGCGACGGCGTCGGCCGCATCGTCGAAAGTCAGCACCGAGAGCACCGGCCCGAAGATCTCCTCGCGGGCGATCGTCATGGCCGGGGTGACGCCGTCGAAGACGGTCGGTTCGACGAAAAAGCCCTCATCGCCTGCCGGCGCGCCGCCGAGGCGCAGCTCGGCCCCTTCGGCGCGGCCTTTTTCGATGTAACCCAGTACTTTGTCGAACTGGATCCGATCGACGATCGCCCCGAGCCGGGTTTCGGGGTCGAGCGGATCGGCGGGCCGCAACGTCTGGCCGAGGGCGACGATTTTTTCGAGCAGGGGCTCTTTGATCTCCCGCGCCGCGAGCAGCCTGGAGGCCGCCGAACACATTTCGCCCTGGTTGAAGAAGATACCCCAGGCGGCCGCCTCGGCCGCGGCGTCGAGGTCGGCGCAGTCGGCGAGCACGAGATTCGGGCTCTTGCCGCCGCATTCGAGCCACACCCGCTTCATGTTGGAACGCCCGGCGTATTCGAGCATTTTCTTGCCGACCGCGGTCGATCCGGTGAACGCGATGCAATCGACGTCGGCGTGCAGGGCCAGCGCTTCGCCGGCGGTGTGCCCGAAGCCGGGGACGACATTGAATACGCCTTCGGGGATGCCGGCTTCGAGCGCCAGTTCGCCGAGGCGAAGCGCCGAGAGCGGCGATTTTTCCGAGGGCTTCAACACCACACTGTTGCCGGTGGCCAGCGCCGGGGCGATTTTCCAGGCGGCCATCAACAGCGGAAAGTTCCACGGCACGATGGCGCCGACGACGCCCACCGGCTCGCGGCTGATCATCCCGATCTCATCGGCCGGGGTCGGCGTGATCTCGCCGTTGACTTTGTCGATCGCCTCGCCGTACCAGGCGAAACAGCGCGCCGCGGCCGGAGCGTCGATGGTCAGCGCGTCGTGGATCGGTTTACCCATATCGAGGGCATCGAGCAGCGCCAGTTCCGCGCGCCGCGCGTCAAGCAGTTCGGCCAGACGTAAAAGACGCTTTTTGCGCCCCGCCGGCGGCATATCGCGCCACACGCCGGCTTCGAACGTCCGGCGCGCCGCGGCGACGGCCTGGTCGATATCGGCTTGATCGCCGGCGGCGACCTCGGCCAGCACCCGGCCATCGGCCGGATTGATCGACGGAAACGTCGCGCCCGAGACAGCAGGCTGAAAGCGCCCGGCGATCAGGCAGCCGGTTCTGAGTTCGAGCGCTGCGGCCATCGCCCGCCACTCGGCCCGTGTTTTGCTTTTCGCCTCGTTCATCGCCGCCTCACGCCGGGTCACGGATGATCTTATAGGCTATCACGCGGGCGGGCCCGCGGGAGTCTCAAAACGTCGGCGGGGTATTGGCGCTGATGATTTCGCAGATGCCGGGGCCGAGGTTGCGGAAGCGGTGCGGCAAGTCGCTGGAAAAATAGTAGGCCTCGCCGGCGCGCAACAGGCGGCTTTCGCCGGCGACCGTCAACTCGATCTCGCCTTTGACGATGACGCCGCCTTCTTCCCCGGGATGGGCCAGCATCGTCTCGCCGGTATCGCCGCCCGGCAGATAGCACTCGTGCAGAATCGTCATTTGGCGGCCGGGCTGGTTGGCGGCGACCAGGTGCAGCAGCACTTGCGGACTGCCGACGTTGGGCATCTCCGCCGACCGATAAAAACGCTGCCGCCCGGCGGGCAGGCCGGAAGTGAAAAAATCGGCCATCGTGACCGGCAGCGCCTCGAGGATGCGGTGCAACGAACTGATCGACGGGCTGACGCGATTTTGCTCGATCAACGAAATCATGCCGTTCGTCACCCCGGCGCGCTTGGCCAGTTCGCGCTGTGACCAGCCGCGCTCGCGGCGCAGCGCCTTAAGGCGCGCTCCAACGTCGAATTCCATCCCGCCGCGCCCCTGGCGCGCCGCCTCGATCGCCTGCTGGATCACGCCCCGGCCCCTGGCCCGGGAAAGCCGTTGACCATGAAACCGCCGTCGACGATCAACGTTTGCCCGGTGATGTAGGCGCTCGCCGGCAGGCACAGAAAGACGATCGCCGCGGCGCATTCCTCGGGTGTCCCAACCCGCCTGAGCGGCGTGCGCGCTTCGACCGCGCGGCGGTAGTCCGGGTCGGTGAGCACACCGGCGGCAAGCGGCGTTTCGATGTACCACGGCGCAACGGCGTTGACACGGATGCCGCGGTCCGCCCATTCGACCGCCAGGTTGCGCGTCATCTGCAGCATCGCCGCCTTGGCCATTGCGTACGGCGCGCCCGTGCCGAGATGAGTCAGGCCGGCGACCGACGCCACGTTGACGATCGCCCCGCCGCGCGCGGCGAGCAGCGGCACAGCCAGACGCGACATCTCGAAGGCGCTTTCCAGATTCAGGGCCATGATTTCACGCCACTCGTCAACCGAATAGTCGAGCGCCTGGCGGCGGCGGTTGCCGCCGGCGTTGTTGATCAAGATATCGAGATGATCGACACGCGCGGCGATCTCGGAAATGAACTGCTCGCGCGATTTCGGCGATGTGACATCGCCGGGCAGCGCAAAAGCGCGCGGTTCGGGGGCGCCGTCGTTCAACGCCTGGACAGCACCGGCGAGCCGCGCGCAGTCACGCGCCGCCAGCCACACCTTCGCGCCGCGTTCGACAAGGCCCGCGGCGACCGCCCATCCGATACCGCGGCTGGCGCCGGTGACCAGCGCACTCAAACCGTCGAGCCGCCAGCGGTCGTCCGTGGGCGGCAACGGTGTAACGGGTTGTGGGGCGGCGGCCGGCAGCATGGGATCTCGGGTGGCAGTGGGTTAAACTGAACAGATGAGAGGCACCCTCCGTTTCTGGTATTTGATTCTACCGCTCGTGCTGGCCGCCTGCGGTAAGGCGCCGTGCGATCGCGACGCGGCGCAGCACGCTGGCTACCAGACGGCGCTCGCCGGTAGGGCGTTTTCCCCACCGCCGGACGACACCCCGGCGTGCCGGCTGGCCGGGCAGCAAGGCTGGGAGCGTGGCAAGGCTGAACGGTGTACGCCGGATCGCGGCTGGCAGGACGGCGCGGGCGGTGCGGCGGAGGCCACGATCTGCGCCGCCGACGCCAACCGGCCGATGAGCTATCGGGCGGCTTACCGGCTGGCTGTGGAAATCAAACAGCGCGAAGCCGAGCGTTTGGCGCTCACCGCGGCCGGCGAGTCCGCCGATCCGCTGCGCATCGCCGCTCTCGAACAACAACTGACCGACCTGCGGGCGCTGGCCGAACAGCACGGTTGGCTCGCGCCCGAAGCCCTCGACTCCCGCCTCAAGGCGGCGCGCAAAGACAGTGAGCGGTGACCGCCGGCGTGTCGCCGACCGCCGCGGCCAGTAATTCCAACGCCCGTTGCAACCGATCGGCGGCCTGCTTCGCGGCCGGCGACAGCGGCGTTTTGCCGAGGTGCGAAGCTACGGCACCGGCGGCGGCCTGGCCGCTCATCTCGATCCAGCGTTCGAGCAGACCCGGCTCCGGTTCGATATACCGCACACGATAATCGTCACCCAGGCCGGCGCGCCGAGCGGCGGCGGCGACCGCGTCTTGCAGGCCGCCGGTCTGGTCGATCAGTTGGCGCTCGCCGGCCTGCCGGCCGCTCCACACGCGCCCGCCGGCTACGGCTTCGACTTCCGCCGCGGTCAGCGGCCGGTTGGCCGCAACCAACTCGATGAACTGCCGGTAGCCGTGCTCGATCAGCGCCTGGATCATCCGCCCGGCCGCCTCGTCGAGCGGGCGGTCAAGGCGCAAAGCACCGGCCAGCGGCGTCGTTCCGAGGCCGTCGGTATGGATACCGATTTTGTCGAGCGTCCGGTCGATCGTCGGCCACAAGCCGAAGATGCCGATCGAGCCGGTAATGGTCGTCGAATTGGCCCACACCTCGTCCGCCCCCTGGGCGATCCAGTACCCCCCCGAGGCAGCGACATTGCCCATGCTGACGATGACCGGCTTGCCGGCCTGGCGCAGGGTCAACATCTCGCGGCGGATGGCTTCCGAAGCCAGTGCGTCGCCGCCGGGACTGTTGATCCTGAACACCACCGCCTGGATGTCGTCCCGCTCGGCGGCGTGGTGCAGCAGGGCGCCGAGCGAGGCCGCGCCGACCTCACCGGGCGGCCGGTCGCCGCCACTGATCGCCCCTTCAGCGACGACGATGCCGATCTGCGCTGCGGCATCCGGCGGCCGCGGCTTGAGCCGCAGATAATCGTCGTGCCCGATGCCGTGCCAGTCGCCGTCGTCCGCCGCCAGCTCGGTGCGCGCCTCGGGCCAGGATAAAAGTCGATCGACGAGGCCCATGTCGAGCGCCGCCTGCGCCAGATTGCCGTTCCGCTCGACCGCAAACGCGGCATAGCCCTGGGCCAGGCGATCGATCATCTCGAACGGCAGACCGCGGTTTAAGGCGATGTCGCTCAAAAACTGTTGCCACAAGTCGCCGATCAGCGCGCCGCCGGCGCGCCGGTCGGCGTCCGACATATCGTCGCGGATGAACGGCTCGGCCGCCGATTTGTATTCGCCGACGCGGAACAGGTGAACATCGACGCCGAGCTTGTCCAGACCGGCACGGAAATAATTGCGGTAGTACTGAAAGCCTTCGAGCCAGATCAGGCCGGCCGGATCGAGCCACACTTCGTCGGCCAGGCTGGCGAAGTAATAATGGCTTTGTGTCAGATCGCTGCCGTAGGCGATGATTTTCTTACCGCTGCCACGCAGCCGGCGGACGGCGGCCCCGAGTTCCTGGAGCTGCGCCAAACCGATCGAGGTCATCTCTGAAGGATCGAGCAGCACCTGGCGGACCGCCGAATCGGCGGCGGCCAGATCGAGCGCGCGCAACAGATCGCGCAATTGCGTCTCGGGTTCCTCGTTGCCGAACAGGCGGCCGACGGCGCGTTCGAGCGGCGTGCCGGTATATTGCTCGACGACCGCGCCGTGCGGTTTGAGCACCAACGTCGCCTGTTTGGGGATGGTCACGACCTCGCCCGGCGCCAACAACACGCGCAAGATCACAATCAAAAGCACCAGAAACAACAAGTTCAGCACAGCGCGGCGCAGGCAGTCGATCCACCGCCAGAAGCCGCGCCACAGCCGGCCGATGAACGAGCCGTTCGTTGTCTTGGGGGCTGCTTCGTTCACGCCGCATCCTTGCCGGATTCACCGGCCGCCGCGGCACAGGCCGCCACTCTCAGCACCACGCCATCGCTGGCGATCACCTTGACCCGCGACCCGGCCGGCAAATCGGTGCCGGTGATTTTCCAGGTGCTGTCATCGACACGGATCTTGCCCGTGCCGTTGACGATCGGCTCGCCGAGCGTAAACACCCGGCCGACGTATTGCCGGCCGCGCTTGTTCAGCGTCGGCTGGTCGCTCACCGCCGGGTGGCGCCGCCGATAATTGCGCCAGCCGACGATGCTGGCGACCGACAAAACGGCAAACAGGATGAATTGGAACTCGATACCGATCGCCGGCACAATCCACAGCACGAAGCCGACGACAATCGCCGCGACGCCGAGCCACAGAAAAAACGCCGCCGGCGCGAACGCCTCGAGGATCAGCATCACCAGCGCGAAGATCCACCAGTGCCAGAAAATGATCGTCCAATCCGGCTTCATCACGCGCCTCCCGCCTTGCCGCTGCTGCGCGCCGCTTCGGCCAGTTCGACGATGCCGGCCAGCGAGCCCAAGACGTTGGTCGCCTCGATCGGCAGGATCAACGTTTTCTGGTTACCGGAGATGGCCAGTGCCTTGAGCGCCTCCACGTATTTCTGCGCCACGAAATAATTCACCGCCTGGATATTACCCTGGGCGATGGCCTTGGATACCATATCGGTCGCCTTGGCCTCGGCTTCGGCCAGCCGCTCGCGCGCTTCGGCGTCGCGGAACGCCGCTTCGCGCCGGCCTTCGGCTTCGAGAATCGCCGCCTGCTTCTCGCCGTCGGCGCGCAGGATTGCCGCCTGTTTCAGGCCTTCGGCCTCGAGAATGTTGGCGCGTTTTTCGCGCTCGGCCTTCATCTGCCGGGCCATCGCCTGCACCAGATCGGCCGGCGGTTGGATGTCCTTGATCTCGATGCGCGTCACTTTGATGCCCCACGGCGTTGTCGCTTCATCGACGACAACCAAAAGCCGGGCGTTGATTTCGTCACGCTTCGACAAGGATTCGTCGAGATCCATCGAACCGAGCACGGTGCGGACGTTGGTCATCGTCAGATTCAATATCGCCGTCTCGAGCTGGGCCACTTCGTAAGCCGCTTTTGCGGCGTCGAGCACTTGGTAGAACACCACGCCGTCGACGCGAACCACGGCGTTGTCACGGGTGATCACGTCCTGCGACGGCACGTCGAGCACCTGTTCCATCATGTTGACCCGCCGCCCGATGCGATCGAAATACGGGATCAGTACGTGAAACCCAGGTTCGAACGTGGCGCGATAACGGCCGAAACGTTCGACCGTGTATTCATAACCCTGTGTGACGACCACCGCTCCCTTGAAGACGGTGATCACCGCCAATACAAGCAGGACGACGGTGAAATTCAGAAAATTGAACAAGTCGTACATCATCTCTCCCCAGCTTGATAATTTATGCAACTATTGGGTTTAGTTGCGGCGGCCTGTCATTTACAGGAAATCACCGGCGAGCAGCAGCAGTGCACCGGCAGCCAGCAGCAGCCAGGTCATGGCCGTGCCGGCCACCCGCCCGGGCGTCGCGCCGCTCGACTGGCCGAGACCGAAGGCGTGCAACAGGCGGGCGGCGATCAGCGCGCCGCCGTACAGGTGCAGGCCCCAGACCGGCAGTCCGCCGCTTTCCAGAAGCAACATGAGGAGCAGCGCCAGCGGCACATATTCGGTGAAATTGGCCTGTACGCGGACGGCGCGTTCCAGATCGGCGTGCCCAGCCGTGCCGACCCCGACCTGATGGCGCCGGCGCAGGCCGACAACGCGGAACGACAGATAAATGAGCAGCAGCGCGGCCAGCGCGCTGTACAACGCGGTGATCGAGGCGGTCATTGGCGATCTCTCCCCTGGTGATGGACGTTCTGGCGCCTATCATCGCCGAAGTCGCCAGCAAATGAAACCACGCGCCGAGCGGCCGCGGGTCAAGGCGCTTCAGGCGGCGCGCCTTCCGGGACGATCGGCGCCGCTCGCGGCAAGCGCCTGTTCGAGGTCGGCGATCAAGTCGCTGGGATGTTCCAAGCCGGCGGCCAGCCGGATCAATCCCGGGCGGATGCCGGCCGCGGCCAGCGCCGCGGCATCGTAGGTCGCATGGGTCATCGACGCCGGGTGTTCGACCAGCGTTTCGGCATCGCCCAGACTGACCGCCCGCCGGCACAGATCGAGGCGGTCCAAAAAGCGCACCGCAGCCTCATCCCCGCCGTGCAACTCGAACGTGAGCAGCGCCCCGCCGCCGTGCATTTGCGTGCCGCGCAGCGCCGCGGCGGGGTGATCGTCGAATCCCGGCCAAGTGACGCGGCGCACCTCCGGCCGCACCCGCAGCCAGTGGGCGATCCGGCCGGCGTTGTCCTGGTGCCGTGCCAGGCGCAACGCCAAGGTTTTCAAACCACGCATGATCAGCCACGCGGCGAACGGGTCGAGCACGGCGCCGACCGTTTTCAACGGCCCGTGGCGCAGCGCTTCGAGCCGCTCGTGAGCGCCGCAGACCGCACCGGCGATCACGTCGCCGTGACCGTTCAGAAACTTCGTGGCACTGTGGACGGCGAGATCGGCCCCTGAGGCGAGCGGCTTTTGCAACAGCGGCGTCATGAACGTGTTATCGACGATCACCGTCATGCCGTGGCGGTGGGCGATTTCGGCCAGCGGCGCAATTTCGATCACCTCCAGCGTCGGGTTGACCGGGGTTTCGAGGTACAGCACCCGGCTTTGTGGGCGCAGGGCCAGGCGCAAGCTCTCCGGAGTGATCGTGGTCAGGCGGGTGGCAGAAATCCCGAGCCCGGCCAAGGTTTCGTCGATCAGGGTGTGGGTGCAACCGTACAGGCAGCGGCTGGTGATCAGATGGTCGCCGGCCTTGAGCGAAGCCAGCAGGGCGGCCGACACCGCCCCCATCCCCGAGGCGAAGGCGACTGCGTCCTCCGCCCCTTCGAGCGCCGCGAGGCGTTCTTCCAACTCGCGTACCGTTGGGTTGCCGAGCCGGGTATAGACGTAACCGCTGGCGCCGCCGGCGAACCGCTCGGCCCCCTCGGCGGCGCTACGAAAACTGAACGTCGAGGTCTGATACAGTGGCGCGGCGAGTGCCCCGTAAGCGTGCTCGGTGTGCCGGCGGCCATGGATCACCACGGTTTCCGGGTGGCGTGCAGTCGGTCTTGCTTCAGCGGCCATCGATCTTCTCCTCCTCAGCGCCGGCGTTATGACCCGTCCACCGCGGTCTCAGCGCTACGGCGGCAGCGGCAACGCGGTGCTCAGCTTGATTTCCTTCAGCACAACGCTGGTATGAATCCGGGCGATGCCCGGAATCGGAATCAGCCGCCCGGAAATGAAACGGTGCAGCGCCTCGGTGTTGGCGACCGCGACTTTCAGCAGATAATCGTATTCGCCGGTCAAATGGTGGCATTCCAACACCTCGGGCAAGGCGGTGATCCGGTCGAGAATCGTCGCGATCCGGTCATGCTGGTGCAGTTCCAGCGACAATTCGATAAAACACAGGTTGTCGAGACCGAGCCGCCGCCGGTCGAGCACGGCGTGGTACCCTTGGATCACGCCGGCCTCTTCCAGCCGCCTGACCCGCGTCAGACAGGCCGGCGGCGACAGATGCACCCGATCGGCGAGTTCGCGGTTGCTGATCCTCCCGTCACGCTGCAAGGCGGCGAGCAGGGCGCGGTCGAGGCGATCCAGATCGTGCGGCATCTTCGTCACTATCCTGTATCAAGGAACCGGTGATTATTTGATTTCTGTCAATTACCGAATTTTATTAGGTTTATTATGGCATCACTTTATGAAATTCGAAAAGATTCGGGAAACGGCGCGACTGAAAGAACAATCGTCGGTGCCATTTTCGCCCTCAGCACACTGATCGCGTCGCTCGCCGGGGGAACGCCGATGACTCAAGCTGCCGAACCCGCTCGCCCGGTCGCCATCGCGATCCACGGCGGGGCGGGCACGATCGAGCGCCGCGCCCTGACCGCCGAGCGCGAAAAGCAGATCCGCGACGCGCTCGAACAGGCCGTGCGCGCCGGACACAACGTGCTCGCCGCCGGCGGCTCGAGCCTCAAGGCGGTGACCGCGGCGCTGGTGATCCTCGAGGATTCACCCTATTTCAACGCCGGGCGCGGCGCCGTGCTGAACGAAGACGGCGAAGTGGAACTCGACGCCGCGGTCATGAACGGCGCCGACCTTGCGGCGGGGGCGGTCGCCGCGGTCCGCGGCGTCAAAAACCCGATCCTATTGGCGCGCGCCGTCCTCGATCACTCCCCGCACGTACTGCTCGGCGGACGCGGCGCCGAACAGTTCGGGCGCGAGCAACATATCGAGTTTATGCCCGCCGATTATTTCAAAACCGAATTCCGGCTCGAACAATGGCGCCGGCGCAAAGACAACCCACAAGCCGCGCAGGGCATGGTCGTCGACGATACCGCCCGCTGGTATTCGACGGTCGGTGCCGTCGCTCTCGACCGCGGCGGGCAGTTGGCGGCGGCGACCTCCACCGGCGGTTTGACGATGAAACGCTGGGGACGGATCGGTGATTCGCCGTTGATCGGCGCCGGTACGTATGCCGACAGCCGTTATTGCGCGGTCAGCGGCACCGGCCACGGCGAGTATTTCATCCGCGTTGCGGTCGCCCACGATATCTGCGCCCGGGTCCGCGACCGCGGCATTTCGGTCAGCACCGCGGCACACCAGGTCGTTTTCGACGTCCTCAAGCCGATGGGCGGCGACGGCGGCGTGATCGCGCTCGGTCCGCACGGCGAGATCGCCATGCCGTTCAACACCCCCGGCATGTACCGCGCCGCGATCCATCCGGACGGCCGCCTCGAAGTGGCGATCTTCGCCGGCGAGTGACCCCGTTCATCAAACGGTCATCGACTGCCGTTCAACTGCAACGCAACGCTGGCACTCTGACCAAGGAGAGACGATGACCCCCTCAGCACGCCGTCTGCTGCCGCCCCTGATCTCGGTTTTTTTGCTGTCGGCCGCGCCGGCGGCGTTCGGCTGGGGTAAAACCGGGCATCGGGTCGCGGGTCAACTGGCCGAAGCGCACCTGACCGCCGAAGCCCGGACCGCGGTGACCGCGCTGCTCGGCGTTGAAACACTGGCCGATGTCTCGACTTATGCCGACGATATGCGCTCCGACCCGAGCGAGTTTTGGCAAAAAACCGCCAGTCCCTGGCACTATGTCACCGTACTGCCGGGCCGGATTTACGACGACACCGATCCGCCACCGCAAGGCGACGCGGTCACCGCGCTCAGCCGCTTCGCCGCCACGCTCCGCGACATGCAATCGCCGCTGGCCGACAAACGTCTGGCCCTCAAATTCGCCGTCCATCTCGTCGCCGACCTGCACCAGCCGATGCACGCCGGCAACGGTCGCGATCGCGGTGGCAACGACGTCGAAGTGACATTCTTCGAGCGGCCGACCAATCTACACGCCGTCTGGGACAGCGCGCTGCTCGATCACGAACAATTGTCGTACAGCGAACTGGCTGAACAATTGGCGCGGCACACGACCACCGCTGAGGTTCTCGCCTGGCTCGACCCCGAGCCGCGCACGTGGATCGCCGAGAGCACCGCACTGCGCGACCGAATCTACCCCAGCGACCCGAACTTACGTTGGGATTACGTCTTCCGCCACCTGCCCGCCGCCAAACTTCGGCTGCGCCAGTCCGGTGTTCGGCTCGCGGCCTGGTTGAATCAGGTGTTCGATCGGCAAACCACCGGGCACATCCTGACCCAGACGGCAGCGGCCAACTAAGTCGCATTGCCACACCGGTGAACGGGGCGCGGCGCGATGATGGGGAACGCCACGCCCCGTTCACTGATCACCGCGCCGATAGGACCGCGTTCGTTTCCGCCACGGGCAGGTTCGCTGGCTCCAACAGGCGTAAAAATCGTGCCGTCGATTTGCGCCATGAGTACGCCTCGGCGTGTTCACGGCAGACAACTGGATCGCAAGCCAGGGCGCTATATACGGCGCTTTCCAAATCCTCATCCAGCGCCCCGGTCACGCCGTTGATCACGACATCCTGTGGGCCCTGTACGGGGAAAGCCGCCACCGGCACGCCGCAGGCCAGTGCTTCGATCATCACCAGGCCCAGTGTATCGGTGCGGCTGGGGAAGACGAATACATCGGCGGCGGCCAGAATTCGAGCCAGCGCTTCGCCGTGACGGTAACCGATAAACCGCGCCCGCGGATATCGCTGTTGCAGCGCCGCACGCGCTGGCCCGTCGCCGACGATCACCTGGCTGCCGGGCAGATCAAGCTCGAGAAATGCCTCGAGATTTTTCTCCGCTGCGATGCGCCCCATGTACATCGCCACCGGCCGTGGATAATCAAGGGCTTCCTTGCCGTATAACCTGAACAATTCGGTATCGACACCCCCCGGCCAGATCGCCAGGCGGTTAAATCCCCGCCGCTCGAGATCGGTTTTCTGACTCGGCGAGCGAACCAGTGTGCGTGCCGCGGCATTGTGAAAACGCCTGAGCCAGGCATAACTCGCGGTGATCGGAACCGGCAGCCGGCAGCGCAGATATTCGGGAAAGCGCGTGTGACACGAAGTCGTAAACGGCCGACCCAGACGCCGGCAGCAGCGCCGCGCGGCGAGCCCCAGCGGCCCTTCCGTGGCGATGTGAACGGCATCGAATTCGCCCCTCTCGATGAGCCGCGCAACCTTGTTGCCGGCCCAGACCGATAAGCGAATTTCCGGATAGCTTGGGCAGGGCACGGTGCGGAATCGATCCGGGCCGATAACCGTGGTGGCGTGACCCAGTGCCTCACACTCACGAACGGTATTCGACAGCGTACGGACCACACCGTTGACTTGCGGCCGCCAGGCATCGGTAATCAACGCGATGTTCATGCCGCGACACCCGTTGCGCTTGGCGCTGCGAATCGATCCAGTTCCTTCAGCGTCGCGCCGCGCTCCGACCAATGCACCAGCTCGATGACGCCATCCCAGCGTTCAATCAGCGCCGTGCAGCTTTCCACCCAATCGCCGCAATTGAGATAAGCGAGATCGCCGACAAAGGCGATTTCCGGGCGGTGTATATGACCGCAGACGATCCCCTCCACCCCGCGCTTTTCCGCTTCGGCAGCGAGGATCTGTTCGTAGCGCCCGATATATTGCACCGCATTTTTGACTTTGTGCTTCAAAAACGCCGCCAGCGACCAGTAACTTTTTTTCATCCGTCGTCTGGCCCAGTTGACCAGCCGATTCATTTTGAGCAGCAATTCGTAAAGTACCGCGCCGATCACGGCAATCAGGCGCGAGTGGCGCACGACATAATCGAACTGATCGCCGTGAATAATCAGCAAACGCCGGCCGTCAACCGTCGTATGGATTGCATCATCGAGGATCTCGATATTGCCCATCTTCAAACCGCTGTAACCGCGTACGACCTCGTCATGGTTGCCGGGGATAAAGACGACCCGCACCCCGTTTTTCGCCTTTCCCAGAATCCGGCGCACCACGTCGTTGTGCGCCTGCGGCCAGAACGGCCGGCGCTTCAATGCCCAGAAATCGACGATGTCGCCGACCAGATAAAGCGTCTGGCAGTGGATCGCGTGCAGGAACTCGGCCAGGTAACCGGCACTGCATCCCGGCGAACCGAGGTGGACGTCGGATATCCACACCGTTCGCACACTGCGAACTGTTTTTATGTCCGCGACATTATCCACGGGCCTTACCTCTTTCGCCAGTTTTACAATTCGACTTTAGTCCCGGTCGATGACAGACTATTGACGCCTTGTTGAAATATTTATGACAAGCCTGCCATCGCTTTGTCATACTCCGGGCGTACAGTCGATTCGATGACATCGCCGATCCACAAAGCCATTTTTCCAGTGGCCGGTCTTGGCACACGCTTTCTGCCGGCGACCAAATCGACGCCCAAGGAGATGTTGCCGATCGTCGATAAACCTCTGATCCAGTACGCCGCCGAGGAAGCCGTTGCCGCCGGCGCCGAGACACTGGTTTTTATCACCAGTCGGATGAAACACTCGATCAGCGATCATTTCGACACCGCTTTCGAACTCGAGAGCCGTTTGCAGCGCGCCGGCAAATCCGAACTGCTCCGTCGCTGCCGCGAAGTCCTTCCGGCCCCGGTCGCCCGTCTTTATATCCCGCAAGGCGACGCCCTCGGCCTCGGCCACGCCGTCCTGTGCGCCAAGCCGGCAGTCGGTGACGAGGCGTTTCATGTATTGCTGGCCGACGATCTGATCTTGAACCCCGGCGGTGCAAATTGCGCCCACCAGCTCGCGGCGGCGCACCTGTCTACCGGGGCCAGCGTCGTCGCCGTCGAGCCGATCGACGATGACGGCTGCTCCCGCTACGGAGTGATCGACATCGCCGCTGAAAGCGGTGGATTGTTTCGCCTTACCGGCATCGTCGAGAAACCCGGTCCCGAGGCCGCACCTTCGCGTTGGGGCGTGGTCGGACGTTACGTGCTGACTCCCGGGATATTCACCTGCCTGGAAAAACAACCCCTCGACGAGCGTGGCGAGATCCAATTGACCGCGGCGCTCGCCGACCTCCTTTTCCATGAACCGGTCTATGCACTACCGCTCGCCGGCCGGCGTTTCGACTGTGGCAGCCGCCACGGTTACTTGCAGGCAACGATCGAAATCGCTTGGCAGGATCCTGTGTTGCGGAATGAATTGCACCGCTGTTACCGGCGATTGGTGGGTGGCGTCGGATCAGCCAACGGCACGCCGCAGGTTCACCGGTATGCTGCTGCCGGACACGACTAACGGTCTGCCGATGCTGTAATACGTCCAGCCCTGGACGCTCATCATCGCCCGGTCATACAGATTGCGGCCGTCAAAAATGACCGCCTGGGTGAGCAACTCAGACAGGCGCTCGAAGTCAGGACTCCAGTAACACTTCCATTCAGTGACGATCACCAGCGCATCGGCACCCTGCGCTGCGTGATAAGGGTCGGAACATAATTCCAGGTCGTCCCTTGTACCGTAAATCCGGCGCGCTTCGTCGGCCGCTTTCGGATCATGGGCCCGCACCGTCGCTCCCGCCGCCCATAACGCTTCGAGCAGCACGCGGCTTGGTGCCTGGCGCATATCGGCGGTATTGGGCTTGTAAGCCAGCCCCCACAGAGCGATCGTTTTATTTTCCAGCCGTCCAGAAAAATGCTCCGCGAGCCGTTCGTAAAGCCGCATTTTTTGCCGCTCGTTGATTTCTTGAACCGCCTCTATCATCCGCGGCTGATAGCCATGCTCCATCGCCATCGACTTCAGGGCCGCCAGATCTTTTGGAAAACAAGACCCGCCAAATCCGGGCCCCGGATAAATAAACGAATAACCGATTCGCGGGTCGGATCCGATGCCGAGCCTCACGCGCTCGATATCGGCCCCGGTTTTTTCGGCGATGTTCGCCATTTCGTTCATGAAACTGATACGCGTCGCCAACATCGCGTTGGCGGCGTATTTGGTCAACTCCGCCGAGGCGACGTCCATCACCAACAATTTGTTACGGTTTCGGTTGAAAGGAGCGTATAACATGCGCAAACGCTTTTCGCCCCCCTCACCGGCGACGCCGATGACGATGCGGTCCGGTTTCTTGAAATCCTCGACGGCCGAGCCTTCCTTCAGAAATTCCGGATTGAATGCCACATCGAAGGCCAGCGGGCGGCTCAAGTGACGCCCGATCACACCACGGACACGTTCGGTCGTACCAACCGGCACGGTCGATTTGACCACGACGGTCAGCGGTCTTGTCATGTTGCGGCCGATCTCTGCCGCCGCTGCAATCACCGCCGACAAATCGGCTGCGCCATCCGCCGCCGGTGGCGTGCCGACGGCGATAAACACCAGATCGGCATGGATCACAGCCGCCGCCACGTCGCTGGTAAAGAAGATCCGTTGCGTGACCAGCGCGCTGCGTATCAGTTCTTCCAATCCCGGCTCGTAAATCGGCACGATGCCGTTGTTCAGGCAAGCGACGCGATCTTGATCAACATCGACCCCGATGACCTGGTTGCCGGTTTCGGCCAGGCACGCCGCTGTCACCAAACCGACATATCCGCAACCGAACACCGCAATTCGCATCGCACACACACTGGCTGTAACGGAAACAGAACGAATCTAGCGCCGCTTCGTGACCGGATCATGACAATACCCAATAGTTGCATAAATTTTGCTCGATTTTATCAAATTCACCATGAAATCATGAAGTTATGTCGCTATTAGCAGGAAAATCGAATTAACCTAAGGTGACGCGCCCGGTT
>DAITQM010000001.1:0-219633 GCA_036832975.1 Pseudomonadota bacterium | reverse complement strand
CGCAATTTGAACCGCGAAGCGGGCCCGAAGGGCGAGGGCAGGATTGCCCAAGTAAGTCGAGCAAAATTTATGCAACGATTGGGTTAACGCCGTCCGGTGTTGCGCTCGCGGTATTCGTCCTGTTCGCCGCCGGCATTCTGATCTGGTTATTGCGCCCGGTATTGCTGCCGTTCGCGGCGGCAGCCGTGCTTGCTTATCTCGGCGACCCGCTCATTGATCGCCTGATGGCGTGGCGTCTAACCCGGTGGCTCGGGCGCGGTGGGGCGGTGGCGTTCGGTTTTGTTCTGTTCGCTGTGATTGTCGCGGCATTGCTGGTCGTGGTGGTGCCGCTCATCGAAAACGAGATTGCGGCTTTGATCAACCGCATTCCCGATTACCTCGCGTGGTTGACAACGGTCGCATTGCCGTGGATCGAACGCGAGAGCGGAATTGAATTGAGCCTTCCCGATCTGAAGTCTCTGCCGCTCATTCTCCAACAATACTGGCGCGAAGCGGGCGGCCTGGCAGCGCTATTTTTGTCTTCACTGTCGCGCGGCAGCGTGGCACTCGCCTTGTGGGTCGCCAATCTGTTATTGATCCCGGTCGTGACTTTTTACCTGCTGCGCGATTTCGACCACATCATGGCCCATATCGAGCGCCTGTTGCCGCGCAGCATGGCGCCGGGCGCTAAACGCCTCGGCGGTGAAATCGACGAAGTCCTGGCCGCCTTTATCCGCGGCCAGTTACTGGTGATGCTGGCCCTCGGCGCGATTTACAGCTTTGGTTTGTGGCTGGTCGGAATCGACTTCGCATTGTTGATCGGCGCCACCGCCGGGCTGCTCAGCATCGTCCCCTACCTCGGCGCCATCGTCGGTTTTGCGCTGGCCGTGACCGCGGCGTTAATCCAGTACCAGGATATCCTGCACCCGCTGCTGGCCGTCGGCGTGTTCGTCGTCGGGCAAGCCCTTGAAGGCATGGTGCTGACGCCGTGGCTGGTCGGCGACCGGATCGGCCTGCACCCGGTTGCGGTGATCTTCGCGGTGCTCGCCGGCGGCCAGTTGTTCGGCTTTTTCGGGATTCTGCTGGCCTTACCGGTGGCCGCCGCGGTGATGGTGCTGATCCGTGAATTTTTGCGCCGTTACCAAGCCAGCGAATGGTACGGCGGTGTGAAAAATGTAGCAAGCCGCACGCCGCGACGGCGCAAGCCCCGGGAGCGACAGCGCAGCGCTGCGCGGCCGGTCGCCGAAAACTGATGGGCGATCAACGCATCCTGGATCTCGACGGTCCACCACCGGCAACGTTTGCTCATTTTTATCCCGGCGTCAACCTGCCGGTGGTCGAAGCCCTGCGTGCTGCGCTCGCCGAGCGCCGCGCGCAGATCTATCTCACAGGCGAAGCCGGCAGCGGTCGCAGCCACCTGTTGCGCGCCGCCGCCGCCGCCCGCCGCGCCGCTGGTGGCACAGCACTCTATGCCGAGTTGGGCGCGGTCGATCCGCAATGGATTGAACATTGCGAATCCATGTCGCTCGTCGCACTCGACGATATCGATGCCTGGGCCGGCGATGCCGCCGGCGAAGAAGCGCTGTTCCACGCCCTGAACCGGATACAGGCGAGCGGTGCGACCGTGCTTGCCAGCGCCCACCGCCGGCCGCCTGACTGCGGCTTCACATTACCCGACTTGATCTCGCGCCTCACTTCGTTCAGCCATCACCGCCTACGCCGGTTAGCCGATGACGACCTGCTCGCCGCGCTCCGCCTGCAAGCCGCCGCGCGCAGCATACCGATCGACGACAAAGTCCTGCGTTGGCTCCTCGACCACCATCAGCGCCACCTCCCGACCCAGCTCGCCGCCCTCGTCCGCCTGCAAACCACCGCCTACGCCGAAAAACGCCGCATCACCACCGCCCTCGCCCGCGAAGTATTCGCTGAACCCACAACGCGTTCAACGATTCAATGAGCACAAACAGTCGGCGGCGACTGTCTTGGATCGGCGGATCATGACTGGATGTCTTTTTGGCGCCCCAATGGGGATGGTGGCGCCGGATTTGCAGCAGCGCTTGGACAATGGCCTCGGGTGTAGAATTGGGCAAGTTGCGTGGGCGTCGGGAGCAGTCCTCCAAGCCCACCGGGCCGTGGGGCAGGTCGTGATCGATCCATTTGTAGGCGGCTTTGCGCGAGATGCGATAGAGGTCGCAGTATTCGGTGACGGATAAGGTTCCTCTCAGGTAGGCGGCGATGAACTGTACTTTACAATCGGGTTAACTATTGGCCAAGCACAAAAACAACACGGGCAAGTCGGACGCGACCTCCGCCAACCTCGGCTACGAAGACCGGCTCTGGAAGATGGCCGACGCCCTGCGCGGCAGCATGGACGCGGCCGAGTACAAGCACGTCGTCCTCGGCCTGATCTTCCTCAAGTACATCTCGGACGCATTCGAGGAGCGTCACGAGTACCTCAGCCGCGCCGTCGATGATCCCGGCGACGAGTACTACCTGCCGCCCAAGACACGCGACCGTTCCGCGGCAGTGAAGTCCGACATATCGATCTACGGCCAGGAGTCGAACTACACCACCTGGCGGCTGGCCAAGATGAACCTCGCCATCCGCGGCATCGAAGGTCAGATCGCCCACGGCGACACCTTCCACAAAGACTGCCACCCCGACATCAAGGCCGACTTCATCCTCGCCAACCCGCCCTTCAACATCTCCGACTGGGGCGGCGAGCGCCTGGGCGGCGACAAGCGCTGGCAGTACGGCGTGCCACCCGCCCGCAACGCCAACTTCGCCTGGGTGCAGCACATCGTCCACCACCTGGCGCCCGCGGGCGTGGCCGGCTTCGTGCTCGCCAACGGCTCGATGTCGTCGAACCAGTCCGGCGAGGGCGAGATCCGCAAGGCCCTGATCGAGGCCGACCTGGTGGATTGCATGGTGGCGTTGAAGAACGTGCGGACGGAACACGTATGAGATTCGTTCGCAACACCGGAACCGACCGGGTCATTGATCTAATCCGCCCAGGAATCGGGCGCGGTCATCGACTCGACGTGCTCACGCCCGCGTTTTCGCTCTTCGCGTTCGCGGAGATCAACCGCGAGGCGCGGGAGTTGGACGGTTGCCGCCTCGTGTTGCCGCCGGACGGTGTCGACCTCGCCGTGCTCGGATCGGCCGCTGATCGCGCGGCCCGGAACCGCTTGCAGACCCGCTGGCTGGCGAAGCGCCTCTTCGAGTGGATCGAGGACAAGGTGGATGTCCGCCGCGCATTGGGTCCGATCCCGCAAAGCGCGTTCGTCATCCGCAATTCAGACGGGAACCCCGCGCAGGCCCTGCTCGGTTCGCTGGCGTTCAGCACGGAAGGGCTCGGTCTCGCACCGGGCAACCCGATGAACCTGATTCAGGCATCCGAAACACCGGAGGAAGCCGCACTTCTAAGCCAGTGGTTCGACGCGCAGTGGTCCGCGCTCGCGGCGGACCCGGCCTCTAAGCAGAAGGTGATCGACAGCCTCAAGGAATTGGCCGGGAACCGCGACCCGCTTCTCGTCTATGCGCTCTTCCTGCATCACGTCTTCCATGACCGGGGCGACGAGCTGGACGAGGAGCGCGTGGTCAAAACCGCGACGGGCATCCGAAACACGGTGGTCTGGAAGAAGCTCTTCAAGTTCCAGCGCGACGGCGTGGTCGGGGCCATCGACAAACTCAACCGCTTCGGCGGCTGCATCATCGCGGACAGCGTCGGGCTTGGAAAGACCTTCGAGGCCCTGGCGATCATCAAGTACCACGAACTGCGCAACGACCGCGTCCTCGTCCTCTGCCCCAAGCGCCTGCGTGACAACTGGACGCTCTACAAGGCGAATGATCGGCGCAACTTCCTGGCCCCGGATCGCTTCAACTACGACATACTCAACCACACGGACCTGTCGCGCAACGGCGGACTATCCGGCGACATCGACCTCGCCCACGTCAATTGGGGCAACTACGACCTGGTCGTCATCGACGAGTCCCACAACTTCCGCAACAAGCGAACGCCGCGCCAGGGAGGCGAAACCCGGTACGATCGCCTCATGCGCAAGATCATCAAGGAGGGCGTGAAGACCCGCGTCCTCATGCTGTCCGCGACGCCGGTCAACAACCGCATGGCGGACCTGCGCAACCAGATCGCTTTCGCCACCGAAGGGGACGACACGGCCCTGATTGACCACGGCATCGGCAGCATCGACAGCACGACGCGCCTTGCACAGAAACAGTTCAACCGCTGGCTCGACCTCATCGACAGCGAGCGCACGCCCTCGAGGTTGATCGAAATGTTGGGCTTCGACTACTTCACGCTCCTGGACCTCTTGACCATCGCGCGGTCGCGCAAGCACATCGAGAAATACTACGGGATCGCCGAAACCGGACGTTTCCCGGACCGATTGAAGCCGATCAACATCAAGGCCGACGTGGACCGCGCGGGCGAGTTTCCGCCCATTGCCGACATCAACCTCGAAATTCGCAAGCTGAACCTGTCGGCCTACGCGCCCCTGCGGTACGTGCTCCCGTACAAGCAGGAAGCCTACGACAAGAAATACAGCACAGAGGTCAAGGGCGGAACCGGCTTCTTCCGGCAGGTGGACCGCGAAGAAAGCCTGATCCACCTCTTGCGCGTCAACGTGCTCAAACGCATGGAAAGCGCCGTGCCGTCCTTCGCCCTGACCGTCGAACGGCAACTCCGCGACGTGGAGGCGACGCTGGAGCGAATCGAAGACCACGCCGAGGACATGGAGGAGATCGACATCGAGGACGTGGACATCGACGACCCGGCCTTCGAGAGCCTGCTCGTCGGTCGCAAGGTGAAGGTCCTCCTCAAGGACGTGGACCTCATCCGTTGGAAGCAGGACCTGGTCGAAGACCGCAACCGCTTGGCGAACCTCCTCGCCGCCGCCCGGCAGGTTGAGGCCAAGCGAGACGCAAAGCTAGCGGCGTTGCGGGAGATGATCGAGACCAAGGTCGGAACCCCTCTCAACCCCGGCAACAAGAAGGTAATCGTCTTTACCGCCTTCGCGGACACAGCCCGCTACCTCTACGACCAGCTCGCCCCGTGGGCCAGGAAGACGCTCGGCATCGACTCGGCGCTCGTGACCGGCACGGGCCGGAACCAGACGACGCGGGAAGACCTCCGCAAGGACCTCGCCTCGATCCTTTCCGCCTTTTCGCCGCTGTCCAAGGAGCGGCCCGAGGAGTATTTCAGCGAAGGCGAGATCGACCTGCTCATCGGAACGGATTGCATTTCCGAAGGCCAGAACCTCCAGGACTGCGACTGGCTCATCAACTACGACATCCACTGGAACCCGGTGCGGATTATCCAGCGGTTCGGCCGCATCGACCGTATCGGTTCTCCCAACGAGCGCATCCAGCTTGTGAACTTCTGGCCCAACATGGAGCTGGAAGAGTACATCAACCTGGAACAGCGCGTGAGCGGCCGAATGGTGCTGCTCGACATCTCGGCTACCGGCGAAGAGAACTTGATCGAGCAGCAGTCCGGCAACCAGATGAACGACCTGGAGTACCGCCGCAAGCAGCTCCTCAAGCTCCAGGACGCGGTCATCGACCTGGAGGACCTTTCGACCGGCGTCTCCATCGCCGACCTGACGCTCACCGACTTCCGCATCGACCTCGCGGAATACGCCAAGAAGCATCCCGGCCTCTTGGAGCAGCTCCCGCCCGGAACCTGTGCGGTCACGACGACGACCGAGGCCGAGATTCCGGCAGGGATCGTCTTTTGTCTGAGGGCCGAGGGCGACGCCGCCAAGCGGACGTCCGAAGCGGGCTATCCGCTCGCCCCGCACTACCTCGTCCACGTCGGCGAGGACGGAGCCGTGCTTCTGCCCTACACCCAGGCCAAGCAGGTGCTCGACCGTGTGAAGCGCCTCTGTCTCGGACGCGACATGCCCGACGCCGGGGCCTGCGCGCGCTTCGACAAGACCACGAAACAGGGCGAGGACATGCGCAAGGCCCAGGAGCTTCTATCCGCCGCCGTCGCGTCGGTCGTAGGCAAGAACGAGGAGCGCGCCATGGCGAGCCTGTTCAAACCCGGCGGCACGCATGCGCTCAAGGGCGAATTCGCCGGGACCAACGACTTCGAGGTGCTGGCCTACCTCGTGATCCTGCCGGAGGCTGCCGAATGAACGCCGCCGACCTCATTGTAGCCCTGGACCTTCCCGCAAGCGCACAAGTGGAGCGGCGCGTCCCGAAGAAGCTCCTGCTCGAAAACGGCGCGCCCACGGCCGCCGACAAGCGGCACATCAACGACGGCATCGAGGAACTGTTCTGGGTGGCGGCACTCAAGCCCACGACCATCGGCGTTCCGGCCTACCGCGACCCAGAGCGGGAATACCTGGAAATCGCCGTGCTTCGATTCACCCTCCGCGCCGGGGCCAAGGCGGCCCGACTCGTGGAGCTGGTCCACCGCGCCGTACCCTATCCGCTCCTGCTCTTGACGGAGCACGCAGGGCAGGTGGTTTTCTCTGCGGCGCACAAGCGCTGGGCGCAGAACGAGGCGGGAAGGACGGTACTCGACGGCGATGTGGTTGCCGCCGACTGGGAGATGGGGAGCGAGACCCCGCAGCTTGAAGAGTTCCGAAAGGTGCTGGCGCTGGAACGGCAACCGCACGGAAGCCTGCGCGCCCTCTACCAGGGATGGGTGGACACGCTGGTCGCCTTCAAGGCCGCCCGGCTGACGGGGAAATTCACGCCGGCGGCCGACCAGGAACAGGCCACGGCCCGCCAGGAGGCGCTCAAGGAGTGCGCACGGCTGGAAACGGAGATGGCACGCCTGCGCACGGCGGCGGGGAAAGAGAAGCAGATGGCGCGGAAGGTGGAACTCAACATGGAACTGAAACGTATCGAGGCCGCCCACGCTTCGGCGAAGACACGGCTTTGAGGTCACGCGGAGTCACAGAGACGCGGAGAAGATTCAGAATGCAGGACATTGATGATATTACAGGGCAAGTGGTGGATGCAGCCTACAAGCTGCAGACCGGGCTTGGGCCGGGACTGCTGGAGTCCGTCTATGAGGCTGTTTTGGCGCGGGATCTGGCACGACGCGGCCTGAACGTCGAGCGGCAGAAGCTGGTGACTTTCGAATATGACGGTATGCGTTTCGAGGACGGGTTATGGTTAGACCTGCTGGTGGAAAACCGCGTGGTTCTGGAACTCAAGTCCGTGGAGAAGACGGCCGCCGTCCATCCAAAGCAACTTCTGACCTATCTTCGTCTGATGAATCTTCCGGTGGGCTTGCTGATCAACTTCGGCGCCGCCACGCTCAAGGACGGCATCCAGCGCGTGGTCAACAACTACCAACCCTCCGCGTCTCCGCGCCTCCGCGTGAACCAACGAGATGGAGGAAAAGCATGAAGAAGCTGACGGCCAACGATCCTGAAACCAAGTCGCCCGACCTCGTGGCGGAAAACGTCGCCAAGCTCAAGGCGCTCTTCCCCGAACTCGTCACCGAGGGACCGGAGGGAGCGGCGGTGAATGTGGACGTGCTCAAGGCGCTGGTGGGCGATAAGACCGTCACCGACGCCGAGGAAAAGTACGGCCTCAACTGGCACGGCAAACGCGCCGCCCGACGCCTCGCGCTAACGCCCTCAACCGGAACGCTGCGACCGTGCCCGGAAGACAGTGTGGACTGGGACACCACGCAGAACCTGATGATCGAGGGAGACAACCTCGAAGTCCTGAAACTCCTCCAGAAGAGCTACGCCGGGAAGGTTAAGCTCATCTACATCGACCCGCCGTACAACACCGGAAAGGACTTCGTCTACCCGGACAACTTCCAAGACAACATCAAGAACTACCTCGAACTGACCGGGCAGGTCGAGGGCGGGCAGAAGATGAGCAGTAACACCGAGTCCAGCGGGCGATTTCACACCGACTGGCTGAACATGATGTACGCGAGACTGACTGCGGCTAGATCCCTCATTCGCGCAGACGGCGTTGTGATCGTGCACATCGACGAAAACGAATATCCCAATCTTGAAAAGCTGCTAGGCGACGTGTTTGGAGAGGAAAACAACCTGGGGACACTTGTATGGGACAAGCGTAACCCTAAAGGGGAGGTTGTTGGCGTAGGCCAACAGCACGAGCTGCTTTCCATTTATTGTAGGAACAAGCAGGCGTTCGCGGAGAACACCGGCCTGTCTCGAAAGAAAGCCAATGCCGACGCGATGCTCGGTAAGGTGGCGCGGTTACTCAAGTCGGTCGGTGGGATAAACGACGAAGTTAGAGCAGCATACAAGAGTTGGCTCAAAGAGCGAAAACACGAACTCAGCGGAGGTGAGTTGGCATACAAAGAGATTGATGCCAACGGGGATATTTTTCGTCCAGTCTCGATGGCTGCGCCTGATAAGCCAGAAACGCGATCCCACCGTCCTTTGGTGCACCCAGTCACCGGAAAACCATGTCCAGTGCCTGCGAAGGGCTGGCGCTATCCAGACAGGACGATGGACGAACTCCTCGCCAGTGGCAAGATTCTCTTTGGGGCCGACGAGTCAACTCAACCGACTCAGAAGTATCTCCTGCGAGACAATACACGGGAGAACTTGCCATCGCTGCTGTACTTCGGAGGCGCTGGGGATGCGCTAGATGTTCCATTTGAGAACCCCAAGCCGGTGAAGGTGGCAATGATGCTAGTTGAGTCCTCGACACAAGGCAACGACATCGTCCTCGACTTCTTTGCCGGTTCAGGCACTGCGGGCCACGCCATCCTGGCGCAGAACGCTACAGACGGTGGCAACCGGCGCTACATCCTCGTGCAGCTTCCAGAACCACTCAACCCTGATAACAAGGACCAAAAAGTTGCCGCCGAGTTCTGCAAGAAGCTGAAAAAGCCGCTGAACATCGCCGAACTCACCAAAGAGCGCCTACGGCGCGCCGCAACGAAGGTCAAGGAAGAGAGCCCTATGTTCTCCGGAGACAGCGGCTTCCGTGTTTTCAAACTCGATTCCACGAATATCAAAGAGTGGCAGCCGAAGCGCGAGGACCTACCTCAAACGCTGGTCGAGTATGTCGAGCACCTGAAGACTGACCGCAGCGAGACCGACATCCTCTACGAACTGCTGCTCAAGCTCGGACTGGACCTCTGCGTTCCCATCGAGAAGAAGACCATTGCGGGCAAGGACGTGCACGCCATCGGTAGCGGCGTTCTGTTCGCCTGCCTCACGGAGAAGATCAGCGCCGGTGAGGTGGAAAAACTGGGCAAAGGCATTGTGGAGTGGCACAAGGCCCTGAACCCGGCTGGCGACACGACCTGCGTTTTCCGGGACAGTGCCTTCGCCGACGACGTGGCCAAGACGAACCTCGCGGCGATCCTCGAACAGAACGGCATCGCCAACGTGAGGAGCCTGTAGAAAATGACGATGAAGCTGCATTTTGAGCCCAACCTGGACTACCAGCGCTACGCCATTGAGGCGGTCTGCGACCTCTTCCGGGGCCAGGAGATTTGCCGCACGGAGTTCACGGTCACCCGCGACCCCCTGCACCCGCAAAGCCGCCTGTTCGACATGGACGACCTCGGCATCGGCAACCGGCTGACCCTACTCGACGACGAGATCGTCAAGAACCTGAAGGACATCCAGCTCCGCAACGGCCTCCAACCCTCGGAAGAGCTGGCCTCCGGCGACTTCACCGTGGAGATGGAGACGGGCACGGGGAAGACCTACGTCTACCTGCGCAGCATCTTCGAGCTGAACAAACGCTACGGCTTCACCAAGTTCGTCATCGTCGTGCCCTCCATCGCCATCAAGGAGGGCGTCTACAAGTCGCTCCAGATCACCGAGGACCACTTCAAGGGGTTCTACGCGGGCGTCCCCTTCGACTACTTCCTCTACGACTCCTCGAAGCTCGGCCAAGTCCGCAACTTCGCCACCAGCGCGAACATCCAAATCATGGTGGTGACGGTCGGGGCCATCAACAAGAAGGACGTGAACAACCTCTACAAGGACAGCGAGAAGACCGGCGGCGAAAAGCCCATCGACCTGGTCCGAGCAACGCGCCCCATCATCATCGTGGACGAGCCGCAAAGCGTGGACGGCGGCCTTTCGGGCGCGGGCAAGCAGGCGCTCGACGCCATGAACCCGCTTTGCACCCTCCGGTACTCGGCCACGCACGTGGACAAACACCACATGGTCTACCGGTTCGACGCCGTGGACGCCTACGAGAAGAAGTGGGTCAAACAGATCGAGGTCGCCTCGGCCACCGTGGAGCACGCCCACAACAAACCTTACGTGCGCCTCGTCTCGGTGAGCAACAAGCGTAACGTCATCTCCGCGAAGATCGAGGTGGACGCCGAGACGGCAAGCGGCGTCAAGCGCCGGGAGGTCACGGTCCAGGACGGCGACAACCTGGAGCAGACCACAGGCCGCGCGATCTACGCCGACTGCCGCATCGGTACGATCCGGGTGGAGAAGGGAAACGAGTACATGGAACTGCGCGTCCCCGGCGAGGACCTTATCCTCCGTCCGGGGCAACCTTGGGGCGACGTAGACGCGATGGTCGTCCAGCGGGAGATGATTCGCCGCGCGATCCGAGAGCACCTGGACAAGGAGAAGCGACTGCGCTCCCAAGGCATTAAGGTGTTGACCCTCTTCTTTATCGACGAGGTCGCCAAGTATCGGCAGTACGACGAAGACGGGAACGCCATCAAAGGCGAGTACGCCAAGATTTTCGAGGAGGAATACCGGCGGGCAGCAAGGCTCCCCGAGTACAAGACGCTCTTCAAGGAAGTGGACCTGACCCGCGCCGCCGAGGAGGTCCACAACGGCTACTTCTCCATCGACAAGAAAGGCGGCTGGACCGACACCGCCGAGAGCAACCAGGCGGGCCGCGATAACGCCGAGCGGGCCTACAACCTCATCATGAAGGAGAAGGAGAAGCTGCTTTCCTTCGAGACGCCGCTCAAGTTCATCTTCTCCCATTCGGCCCTGCGCGAGGGCTGGGACAACCCCAACGTGTTCCAGATTTGCACGCTGCGGGACATCCGCACCGAGCGGGAACGGCGACAGACCATCGGGCGCGGCCTGCGCCTCTGCGTGAACCAGGAGGGCCAGCGGCTACGCGGCTTCGAGGTCAACACGCTGACCGTGATCGCCACGGAAAGTTACGAGGACTTCGCCAAGAACTTGCAGAAGGAAATCGAGGAAGATACCGGCATCCGCTTCGGCATCGTCGAGGAGCACATCTTCGCCGCCGTCGCGGTCACTGACAAAGATGGCAAAACGGCCGCACTTGGCTTCGAGCAGTCTAAGGCATTGTGGGAACACCTCCAGGCCAAGGGCTATATCGACAAGAAGGGCAAGGTGCAGGATTCGCTCAAGGAGGCGCTCAAGGACGGGAACCTCGAAGTCCCGGAGGCGTTCGCCGGGCAACTTGACCAGATCGCCCACGTCCTCAAAAAGCTGGCCGGGCGGCTGGAAATCAAAAACGCGGACGAGCGCCGCCAGGTTCGGCCCCGGCAGGCCGTGCTCCAGAGCGCCGAGTTCAAGGCGCTCTGGGACCGCATCAAGCACAAGACTACCTACCGGGTGCAGTTCGACAATGAGCGGCTGGTGCGGGACTGCGCCAAGGCGCTGCGGGACGCCCCGGCCATCCCGAAGACGCGGCTCCAGTGGCGCAAGGCGAACCTCGCCATCGGCAAGGCGGGCATCGAGGCCACCGAACGGGAAGGGGCGGCGACGGTCGTCCTCGACGAGGCGGACATCGAGTTGCCGGACCTGCTGACCGACCTCCAGGACCGGACCCAGCTCACGCGCCGCAGCATCCACCGGATTCTGACGGACAGCGAGCGGATCGACGACTTCAAACGCAACCCGCAGCAGTTCATCGAGCTGGCTGCGGAAGCCATCAACCGATGCAAGCGGCTGGCCATTGTGGACGGCATCAAGTACCAGCGCCTGGGAGACGAGCACTACTTCGCCCAGGAGCTGTTCGAGCAGGAGGAACTGACGGGCTACCTGAAGAACCTGATCGACGCCAAGAAGTCGGTCTACGAACAGGTGGTCTACGACTCCGACACCGAGGCCGCCTTCGCCGACCAGTTGGAGAAGAACACGGCGATCAAGGTCTACGCCAAGCTACCCGGCTGGTTCACCGTCCCGACGCCGCTCGGTGGCTACAACCCGGATTGGGCGGTGCTCGTCGACAAGGACGGGACGGAGCGGCTGTACTTCGTGGTGGAGACGAAGAGCGGGCTGTTCACCGACGATCTGCGCGACAAAGAGCGGGCCAAGATCGAGTGCGGCAAGGCGCATTTCCAGGCGCTGGCAGTTGGCGAGAATCCGGCGCGATACGTGGTTGCGCGGTCGGTGGATGACGTGCTGACGGAAGTGGCGAAGGCATGAATCGGGGGCCAACAGTGGGCCAACTCATGTCGCTTAATGATGGGCGGCAACGTGCAGTGAAGGAGAGCTACGTGCTGAAGTTCAAGAACGCTGAGTTCGAGGAATAAAGGGGGCGAAATGTCAGCTGTTGGCTACGAGATCGATTTCTTGCCCGTAGGGAATGCGTCGATTTAGAATATCGGCGAGTTCAGCCAGCAGTGGTGCGCTGGTAAACAGCTCAACCCGTTGCTCGCGTGCGGCGCGCAATAACTGGCCTGGAACGCCGCCCCACAGCAAACCCGAGGCGACGACATTGGTGTCGAGCACCAGGCGCATTAACGGGTATTTGGATTCTGCGAGCGCTGTTCGGCGCGTATCTTGCGAATCTCCTGTCTTTTTTCACCCATATGGCGCCATTTCGTTTTCGCCTTAAAGGCGCCACCGGATTTTCGGCCTAAAGGCGCCACCAGGGCGGCCGGTTTTCGCGTTTCAGACTTCTTTCAATGGCCTACCCTCGGTTGTTTTGACCGAGGAGGGCCCGATGAACCGGAGGTTTGAGATGCACCAGTACCGACATATCCTTGCCCGCATGCGCCTTTGCGAGTCCGATCGCCAGATCGATGCGGCCGGCCTGATGGGCCGAAGAACGGCGGCCAGGCTGCGCAAGAAGGCGACCGCGGCCGGCTGGCTGGACCCGGACAAGCCGCCGCCGACGGAGGCCGAGCTGTTCGAGGCGTTTTCCCGGCCGCGCGCCGCTGAGGCCCGGGCGCGCTCGACGCTGGCGCCGTATGAGAAACAGATTGCCGGCTGGCTGGAAGACGGCATCCGGGTCAAAAAGATCCACCAGGCCCTGAAAACACGCTACGGCTACACCGGCAGCTACGCCTCGGTTTGGCGCTTCGTCCAGCGTCTGAAGGCCACGCAACCGGTGAAGGCCACCACGGTGCTGACCTTCGACCCCGGCGAGGCCGCCCAGGTCGACTTCGGGCAAGGTCCCGAGATCGTCGATGTCGACACCGGGTAGCCATAAAGGTCGGATATTCCAGGGCCCGGTCCCGAAAGAGGCGCGATTTTGGGGGTTCGGACCAGTCAAGTTAAGGGCCGCACGGCCTTGCTTGCGCAGCGTCAGGAACCACCCAGGGATTGCGCCGCATCATGGGCGAGCCCCAACGGCAATTCGGGATTCAGGCCGAACCAGATGTTCGCCGCCACGGCCAGCCAGAGCAGAATCAGCATCGGCGCGGGCGCTTCCTGGCGCACAGTGCGTCCATCCTCGACCCGGCCGGCGCTGAAATACGCGCCCTCGACGACACGCCAGACATAGATCACCGCAAGCAACGAACCCAGCAACACGGGGACGACCAGCAACGCGCCGAGCGTCCCCTGCTCCAGCGCGGCCAGCACCAGTTGCCACTTGCCGACGAAACCCGCTGTTCCGGGAATGCCGATGAGGCTGAGCCCCGCAGCGACGAAACCCGCCATGGTAAGCGGCATCCGCCGCGCCATGCCGGCCAGATCCGCGATGGCCAATGACGGCATGCGCAGGGCAAGACAGGCCACGGCGATGAACAGTGCACCTTTGGCCAGTGCATGGTTGAACATGTGTACTATGCCTGCCGAGAGTCCGGCCACGGACAGCAGCGCCGCGCCCAGCACGATATAGCCGACCTGCGCGACGGAAGAATATGCGAGCATCTTCTTGAGATTGCGCTCGAACACGGCCAGCACCGACGCAACCAGTATCGCGGCCACCGCAAGCGGCATGAACAGCATGGCGAATACCCGTTCGAACGACTCGAAATTCACATGGAACACCGTGAACTGAAATCTCAACAGCACGTACAGCGCGACCTTGGTCGAACAGGCGCCGATGAACACGGTAACCGCATGCGGCGCGTGCACGTAGGCATTCGGCAGCCAGCCGTGCAGCGGGAATACGGCCGCCTTGATGGCAAGACCGACGGCGATGAATCCGGCTGCTGCCAGCAGCGGCGTATCTGCCGGCGCGGAAGCGACGCGCTCGCTCATGTCGGCAAGGTTGAGCGTGCCGGTCATCATGTAGACAAGACCGATGCCGACTAGGTAGAAGGTCGCGCCGATCGTACCCATGAGCAGATAGCGGAACACGGCAGTGAGCGCCTGGCGCTGCGCGCCGCCAGCTATTAGCACGTAGGTCGCCAGCGACGAAATTTCCATGAACACGAAGATATTGAACGCATCACCCGCGACGACGATGCCCGAGAGACCTGCAAGTGCGAGCAGCCACGCCGCAAGAAACAAAGGCTGCCGTTCGGCGGTAATGTTGGCGTCGAACCCGGGACCGGAAATCAGCAGCGCAACCGACGATGCGCCAGTAACAATCAACAGCAACAATGCGGTGAACGCGTCTACCACAAGCGAGATGCCATAGGGCGCGGCCCATGAACCGAGCGCGTACTCGAATGTCGCATCACCATGTACATCGGTTGCCATGAGCACGGCAATGCCGAACGCGCACAACGATGCCGCGCACGCGGCAAGCCACGCCAGGCGACGCTGCTCGAGCAACAGGAGCAGCGGTGCGGTCAGCAGCGGCACGATGACCTGCAGTATGGGCAGATGCTGCTCGAGTCCGTTCATTCGCTGTCCTTCCTGTCGATTTCGTCTTCCTCGATCGTGTCGTACGCCTCATGGATGCGCACGACAATGGCAAGGCCCAGCGCCAGCGTCGCGATGCCGACCACGATAGCAGTGAGTATCAGCACCTGCGGCAGCGGATTCGAATAAAGCCTTTCGACGCTGCCATCCTGGATGATCGGCGCGGTGCCGTCGGTGACCTTGTTCATGGTGATGTAAAGCAGGAATACGGCCGACTGGAAGATCGCCATGCCGATCAGCTTCTTGATCAGGTTTGTGCGCGCGATGACGGCATAGATGCCCGTTACCAGCAGCAGCGTGAACACCCAGTAGTTGTAGAGACCCAGCCATTCCATGACTCACTGCCTCCTTGCCGCGAAGGCGTGAAAGATGTTCAGCAGTACGCCGGCAACCGTAAGGCCCACGCCGAGCTCAATGAGCAATATACCGAGGTGCTGACCCGCAACGGGATCGGCACTCAATACCGAGTAATCGAGGAAGCTGCCGCCCATCAGCATGCCGGCAACTCCGACACCGGCGTACAACCATGCGCCGGCTACGGTGAGGATGGCGAGCACGTGCGGCGGCAGTACGCGCAACGATGCCGGCTCGCCTTCCAACAATGCATGCAGGATGAAGCCGGCGGCAACCAGCGTACCGGCCTGGAAACCGCCACCTGGCCCGAAGTCGCCATGAAACTGCACATACAGGCCGAACAGCACGATGAACGGCACCAGCAACAAGCCGGCTACGCGCGGCACAAGGTGATGCCGCAAGCCGAGCTTGTCGGCCGAGGGCACGCGCGCCGCCTGCCTTGCGGTAGGCGGTGCAAGCAGGAACATGACGCCGACACCAGCTGTAAGAATGACGAACAGCTCGCCAAGTGTGTCGTAACCGCGAAAGCTCGCGAGAATGGCGGTCACGACGTTCGGCACGTCGATCAGCGTCGGCGTTTCGGCGATGTACCACTGCGAAACGTGCTGGTGCACCGGCGTGGTCGGATCGCCGGGCAACGGATAATCGAAGGTCGGATACAGGATTGCGGTAACCACGCTCGCCACCACGACGATGGTAATGCGGGAACCACGCGGCCGCGGCTTCTCGCGATCGTCCGTCAGTGACAACGCGCCGAGGAACAGCACCGTCGCAACGCCTGCGCCGACTGCCGCTTCGGTGAGCGCAACGTCAGCGGCGTCAAGAACGAAGAATATCGCCGCGATCTGCAGGCTGTAGATGCCGGCCAGCATCACGGCATTGAAAAGATTGCTCGCGCGCACGATACCGATTGCCGTAATCAACAGCAGTGTCAGCAGGAATGTTGCGAGCAACGAAACCATGATTCACTCCTTCTCCGTGCGCGGCTGCAAACCGGAGAGCAGCGCCGCGTTCGCCAGCGCATAACCTGCGGTCGGACTCGTCATCAAAAGAAAGAACAGGATTGCCGCGAGCTTGGCGAGCGCCAGCGTCCAGCCGGCTTGCACCGCCAGCCCGGCGAGCACCAGGACCGTTCCCATGGTGTCTGTCAGGCTCGCACCGTGCATCCGCATGTAAACGTCCGGCAGGCGCAGCGCACCTATCCCGCCGACGAACACGAACAGACCGCCCGCCGCGAGCAGCAGCCAGCCAAGAATGTCCATCCCTGCCGTCATCGTTCCCGCTCCCCGACGTCCTCGTGCCGCAAAGCGTAGTTCTGCACGAAGTGCAGCACGGCGAGCACACCGATGAAATTGATGAGTGCATAGGCCAGCGCCAGGTCAAGAAAATCCGGCCGGCCATACAGGAAAGCAACTACCGACAACAGCAACACCGTTTTGGTACCGAACATGTTCACTGCCAGCACGCGGTCATACACTGTCGGTCCGAGTAATGCACGTATCAGTGCGATCGCCATCGTAACCAGTATTGCAATTGTCGCTACGTAATACATTCTTCACTCCCGCATCATTCGACGCACGCGGCGCAGCATCTCGCCGTCGCGCAGATCGTCGGCCATCTTCTTCGTCAGACAATGCACACGAATGCGTCCGTCGTTGATGTCCAGCGAAACCGTGCCAGGCGTCAACGTGATTGCATTAGCCAGAATCGCCTGGAGCGGCGGCGGAAGATTCGAGGCATTCACCGTCACCACGGACGGCTCGACGCGCAAACCAAGCCGCAATACGACGCGCGCAACGGTGACGTTCGCACGGGTAATCTCCACGATCAGCCACAGCCAGAACCGCACCAGCCGCCAGCCAAGGTTCAGCGTGTAAACGTCTGCGGCGAAAAACCCCATTCGTTTTGCCAGCCATAGCGCCATCGCACACGACGCCGCGCCAAGTGCGAGCAGTAAGGGCGTATAGATTCCCGACCACAGCAGCCAGGCGGCGGCAAACAGGATGAGTGTCAGCACGAAACGCACGTTCATCTCCCTAGACTGCGAAAATGAAATTCATGATCAGACTCCCCGCCAGCAATACTGCAACCAGCAGGGTGGCGGTCGCACTGATGGCGAAACGCTCGAGGCCGCCCTGCATCGTGGACAGGCCGCTGCGCAACGGTGCGCCGGAAGCACGCACTGCGGCAGCGAGCCCATGCGCGAACGCCTGCCATACCGAAACCACGCCCATTGCGACACGCGGTACAGCCTTGCGATACGACCAGTCCGCATCCAGGTTCACCGAATGCAGTTCCGGTGGATAGATGCCGGAAAGCTTAAGCCACGCGAATGCCAGCGCGGAGAAGAACAGCAACTGCAGTTGCGCTAGCACATGCGGATAGGTGTACGGCACGTAGTCAACCGTCCACGGCAACAGTGCGTACAGCGCCTGCGGATTGGAGCCGACAAATATACACAGTGCAGCGGCAACGCCCATCGCGAGCAGCATGTTCAACGGCGCCTCCCGCGTTCGGATACCCGAATCGTGCGAGAAGAAAGCGAAATACGGAATCTTGATGCCGGCATGGTGGAACACGCCTGCCGAGGCGAACAACAGTGCCAGCCACGACCAGATGTAACCATGCTCGACCATTGCGGCCATGATCATCGACTTGGAAACGAAACCGTTGAAGAGCGGAAACGCGGATATCGACGCGGCGCCTACCGCACAGAACATGGTGGTCCACGGCATGGACTTGTACAAGCCGCCAAGATCGCTGCCGTATACATGACCGACACGGAACAGTACGGCGCCCATGCTCATGAACAGCAGCCCCTTGAACAGCACTTCGTTGAACGCGTGCGCGACGGCCCCGTTCATCGCAAGTTCCGTGCCGATACCGATGCCAGCGACCATAAATCCGATCTGGTTGATCATGCTGTAGCCGAGCACGCGCCTGAGATCGTTTTCGATCACGGCATAGAAAATCGGGAACACCGCCATGACGGTGCCGATGGGAATCAACAGTTCGGTTCCGGCGAACCCTCGGGCGAGCGCGTACACAGCCACCTTGGTCGTGAGCATGCTCAAGAATACGGTGCCACTCGGTGTTGCTTCCGGATACGCGTCGGTAATCCAGTTGTGCAGCAACGGGAACCCGCACTTGACGCCGACTGCCGCCAGAATCAGCCAACCCGCCGCCGTATCGGTGCCGAGGTGCTCGAATGCGATGCTGCCTGTTTGTTCGTAATGCAATAGCGCACCTGCAAGCAGCAGCAGGCCCGACGCAAGGTGCACGACCAGGTAACGGAATCCGGCGCGATTGGCGACGTGCGTGCGACGTGCCCAGACCAGGAAAACCGAGCTTAGCGCCAGTCCCTCCCAATAGAAGAAAAGCGTCACAAGGTCACCTGCGAACACCGCGCCAAGCGCGCTCGCCGCATAGATCATTGCGGCGACATGCTGCACGGTGTCGCGCTCGCGCAACGCGAACAGGAAAGCGATGAACGCACCGAGATGGAACAATAACCCGAACAGGAAGCTCAGCCGGTCGACGCGCAGACCGACAAGTTCGAAGTCGTACAGTGACGAAACCCAGGCCGTGCCGGCATCCAGCCCGAGCAGGTTGACCAGCCCGACAACCGGAGTCAGCAGCAGCAGCGTCTTCTGCAGCGCTTGCAGGCGCAGTGCGCCCGCCGCGAGCACCAGCAGCGCACCGCCAAGGAACACGAAAGCCGGCGGCAGCGACATCGGGCTCCAGTCGATGGCAATCGGGAGGGCTTCGGCAAGCATCACTGTTCCCTTTCACCGTAATAGTTGGAACCGCGCATCACTAACCGGCGCAGCAACCGGCCGAGCAGTACCAGCACCACACAAGCGACAAATCCATAAATGGCGTAGGAAGCCAGGAATTCGAGTGCATGAACACGTTCGACCCCATGACCGTCGCCACCAAAAGGATGAATCGCCTCGATGATCACGACCGCAGCCGTGCAGGCGTACAACATGGCCAGCGCCACGCGCGCACCGCGCCGCGTCACCCAGAACGGAGCCCGCGGTTGTTCGTTGTTGCTTGCACTGACATTACGATGATTCATTGTGCAAACTCCTCGAGAAATCCGAGAATCGGCGGTCCGGCGAAGAACAGCAGCGCGCTGATCGCCGCGGTGAGCGCCAGGGCCGACACCGCAACTGGCGGCGTCTCAACACGGGTGGCACAAGTAACGCGGATCTCAGGCGGTGGGAAGAACGCGCGAACCGCCGGCGGCAACAGGTACCCAACAGCCAGCAACGAACCGAGCAGTACCACACCCACGAACAACGGTTCCCCGGCGACGAGTGCGCCCTGCGCGAGATACCATTTGCTCCAGAAGCCGCCCGTGAACGGCAGCCCGATCACGCACAGGCTGGCCACGAACCATGCCGTCATGGTTACCGGCATTGCGCGGCCTATTCCATCCAGTTCGCTCACCTTGTTCTTGTGCAGGGAAACGAGAATAATGCCAGCGCAAAAGAACAGGGTGATCTTTGCAAAAGCGTGCGCCACGATCTGCATTCCACCGGCTATCAATGACAACTCGTTCGCGAGCGACGCGGCGAGCACAATGTAGGCGAGCTGGCTGACGGTCGAGTACGCCAGCCGCCGCTTGAGATTGTCCTCGCGCAATGCGATCACTGCCGCAGTCAGCAAGGTGATGGCAGCAACATGCTGCATGATCCGGCCGGTGCTGAATTCGCGGAAGACATCGATGCCGAATATGTACACTGTGACCTTGAGAATGGTGAATACACCGAGCTTGACGACCGCCACCGCGTGCAGCAGCGCGGACACGGGTGTCGGTGCCACCATTGCCGCCGGCAGCCAGCGATGGAACGGCATCAGCGCTGCCTTGCCGGTGCCGAACAGGAACAACGCGTACAGCGCGGCGAGCGTTGCCGGCCCGACGCCCGCAACCAACCGCCCCTCCTGCATGAAAACTCCGCCCGGGGTGAACTCGAGCGTGCCGGTCAGCACGTACGTCCAGCCGAGGGCGAACAACAGGAACGACAGCGACGTACCGAACAGCACGAGCAGGTAAGTACGTCCACCGGCACGATCCTTGTCACCGCCGCCGTGGGTTACCAGCGGCCAGGTGGCGAGCGTCAGGCTTTCATATAAGAGGTATAGCGTCAGCAGGTTGCCCGCAAACGCAGCACCAACCGTCGCCGCAATCGCCAGTGCGAAGAACGAATAGAATCGCGTCTGATTACGCTCATGATGAGCACGCATGTATCCGACGGCATAGATCACCGTCACGAACCACAGGAACGACGCGACCAGTCCGAAGCCAAGACCGAGCGGTTCCACCACGAACGCAATGCCCGCGCCAGGAAAGAACTCGAACAAACGCAATTCGGGACGCGCGCCGTCAGATACCGCGGCAAAGAGCGATGCCACCGCAACAAACGTCAGCAGGGCCGCTAGCAGCGAAACGGCCTCGCGCAGGTTTGGCCGCTGTCGTGCCGCCGGTATCAGCAGTGCGGCGGCGATCGGCGCCAGCAGCGCCATTGTCATGGCAGGCGTTGCGCTCACTGGCGGCTCCCGTTCCAGCCACGACCTGCCGTTGCATAAACCACTCTATCGTCTGTACAAGACATCGCCTGCCTCCGCAAGTTGGTGTATGCGCCACCGGGTGTGGTGCGTCAGTCGTTGTTGTTGCACGGAAAGGTTTGCGTGAGTGCCTGGTGCACGAGTTCGACGGCATTGCCGCGCGCGTCGCGGTCACGCAAGTAAGCGCCCAGGTATGCTGTGATGCGTTGGATGGCTTCAGCTCCGGAAGTATCGTCCGGCACGCAGTATTCACGTCCCTGCAAAGTGCGAAAGCGTTGCAAGTGCCCTCGGGCGCGTGTGCGCGCCGCACGCTCGGCAAAACTTTCATGCTGCGCTACGCCCTCGGCGGCGGGCGGCCGTTCCGCCGCTTTCAGACCCGCCAGATAGCCCTGTACGAACGCGACACAAACCTCGTCAGCCGGCTCCTGCGGCGACTCGATCAGCGTCTGGCAACGTCGTTCAACAAGTTGGGCGCCGGTCAGCGTTTCTCCCGCGAAGGCCGGCACGATGAAAACGAGGTACGCAAGCAAGCACCCCGTGAATGGGCGGTACATCATGTTTTCCTCCGTCGCCGCGGCCGTCTCGGCACGGCCTCTACTGTGATCTACGCCGGAGGAAGCGTTTTATTCCATGGGGAATGGAAATTTTTCGGATGTGGAGTCGATGACTTCCGCAATGCGGGCGATCTGGTCATCGGTGAGTGAAGCAGCGATGGCGTAACGCGAGCGGTCATGTTGCCAGTACGCCAACGACACTCCCTTGCGGTGCAGGACGTGGACGGGAACTTCGTCTTCTTCGTTGGTATGGAACAGGAAATAGGACATGGTCACACCCGCATCGTTGCGATACGCAACGTGCAATACGGCGCCATTGTCGCTCGGCAGCAATTGCGCGCCGACGGGGACAAAGCCCAGCGAACTCAGATCCGGCAGCCGCGGGCTTTCACCGATGCGCGCAAACAGCCTGTTGACCCGTTCGTTCGACAACGGCAACACCTCCTCCGGCGCGGCGCTGGTCATGAGATGCGCCTGCGCGTATTCATCCGCGTACGCAGGCCCGCTGACCAGTGGTACGACCACGGTGTGGCCGAACCAGCCGGCGGCGAATACGGCGGCGAACGCCGCCACGCGTGGCCATACGGTGCGATTGTGCGGAAGAAGACGTGCCGCGAGTCGCCGCCTCAAGCGGTCGATCTCCGGCGCCGGGTGATCAACGGGTGCAACCTGCGCGGCGGCGTGCAGCGCTTTGTTCTGGCGCAACCAGCCGCGCACTTTCGCCACCGCATCCGGATGAGCGCGCAGGTAGGCTTCGACCCGGTCCATGCCGGCATCATCCAGCGCGCCATCGACGTAGGCGTGCAGATCGTTTTCTATTTCGCTCAGTTCGGTTTCGGACATCGTTCTCTACCCCGCTGCCGCCGAAGCGGCGGATTCACCGTACTCAAGCAGCCGCCGCAATCGTTCGCGTCCTCGCGAAAGGCGCGACATCAACGTGCCTACCGGCACGTCCAACGTCGCGGCAGCCTCTTTATAGGATAGCCCTTCGATCGCGATCAACAGCAACGCGCCGCGCTGCTCTTCGGAAAGGCGCGCGAACAGGTTGAGCGTCTGGCGCACCTCGACGTACCGCTCCTGCTCGGACGACTCGTTCCCGGTCGGCGCGGTCAGCGTTTCAAGAAAAGCCGTCGCGCGCGCACGACGAGCGAACTGGCGGCAATGCGAAACGAACGTGTTATGCAGGATTCCGAACAGCCACGCCCGCAGGTTCTTTTCGGGACGGTAGGTGTCTGCCGCGGCAATCGCCTTGAGCAGTGTCTCCTGCACGAGGTCGTCCGCGTCGGTCGCGTCACGGCACAACACAAAGGCATAGCGCCGCAAATCGACGACGTGATGGTGCAACTCGTCGATCATGCGTGTTCCCGGCCGCCATGCAGGCTGGTCGCCATCGGATCCTCACTACTTCCACAGGTAGCGGCGCCGGCGACGACGCCGGCACGGAATTTCAGGAAGATTCTACTCATTTTGCGCCCGGCATGAGACCGGCTTCAGTCAAAATTGGTCGATCGTACCGCCTGTGCCAGGTACTAGCTGTCCGCGAACAGCCGCTGCGTGCCATGCCAGTAACCTCGGAAGACCGTGTAGAACGTGGCGCGGATCAGCATGCCGCGACCGACGCGCTCAGCCATGAACGCGCCGCTACCGGCGATTTCCTCAAGCCGTGAGATCCGCGTCGGTGGCAAAGATCGCGCCGCTGATCAGCGTTTCGGCAAAATCGTCCTCGAACTGCGCGTAGGGCTTGCGCGGCCGCGGATCCTGGGTATAGAAGTATAATCACACCATTTGCCAAATTCCAGCAGTAGATGGAGCCACGCCAGCCCTGCGTTTGGCCTCGATTGGTACCAGCCAAGGGTCGCCAGGTGCACGGACTTCGTCAAACTCGACCCCATTGCATCCAATCCGGACTCGAAGCTCGGTAATTTTTCTTCCATTGTCCTGTCCCGGCACGAGCGGCACCGGGCCACGCCCTGTTAAAGCGTGGCCGAGAGTCGATTTTCGCAGCTCATATACCAGATATGAGCGTAGCTCGAGGGCGGGATAGCCCAAGTAAATTGAGCAAAATTGCTGCAAGGATAGGGTATATTGCGAATAGCTGATGTCTCGGTTATGGGATATTTCCTGTGGGTTTAGATTTGCGTTGGAGTTTTGGGGAGGCGACAGGCCGGATGGGTGCGTGGCAATCTATGAAAATGGCGCTGCTGCTGGGTCTGATTCTGGGGGCTTGCTCGGCCGGGGCGGCGCCGCGCGAGGTTGATGGCCACCATTGGGTCGATGTTGATCGGATTATCGCTATCGGCGATCTGCACGGTGACTATGACAACTACATCAGGACATTGCGCGCCGCCGGGCTGATCGACCAGCGCGGCCGCTGGTCCGCCGGTGCAACGCATCTGGTCCAGACGGGCGATATCCCGGATCGCGGTCCGGACACGAAAAAGATCATCGCGCACCTGACGAAACTCGCGCGCCAGGCGCGCCGCAAAGGCGGCCGTGTCCACCATTTGATCGGCAATCACGAGGCGATGAACGTCTATGGCGATCTGCGTTATGTCACGGAGGGGGAGTACCTCGCGTACGCTTCGGCGCGCTCGCCGCGTATTCGAGACCGATATTTCGCTTCGCTGCTCAAGGATTTCGAAACGCGCGATCCGGAGCGCTTCGCCGAGCTACCCGCCGATTTTCGCGACCGCTGGTACACCAGCCATCCACTTGGCTGGATTGAACACCGTCAGGCCTGGAACCCGAACTGGAATCCAGATGCTGAAATGTTTGAATGGGTGAACGATTCGCAGGTCGCGATCCAGATCGACGGCATCATCTTCGTTCATGGCGGCATCAGCGGTTTCTATTGCCGCGATACCCTGGAATCGATGACCGATCGCGTTCATCTCGCGCTGCAGCGGAGCGACGTCAACGATCTGGGCATCCTCACTGACGAATTCGGTCCGTTGTGGTATCGCGGCCTGGCCGGTGAGGCACCTGCGGCGCCAGCCGCGACCGTCGAAGCGATTCTGGATGAGCATGGCGCGGCGCAAATTGTCGTTGGTCACACGCCTACCGGTGGGATTATCTGGCCGCGCTATGGCGGGCAAGTGATCCAGATCGATGCCGGCATCAGCGCCGCGTACGGCGGCCACGTCGCTTATTTGGAGGTGACCCGCGAGGGCATGTTCGCCGGTTACCCGCCGGGCAAGGTCGCACTGCCGCCGGCGGGAGCGGACCTTGCCGGTTATCTGGAGAAGGTTCTCGAACTGCTTCCGGACAGTACGGCGGCGCGCGAAAAATTAGAAGAGTTGCACACCGCTGCCGAATCAACGGCTGCTGTGGATCAGCAAAGCGATAGTCCTACCGACGAAGGCGCGTCTAAAACAACGGAGGCGCTGGAAATACCTATTTGCGGCACGCGTTTGTGATTTTGCGAGCGAATTTTGCGGGGTCTTCGAGCACTTCGTAAAACTTGCTCAAGTACTTCAAGGCGCGGGACCGCGTTCGTGGTGTCAGCCGCGGTTCCCGTTCGATGATTTCTTCGATCGCGCGCTGCTGTGCCATGAATTCGAGCCGCGCGCTATCCAATGTGGCATTGTGCATGCAGAAGCCGCGAAACAGGCGTTCGGTCACCCGCGATATCGGCAGGTGTTCGCCGGGCGCCGCGTAAGAGGCGTTGACCAGCCCGGATGAGTCGAAGTCGTAGGGTACGGCGTAAAGCGGCTGGCCCGATTCCGGGCCGATCAGTTTGGCGTTGTGGCAGCAATCTTCTCCCGGCGGGCCGCCCAGTGCCGACCAGTCGACGTTGCCGATCAGGTACTGGAACAGTGCGAACCGGCTGCTTTCCGCGGGGTCCAGCCGAGCCGGATGGATTTCGGGCAGTTCGAATTTCTTCAGCCCGTTGCGTTTGGCGACGTGCTTTTCGTCCTCGATCAGGAAGGCGAAATGCGGTCCGTCGTCACGCTCCGACCGGTTGTCGCGATAGGTCACGGTCAGCGGCCTGATCCGAAAGCTGCGTTCGGTGATGAGGTTGTAGATCTGATAGGCGAGCATTTCCAGAATGTAGTACTGCTCCCAGCGGTTGCCGTTATCGCAGTGGGTAACCATTTTGATCGATTTGTCGCCCTCGAACGGGGTACCTTCGATATCTTGTCGGGCGAAGCGCAACATGATGGGCGGAAAGCGGCAGACTTTCTGGCGCAGCCGGCCGCGCCGCTCGACCGTCAAAGTTAACTGCTCGTGCTCGCCGGATTCGGTAAGGTATTGGATCAGCGCCGGGTAGGGATCCTGGTTTCGTCGGTCGCGCACGATCGCGCGCCAGGGTGCGTTGATGGTGACTTCCAACGGTGCGGCCGTGCGAAAAAGCGGTAACGGCTCGCCAGGGTCGGCGGTGCCGTGACTGCTGGACAGAAAGCAGAGCGCGGTTACGAGAATCCGCTTCGTTCTCTTGCGCCGGCAGCCGACGGTTGTGCCGGGAGCGGCGCTGATGGGGGGTTGAACCGCAAGTAGCGGACGCGCGGTCACTGTTTAGGGCGCCGCTCTGAATCGGATATTTTCTGATGTTGTTTAGACATCGTTTTTTGCTGTTTCTTCAGGGCTTTGTGGCGGGCGGCGAAATCGGTTTCCAGCCCGTCGCCGAAACAGCAGACATATAAAGTGGTGTAGCTGAAGAACACCGTGAGTACGGCGGCCACTTCCAGTGCCTTGACGCCGGCCGCAATGCCGGTGCCGATGGCAACCAGAATGAACAACGCGTCGAACGTATCTTGTAGCGCCCGACGGAACTGTACACCGGCGACGATGCCGGCCAGGCTGAAGGCCAAGGCCAGGCTGTGCTGCACGATCAGCACGATGGCCGCGACCACGCCCGGCAGGATCAGTGTGGTTTCATCCAGCGAGTGGTCGTGAGCAGAGGCGCGGTGAATGCTTTTGTTGACCCAGGAGACGGGCAGCACCAGCAGCCAGACGCCGAGCAGCGTGATCAGCAACTGGCGCGCATACCCGAGTCGGTCGAGGTTTTCGCCGGCCTGGAGGACGTTGCCGATGATCTCGCCGCCGACCGGTGGCGATAGAGCGCGTCCGGTATCGATGCTGATCTCACCGCCGGCCGCGAGGTCGCTGACCCCGCCGATCGGCAGCATGTCGGTAAACGAGGGAAATATCGCGGCGAGCGCCACCAGCAATGACCCCAGCGTCAGATGATAAATCAACATCCGCCGCAGCAGGCGCCACCCGGTGCGCCGGAGGTTCATCTCGCCAGGCCAGCTCGGGGCCGCCGGCGCCGGTTCGGATTTCACGGTCGTCTCGCTCAAGCCTGGTCACCCCAATAGGCTGTTGCCAGGGACGGTCCGGGGAAAAGTGCTGACCGGCATCATACGCCCCGCCCGCCAGCGCAGCAAGTCCAAACGTCCGTTACCTGGGCTTCGCTCGCGGGTTCTGGAACCGGTCCCGCCGTCCGGCTTCGGGTTCAGGCGAAATGTTGGTTGAGGTAGCGATGGATTTCGTTTTCGATCGGGCTTTTGAGGGCGAACAGGAACAAGCCGAGATCGACGTGGATGTGGATGGCATTGGCGCCGACTTCGATGGTGCCGCTGACGCCGGGGCGCTCGAAGTGCAGGTGATCGCCCTGCCAGGCGTAATCGACTTCGAATTCGGCCGCCAGCTCGCCGACCAGGCGGTCGGCGGCGGTACGGGCTTTTTGTTTCCCTAAACGGTGGCTGCGGCTGATCTCGATGCTGGACATTCAGGCGGCGCCGGTGATGAAACTGCGCGCATCATCGGCTGATTTGTTCGCGAGGTCAATATCCGCGGCCGGCGCTTTTCACTCCGGGGGGCGCCCGCGTTATGATGTTCTCCGTTACGCGCGACGGACGGAACGGATCCGGTGACGATGATGCGCATCGCGATACTCGAAGACGAAGAGGACCAGGCCTACCTACTGAGCCGCTGGTTGGAAGGGGTGGCTTGCGAGGTGAAGTGCTTCGCGCTCGGCGCAGAAATCGTCCGGGCATTGAAGTCCGATCACCTCGATATGGTGCTCCTCGACTGGAACGTGCCGGATATGGACGGCATGGCCGTTCTCGACTGGATCCGCCATCAGCTCGGCTGGACGCTGCCGGTTATTTTCATCACCGGCCGCGACGAGGAAGAATCGGTGGTCCGCGCCTTGACCGCCGGCGCCGACGATTATCTGGTCAAGCCTCTATCCAAGGCAGTGTTTCTGGCCCGCGTCAAAACGCTGGCCCGGCGCAGCGGAATCGATGCGCCGGCCGACGATGATCTGAACGCCGGCGGCATCCGTTTTGTGCGCCGCATGCGGTGCTGTGAGGTGGGCGGCCATGAGGTGCCGCTGACTGCCCGGGAGTACGATCTGGCATTGTATTTTTTCGAACATTTGGGCGAGATTCTGCCGCGCGTCACCCTGCTACGCCAGGTCTGGGGCTCGAGCGCCGAACTGAAAACGCGCACCGTCGATACCCATGTCAGCCGCATCCGGCAAAAGCTCGATCTGCACCCTGAAAACGGTTGGCGCCTGCAATCGGTGTATCAGTACGGTTACCGGTTGGAAAACACCCTCCAGATCTGAGGCTGGGTGGCGCCGCTGGATGCGTCACAACTCCTGGCGCGGCGGCAGCAGGACGCTGGCGAGCAACAGGCCGGTGGTCATCGCGACGGCGGTCAAAAGAGCGAAGAACACGCCTTCGACGCCGCTCGCCACGTCGGCATCGAGCAACGCCGCCATGCCGCGCAGGCCGATGCTGCCCGGCACCAGCAGCATTAAGCCGGGGATGTGCAGGATGCTGCTCGGCTGACCGCTGCGGTTGGCGTAGGCGTTGCCGGCCAGGCCGACGAGCAGGGCGCCGCTGAAGGCGCCGAGCGGCCGGCCGAGAATATCGCCGGTGACGAGGGCGCTCGACCAGGCGACGAGGCACGATATCGCCACCCAGACCCATTGCCGGCGGCGAATCCGGAAGAGCAGCAAAAAACCACTGGCGGCGAGCAGGATCAAAGGCGGCAGGATCCACCACGGCACCGCCGGCGGGGAGACTACCGGCGGTGGACCGGCGATCCAGGATGCCAGAGCTTTGCCGAGGGCCAGCCCGAAAACGAGCATCAGCAGCACCAATCCGGCCCCGGCAAGCCGGGCGCCGCCGGAGACCAGGTGTCCGGTCGCCAGTTCGCGCGTCGCGGTCGTGATATCGAGGCCGGGAAGCAGCACGATCAGACCGCCGAGCAGGGCTGGGGCGAAGGCGATATCGCCGGCGAGTACGGCGCCCCATCCAGCGCCCAGGGCGACCAGCATGGCGCTGAGCGGGATGAAAATGCGTTCCGCAGCCCGCCCCGCGGTGCCGATCGCCAGCAACCCGACCACGGCGCTGAGTACGGTGCCGAGCACGATTTCCTTGAGGTGGCCGCCGAGTAGCACGGTCGCCGGAACGGCGACCAGCGGAAAGCCGATAAAGGTCGCCAGTCGGCCGTAACGCGGCGGGCTAAGGTAAATCTCTTGCACCCGGCGCGTCGCCTGTTCCGGTTCCAGCCGGCGGTCGGCGAGTTGTTCCATGATTTCGGTGATCTCGGCGATCTTGCCGAGATCGGCGCCGCCGGGCGCGACACGGGCCAGGTAGGTGTGTTGTTCTCGACCCTCGCCGAGGGCAATGAACAGCGCCGTCGGAGTTGAATAAAATTGCGCACTCAGGCCCAGCCGCGCGGCCATCACACCGAGCGCGCCTTCGACTCGGTGTGCCGGCATACCGAGGGCGAGCAGGGCGCGGCCGAGTTGCAGCAACGGCGCGGCGTAATGATCGCTGCCGGCCGGCAGCGGCGGTTGCGACGGCGGGCTCTGGCCGGGGATCGGATTGCGCAATATGGGCATCGTGGCTCTGGCCCCGCTGGACGGCAGGTTTACGGCCCGGCATCATAACGCCGAACGACGGTGGTCGCGACGGTACGATACCGACATTCAATCTGCACCTTCCCCCGCTGCCGAGGGAAGGTTAAGATGGGGGCATGATCGTCGAAGTCGACTTTCCCCCTCCCCGGCCCTCCCCCGCAAGCGGGGGAGGGTGAATAAAGAAGTCCTCCCTCGCTGGCGGCAATCAGCGTCTCGTCCCCCCCGCTGCCGGGGGAAGGTTAGGATGGGGGCATGAACCCTCCCGCTGGCGGGGGCGGGCGACAAAAGACGAGCCACTTTGATGACGGTCTATAACTTTTCGGCCGGGCCTTCGGCGTTGCCATCGGTGGTGCGCCAACAATTGCGCGAGGCGATTTTGGATGCCCGGGCGGGTCGTCCGGCGGTGTTCGAACTCAGCCACCGCGGCGCGGCGTTTGCCGCGGTGCTGGAACGTGCCGCCGCCGACTTGCGGCAGCTTTTGGAATTGGGCGACGAGTACCACGTCTTGTGGATGGCCGGTGGCGCGACGGCCCAGTTCAGCCTGTTGCCGATGAATCTCGGTGTCGCCGGGAGTTATGCGCTGACCGGGCACTGGGCGAAGAAAGCTTGCGAGATCGCCGCTTTTCACGGCCGGCCCGCGATCGGTTGTGACGGCGGACCGGATTACCGCCGGATACCGCCGCCGGCCGAATGGCATCCCGCGCCGGACACCGGCTACCGCCATATCACCAGCAATGAGACGATCGACGGCGTGCAGTTTCACCACCCGCCACCGGCGGCAGCCGGGCCGCTGGTGGTCGATGCCTCGTCTGACATTCTTTCCCGGCCGCCGGTGATCGGCGATTTCGACCTGCTTTACGCCGGGGCGCAGAAAAATCTCGGCATCGCCGGCGTGACATTGGTCCTGATCCACGAACGATTGCTCGACCGCTGCCGGCGCGATCTGCCGCCAGTGTTCAGTTATCGCGCCCAAGCGGCGGCGAACTCGCTGGTCAATACGCCGCCGGTGCTGGCGATCGTCACCGCGCAGCTCGTTCTGGCTTGGCTCAGCGCGCAGGGCGGCCTGGCAGCGGTCGGTGAGAACAATCGGTGCAAGTCCGAGGCGCTCTATGCGCTGATCGACGCGGATGAGTTTTATCAAAACCGCGTGGCGGTAGCCGACCGCTCATGGATGAACGTGCCGTTTTTCATTCACGATCGCCGGCTCGAACCCGTGTTCCTCGCGGCGGCCGAGGAAGCCGGCCTGGTCGGACTGGCCGGGCACCGGGCGACCGGCGGTTTGCGAGCCAGTTTGTACAACGCGGTCGGCGGGGAGGCGCTCGCTGCTCTGCTAGAATTGATGGCCGAATTCCGCCGCCGTTATGGCTGAGCCCGTCCGACCCGCCCGCGATGACCCGACCCAAAAAGGCTGAACCTGCACCGGCGCTGCTCGACTTGCGTCAACGGATCGATGCACTGGACAGCGAGATCCAGCGTTTGATCAACGAGCGCGCGACATTGGCCCGCGCCGTCGGCGATGCCAAGCACGGCGCCGAGGCGGACGACGCGGCCGTGGCTGAGGAAAGCGCCGCCCGCGGGACGGCCGATTATTACCGCCCGGAACGCGAAGCGCAGGTCTTGCGCGGCGTCGTGGCGCGCAACCAGGGGCCGCTCAGCGACCGCGAGATGGTTCGCCTGTTTCGCGAAATCATGGCCTCCTGCCTGGCGCAACAAGAGCCGCTCAGCGTCGCTTATCTCGGGCCCGAAGGCACTTTTACACAACAAGCGGTCAGCGAACATTTCGGCCACGCCGTGCGTGCTGTGGCGCAGGCCTCGATCGAGGACGTCTTCCAGCAAGTGCAGGCCCGCGAAGCCGATTTCGGTGTCGTACCGATCGAAAACTCGGCACAGGGCATGGTGACGCACACTCTCGATCTGCTGCTCGATTCGCCGCTCAAGATCTGTGCCGAAGTCGAGTTGCGGGTCCACCAGAACCTGTTGACACTGGCGCCCGGCCTGGGCGAAATCGAGCGGGTTTATTCGCATCCGCAAAGTTTCGCCCAGTGCCGGATGTGGCTGCGCCGGCACCTGCCGGGCATCGAAACGATCGCGGTCAGCAGCAATGCCGAGGCCGCCCGGCGCGCCCGCCACGCCCCGGATGCGGCGGCGATCGCCGGCCTGAACGCCGCCGAGGTTTACGGTTTGCCGGTGCTGTTCGGTGAAATCGAGGACCACCCCGACAATTCGACGCGCTTTTTCGTGCTCGGCAGCCGGCTGTTTCCGCCGAGTGGCGACGACAAGACGACGTTGTTGCTCGCCGGACTCGACGGCCCGGGGGCGTTGTACCGGATGCTCGCGCCGCTCGCCGAGCAGGGGGTCAACATGTCGCGCATCGAATCGCGGCCGTCGCGGCGCGGCAAATGGGATTATGTTTTTTTTATCGACGTTGATGGACATGCCGACGAGGAGCCGCTAAAAAACGCGCTCGACCGGTTGCGGGCGGTGACCCGGTTGGTGACCGTGCTCGGCACGTATCCCCGCGCCGTGTTGCCGGGCAGCGGCCAGTGACCGGGCGTTTCGCAGCCCGCTCCCTGGCGGTGCCGGAGATCGTCGCGCTCGACCCCTACCAGCCGGGCAAACCGCTCAGCGAACTCGAACGCGAACTGGGCATCGACGATGCAGTCAAGCTCGCTTCGAACGAAAATCCGCTCGGCCCGAGTCCCAAGGGCTTGGCCGCGGCTCAGGCGGCGCTGGCCGACTGCGGCCGCTACCCGGACGGCGGCGGCTTTCATCTGAAACGGGCGCTGGCCGCCCACCACAACCTCGACCCGGCGTGCATCACGCTCGGTAACGGTTCCAACGACGTGCTCGTCCTGTTGGCGCAAGCCTTTCTAAACCCCGGCCGGGAGGCGGTCTATTCGGCCCATTGTTTCGCCGTCTATCCGCTTGCCGTGCAGGCCGCGGGGGGGATCGCCCGGGTGGCACCGGCGCTGGCCGACGACCACCCGCTGATGCCGCTCGGCCACGATCTCGAAGCGCTGGCCGCGGCCGTCACGCCGGCCACCCGGTTGCTGTTCATCGCCAACCCGAACAACCCGACCGGCACCTGGTTGGCGCCGGCGGCATTGGAATCGTTCATCGCGGCATTGCCCGGGCACGTTGTGGTCGTGATCGACGAGGCTTATTTCGAGTACCACCAGGCGCTGCACGGCGCCGGCGCGGCCAACGCTGCCCGCTGGCTGGGGCGTTACCCGAACCTGGTCGTCACCCGGACGTTTTCCAAGGTGTACGGCCTGGCCGGGTTGCGGATCGGCTATGCGCTGTCCGATCCGGCGCTCGCCGATCTCATCAACCGGATCCGCCAGCCGTTCAACGTCAACAGTGCCGCCTTGGCCGCGGCCGAAGCGGCGCTGGCCGACACAGCGTTTATCGACCGTTCGCTTAAAGTCAATCGCGAGGGCCTGGAGCGGCTGGCCGACGCCTTGCCTAAACGCGGGTACCGGGTCTATCCGACCGCCGGCAACTTCGTGTTGGTCGATACCGGCGGCCTGGCGGAACCGCTGTACCAGGCGCTGCTGCACCGCGGCGTCATCACCCGGCGAGTCGGTAATTACGGTTTGCCCAACCACTTGCGGATCACGGTCGGTAGCGCGGCCGAAATCGACCGGCTGCTCGCGGCGCTCGACGACCCGTTCATGAATCATCCCGGCTGAGGCACGGCGGGCCGATGCACCTTGACCTCGAACCCGGGGCCGGGCCGCTGCGCGGCGAGTTGCGGCCGCCGGGCGACAAGTCGATCTCGCACCGCGCGGTGTTGTTCGCGGCGCTGGCGCAGGGGACGAGCGAAATTCACGGCTTTCTCGACGCCGCCGATACGCGGGCGACACTCGCCGCCTGCCGGGCGTTGGGCGCCGGGGTGGACGAGGTGGCCGGCCGCCTCGTCATCCGGGGCGCGGGCCTGGCCGCCTGGCGCTTACCGGAGGCGGCGCTCGATCTCGGCAATTCGGGCACCGGCGCCCGTTTATTGCTCGGCGCGCTGGCCCCGTCGCCGGTGACGGCGACGATCATCGGTGACGAATCCTTGAGCCGGCGGCCGATGGACCGGGTGATCGAACCACTGGCCCGGATGGGAGCGGATTTCACCGCCCGCGATGGGCGCTTCCTGCCGGTGACCGTCCGCGGCCGGCCGTTGACCGGGTGCCGCCACGATCTGCCGGTCGCCAGCGCCCAGGTCAAATCGGCGCTGCTGCTCGCCGGTTTGCACGCCGCCGGCCTGACCGTGATACGCGAACCGGGACCGAGCCGCGATCACAGCGAGCGTTTACTGGCCGATTTTGGCGCCCGATTGCGCCGCGACGGCTTGCAGGTCGCGGTCGAGGGCGGGCAACGGCTGCGTGCCGCGCCGGTCGCCGTGCCGGCGGACTTGTCGTCGGCAGCCTTCATGATCGTCGCGGCGACGCTGAATCCCGGCTCGGAAATCGTGCTCCGTGAAGTAGGAGTCAACCCGAGCCGCACCGGCATCATTGATCTTTTGCGGCGGATGGGCGGCGATATCACGATCGAACCTCGACCGGGTGGGGCCGAACCGCGCGCCGACCTGGTGGTCCGCGGCGCGCCACTCAAGGCGATCGAGATCGAGCATGACGACGTCGTGCGCTCGATCGACGAGTTGCCGGTGCTGATGGTCGCCGCGGCGCTGGCCGAAGGTACGACCCGGATCCGCGGCGCCGCCGAGTTGCGGGTCAAGGAAAGCGATCGGCTGGCGGTCATGTGCCGCGGCTTAGCGGCGCTCGGCGTCGATCTGACCGAATACCCGGACGGGGTCGATATCGCCGGCCGGCCGGGAGGCGACAGGTTGCGGGGCGGCGTGGTCGACGGCGCCGGCGATCATCGCTGCGCGATGAGCTTCGCGGTGCTCGCCACCCGCCTCGGCGCACCGCTCACGGTGACGGGCGCCGCGCAGATCGCGACTTCCTATCCCGCTTTCGCCGCCGATATCGCCGCCCTCGGCGTCCGGATAGAAGTGCGGCGGGCGCCAGCGTGAACGCCATGCCGGTGGTCACGGTCGACGGCCCGAGCGGCGCCGGCAAGGGGTTGCTGTCGGCGACCCTGGCCCGCCGTACCGGCTGGCACCTGCTCGACAGCGGCGCGCTCTATCGTCTGTTGGGTCTTTGTGCCGCCGCCGAGGACATTCCGCTCGATGACGAAGAGGCCATCGACAAACTGGCCGGGCGGCTGGCCGTCCGTTTCCGGCCCGGCCGCGACGGGATTGAAATCGATCCGGCCGCGCTGCCGGACGGCGGCGGGATGCTGGCCGAACTGCGCTCGGAGCGGGCGGGGCGGTTGGCTTCCGAAGCGGCCGCCCGACCCACGGTCCGCCGGGCCTTGCTGGCCTTACAGCGCGCTTACCGCCGTCCGCCGGGCTTGATCGCCGACGGCCGGGACATGGGCACCGTCGTCTTCCCCGCGGCGGCGGTCAAGTTTTTTCTGACCGCCAGCGCCGCCGAGCGCGCCCGGCGCCGGCACCGGCAGTTGCTCGGGAGAGGCGAAAATGTTAAAATTTCCAATCTTTTGCGGGACATCGAATCACGCGACCGTCGTGATCGCGAGCGACCGCTTTCGCCTCTCATCCCCGCCGCCGGCGCGGTGCAGATCGATTCGACCGGCCAGTCGCCGGAGGCGGTGGCGGCGATAGCGTGGTCGGTGATGCGTGAGCGGGGGCTGGTGTCCGGCTGAGAATCTCCGGCGTCGCGCTGCGGTTTTGCAGGCCGCGGCGGCCGGCCTGTATGCCATCAACGGGTCACCGGCTAAATGCTGTGTGACCATGGGCGCCCCGGCCTGGCCGGGTGCGGTTTTGTACGTCAACCAACCCGGCATTTGTTGCCGGCATTTACCTACAAGAGGCGGAGCCCGTATGCTCCATGTGGACCACTCAATGACTGAATCATTTGCCGAACTGTTCGAACAATCCATCGCCGCGACCAAACTGAAACCCGGCGCCATCATCACCGGCCAGGTGATGGAAATCCGTTCCGATATGGTCATCGTCAACGCCGGCCTGAAGACCGAAGGCGTTGTCCCCATCCAGCAATTCCGTAATTTTGACGGCGAACTCGAAGTCAAGGTCGGCGACGAGGTCGAGTTGTTGCTCGACGCGATCGAAGACGGCTTCGGCGAAACACGGCTGTCGCGCGAGAAAGCCAAGCGCGCCCGCGTCTGGGATAAGCTCGCCGAAGCGATGGAAAAAGATTGGGTCGTCGGCGGCAAAATCAGCGGCAAAGTCAAGGGCGGTTTCACTGTCGATATCGACGGCATCCGGGCCTTCCTCCCCGGTTCCTTGGTCGATGTCCGGCCGGTACGCGATTCGGCCTACCTCGAGGGCAAGGACCTCGAATTCAAGATCATCAAACTCGACAGCAAGCGCAACAACCTCGTCGTTTCGCGCCGTGCCGTTGTCGAATCCGAATTCAGCGCCGAACGCGAAACGCTGCTCGAACGCCTGCAGGAGGGCGCGGTGCTCAAAGGGGTGGTCAAGAACCTCACCGATTACGGCGCGTTCCTCGACCTCGGCGGCATCGACGGCCTGCTGCACATCACCGACATGGCCTGGAAGCGGGTCCGCCACCCCTCGGAGGTGGTCGAAGTCGGGGACGAATTGGAAGTCAGAGTGCTGCGGTTCGACCGCGAGCGGATGCGGGTTTCCCTCGGCCTCAAGCAACTCGGTGAAGATCCGTGGCAGGATCTGGCGCGCCGTTACCCGCCGGGCGCCCGGATTTTCGGCAAAGTGACGAACATCACCGATTACGGCTGTTTTGTCGAAATCGAAGGCGGCGTCGAGGGCCTGGTTCACGTTTCGGAAATGGACTGGACCAACAAGAACGTCAATCCGGCCAAGGTGGTTCATATCGGCGACGAGGTCGAGGTCATGATTCTCGAGGTCGATGAAGACCGCCGGCGCATCTCTTTGGGCATGAAGCAGTGCCAGCCGAACCCGTGGGACGCGTTCGCCGCCAGCCACGCCAAGGGCGACTTGGTGCGCGGCCAGATCAAGTCGATCACCGATTTCGGTATCTTCATCGGTCTCGACGGCGGTATCGACGGTCTCGTTCACCTGTCCGACATCTCCTGGCTGCAAAGCGGCGAGGAGGCGGTGCGCAATTACCGCAAGGGCGAGGAAGTCGAGGCCATGGTGCTGGCGATCGATCCCGAACGCGAGCGCATCTCGCTCGGCATCAAGCAGATCGAGCAGGATCCGTTCGCCGTGTTCATGGCGGCGCACCCGCGCGGTTCGGTGCTGAAAGGCACGGTCAAATCGGTCGACCCCAAAGGGGCGGTGATCGATCTGGGCGAGGGCATCGAAGGGTATATCAAGGCTTCCGAGATCGCCAAAGAAAAAGTCGACGATGCGACCAAGGCGCTGGCCGCCGGTGACCCGGTCGAAGCCAAATTCGTCTCCCTCGACCGCAAGACCCGGGCCCTGAATCTCTCGATCCGGGCGCGCCTCAATGACGAATTGGCCGAAGCGATCGACGATTACCGCGAAGCGGCCGAGGCCGGCGGCGCCAAACTCGGCGATTTGCTTCGTGAACAATTGGAACAAAAAAGCTGAAACGACGATCCGCCCGGCCGGCCGGGCGGGTTGCCGCTCGGCGCCGGGGCTGAGGACAGACGACCGATTCGTCTGATCCATTCGCAGCACCCCTGCAGATCGCGAGATTCTGTCATGGCAAGGGGAGAACTTGAGGCTTTGTGATAAATCGATAACGGGCGCGTGCTTGGCGCCCCCTCGCGCGGAGCGATGACATGGCACAGCCGATGAACAAATCCGATCTGATTCAGCATCTCGCGGTGCGCCTGGGTCATCTCGATCTGGGCGATGTCGAGTTGGCGGTGCGCGTCATGCTTGAAAGCATGGCGCAGGCGCTGGCCGAAGGGGATCGTATCGAAATTCGGGGATTCGGTAGTTTTGCCTTGCATTATCGCCGGCCGCGGATCGGCCGCAATCCGCGAACCGGGGAAGTGGTGGCGCTGCCCGGCAAGCATGTGCCGCATTTCAAGCCCGGCAAAACCGTCCGCCAACTCGTCAACGACGGTCGGTCGTGAACATCATATCTCCGACGGCGGCAGTGCGGCGCGGTACGCTATGAAGTCCTGGAGCAGTCGTCTGCTGGCGCTTGCCGCGGTGGTGGCCGGCGGCGTGGTCGGTTATCTCAACGACGCTGTGGTCACCGTTGATCTCGTCTGGCTCCGTTTCGAATCCCGTCTCGGGGTGGTCTTGCTCGGCGCTTTTGCCTGTGGTCTGCTGGGCGGACTGTTATGGGGCCTGTTGTCGGCGGCCCGCCACCGGTCGTCACCTATCGCCGACGGCACGGCACAGAGCGATAAGCCGCGCACTTCGCCGGCCCGAGATTGATGCGGTATCGAGGCCGGCCATGCCTGACGGCGCGGCGTTACAACCGCTTTTGACGATCGCCCTGGCGGCCCTCGCCGCCGTGCTCGGCTGGCGCTTGTGGGTATTGCGCCGGGCGCAACGCGGCCCCGAATTCGGCAGTCATTATTTCCGCGGTCTCAATTATCTGCTCAACGAACAGCCGGACAAGGCGCTCGAGGTCTTTCTCGAACTGGCTGAAGTCAATCACGATACCATCGAGACCCACCTCGCTCTGGGCAGCCTGTTTCGCCGCCGCGGCGAAGTGGAGCATGCAATCCGCTGCCATGAGAACGTCATGCAGCGTGAGACATTGACCCCGGACGAGCGCTTGCACGCCCTCGGCGAGTTGGCCGAGGACTATCGGCGCTCGGGACTGCTCGATCGGGCCGAGGATTTATATCGTGAGCTTGCGACCCACGAGGCGATGACCCGCGATGCGCTCGAGCGTCTGCTCGAAATCTATGAGCAGGAACGCGATTGGCCGCGCGCCATCGAAACCGCCGAGCGCCTGTTGCACGACTGCGCCGCCGGCGATCAGTTGCCGCTGACGCATTATTACTGTGAATTGGCCGAATTGCGCTTAGCGGAGCGGGACACGGCCGGCGCCGGCCGCCAGATCGAGCGGGCGCTGCACTACGACCCGGATTGTCTGCGGGCCCACCTGCTGCGCATACAACTCCACCTGGCTGAGGGCGAACCGGCGGCGGCGCTCGACCTATTGCGCCAGGCTGCCAGCCGCAATCCGGCCGAAATCGGCATCCTGTTGGATCCGCTGGGCGTGGCCTGTGCCGCCGGAGCGGCGGATCCGGTTGACGAATTGCGCCGTTGGGTGCCCCAGGCGTTGGACCCGACAGTGGCGATCAGGCTGGCCCATTTGCTGGTCGAACGCCGGCAGCGCTCTGCTGCGGCGCAGTTGCTGCTCGAGCAATTGCACAAACAGCCCAGCCTCGATTTGTTCAGCGCGTATTTCAATCTGGCCGATCAGGGCCATTTCAGCGCCCACGGCGATGAGTTGCGGCCGCTGATCGCCGCCGCTGCGCTGGCACTGCTGAACGCCCAACCTCGCTTCCGCTGCACCCAGTGCGGCTATGGCGGGAAGACGCACCACTGGCAATGCCCGAGCTGCAAACACTGGGATACGACGCATCCGGCCGTCGCGGACGGTGAGCTCTGAGCATGCCGGTTTCGCTGGTCTTTGCCCTCATCGCGGCAGCCGTGGCGGCGCTGACGCCGCTGGCGATGACCTATGCCGCGCACCGCGGTTTGTTCGACGTCGCCGGTCCGCGCCGCAGTCATGAAGGCGCGATTCCGCGCGGTGGCGGCGTCGTCGCGACCCTGGCGCTGATCGCCGGTTGGTTCGTGCTGTCACCGGCGATCAGTGCCGTGCCCGCGGCGGCGGCCTTGTTGATCGTTGGGCTTGTCGGCTGGATCGACGACCATCGCCCGTTGTCCGCCGTGCTGCGTCTGGCCATCCAAGCCGCCGCCGTGCTGCTGTTGCTGTTTTCCTGGTGGGGGTACTCGGTGCTGTCCTGGCCGGCAACGCTCCCCGGCGTGTTCGCTGTGATATTGGCCTTGGCGTCGCCGGTATTGGCTGTCGGTCTGATCAATGCGTGGAATTTCATGGACGGCAGCCACGGCCTCGCGGCGGGTGAAGCCCTTTTTGTCGGTGCCGCGTGCCTGTTGCTCTGGCCGCCGGAAACAGCGGTGGCGGCTGCCGGAGGCGTGATGGCGGCCGCGGCGCTGGGCTTTCTTCCCTGGAACTTTCCCCGGCCGCGGGTTTTCATGGGCGATGTCGCGAGCCTGGCTTTCGGCTTACAGGCAGCGTACCTGGTGCTGCTTGCCGGCTGGCCCGGCGGTTTGGCAGTGCTGCTCTTGACCTTGGGCTTCGCGGTCGATACGGGAATGACGCTGTTGCTGCGGTTGGCCCGGCGCGCCGACTGGTCCGCATCCCATCGCGAGCATTTGTATCAGCGTTTGTTGCAACATGGCTTTTCGCATACCGCGGTCTGGTTCTTTTTGATGGCCCTCAACGTTGTTTTACTTTTACCGCTCGCCGTACTCGCGAACGCCCGGCCGCAGTACACCGTTGCGATATTCCTTGGTGCTGCCAGTCTGCTCGCCGCGCTGTGGATGGTGGCCGTGCGTCGTTTACCGATCGTGACCGATGGTTGACGGCGTCGGTAAAACGGCAACGCCGGCGCGCGCCGGCCGGGCGTGGCTGCGCCGGCTCGTCCACCCCCGCTGGGGAGTGGTCGTCCACGACCTGGTGATGATCTGGGGCGGCTGGCTCGCGGCGCGGGCGATCGCCACTCCGGGACGCCAAGGATTCGATTTGCCGCTCTCGGCGCTGTTCCTCAGCGAACTACCCCTGGTGATCGGAGTGCAGGGCGCGGTGTTCTGGATCACCGGTCTTTATCGCGGTCTGTGGCGTTTTGCCAGTCTGCCAGATTTATGGAACCTGGTGCGCGGCGCCCTGGTGGGCACATTGCTGGTGGCCGTTGGATTGTGGCTGTGGTTCCCAGGGTCGGCTCTGCTGCAACCCCGTTTGCTGCTGATCTATCCGCTGGCCCTGGTGCTGTTGCTCGGGGCACCGCGTTTGCTCTATCGCAGTTGGAAGGATTACAGCTCCGGGCGGCGCACCGGCGACGCCTCCCGGCGCACATTACTACTCGGCGCCGGGCACAGCGGCGTGATGCTGGCGCGCGAACTCAAACCGGCGGGCCGTTACCGCGTGGTCGGTTTTCTCGACGACGCTCCGGCCTTGCGTGGCGCCCGGATCCACGGCATCCCGGTGCTCGGTACGGTTGACCAGTTACCGCGGGTTGCCGTCGAAACGGCGGCCGAGGTCGCGATCATTGCGATGCCGTCGCTCGACGAGGCGCAGATGCAGCGTGTCGTCGGCATCTGCGAGGACAGCGGGATCGCATTCCAGACCATGCCCAGCCTGCGCGAGCGGCAGCAGGGGGTGAGGTGGGACGAGTTGAAACCGGTCAGGATCGAAGATTTGCTCGGCCGGACGCCGGTCGAACTCGACTGGCAGGCGATCCGGCGCACCGTGCACGGCAGCAAGGTACTGGTCACCGGCGGCGGCGGGTCGATCGGGGCGGAATTGGCCCGGCAGATCCAGCGCTTGGGGCCGGCGAAACTGATCATCGTCGAGCGCAACGAATACAACCTGTTCAATATCCAGCGCGACATGCGCGGCGGCGCACCGTCCGCGGCGGTGCGTTACGTGCTCGGCGACGCCGGCGACCCGAAGGCCATGCAGGCGCTGCTCGCCGCTGAGCGGCCGGATATCATCTTCCACGCCGCGGCCTACAAGCACCTGCCGTTGTTGCAGGCGCAGATGCGGGCCGCGGTCCGCAACAATCTACTCGCCACCCGAGTGCTGGCCGAGGCCGCGGCCGCCGCTGGTGTCCCGTGTTTCGTCCTGATTTCGACCGACAAAGCGGTCCGCCCGCGCAATGTGATGGGGGCGACCAAACGCGCCGCCGAACTGTACTGTGAAGGGTTGGGCCAGCGCACCGCAACCCGGTTCGTCACCGTTCGCTTCGGCAACGTGCTGAATTCGAGCGGTAGTGTGGTGCCGCTGTTCCAGCAGCAGATCGCCGCCGGCGGCCCGGTGACCGTGACCGACCCGCAGATCGAACGCTATTTCATGACCATACCGGAAGCGGCGCAATTGATCTTACAGGCCACAGTGATCGGCGAAAACAGCGATATCCTGGTGTTGGATATGGGTGAACCGGTGCGTATCCTGACCATCGCCCACCAGCTCATCCGCCTCGCCGGCAAGGAGCCGGAACGCGACATTCCGATCGTTTTTACTGGGCTCAGGGCCGGAGAAAAGCTCAGCGAAGAGCTGTTCCACGAGAACGAGCGCCTCAAGCCCACCGGGCATCCTAAAATTCTCCGCGCCCGCCATGAACCGCTCGACTGGACGGCGTTCACCGCTGCCGTCGAAAGCTTGGCGGCAGCGCTGGACGGCGACGACCCGGCATTGGCCTGTGCATTCGGTGCTTTGATGGGCACCGCGCGGATCGCCTGGCCGCCGGCCGGCGAGGGCGGCGCAGCGCACAACCCGGAGCCGCCGTGAGCGGCGGGCAGGAACGTCTGCCGGTCCGCCCGCCGCCGGCGTCGCCCGCCGGTCGGGTTGTCACGGTCGAATTCGATTCGGCCGTGCTGGCCGGCAATCCGTGGGGCGACCCGACCCGGCGCCTGCTGCATGTCTATCTGCCGCCCGGTTATTCTGCTGCGGCGGAGCGTTATCCGGTGTTTTGGGATCTCGCCGCCTACACCAGCGCCGGCCCGGCACACTCGGCCTGGCGGCAACGCGGTGAGAACCTGCCGCAACGCCTCGATCGTCTGCACGCCGAGGGCGCGATCGGACCTGTGATCTGCGCGATGCCCGATTGCTACACCAGTCTGGGCGGCAACCAGTATGTCGATTCGCCGGCTTTAGGGCGTTATGCCGCGTACCTGGTCGATGAACTGGTGCCGCTGGTCGATACCGAGTTTCGAACCATCAAGGAAGCACGGGGACGGGCCGTGTTCGGCAAGTCGTCGGGCGGCTACGGGGCATTGTCTCTCGTCTGCCGGCGGCCGGGGGTGTGGGGTGCGGTGGCCGCCCATGCCCCGGATTGCGGTTTCGATCGGGTTTATTTCCCCGAATTTCCGATCGCCTGCCGGGTGCTGGCCCCCTATGCCGGCGATCTCATCGGCTTCGTTGCCGAATTCTGGCGGCGGCGCGAAGTCGGAAGCGATGACTGGCGGGCGTTGATGGTGCTGTGCCTGGCGGCCAGTTACGATCCGGATCCAGCGGTGCCGGAACGGTTGCGCCTGCCGTTCACGCTCGATACCTGCGAACTCGATCCCGCCGCCTGGGCGCGGTGGGCGGCCTTCGACCCGCTGCACTTCTGCCGGGAATCCAGCCGCCACCTGGGCCACCTCGCCGGGCTGTGGCTCGATGCCGGCGAGCGCGATGAGTACCACATCCAGTTCGGCCTCCGCCAGTTGCACCAGCAGTTGACCGCGGCTGGCATCGCCCATACTTATGAAACGTTTAGCGGCGGTCATCGCGATCTGGATTGGCGGCTCGATCATTCCCTGCCTTATCTTTACCGGGCGCTGGCCGCCGGCGGGTGCCCGGATCGACGGTCTGGTTGATGCCCCGGTTGAGAGTGGATTTTGCATCGCGTCGCGTAGTCGGTTATAATTCTGGTTTGCCTGTTGCGGGGTGGAGCAGTCTGGCAGCTCGTCGGGCTCATAACCCGAAGGTCGCAGGTTCAAATCCTGCCCCCGCTACCAGCTTTCAAACGACTCGAAGGTTCTCTGGCGTGCCTGGACCTTCGGGTTATGAGCCCGGCGCGCTGGCGCGCGCTCGTCGGGCTCGGAATGTTATTTGGGTGGCCGAAGGTCGCAGGTTCAAATCCTGCCCCTGGTGCCTGGTTCGGAATTTCGGTGCGGTTTCAGTCGCTGCGCCGGAACAGGTTTGAGACAACGCCCGTCAGTTTGGTTGCATGCGTTGCTTCCGTTTCGGGCGGCCCCGTTTTAATATGGGGCGCATGAAACCCCGTGGACCGTCAGGCTGCGGGGTTTTGCTTTATGGGCAGGCGGAAAACGATATTTCGCCGGTGTAGCCAATATAGCAGGCTGTTGAAAAACAGCCTGCTAATCCGGGCCACGGATGGCCCGGCGAAATCAGGCGCTCCTTAGCGGCTGATTTCGGGAGCGCAGCGAAAGTCGCGCCTTTCGCAAGCGACGTTGAAAAACGCCAGGATGGCGTTTTTCAACAACCTGATAGACCGGTCGTGCCGGATGTTCGTCGCTGCCAGGACACCTGATCATGCTGATGCATCGTTTACGCGATCTGCTGCAGCCCAAAGTGGTGGATCTCGGGTATGAATTTGTTGGTCTTGAGTGGTTGAGTACGCCGCGCTTGCTGCGCGTTTATATCGATCACCCTGAGCACCCGATCGGCCTTGACGATTGCGAGACGGTGAGCCGTGATCTGGCCACGGCCCTCGACTTGGCCGACCCACTGCCCGAGCACTACCGCCTGGAAGTCTCGTCGCCGGGGTTGGACCGGCCGCTGTTCGATGCCGCGCAGTTTGCGCGTTTTCGCGGCGCCGAGGTCAACATCAGTCTGCACCGTCCCATTGACGGGCGGCGGCGGTGGCGCGGCCGGATCGTGCACGTCGATACGGCGAACAGCGGTAGCGCCGCGGTCGTGATCGAGACCGACGACGGCGCGCATTCTTTCGCGCTGGACGATGTGCGGCAAGCGCGTTTGGTACCGGTATACGATCGCTGAGACCCGCGTAAGATGGCGGCGCCCGGCAGCGACTTTTTCTTGGAGTGATGAATGGGTAAAGAGATTTTGAACGTGGTCGATGTGGTGGCCAACGAAAAAGGCGTGCCGCGGGAGGTGATCTTCGGCGCCCTCGAAGCGGCGCTGGCTTCGGCGGCGCGCAAGAAGCTCGGTGAAGAAACCGCGGCGCGGGTTGCGATCGACCGCAAAACGGGCGATTACGATTCTTTCCGTGTCTGGGAGGTGCTGGAAGACGACGCTGAGATCGAGTTTCCTGACCGTCAGGTCACGCTCAGCGCCGCGTTGGCCCGCGATCCCGAAGTAACTGTCGGCGGGACGATCGAGGAACCGATCGAATCGGTGGAGTTCGGCCGCATCGCCGCCCAGGCGGCGAAGCAGGTCATCGTCCAGCGCGTCCGGGAAGCCGAGCGCGAGCAGGTCGTCGAAGCCTATCGCGACCGGGTCGGCGATTTGGTCAGCGGCACCGTCAAACGCGTCGAACGCGGCAACGTCTATCTCGATCTCGGCGCCAATGCCGAGGTTTTCATTCCATCGCGCCAGATGATCCCCGGTGAGTCGGTGCGCAGCGGCGACCGCTTGCGCGCCTATCTGCAGGCAGTCCGTCCCGAACAGCGCGGCCCGCAGTTGTTCGCCAGCCGAACTTGCAAGGAATTTCTAATCGCGCTGTTCAAACTTGAAGTGCCAGAGATCAGCCAGGATCTGATCGAGATCAAGGGTGCGGCGCGCGATCCGGGCAGGCGCGCCAAGATCGCCGTACACGCTCTCGATCAACGTACCGACCCGATTGGCGCCTGCGTCGGCATGCGCGGCTCGCGCGTGCAGGCGGTATCCAATGAACTCGCCGGCGAGCGCATCGACATTATTTTGTGGGACGAAAACCCGGCCCAGTTCGTGATCAATGCGATGGCTCCAGCCGAAGTCAATTCGATCGTTGTCGATGAGGAGCGGCGGGCGATGGATATTGCGGTCGAGGAGGACCGCCTGTCGCAGGCCATCGGCCGCGGTGGCCAGAACGTCAGGCTGGCGGGCGAATTGACCGGCTGGGCGCTGAATGTGTTGACAGTCGCCGACGCCGAGCAAAAAAGCGAAAGCGAATCCAAGCGCCTGATCGATACGTTCAAGGAGCGTCTGGATGTTGACGAGGAAGTCGCCAATATCCTGGTTCAGGAAGGCTTCACCAATGTCGAGGAAGTCGCCTACGTGCCCGAAAGCGAGCTGCAGGGGATCGCCGAATTCGATGAGGAAATCATCACCGAGCTGCGCCGCCGGGCACGCGATGCGCTGCTCACGCAATTGATCGCTCAGGAAGAGGAACTGGAAAGCCGGCAACCGGCCGCCGACCTGCTCGCTCTCGAAGGAATGACCGACAAGCGGGCCTATGAGTTGGCGGCGCTGGGGATCACGAACCGCGACGAGTTGGCCGAATGCGCCGTCGATGAATTGGCTGAATTGCCTGATTTCGACGCCGACGAGATCGGTGGCTTGATCATGAAAGCCCGGGCGCACTGGTTTGACGAGGAGGAAAGCGAACCGGCGGCCGATAGCGAAGGAGGAGCGCACTGATGTCCAAAGTCACGGTCCGGCAGATGGCCGAAGTCCTCGGCATGCCGGTGGAAAAGTTGATCAGCCAGTTCGCCGAGGCCGGTGTGGACATCCTGGAGGCGGACGCGGCGGTTTCCAACGAGGATAAAAGAACGCTGCTCGGTTTTCTGCGTTCCAGCCACGGCAAGGCGGGCAACGAAGAAGCCGTGCCGCAGAAAGTGACGCTGAAGCGCAAGTCCCACACTGAAATCCGCTTGCCGAGCGGCGGCCGTGGACCGGTGAAAACGGTGAACGTCGAGGTTCGCAAACGGCGTACTTATCTGAAACGCGGCGCCGGCGAAGCGGTGAGTGGCGAGGAGAGCGAACGCGAGACCGCGGCCCGCGAGTTGGAACGCGCCCGGGAAGAGCGCGAACAGATGGAGCGCGACGCTCAAGCGTTGCGGGAAAAGGCCCGGCAGGAAGCGGAAGAGCGGGCCCAGCGCGAGGCCGCCGAGCTGGCGGCGCGCGAAGCCGAGGCGCGCGAGCGGCGCGCGCGCGAAGAAGAAGCGCGGCTGCGCTCCGCCGAACAGGCAAAAGCCGCCGAACAAGAACGGGCCGCCAAGGCCCGCGGCGAGCAGGAGGCGAAAGCGCGGCGCCAGAAAAGCGCAGCGGAACCGGCGGCCGGCAAAACCCGCTATGGCCGCGAAGAATTGCACGTCGCGGCGGGTAGCGCCAAGCGCCGCAAGAGCGCCAAGGTTCGCCGGGCGCCGCCCGTCACCGCAGCGGGCGAGCACGGCTTTCAGAAGCCGGCGGCGCCGGTCAAGCGCTCGATCGAGGTACCCGAGAGCATCACGGTCGGCGACCTGGCCAAAGCCCTGGCGATCAAGGCGCCGGAGTTGATCAAGGCCCTGATGGGGTTGGGCACCATGGCGACGATCAACCAGGCGCTCGATCAGGATACCGCGATTCTCGCCGCTCAGGAACTCGGCCACGAGGCGCGCCCGGCCCAGGCCGAGGATGTCGAGCAACGGCTGCTGGCGGCGATCACCGGGCCGGAAGAGGGGGTAGCGGTGAAACCTCGGCCGCCGGTCGTCACCGTGATGGGCCATGTCGATCACGGTAAGACCTCGCTGCTCGATTACCTTCGCCAGTCGCGCGTCGCCGCCGGGGAGTCCGGCGGGATCACCCAGCATATCGGCGCCTATCACGTGCAGACCGCACGCGGCGGGGTCACGTTTCTCGACACGCCGGGCCACGCGGCGTTTACCGCGATGCGGGCGCGCGGCGCGCAGGCGACCGACATCGTCATCCTGGTGGTCGCCGCCGACGATGGGGTCATGCCGCAGACCCGTGAAGCGATCGCCCATGCCCGCGCCGCCGAAGTGCCGTTGATCGTCGCCATCAACAAAATCGACAAGCCGGAAGCCGATCCGGACCGGATCAAAAACGACCTCGCCAAAGAGGACGTGATCCCCGAGGAGTGGGGCGGTAACGAACAATTCGTCGAAGTCTCCGCCAAGACCGGCGCCGGGATCGACCGCCTGCTCGAGGCGATCTCGGTGCAGGCCGAGGTCATGGAGTTGCGAGCCGCCGCCGAGTGCGCGGCGCGCGGTCTGGTGATCGAATCGAGCCTCGATAAAGGTCGCGGGCCGGTGGCCACCGTGCTCGTTCAGCACGGCACGCTGAAAGAGGGCGACCTGGTGCTCGCCGGCCATTATTTCGGCCGTGTACGCGCGATGTTCAACGAATCGGGCAGCCGTATCAAACAAGCGGGGCCGGCGATGCCGGCGCTGATTCTGGGCCTGTCCGGCGTCCCCGCGGCCGGTGATGACATGCAGGTCATCGCCGACGAGAAAATCGCGCGCGAAATCGCCGACTTGCGCGAAGCGCGCCAGCGCGAAGGCCGGCTGGCGACCCAGCAGGGTGCTAAGCTCGATCAATTGTTTGAGCAGATGGGCGGCGAGGAGCAAAAAGCCGTCAACCTCGTGCTCAAGGCCGACGTCCAAGGCAGTGTCGAGGCGTTGCGCGACGCGCTGATCAAATTGTCCACCGATGATGTCAAGGTCGCGGTCATCGCCAGCGGCGTCGGCGCGATCAACGAATCCGACGCCAGCCTGGCGCAAGCTTCGAATGCCATCCTGATCGGCTTCAACGTCCGCGCCGATGCCGTGGCCCGTCGATTGATCCAGGAAAACGACCTGGACGTGCATTATTACAGCATCATCTACAACGTCATCGACGAGGTCAAAAAAGCGATCAGCGGCAAGCTGGGCACCGAGGTCCACGAACAGATCCTCGGCCTGGCGGAAGTCCGCGAGGTTTTCCGTTCATCGCGCTTCGGGGCGGTCGCCGGATGCCTGGTGGTCGAGGGCATTGTCAAGCGGCACAATCCGATCCGGGTGCTGCGCGACAACGTGGTGGTTTTCGAAGGCGAACTCGAGTCGCTGCGCCGCTTCAAGGACGACGTCAACGAAGTGCAGTCCGGAACCGAATGCGGCATCGCGGTCAAACAATACAACGACGTTCGGCCCGGCGATCAGATCGAATGTTTCGAACGGATCGAGGTGGCGCGCACGCTGTAGCCCGAATGGCGCCGCCGCGGCCCGCCGGCCGCCGGCGCGCTTCTCCGGACGGCACGGTCGGCACAGGAGAAAAGCATGCACGACAGATACGGCCGCAACGAACGAGTCGCCGGCCTGTTGCGCCGCGAACTGGCGGTTTTGATCCAGCGCGAATTGAAAGACCCGGAGATCGGCTTCATCGGTGTTTCCGATGTCGAGGTGACCCGCGATCTGGGGCAGGCCAAAGTGTTCGTGACGATGTTCGATCCGGCGCACAGCGCGCGCACGTTGCACGCGCTGAACCGTTCGGCGGGCTGGCTCCGCGGCCGGCTTGGAACCTTGCTGCACCTCAGGCAGATCCCCGAGCTGCACTTCGCCCATGACGACTCGGTAGAACGCGGCGCCCGCATTGATCGGCTGCTCGAACGAAGCCGTATCGACGACGGCGTGGACGGCGGCGGAAACGAGTGAAACAGGCGCGCTCGTGGCGCGAGATCGACGGCATCCTGCTGGTCGATAAGCCGGTCGGCCCAAGCTCGAACCGGGTCTTGCAGATGACCCGGCGGGCGCTCGCGGCGCGCAAGGCCGGCCATACCGGAACGCTCGATCCATTCGCTTCCGGACTTTTGGTCTGTTGTTTCGGCGAGGCGACCAAGATCAGCGGCCAATTGCTCGATGCGCCGAAAGAATATCTCGCCGAGCTGACGCTGGGGCGGGCCACGAGCGGCGCCGATTCGACCGGCGAGACGATCGCCACGGCGCCGGTGCCACCGTTGGACATTGCAGCCATTACCGCTGTGCTGGCCTCCCTGCGCGGCGCCGGCGAACAGACGCCGCCAATGTACTCGGCGCTCAAACACCAGGGCCGGCGGCTTTATCACCTGGCGCGACAAGGGCTCGACGTCGAACGGCCGCCGCGGCCGGTGATGATCTACGAACTGGAATTGCTGGACTGGCAAGCGCCGCGCCTCTGTTTCCGGGTGCAAGCGGCGAAAGGCCTTTACGTCCGCACGCTCGGTGAAACCATCGCTGAGCGCCTGGGCACGGTCGGGCACCTGTCGGCGCTCAGGCGGACGGCGCTCGGTCCGTTCCGGGTCGAAGATGCTTGGCGGCCTCCAGATGACCCGGCGGCGATCGACGTTTCGCGGCTGGAGGCCCGCCTTTTGCCGCCTCCGGCGGCGCTGCCGGACTACCCCCGGGTCTCGCTCAGCGAGGAGCAGGCCCGGCGGCTGATGCAGGGCGCCGCCGTCCGGCTGCCTGAGGCCACCGCGGCGGTGGCCGCCATGGCGCTGGTCTTCGACGACAACGGCGCCTGTTTGGGCCTCGGCGAGGTGGGTGTGGAAGGCCTCTTGCGCCCAAAACGCTTGTTTGCCCACCGCCTGAAGCGGTAAAATAGCATCCGTTCCGCGGGGTTGCAGTCATCTCGCGGCGGGTTCAACCGAAGCGATCGGCGAGGTTTTTGGAAAGTCCCAGATGGGCTTTTTCAAAAACCTCGCGGTCCTGATACCGATTGTTGGAGCGTGAAAGAATGTCTTTGAATACAGTGCAAAAATCGACGATTGTCGGCGAATACCGGCAATCCGAGAATGATACCGGTTCGCCGGAGGTGCAGGTCGCCTTGTTGACCAGCCGCATTCAGCACCTGACCGAACATTTCAAGATCCATCGTAAGGACCACCATTCCCGGCGTGGCTTGCTACAGATGGTTAATCAGCGGCGCAGTCTGTTGCAATACCTCAAGCGCAAAGACACCGGGCGTTACCAGAGTCTGATCGAGCGTTTGGGCCTGCGTCATTAACAGGCTGTTGAAAAACAGCCTGTTAATCCGGGCCACGGATGGCCCGGCGAAATCAGGCGCTCCTTAGCGGCTGATTTCGGGAGCGCAGCGAAAGTCGCGCCTTTCGCAAGCGACGTTGAAAAACGCCAGGATGGCGTTTTTCAACAACTTGTTAAACTGGGAAGCCAGTTCCCGGCGGACGGCGCCACGAGACCCGCGTGTGATCTCCGCTCAGTCCGTTGCCCTTACCGCGCTCGTCTCCGGCGCTGCTGTGCCCCGAGCCGGCCGGCCGGCCGTCGATCCCCAGCCATTGATTGCCCCCCGCGGGCGCCGCGTTGCGCGCCCGCCCATTATTTTTCTGAGGAAATCTGTTAAGTGAACAAGATCGTTAAATCCTTTCAATACGGCGCCCATACCGTGACGCTGGAAGCCGGTCATATCGCGCGTCAGGCCGATGGCGCGGTACTGGTCAATATGGCCGACACCGTGGTGCTGGTCACCGTCGTCGCTCGCAAGAACGCCGACCCGTCCCGCGATTTTCTGCCGCTGACCGTCAATTACCAGGAAAAATTCTATTCCTCGGGCCGCATTCCAGGCGGGTTTTTCAAGCGTGAAGGCCGGCCGACCGAGAAAGAAACGCTGACGTCCCGCCTGATCGACCGCCCCATCCGCCCGCTGTTTCCCAAAAAGTTCCGCAACGAAACCCAGATCATCGCCACGGTCATGTCCTCCAACCCGGAGATCGACGGCGATATTCCGGCGATGATCGGTGCTTCGGCGGCGTTGGCCCTGGCCGGCGTGCCGTTCAACGGCCCGATCGGCGCGGCCCGGGTCGGCTACATCGACGGAGACTTTGTATTGAACCCCACCGCCAGCCAGCTCAAAACCTCGGCCCTCGACCTGGTGGTCGCCGGCACCGAGAATGCCGTGCTGATGGTCGAATCGGAAGCCCGCCTGCTGTCGGAAAAAACCATGCTGGAAGCGGTCACGTTCGGTCATCGCGCCATGCAGCAGGTGATCGATGCAGTGCGTGAATTGGCTGCTGAAAAGGGGGTCAAACCTTGGGACTGGCAGCCGCCCGCGGTCGATACCACGCTCGCGGCAAAAGTCGAAGCCCAGGTTGCCGGCCGCCTGGGTGTGGCCTACGCGCTGACCGACAAGACCGTGCGCCGAGAAGCCCTCGCGGCGCTGCGCGATGAAGTCGTGGCGGCGCTGACCGCTGACGGCGAGACGGAAACGCCGGCTGTGGCCGAAGCCTTTGCGGCGCTCGAAAAGCGGGTGGTTCGCGATAAAGTGCTGGCCGGCGAGCCGCGCATCGATGGCCGCGGTCGGCAAGACATTCGGCCGATCAGCGTCGAAGTTGGCATTTTGCCGCGTACCCACGGCTCGTCGATGTTCACGCGCGGCGAAACCCAGGCGATCGTCGTCACGACGCTCGGCACGACGCGCGACGCGCAGATCATCGATGCGATCGAAGGCGAATATCGCGACAGCTTCATGCTCCATTACAATTTCCCGCCGTTCTGTGTCGGCGAGACCAGTCATATGCTGGCGCCCAAACGGCGCGAGATCGGCCACGGCCGGCTGGCGCGCCGTGGCGTTACGGCCGTGCTGCCGACGCTTGAACAGTTTCCCTACGTGTTGCGTGTCGTTTCGGAAGTCACCGAATCCAACGGTTCGAGTTCGATGGCGACGGTGTGCGGGGCGTCACTGGCGTTGATGGATGCCGGCGTACCGATCGCCGCCCCGGTTGCCGGTATCGCGATGGGCCTGGTCAAGGAAGGCGAACGTTTCGCCGTTTTGTCTGACATTCTCGGCGACGAGGATCATCTCGGCGACATGGATTTCAAGGTCGCCGGCACCGCTGCGGGAGTCACGGCGCTGCAAATGGACATCAAAATCGAAGGCATCACCGAGGAGATCATGCGCACGGCGCTCGACCAGGCGCGCGAAGGCCGCTTGCACATCCTCGGCGAGATGAACAAGGTGATCGACCGGCCGCGGCCGGAAATGTCCGAATTCGCGCCGCGCCTGATGAAGTTCAAGGTTCACCCCGACAAGATCCGCGACATCATCGGCAAAGGCGGTGTGACGATCCGCGCCTTGACCGAAGCCACGGGTACAACCATCGATATCGAAGACGATGGGACGGTGACCATCGCCTCGGTCAACAAAGAGAACGCCGACGAGGCCCGCCACCGGATCGAGCAAATCACCGCCGACGTCGAACCGGGCGCGGTCTACGAAGGGACGGTGACCAAGATCATGAACTTCGGCGCTTTCGTCACCATCCTGCCGGGTAAGGACGGCCTGGTGCACATCTCGCAGCTTTCCAACGAGCGCGTCGAAAACGTCACTGATGTCGTCAAGGAAGGGGATAAGGTCAAGGTCAAAGTGATCGAGGTGGACAAGCAGGGCCGCATTCGTTTGAGCATGAAGGCGGCGGCGGAAAACGCCGCCGACTAACCCGGCCAGACCGCGGTGCCTGAAAAAACACCGCGCCCGCCGCTGGTTTTGACGGGGCTGTGGTGGCCGGTCCTGGCGGTCGCCGCGGTCCCTATTCTGACCACCTTCAGCCGGGCCGCCGAAGCAGCGACGGCCTTGCTCGTCTTGGCCGCGCCGTGGCTTCTGTGGAACGAGCGGCATACGCTGCGCCATGACCCGGTGTGGCGCTGGCTCGGCGTATTTTTTGCACTCTACTGGGTGCCGATGCTTCTGGCCTTGCCGGATGCGGTCGATCCGGCGAAAAGTACATCGCAGACTTTCGTGGCGCTGCGCTTCCCACTCGCCGCGTTCACTATCGTCGCCCTGACCGCGAATGTCGAACGCCTGCAGCGGCTATACGCGCTGGTTGCGGTGATCGTGGCATTCTGGCTGGTCGCGGGTCTGGTGGATATCCTCGCCGGCCTCGGCAGCACAAGTGCTGCCTCGCCTGGCACGCGGCCACACGGGCCGTTTGGTGACGATATTCTGCGCCTGGGACTTTACAGCGCGCTGTTTTTGCCCTTTTTGCTGCACCCATCCGCCGCGGCGTCCGGCGCGCGGCACCCGTGGTTGTGGACGATCGGGCTATGGCTCGCGGCCCTCGTGATTTTCGCCGCCGGAACGCGGTCTGGCTGGATCGCCGCGGCGCTGGCCTTCGGGATCTGGGCGCACCATCGATGGCGGGCAGGTACCCCGGCACAACGCCGGCACGGCCGCGCGTTGTGGATCGGCGCTGTGCTCTTTGTCGGCCTGGCGGGGTTGATCACTGTCTATCAGCCGGAAGTCCGCTCACGAGTGACGCAAACCGGACTGGCGTTTTCAGGGCGTCTTGCCGACCTCGACGCCGCCTCGTCGTACCGCCTGCCGATCTGGCGGGCGGCTGTCAAGATGGCCGCCGATCACCCGCTCAACGGCGTCGGGCCGCGCGGTTTTCGCGCCGCCTATCCGGCCTACGCTGCGCCCGGCGATCCTTTTCTCGGCCATGGCAGGCTGGGCGCCAGCCACGCCCACCAATTGCAACTGGCGATCATGACCGAAACCGGGGCGCTCGGTCTTGTCGCGTTTATCTTCGGCGTGATGGTCTTCTGGCGGGGTTGGCGCCGGATCCCCGCCGAACACCGCTGTCTGGCGGCGCCGCCGGCTTTGGCGCTGCTGCTCGCCGTATTCCCATTCAACAGCCACCTCGACGCTTATGCGTCGGATCCGGCGCTGTTGTTCTGGTGGCTGCTGGCGGTTTACCTCGCCGCGTGGCGGTTGGCGGTTGCCCCCGGATACCGCTCAGCCGCCGCGCCGCTGATGTCCTGAGCGTTCCGGCGCGGTGGGCGGTTCTTCGAAGCTGTCAGCGAAGAGCAACGACGTAAGCCGGCCAAAAAACAAACGGTGTCCGGAGCAGGTTCCGGCCCACAGATCCGGTGCTCCGTCGCGGTTAAAATCGGCGATGGCGGCATCGAATGTGCCGGCGGTTTTCCACGGTCGGTCGAGATTGGCGAGCGGATCGGTGAAATGACCCGAACCGTTATTGCGCAGCACTGCCAGGCTTCGATCACAGCCGGGGATATCCGTGTCCACATCGCTGACTACGATGTCCAGGAAGCCGTCGTCATCGAGATCGGCGACCGCCAGGTTGCCGCCGAAGCCGGCGGTGTCAGGGCTGTTGCCGACACTGGTGATGGTAAATACGGGTGGACCACCGGCCGAGCTCTGATTCAACAACACGGCATCTTGCCCGTCATCGACGACAAATAGATCGGGGCGCTGATCATTGTTGAAGTCGCCGCTGATGACCATATACGGTTGTGCGGTATAGACCAGGTCCAGCTGGTTGAATTGTCCGTTTCCATCATTGGTGAATACCCGAACCGCACTCGGGCTACTGCCCGGCGGGGCGTTATTGCCTGACGAATTGACCTTGACGATATCGTTCCAGCCGTCACCGTTCAAATCGAGGATCAGGGCGCTCGTGCCGAACACCGACTCGGCCATTCCCGGAGCCAGGCGTACCCCGGTTTCGTCGGCGAAAAAACCACTGCCATCGTTGATCAACAAGCGGTCTTCGAGCGAGTTCTCGTAATCGGCGAAGTAAAGATCGGGGCTGCCGTTGCCGGTCACGTCACCGGCTGCGACGGCGCAGAATTTCGGCGCCGGCACGAAACCGGGCAAGCGACCGGCCTGCGGATCGAACTCCAGTCCGAGCCAGTCCCCCTGCTGCGTTTTGCCGCGGTTGATATACACCCGCGGCGCATCGCCGAATGTCGGTGCGGTGGTGACATCCAGCCAACCGTCACCGTTGAGGTCGGCGAGCACCACATCCCGGTCGTCTGTGGCATCGGCGAACGCCGGCGCCAGTGTCGCCGACGATTCGACCATGATTCCTTGGTTGTTGATAAATAGGGCGTTAGCCCGACCACCGGGCAGCGAGAATGGTCTTTTGCGGACCACGACCAGATCAGGCCAACCGTCGCCGTTGAGGTCACCGACGGCGAGGTCTTTTTCTTCCGTATCGTCAATGCCGAAACCTGTGGTGGCCACGATATTCATGGCGCTGACGTCATCGAAGCGCACCCAGTCGTCATCCTGAGCCGCGGCGGGTATTGCCGTCAGCAGGAAGGCGATAGCCCCTCCGAAAATCCCGTTTGATCTGATCATTCCAAGCAGACGGTTTGTACGATTCATCTTTTCATTCGCCGGTTCTAGCAGGCTGTTTTTCAACAGCCTGCTAGGAGTTATTCTTTGTTTGTTAGCCGCTGGCCGCCATCAGCGATGACGGCCGCCATGGACGCCGATGCCGATACCGCCGTGATGGCCGTGTCCGAAGTGGCCGTGCCCGAAATATCCGTAGCCATAGTACGGCCAGTAATACGGCCGGTAATAGGGATAGCCGTAAGGGTAATAGTCATAGTCGGGGCGCTCGGGCCATAAATAGACCGTGTCGGCAGCGACGATGGGATAGCGGTATTCGTAGCTGCCGATCGGCCGCGGTTCAATATTGTCGATACGGCCGATGACCGTGACCTCACGGCCTTGTTGGTAAATTTCGGGATCCTGGAAACCGTTTTGACAGGCGATGAAGCGCCCCTCGGTTTCGTCGTAATCGACCGGTCTTTGCCGGCGGTCGAGCGATTTGCCGAGGATTTCAAAACAGGTGGTGTCGCTTTCCGGATTGGTTGCGATCAAAACGCCGCCCCAGCGTACGTGGCTGCCGATCGCCTGGTCGTTGGTCGTCGCCGGCGGGAAGCTGGCGTAATCGCCGCGCAACGGTTCGGGGATGGAGGCGCAGCCGCCGATGAAGATCAGCACGGCCGGCAGGAGCGGCCGGGTGAAGCGGTGCAACGAACGGCGCGGGCGGGGCGCGGAGGAATACCAGGTTTGCATGGGGCTCACCTCGATAGCGTGTCAATGGTCGAATCCGGCGGCTCGGGTTACCGCGGAGCCTCAATTATAGGATCGATGGCACAAATAATCGTTCGTTTTTTTGCTCCGCAGGCGGTGTCTTTGCGACGGTTCAGCGGCGGTTCAGCGGCGGGTGGCGCCGCGGCCGGAAGCGCCGCAACAAGGCTTCAAGACGGGCATAATCCGGCGCCGTGCCGCCATAACGGGCGGCGATGTACAACGCGTTGAACGCCGCCAGTTCGGAACCGCCGCGCGACAGTGAGCTTTGTACTCTTGCGCCGTATTCAAGTGGACCCTCGCCCGCCGCGCGGCCCAGCCCAAGACGCACGAGGCGTGAGTGCCAGCGGCGATAAAGCAGGCCAAGTCGTTCTTCCCGGCGGCGGGCGCGCCCCGCCAGGTGATGGACCAGCGCTGCACCGGCGGCCAGTGCCGCGATCAGTACCATTATCAAATTGGTTTGCGGGTCGGCGGCAATCCCCAGTGGTTGAATCATGCCCCGTTGGCGGCTGGCGTCGAAACCGAGAACCCAGTTGTTCCACAAGATGCGCACCTGGTCTAAGCGGTTACGCCAGGAGCGGACCCACGACCAATCGAGCCAGCCGCGGCTGTTCGGCAGGGCCGCCGTGGCGCCGGATTCGACCCGCTCGGGAGCAACCATCGCCGTGGGGTCATAGCGCCTCCAGCCTGCGCCCGGCAGCCAGACCTCGGCCCAGGCGTGGGCATCAGAATTGCGGACCAGCAGGTAACCGCCGGTTTGACTGTACCAGCCCCCTTGATATCCGGTGACGACGCGTGCCGGGATACCGGCGGCGCGCATCATCACCGCGAAGGCCGAAGCATAGTATTCGCAATAGCCACGCCGTAAATCGAACAGGAACTCATCGACGCCGTGGCGGCCGAGCGGCGGCGCGTCGAGGGTGTAAAAAAAAGGTTCACTGGCGAACCACCACAGTGCGTGGTCGATCAGGTCGCGGTCGGCCGGAAAACGCCGCCGCCAATCGGTGATCAACGCCTGGGTTCGCGGGTTCAGATCGGCGGGGAGCTGCAGCGACCACATGCGGGCGCTGGTGGTCAAACCGTCCGGCCGGTCGCGGTAATCGAGGTCGGAGGCGACTTCGTAGCGGGTCAGCGAAGTGATCGCCGTGCGGCTGAGCAATTGGTAATCGTGTGTCAGGCGCGCTTCTTCGGGCCACAGCGCCGGATAATCGAGGGCGAATACCCAATGCCGCTCCTGCGGTTCGAGTTGGATCTCATAGCGCAGATCGGCGTCGGCCGGGCGCGGACGGCGGTCGCTGGCCGCCAGTCCGAGGTGGCCCCGGGTCCAGGTTTCGCCGTCGAAATGCCAGAGCACCGGGCCGCGCCAGTACAAATCGCGGGCGGATGGCGGTGGGCCGGGAAAGATCGCGCGGAATGCCGGCCGGTCGTCCATGAACAACTGCTGGATGCGGCCCGGGGACATCTCTTCCGACAGCCCGGTCCTGCCGTCCAAGGTATATTCCGGAATGCCCCACAGCGGCGTACCGAGTCGGGGGAACAGCAAAAACAGCAATAGGCCGACGGGCAGGGCGAGCGACACCAGGCGCAGCGCCGGCCGCAGCCGCGGTACCTCCCGCACCGGCGGCGTACCGGGTGAAACCCCGAGGGAAAGCGCTTCGTCGCGGGCCAGGCCGGCGAGCGCCGCGCTGCCGGTGAGCAGTACAATAAATAGCCATAAAGTATAAATAAAGTCCTGGTTGAACAAGAAATAGGTCGCGGCCAGGAAAAACCCGGCGCTGACGATGAGCCGCCCATCGCGCACGGTGACCAGTTCGATCAGTTTCAACGACAGCATCGTGGCGAGCAGCGTGGTGGCCGCCCGCCGGCCGAGGAAAGCGCCGTGCGCCTGAAACACCAGCGCGATCGTCGCCAGTGTGACGGCGATTCGCAAAAAGGCCGGCGGTGGGCGATAACCCGGGCCCGAAAAACGCACCCGCCAGGCAAAAGGCAGCAACAGGAGGACGGCCAAGGGCATCGGTTGCAGCGCCAGATGGGGCAGCACCATCGCCAGCAACGCTGCCAGCGACCAGCGCATCGTGCGGGTTGAGATGATTTGGCGGCGCCAGCGGCTCATGTCACTAGAATAATGCCAGTGCCGCCAGGCAGCGGCTGCAGTGGGCATCACCGGTGGCGGCGGGGATGGTCGAACCCGGCAGGATCAGCCGATAACGCAATTGCCGGCGATGGGCTTCCAGCACCCAGGCACAGAGGATTTCGAGCCGTTGTTCATCGTCCGGAGCGGTGGCCTGGTGCCAATCGAGATCGACCGCCCCGCCTTGCGGCGCGGCAAAAAGCTTGCTCAACAGGTTTTGGTGACGAGCGCTCGCTTTCCAGGCGACCGCCGGCAGTGGATCGCCGGCCCGGTATTCCCTCAGCCCCAGCATATCGTCTTCACCGCTGCCCGGACGCAACGTGGGACGAGTGCCCCGCGGGCCGATCGGTAGCGGTGGCGGATGCGGTGCCGGGCGCGGATAGACCATCACGAAACGGCCGCCTTCGATCCAGCTCCAGGCCCTGAACAGGCCGAGTGGGTAACGGCTGGCGAGCTTGACACGGCCCGGATCGTGCAGGCCGCGGGGCAGAGCGGGAAGGGTGATCGACAGGGCGGTTTCCGCCGCCGAACGATTGCCCGCCGGCCGCAGGTCGCAGACCGCACTGGCTTGTGCCAGGTGCGCTTCGATGGCATGGTGGAGGCGGCCGTCGCCGCCGGCCAGCCTGAGATGCACGATGATCGGCTGCCCGGCGTAGACCGGCGGAGCGACGATGTCGCGGACCGCGATGCCGCGCAAATTGAGGTAGGTCAGATGAAGACTGGCATGTCCCGCGGCAACCAGCAGAAAGCCGAGCAAAAGCCCGAGATTGTTGTTGAAGTTCAGGCCGCCGAGGATCATCGCCGCGAGCAGCACGCCGTAGGCCAGGCCGAAACGGGTCGGGAGGATGAAGATCCGGCGATAGAGCAGCGTGAACGGCGGCGTGAGCGGGCCGCGGCGGGCCAGAAAACGGCTCAGCCATTTCTCTCGCCAGCGCGCCCACGCCGCTGGCCAGTGCGGCGGGCCGAACAGAACGAGGGGTTTACCCAACAACGTGGTGCCGGCCATAATCAATCAAGGCACCGGCACTTCCTCGAGTATGGTCGCCAACTGGGAAAGCACACCGCCGTCGCTGTCGCGGAGCGGCGCCAGACGGTGACGAGCGAGGGCCACAAACACCGCTTTGATATCTTCGGGCAGGGTGAAATCGCGGCCGGCGAGGTAGGCATGGGCGCGGCCGGCGGCAAGCAGGGCGAGGCCGGCGCGCGGCGACAAACCGTGTCGGAAAGCGCTGGACGAGCGGGTCGCGGCCAGCAGGTCCTGGACGTAATCGAGCAGTGCATCGGAGACGTGCAGATGGGCGACCTGGTGCTGGAGCGCCAGCACGGCAGCGCTGTCGAACAACGGTGACAGGGTGTCGAGCAAGGGCTGGCGGGCATCGCGGCGCAGCAGGTGCCGTTCCGCTTCGCGGTCGGGCAAGCCGAGGTTGATGGTCAGTAGAAAACGGTCGAGCTGCGACTCCGGCAGCGGGTAAGCGCCGGCCTGGTCGTGCGGGTTTTGGGTTGCGATCACGAAAAAAGGCTTGGGCAGCGGCAGGGTCCGGCCGTCGGTGCTGACTTGCGCTTCCGCCATCGCCTCGAGCAGGGCGCTCTGTGTCTTGGGCGTGGCGCGATTGAGTTCGTCGGCGAGCAGCACCGAAGTGAAGATCGGGCCGGGATGAAAATCGAAAGCACCGCTGGCCGGGCGGTAGATCGAGACGCCGACAACATCGGCCGGCAGCAGATCGCTGGTGAACTGGATCCGCCGAAACCCAAGGCCAAGGGTGTTGGCCAGCGCTTTGGCGAGTGTCGTTTTACCGACGCCGGGTACATCTTCGATCAGCAGGTGGCCACCGGCGAGCAAGGCGGTCAATGCCAGCCGAATTTCAGCGTCTTTGCCGAGGATGACCGAAGCGATTTGCGCGGAGGCTTCGTGCAGGCGATCGCGCAGCTCGCGGCCTTCGTCAGGCGCGGTTCGGCCGGCCAGGGCCATCGCTCAGGACTCCAGCAGCGCGTTGACCCGCGCAGCGCAGATAAAGTCGTTTTCCGACAACCCGCCGATGGCGTGCGTCGTAAAGGTCACGTGGCAGTAATTGAAGCCGGCCGAAAAATCGGGGTGGTGGCCTTCCTGATTAGCGATCCAAGCCATGGCGTTGATGAACGCCATGGTTTTGTAAAACCCCTTGAACGAAAACTCGCGACGGATCGATTGGCCGTCGGCCGCCAGGTCCCAGCCCGGAACCTGGGTCAGCAGTTCGCCGGCCCGTTCCGCGTCGAGCGGTGCGGTGCCGCCTTCGCAGGGCACGCAATGTTTTTCAGCCAGCGTCATCGTTGGCTTCTCCTCAATGATCAAGCCGCCTGTTGTTTCGGCGGGTAGGTCGGGGCCAGCGGGCCGAGCGCCCGCGCGATGCGGACCAGGTGGTTAAGGTCGGCGCGCGCCAGTTCGTACAGGTCGTCGATCCGATGCAGTACATAATAGACGGTTTGATAGATATCGATCCGGTACGGTGTGCGCAGCGCTTCGATCGGATCGAACGGTTTGCGGTACGGTTTGTCGCTTTCCAGGGCATAAACCGTCTCGCCGGGCGAAGAGTTGATGCCGCCGCCGTAAATGCGCAGGCCATCAGGCGTGTGGAGCAGGCCGAATTCGACGGTGAACCAGTAAAGCCGGGCGAGCATCACGCGATCGGCCTTGTCGGCGGCGACCCCGGCGCGGCCGTAAGCGGCGGTAAAATCGGCGAACGCCGGGTGGGTCAGCATCGCGCAATGGCCGAAAATCTCGTGAAAAATATCCGGCTCCTGCAAGTATTCCATTTCCTCGCGACTGCGGATAAATGACGCGGCGGGAAAGCGGCGGTCGGCGAGCAGTGCGAAAAATTGGTCGAAGTCGATCAATGCCGGCACCGGCTCGACCTGCCAGCCGGTGCGAGCGTGGAGCACCGCCGAGACCTCGGCCGGCTGGGGTATCCGGTCTTGAGGGAGCGCCAGGATTTCGAGCCCGTCGATGAACTCCCGGCAGGCGCGGTTGTGGATGACCTGCATCTGGCGTGTGATCAGCTCGTGCCAGATGGCGTTTTCCTCGCCGGTATAGGCGATGTTGCCGTCCGCATCGGGGATTTTAGCGACGTATTTGCTACCTTTGCCCATCGTACACTCCGGGTGCTGTGCGCCGGCGGCTTTTGATCGAAACCGGCTTTGCAGTATACCATTGACCGTCGCCGGTGCCGGACGATTGCACCGTCCGATCGCGCCGCCGGTGACCGCTGGGCGCCCGGCGGATGGCGAGGGGCATCAACCCGCCCGCTCTTCACTATAATACTCAGTGAGAGTCGAACACACCTTCCGGCAGTGGGCAGGCACGCCTGCAAGAGGGTGGGCGAAAGGCAGCATAGCATTGAACCGAGGGGTTAGATGATGTATATAAGAGTTGATAGGCAGGCATGGCATGGGCTGTGCTTCACGCTGTTCTGTTTCCTGGCATGGCCGGTTGCCGCGCAGCAGCCGGCGGCATCGGGACCGGTCACCAATCCCACCGCCGTGTGGTCGGCGTGGGGCGGCGCTGCCGAGTTCAAACTGAAACCGCTGATCCTTGCGGACATGGGGTTGGCGATTTCGGTGCCTGAACGGTTCAAAGGCGGCGAGGCGCGGATCGTATTACCAGCTCTGAACCTGGGTAGCCTCGAATTTCACGCGCCGCAAGGCCAGTTCGACGATTTCCTGAACGGCACTCTGGGCTTCGAGGCACCGTTGACGTTGGTTCGTAATCAACGCCAGGTCAGCATGACGAGATTGTTCGTCGAGCCGCATCGCGGCGAGCGTTTCCCCAGCCTGCAATTGCGCGACGACAACGGTCGCATCCTGTTTATCGCCAAGAATATCCATGTTTTTACCCGTCCCGCCGAACAACGGCTGGTGATGGAGAGAATGGACGTGACGATCAGCGAAGAACTGGCGGCGCTGCTCGGCGAACCCGCCTTCGCCGGCATCATGATCGGCGAGCTGGCGCTCGGCGCCAACCTCAATATCCCGGCCGGCGCCGAGACCGAAGTGCGCGGGGGAACCTGCGCCGAACGTCCCAAGTGGCCGACCCAGGGATTCATTGCTGATGTCGGCTTGACCACCATGGACGACATTCAGGACGTCGGTACGGTGGTGGTCGGCCCCGATACGTTCGAACTCGTAGCACCGAGCAGCAGCTTGCAGAACCTGCAGGGACTGGATGGAGCCGACGTGGCTTGGTATAGAAAGTTCAACGGCACTTTCCCGCCTTATAACAACGACCAACACCCGTATCTGATCTGGAATCTGTACCGCGTGGCCAACGGTCGTCTGGAACAGATCGGTGCCTCCGGCGTCAAGCATGCCTTCCTGACCATCAATGTCGGCTGTACCATCAACTGCGGCGACGGTGGCATTCCCGGTGCCAGCGGTCATATCCTATGGCCCGGTTGCGAAGATACCTACGGCGTGGGCAACAACGACAGCCCTAGCGACATCGGCCCGCGCGCTGAGATCAATCCGCGCACCGGCGTATTCGTCAGCACCGGTTCGTTTTTCGATCAGAATGGCGACGGGGTGCAGGACAACGGTTCCAACGGCCTGGGCGAGAACCGGTTGCGTGTATTGCGCGATGATTTGCTCACTCCCGGCGCTCAGTATTTCTTCGAGTCGTGGTATGTGATTCGCGACGATTCCAATATTTTCAACAGTATGGGTATCCGTCCGGTTACGCCCACTAATACCAGTGGTGATCTCTGGGCTTATCCGTTCGGTACTTTTGTCGTCGGGCCGGCCATCGACCAATGGGTGCCACCGGCCACCGATCCCGGCACCGGCAACCAGAATGTCACGTTCCAGAACGCGGACGTCGGCCATTTGAAACTGGCGGTGCAGAGCCAGGACCTGGGTGGTGGAGTCTGGCGATATACCTACATGTTGATGAATTTTGATGTCGAACGCGGCATCTCCAGCTTGATAATTCCGGTGACCGGCGGCGTGCTGAGCAACGTCTCTATACACGACGCGGATCACGACCCGGGCAACGATTGGACCTTCTCCAGCAACGGCGGTCAGGGGCTGCTGTTCAGCGCTCCGGCGGGCAACGAGATCAAGTGGGGCACCGGTTACGCCTTCTCGTTCGACATCGAAGACGCACCCCCCGTGCAGCGGAAGGTGGGCGTCAACTTCGGCCCCGGTGTGGGACCACCGAATGCCGCGCCGACGATCGTTTCCCCCGCCGATCCCGATCTTCTGCTGCGCGATGGCTTCGAGGATTGACAGGTATGGCGCCCCCGCCGGGGAGAAATAAAAAAAGCCGGCCTCGCGGCCGGCTTTTCAATGATGCGGCGATAACGCCGCGAGGTGACGTGGGCTTTGTTCAGCCCAGCTTGTTGTAAGCGAAACCCAGAACCGCGCCGAAAATGATGTGCAGCATCAAGGTGGCGACCGGCACCATCATACCGCTCTGCATTTTCATGCCGAACATCCCGCCGTCCATCATCGGCATCAGCATGAGCATCATGATCAGCCAGCCGATGACGCCGAGCACGATACCGCGGTTGATGTTGTTACCGCCCGGCAGTTTGCCGCCGATGATCGCAAAGGCCAGACCGTAAATGATCGCTCCGATCATGAAATGGCCCACCCAGCCCATCATCGCGCCACCGCCCATCTTGCCGGCGAGCATGGCGATGACATCGACATCGGGCATCAGGCCCATCATGTTTTTAAGATACATCAAAATTGACAGCACGATCGTCGCGATCAGGCCGGCGATAACGCCTCGAACATATTGATTCATGGTTTTCTCCCCGTTACAGCGTTTGAAGGTTATTGATACCCGGGATCAATACAGCGCCGGAGGTACGGCAGCCTGATTATACTCCGCCGCCCGGCTATTGCCAGCGGCGGCCACCGGCCGTTCCCGACCCGGGTGTCCGCTGCGGGCGTCACCGCCCTTGCTTCTGCGGTCGTCCGCCCTCAAGTTATCCACAAGATCGCGGCTGGGCGGTCGATTCCTGGAGACAACGATGCGGCTGGATAAACTGACCCACACATTTCAGCAGGCGCTGGCCGAAGCCCAGAGCCTGGCGCTGGCGCGCGACCATGCGGTCCTTGAAGTCGAGCACCTGTTACGGGCGATGCTCGATCAGCCGGGAGGCGCGGTGCGCGACATCCTGGAGAAGACCGGGGTCGCCCCGAGCCGCTTACAAAGCGTGCTGGATGAGCGTCTCGATGCCCTGCCCAAGGTCAGCGGTGTGCCTGGAAATATCAATATTTCCAATGACTTATCAAGAGTTCTTAATCTATGCGATAAGATTGCGCACCGGCGCGGCGATGACTATATCGCCAGCGAATTGCTGCTCCTGGCCTTGCACGACGCCGGCGGTTTCTGGGCCGATACTCTGAATCGCCTGGGTTTGAGCCGGGAAGCGCTCGACCGTGCGATCACCGCGGCGCGTGGCGGCGAGCAGGTCCGCGACCCGGCGGCCGAGGACCAGCGCCAGGCCCTTGCTAAATACACCGTCGATCTGACCGAACGCGCCGAACAAGGCAAGCTCGACCCGGTGATCGGCCGCGACGAGGAGATCCGCCGTGTCGTCCAGGTCTTGCAGCGGCGGACCAAAAACAATCCGGTGCTGATCGGCGAGCCGGGAGTCGGCAAAACGGCGATCGCCGAGGGCCTGGCGCTGCGCATCGTCAATGGTGAAGTACCGGAGGGGCTGCGCGACAAGCGGGTGCTGGCGCTCGATATGGGAGCACTGATCGCCGGCGCCAAATTCCGCGGCGAATTCGAGGAACGCTTGAAAGCCGTTCTCAACGAGTTGAAAAAACAAGAAGGCCGTGTGGTACTGTTCATCGACGAATTGCATACGATGGTCGGTGCCGGCAAGGCCGAAGGGGCGATGGACGCCGGCAATATGCTCAAGCCCGCCCTGGCGCGCGGCGATTTGCACTGTATCGGCGCGACGACGCTCGACGAATACCGCAAATACATCGAAAAGGACGCGGCGCTCGAACGGCGTTTCCAGAAAGTGTTTATCGGCGAACCGGGCGTCGAAGATACGATCGCCATTCTGCGCGGCTTGCAGGAACGCTACGAAGTCCACCACGGCGTCGAAATCACCGACCCGGCGCTGGTCGCCGCGGCGCTGCTCTCGCAGCGCTACATCACCGACCGCCAGTTGCCCGACAAAGCGATCGACTTGATGGACGAGGCGGCGTCGCGCATCCGGATGGAAATCGACTCCAAGCCGGAGGCGCTCGATCGCCTCGAACGGCGGCTCATCCAGCTCAAGATGCAGCGCGAAGCGGTGAAAAAGGAAAAAGACGAAGCGTCGCGCCAGCGACTCGGTGAACTGGAGGCCGAAATCGCGCGCCTGGATGCCGAGTATCGCGAGCTGGAGGCGGTCTGGAACCGTGAGAAAACGGCGGTCCAGGGGGCGACGCATCTTAAGGAGGAACTCGAGCGCTCCCGCCTCGAGTTGGAAACCGCGCGCCGGGCGCAGAACCTGGGGCGGATGTCGGAGTTGGCTTACGGCCGGATTCCGGAACTCGAAAAAAAGATCAAGGAAGCCGAAAGTGCCGAACACGGGCAATTCAAGCTGCTGCGCAACAAAGTGACGGAAGAGGAGATTGCCGAGGTCGTGTCGCGCTGGACCGGAATTCCGGTGAGCAAGATGCTCGAAGGCGAGCGGGAAAAACTGCTGCGCATGGAGCAGGCGCTGCATCGCCGGGTGATCGGCCAGGACGAAGCGGTGCGGGCCGTGGCCAACGCCATCCGCCGGGCCCGCGCCGGGCTCGCCGATCCGAAACGGCCGAACGGCTCCTTCCTGTTTCTCGGCCCGACCGGGGTCGGTAAGACCGAGTTGTGTAAATCGCTTGCCGAATTTCTGTTCGACACCGAAGAAGCGATGGTCCGGATCGATATGTCGGAATTCATGGAGAAGCACTCCGTCGCCCGCCTGATCGGCGCGCCGCCCGGCTACGTCGGTTACGAAGAAGGCGGCTATCTGACCGAGGCGGTGCGCCGCCGGCCGTATGCCGTGATCCTGCTCGACGAGGTGGAAAAAGCCCATCCCGACGTGTTCAACATCCTGCTGCAAGTGCTCGACGACGGGCGTCTGACCGACGGCCAGGGGCGCACCGTCGATTTTCGCAACGCGGTGATCGTGATGACCTCCAACCTCGGTTCCGATCGCATCCAGGAGTTGGCGGGCGAAGGCTACGAGGCGATGAAACGCGCCGTTCTAGACATCGTCCAGCACCATTTCCGCCCCGAGTTCCTGAACCGGGTGGACGACCTGGTCGTTTTCCATCCGCTGGGTGAAGTCGAACTCAAGGCGATCGCCAAGCTGCAGATCGACAGTCTCAAACGGCGTCTGGCCGAGCGTCACCTGATTTTGGAAATGTCGCCGGCGACGCTCGATCTGATCGCTGAGGCCGGTTTCGATCCGCTCTACGGCGCCCGGCCGCTGAAGCGGGCGATTCAGCAGCACCTCGAAAACCCGCTGGCCTCGCGCCTGCTGGAAGGGGACTTTCAGTCCGGCGATACGATCCACGTCGATGCCCGGGACGGCACACTGGTTTTCAGCCGCAGCGAACTGCGATCGGACGCGGCGTAAGCCGCGGCGGGAGGCATCGTGCAATACAAGGATTATTACAAGATCCTCGGCGTCGAGCGCGGCGCCGATGCCGAGACGATCAAAAAGGCATACCGCAAGCTGGCCCGGAAATTTCACCCCGATGTCAGCAAGGAAAAAGACGCCGAGGAACGCTTCAAGGAGGTTAACGAGGCGTATGAGGTGCTACACGATTCAGAAAAGCGTCAGGCGTACGATGCGCTTGGCAGCCAATGGCATGCCGGTCAGTCGTTCCGCCCACCCCCCGATTGGCACACCCGGTTTTATACTGGAGACGGCGGCGGCTTTGCCGGCGGCGGCTTCAGCGATTTCTTTTCGAGCCTGTTCGGTGGGCTGGGCGGTTTCGACGATCTGATGGGCGGCGCGCGCCGCGGCCGGCGCATGAAAAGTCCGGACCGCCATTACCGCTTGGCGATCGAACTGGCCGACTCCTACAGTGGTGCGACGCGGCGCATTACGCTGCCGGCCGAGGCCGGCGGTCGCAGCCTCGAAGTGAAAATTCCGCGCGGCATCCGTCCTGGTCAGGTGATCCGGCTCGCCGGCCAGGCACCGGGGCCGCAAGGGCTCGAACCGGGCGACGTGTTGATCGAAATTGCGTTTTCCGAAGATACACGCTTCCAGGTCGATGGCCGCGACGTGACCGCCCGGTTGCCGGTCGCCCCGTGGGAGGCGGCGCTCGGCGGGGAGGCGGAACTGCGTCTGCCCGGCGGCGATATCAAGCTGAAAATCCCCGCCGGGGCGCGCAGCGGGCAGAAACTGCGCCTGCGCGGCCGCGGCCTGCCGGGCGATCCGGCGGGCGACCTGTATGCTGAAATCGAGATCGTGCTGCCGCCGGCCGACCGCGACGCGGTGCGGGATGCCTACCGCGAATTAGCCAAAGTCAGCGGCTTCAAACCACGGGGTTAACCCAATTGTCCGTCTGATCATCGCCGGCGACAGGTCGGCGAGCGTCTGGCAGCCGAGTTGGCCGAGAACGCGATCGATTTCGCCGTTCAGGATGCCCAGGGCGTGTGCCGCGCCCGCTTCGCCGCCGGCGGCGAGCCCGTACAGCACGGCGCGCCCGATCATCACCGCGTCGGCGCCGAGCAGCAGCGCCTTGAGCACATCGCCGCCGCGCCGAAAACCGCTGTCGGCAAGTAACGTGAAATCGGGACCGACCGCGGAGCGGGCCGCAGCGAGCATTTCCAGCGGCGCGACGCAATGGTCGAGTTGCCGGCCGCCGTGGTTGGAGAGGATCGCCCCGTCACAGCCGGCATCGCGGGCACGACAGACATCTTCCGGGTCGAGCAGGCCCTTGATCAGCAATGCGCCCGGCCACGCAGCGCGCAGCCATTCGACGTCGCGCCAGTCGAGATCCTGGGCGAACAGACGTGGCGTGTAGGCCACGCCGCCTTTTGTCGTGCGGTATTCCGCAGGCAGGTAACGCCAGATGTTGGTGAATTTGGGAAAGCCCCCCGGCCACATCACGCGATACAACCACCGCGGGTGGAGCAGCGCGTCGAGACGGTTGCGCAGGTTCAAAAGGCCCGGGCGGCGGAAATTGCGCTGGTCCCATTCGCGGCTGCCGAAGACCTGGGCATCGACGGTCAGCACCAGCGCTTCGTAACCGGCCGCCGCAGCACGGGACACCAGATCGCGGGCGATCGAGCGGTCTTTGAAGACATAGAGCTGCATCCACAGCCGGCCGCCGGCCTGCGCCGCAACGTCGTCGAGGTCGGCGTTCGAGACGGTGCTCAGCGTGAACGGGATACCGGCCTTGGCTGCGGCGCGGGCCAGCGCCAGATCGCCGTTCGGGTATTGCAAACCGTTAAGGCCGGTGGGTGCGATGACCAGCGGCGAGGCGCTCGGCCGGCCGAAAATGTCACTCGTGATGCGGCGCCCGGCCGTATCGACCAGGGCTCGCGGAACGAAACGATACTCACCGAACACCGTTCGGTTGCGGGCCAGTGTGATTTCATCCTCGGCGCCGCCTTCCAGATATTCGAAAGCAAAATTCGGCACGCGGCGGCGGGCCGTGCGGCGCAATTCTTCGATGGTCAGGGCGCGGCGGAAATCGCGGCCGCGATACGGCCGGCGCCAGTGGCTCATGCGCTGCGCCGCGCGGCTGCCGGCTGCGATGCCATGACGGGATGCGCAGCGAGCGCCGCCTCGGTATAGCGCCGCCCGAGGTCGATCAACGATGCCGCCCGGTGGAATTCGTATACCAGGCAGGTGTTTTTCGGCAGTGTGATGATCAGGTCGGGCCGGAAGATCACGAGTTGCTGGCGGGCGATGGTCTCCTGCATCGTATCGAACGAGCGGCTCAACACGGCGAGCAGGCCGGGCGTCGTTTCGACCGGCGAGCGATCCTTGGAGAAACTGTCGAGATATTCTTTGAGCTTGGCGGTAAAGGCGTTGCCGTGGTGTGCTTCGGCCGCCGGCGGCGGGGCGAGCGGTGGCGGCTCGCTGTCCGGGCCGTTGACATCGACGACGACGGTGTAGTCGCTCAGCGTGCGCAGCGTCGGGGCCACCGGCACCGGATTCAACAGACCGCCGTCGACCAGTGTCCGGCCGCGGTAACGGTGCGGCGTGAAAACCCCGGGGATCGCGATCGAGGCGCGGATGGCATCGAACAGCGGGCCGTCGCTGAGCCACACTTCGCGACCCTGGTCGAGATCGACGGCAACGGCGGTGAAGGCGAGCGGTAGGTGTTCGATGGCGATCTCGCCGATCAGGTTTTTCAAAGTCGCGATGATCTTGCGGCCGCGGATCAGCCCGCCGCCGGTGAACGTCCAGTCCAGCAGACTGAATACGTCGGTGGCGGAGAGCCCGGTGACCCATTCGCGATAGGCCGGCAGTTTGCCGGCGGCGTGGACGCCGCCGACCAGCGCTCCCATCGAGCTGCCGGCGATTGCGTTGATCCGGAAGCCGCGCCGCTCCAGGGTTTCGATGACGCCGATATGCGCCAGGCCGCGGGCCCCGCCGGAGCCCAGGACGAGCGAGAGGGTCGGTGTTGCCTGTTGACGGGCGGGTAACGAGTTCATCGTTTGTTAGTATAGACCCAATAGTTGCATAAATTTTGCTCGATTTCAAATTCACCGGGAAAACATATAATTATGTTGCTATTAGCAGGAAAATCGAATTCATCTAAGGTGACGCGCCCGGTTTCTCGCCCAAGCTGGCGGCACATCTTGTCCGCTTCCCCTCGAACCGTAGAATTACTACGGTTCTTCGGAGAATCGGACAAGCTGCACTCGCCAGCTTGACCGAGAATTCCGGGAACTTATGCAACAATTGGGTAGAGTGTCCTGATATGCTGTTTCCAGCGTGAGCCCTAAAGACGATCTGGCGATGGTGCTGCCCGCCGCCGGCGCTGCCCTCGAAGCGCAGCGCCGCCCGCTGCCGGAACCGGCGGCCGGCGAAGTGCTGGTCAAGGTTCGCGCCTGCGCCGTCTGCCGCACCGATCTGCATCTGGTGGACGGCGAGTTGCCTGATATCCATTATCCGATCGTGCCGGGCCATGAAGTGGTCGGCGAAATCGTCATGTCGGGAGCGGGCGCCGATCTCCGCCCCGGCCTGCGTGTCGGGGTTCCCTGGCTCGCCGGCGCCTGCGGCGATTGCCGCGTTTGCCGCAACGGGCACGAAAACTTGTGCGATAAGGCACGCTTTACCGGTTATCACCGCGACGGCGGCTATGCCAAATATCTGCTGGCCGATGCCGCTTATGTGCTTGAATTGCCGGAACGTTATGATGATCTGCATGCCGCACCGTTGCTCTGTGCCGGGCTGATCGGTTATCGCACGTACAAGATGGCGGGCACCGAGGCTGAGCACATCGGAATTTACGGCTTCGGCGCCGCGGCGCACATCGTCACGCAGGTTGCGGTGGCTTACGGTCGTTCGATCTATGCCTTCACCCGGCCGGGCGACAAAAAAGCGCAACACTTCGCGCGCCGGTTGGGTGCAGTCTGGGCCGGCAGTTCAGAAGATTGTCCGCCGCGCGAGTTGGATGCAGCGCTGATCTTCGCCCCGGTCGGAGCGCTGGTTCCTGCCGCGCTCGCCGCGGTGCGCAAAGGCGGCACCGTGGTCTGCGGCGGCATCCACATGAGCGACATTCCGTCGTTTCCCTATCGCTTGCTGTGGGGCGAGCGCACCGTCCGCTCGGTCGCCAACCTGCGGCGCGAAGACGGCCGCGATTTTCTCAAACTCGCCGCCGAAATCCCCCTTGCGACGCAGGTCGAAACGCTGCCCCTGACTGCCGCCAACGAAGCGCTCGACCGCCTGCGTAACGGCGCCGTCGAAGGGGCGCTGGTGCTTGTCCCTTAACCCAAAACTTAAATTTTGCTCGATCTTTGACTGATGGTCTCAAAATGGCTGAATCCGGTAAAATCGAGCGCCACCCACTTCCGTTTTATTCATGGGTAATACAATGACAACTAAAATAGTCAAGGCCGCGGTCGTTCAGGCGGCGCCGGTGATGTTCGATATCGCCGCAACGCTTGAACGTTGCGCGGCGCTGGTGGGCGAAGCGGCAGGGCAGGGCGCTGAACTGGTCGTCTTCCCCGAGGCGTTTATCGGCGGTTACCCGAAAGGGTTGGATTTCGGGGCGCGCGTCGGGTCGCGGTCACCGGCCGGGCGGCGCGATTTCGAACGTTATTACAATGCCGCCATTACGCTGCCCGGTCCGGAACTCGAGTGCTTGGCCAAGGTCGCTGCGCGGCACCGCGTCCACTTGGTTATTGGCGTCATCGAAAGCGAGCGCGGCACGCTGTATTGCAGCGCGGTTTATCTCGGGCTGGATGGCTCATTTTTAGGCAAACATCGTAAAGTAATGCCGACGGCGATGGAACGGCTGGTCTGGGGTTGCGGCGACGGATCGACGCTGCAAGTCGTCGCTACCGACCTCGGCCGCCTCGGCGCCGTGATTTGTTGGGAAAACTACATGCCGTTGCTGCGCCAGACGATGTACGCCCAGGGCGTCGAGCTGTACTGCGCGCCGACCGTCGATGACCGCGAAGTCTGGGGCGCCAGCATGCGGCATATCGCGGTCGAGGGGCGCTGTTTCGTGCTCAGCGCCTGCCAGTATGCGCGGCGCGCCGATTACCCGCCGGATTACGACTGCATCCAGGGCGACGATCCGGCGGCGGTGATGATTGCCGGCGGCAGTTGCATCGTCTCGCCGTTCGGCGAAGTGCTCGCCGGGCCGCTGCGTGGCGGCCCGGGGATTTTGTACGCCGAACTCGAGATGGCGGAAATCGTGCGCGGCAAGTACGACCTCGACGTCGCCGGACATTACAGCCGCGGCGATCTGTTTCGCCTCGAAGTCGAAACCCGGCCGGCCGGTTTCACCACCTTGCCAGGGCGCTGAAGGTGAGCGGCAGCAGGGACGCCAGGCGCCGTGCGCCGCCCCCCGGGGAACGTGCACCTTCGCTGCCTTTGTCCCATTGCTCGCGGCTTTGGCGGACGAGCGGAGAGAGATTGCGGGTGGTGAGCAGCGCGTTGATCTGAGGCAGACGGTCAGCGAGCAGTTCGTCGGCGCGTTGGACCGCGGCGGCGAGTTCGGCCTGGTATTTTTCCGCTTCGGCCAGTTGCGTCGCCGTCGGCCGGCCGGCGTAATCGTTGACCGCGCTGTAAACGCCGCTCATTTTTTCGCGCAGCTTTTCTTCGCCGGACAGCCATCCGGCTTTGCTGGTCGAGACCAGCGTGGCATTGAAGCGGTCGATTTCAGCCGCGAATTTTTCCAGCCGCCGGGCCCCTGTGCCGCTCAGAGTGGAAGCTCGGTCGCGGGCCTGGGCCGCCAGGTCGGTGACGCTTTCGGAAAGATAAGTCAGATCCTCGAGCGCAGCATACAGATCGAGCGCCAGTTTCTGCTGCACGGCGCGATCTTCCGCCGTGTGCGGGGTGCGTGGATCGGGCACCAATTCGACTTCCCCGTCGAGTGTCTGTGTGCCCTTAACCAGTTCGATCCGGTAACGTCCTTCCGGGACGCGCGGCCCCTGGGTCGCCGGGGCCAGCGAAGTGGCGGCGGGCAGTTTCGGCGGTTTGAGGCGCATCGGCCATTCGATGCGATTGATGCCGGGACGCTTGGCCGTCGGCAGCGTGACGATCAAGCGGTTTTCATGATCGTAGACGTTGAGTTTGAAGGGGCCGAACAGGTGGCGTTTCTTGAGCCAGTAAGTGATCACCGCGGCTTGCGGCGGGTTAGGGGCGCTGAAGCCATCATCGGCTTCGAATTCCTGCAGGCCGCCGCCGTCGACCATGACCGCCGGGCGTGCCGGCAGCAGGGCGATCTCCTGGTCCATGAGGTCCGCCGTCAAGGCGCGCAGCGGTGTAATGTCGTCGATGATGTACACGCCGCGGCCGTGCGTGGCGAGGATGACGTCGTGCTCGGTCGGATGGATCACGATATCGTGCACCGCGACCTTGGGCAGATTTTCCTTGAAGCGCGCCCAGTGATCGCCGCTGTCGAGGCTGACGTAAAGGCCGAATTCGGTACCGAGGAACAATAGCGCCGGGTTGACCGGATCCTGTTTGATGACCCAGGCGTAGCCTTCGACGTCGCTTTCAGCCAGTGCCTGCCAGGTGGCGCCGTAATCGCGCGTCAGATAGACATAAGGGGCGAAATCGCCGTTGCGATGGGCATCGATCGTCACGAACGCCATGGCCGCGTTGTGCGGGCTGGCTTCGATCCGCGACACCCAGGCGCCGGCGGGCGCGCCTTTAATATTGCGCGTCACGTTCTGCCATTGCCCGCCGCCGTCGCGCGTAACGTGAACCAGGCCATCGTCGCTGCCGGTCCAGATGACGCCGGCGTCGCGCGGTGAGGCGCTGATCGTGTACACCGTCGTGTTGTTTTCGGCGGTCGAGTTGTCGATGGTCAGGCCGCCGCTTTGCAATTGCCGCTGGCGTCGGGGATCGTTGGTCGTCAAATCGGGCGAGATCACCTGCCACGATTCGCCGCGGTCGGTGCTGCGATGGACGAACTGCGAGCCGTAGAGCAGCACCCCCGGTTCCCGCGGCGGCAGGTGGAGCGGGGTGTTCCAATTGAAACGCAGCTCCGGGCCGCCGGCTGCCGCTGCCGGGCTGATCCATTTCACCTCGCCGAGGCGGCGGTTGACGCGCAACAGCTTGCCGCCCTGAAACTCGGAATAGACAAAATTGCCGTCGTCGGGATCGGGGAAACTCCAGAAGCCGTCGCCGAAACCAACGCTGTCCCAATCGCGGTTGCGGATGCCGCCGGGGGCGCGTGACGGGCCGCGCCACGAGCCATTGTCCTGCAAGCCGCCGTAAACGTGGTACGGCCAGTCGCGATCGATCGCGACGTGATAGAACTGCGCGACCGGCAGATTGGCGATGAATCGCCAGTGGCCGTTCTGGTCGCGGCTTTCGTACACTCCGCCGTCGGTGCCGAGCAGCAGGTGCTTGGGATCTTCGGGATCGATCCACAGCGCGTGGTGATCGGGGTGGATGCCGCTGCCGAAGCCGCCGAACAGGGAACTGAAGGTTTTACCGCCGTCGGTGCTGACGCCGAGCGTGAACGCCGGTTTGTAGACCCGCTCGGCGTCCTGGGGATCGATCACCAGTTCGCTGAAATAAAACGGCCGCATGCCGATGGTGCTGGCGTCGCTCAACCGCGTCCACGTCGCGCCGAGGTCATCGCTGCGATAGAGCGCCGATGTGGCGCTTTCGACGGTGGCGTAGACCGTCCCGGGCCGCGACGGGGCGAGCGCGACCGCGATGCGGCCGAGTTCGCCTTCAGGCAGGCCGCTTTCGAGACGCTGCCAATGGGTACCGCCGTCGATACTGCGGTACAGGCCGCTGCCCGGCCCGCCGGAGCGGAAGAAATCGGGAGAGCGCTTAAAATCCCACAACGCCGCGAACAGGATGTTCGGATTGGCCGGGTCGATATCGAGATCGGCGCAACCGGTGTTGTCATCGATATGGAGCACCTGCGTCCAGTTCGCGCCGCCGTCGGTGGTTCGGTAAACGCCGCGTTCGGCGCTCGGCGCCCAGGCGTTGCCGAGAGCACAGACGTAGGCCGTTTCGGGGTCGCGATTGCTCAGGCGGATCGCCGCGACGTGACGGTTGCCGGCCAGCCCGAGGTGCTTCCAGGTTGCGCCGCCGTCGGTCGAGCGATAGACGCCGTCGCCGATACCCACGGAGTTACGCACCCAGCTTTCGCCGCTGCCGACCCAGACGTCGTCGGGATTTTGCCGGTTGACGCGGAGGGCGCCGATCGACTGGACTTGATCATCGAAAAGCGGTTTGAAGGTAATTCCGCCGTCGCTGGACTTCCATACCCCGCCGCTCGCCGCCCCGACGTAGATCACCGGCGCAGTGCCGGAAACCGCGTCGATGGCGGCGATTCGGCCGCTCATCACGGCCGGGCCGATAGCCCGGGCACGCAGCCCACCGAACGTGGCGGACGTGATCTCGACCGCGGCGGCAGAGCCGGCGGCGCTCAGAACCAATGTCCCGAAAAGCAGAGCGAAAGAATGCTTGAAGACGCGCATGGGAAGTCTCCTGGGCAAATGGCGGCCGCAGCGGTGCGGCGGCCTTGGAGTCAATGAGGCGGGCGGCGGAAGATCGTTTTATTTCACGGCGGTCGTTTCATCGGCCGGCATCGCAAAGCGCGCATCGTCGATCTCGACGTTCGGTTCGATACTCAAGATCGTGATCGCCTGCCCGGCCGGCGCCCCTTCGGGCATCGCCTCGGCGTAGAACGGAAAGAGCACGCCGTCCACCTCCTGGTAATCGCCGAACAGCGTATTGATCGTCGTCGTGACGCCCTGGCGTGTCGTATTCGAGGTCTGCTTGAAAGGCAGATAATGTTCGGCGTCGAGATACATGTGCTCGATGTCACCGCTCGCTTTGGTCAGTTTCAGGTGCCAGGCATCGGTGCCATCCACCTCTTCCTTGCCGATGAGTTCGACCTGGTGGCCTTTGGCTTTGTAATCGACCAGTTCGCCGTCGAAATCGGCCTGGTTTTTGACGTCTTTCAGTTGATCTTCGGCCATCGGTTCGGCCGTGGTTTTGCCGAGAAACGGCATGATGCTCCAGCCGCCTTCGCCGTCGTAGGCCATCACCGCGGTCATGCCCTGGAAGTCGAATTCCATGCGCATTTTGTTCGGTCGCTTCCATTCCATGCGCATCGGCGCCGGGTTGCCCATCATGTTCATTTCGCCGTTGATCCGGGCGCTGTCGAGCGCCTTGATCGCATCGTAACCGCCGCGCGCCGCGATGGCCTTGGCGACGATTTCATCGACGTCGGGGGCGGCGTAGGCCGCGCCGGCCAGCAGCAGGCCGGCGGCCAGGGTCGAAAAAGAAACAGCTTTCAGGGACATGGTGATCCTCTCGGGCAGGTTGGAGTGGCAGCAGATTGTAGGTTCTGGCGGCCGGCCGCGCCACAGCCAGAAGTCACGGTCCGGCAGGCGGCGGCTGACATTGCCGGAGTGCCAAGTGCACCGCAGCGGCGGCGAGTATGACGCGGCTCGCCTCGTGCTGACTCAGTTCGAGATGGCAGGACAGCCGTTGCGGGCCGCTCCACAGCAGGCGCCTTAGACACGGGTGGGTCAGTATCAACAGGGCCGCCAGACCCCGCCAGCGGCGAACTCGGCGTTGGCCGCACCGCCGCAGGCTCACTTCGGGCGGCTGCTCCCCGGTCATCCCAAAATCGAGCTGCCAAGCGCCGGTCACCCGATCCGGCGCGCATTCGCGGGCGGAGGCGGCGGGATTCATGGGCACAGGCATATCCATGCCAACAAATGATAACGATTCTCATTTGTATGTCAAGCCCCGACCACGGCACAGGCTGCTCCGTCCCCTCCCGTGGGGGAGCATAGAGCGCCGATCCGGGCGCAGCTATAAGGAATTCGCAGGTTGAAGAAACGCCGCGTTCAGGGCGCGATCGAAGGTTCGGATCTCGCGAACCCCACGCCGTTGGCAACAGGCCAGGTGGATGAGGTCACGTGCGCCCAGCGCCGGGTTCGCACCGGCCAGTTCCACAGCCTGATGGACATCTTCGGGCTCGATCGACCAGACCTCGTGAACCGCCCGGGCAACAAGCTCCAGGGCATCGTTCAACGTGGCCATCCGGTCGACAGGCAGGTAGGCGTGCAACAACTCCTGCAGAACTTCGGCCGAGGTGACCAGTGGCTTGCCGGGTTCGTCTATGGCGCGTTCGAAAACGGTGCGCGCCCGCTTCTTCAACGGATGTTCGCGCCCGACGGCATACATGAACACATTGGTATCGACGAAGATCACGCCTCGGGCAAGCCTTCGCCACGTGAATGCTCGATCACGCGACGATGCTCGGCCCAGTCCGGTTCGGGACCTTCGCCGCAGTGACGGTCACAACGCTCGAAGAATTCGGCCAGCGACTTCCGATCCGCAAATTTCGGCATTTGCTCGCGAGCGCGCAGGCGTTCGTGCCCTGCTTCGCGCAGCCAGGCGCTGAGCGACTGCCCCGCCTGCCTCGCCTGGCGCCGAAACTCGACCCGCTCGCGCTCATCGAGGATGACTTGTACACGAACCGTCATGATGGAATCTGCATATCTAAGATGTGTATACGTAACTCTAGTGTGTATGGGTGGGCATGTCAATGCCCCATCGATCAACCTGACCCTCAAGACTCCCCGACCCGTTCGAGCACCGCCCCGATGACCTCGGGTGCGATCCGAAAGCCTCCGTGCAGCAATTGTTCGAACACTTCGCGCGCGGATGGAATCAGGCCATGCAGACGCGCCAGCCCGATGACCGGGCGGGCGTCGGAAATTACGAGGCCAGCCACTGGTCCAGCGTTTCCAAATCCTGATTGGCTTCTTCTTCGGACTGCCGGACGATCAGGATGCCGAGGCGCGAAAGGTGGGTGATGAATTCCGACAGGGACATTTCAGCCACGGCCACGGCACGGTTCAGCGATAGTCCGCCGTCCTTGAACAGCGCGGTGGCCAGCGCCGCACGTACACCCGGCATGTCCAGCGTTGCCGTGTTCCGGACATTGACCATCAGTGCATCCGGCGTATTGCTATTCATCACCAGCACCGGCTCCTCGCGCGCCTGCCGAAGCGCTTCGCTGGGGTTGTTCTTGAGGCCACTGACATTGTCTTCATGGGAATAAGAAATAGGAATATATAGAGGGAACATCATACCCCAGCGTCCGGCTCCCGACAAGCGCCGTCGGCCTAGCAGGCTGTTGAAAAACAGCCTGCTAATCCGGGCCACGGATGGCCCGGCGAAATCAGGCGCTGCTCAGTGGCTGATTTCGGGAGCGCAGCGCAAGTCGCGCCTTTCGCAAGCGCGCGACCGCGGCCGAGACCTCGCCGAGAATGTCCAGGGAGCGGGTCGGGCCTTGCTCGGCGACATCGCCGAGCGATAGCAGCTCCTTGAGCGTGAAGTCGTCGCGCTTGTCGGCGATCGACATCTGGTGGCCCGAGCTGCGACCTGGTGGCAGAGTTCGCCCCGGCAGTTGAAGGCAACTTCAACGCCAATTTCGACGTCGCCAGCCACGCGCCGTCGAGCCCCGACAGCGTGACCCTGCGCGGCTCCAACGACGTGCTGTTCGCCGACGGCTTCGAGGCGCCGTAGATTGCAGATCGAATGTCCGGTGCAGCCGGCTGACGCCTTGGCACACCGCGGGCCGGCAAGCGCGCCGGCCCGCGTCTCAAGCGCTCGTATGGCGCCGCTCCCGCTGGACATCGGGAGCCGGGGCGCTTATATTTCGGGAGCGCTGTTCGCCGATGGCCCTTGACGATAACCTTCTGTATTCGTCATGGCGGCCTGAGCACGCAGTGCTTCCTTTCGGGGATTCATAAAGGGGTTGAGTTGTACTGCAGTCGTGTGTCATCAGTTTCGCAAAAGAGGAGCGTTCGTCATGTCCAAGCAGTTGCCATCCAGCCCATCCAACCCTTCCAGCGCCACCTGTCCGCGTACAGCGCACAGGCAGGGCGGCCGCGCCACGGGCCGTCGTCGCCGCTGCGGTGGCCAGGGGCTTGAACGAGGGAGTGAGCCAGAGCGCGGACGAACCGTTGAACGAACCGCGCTGGCGCTGGCGGTTTCCGCCGCGCTGCTCGGCGGCTTTACTGGCACTACCCAGGCGCAAGACTTCCCTCCGGTGATCCAGCTCAGCGCGCTCGATGGCGCGAATGGCTTCAAGCTCGACGGCGAGGCGACGGGCGATTTGTCCGGCATTTCGGTCTCGGCCGCCGGCGATGTCAATGGCGACGGCCTCGATGATCTGATCGTCGGTGCTCCGGTTGCCTCCCCCAACGGCAACGCTTCCGGGCGCAGTTACGTGGTGTTTGGCCGAAGCTCGGGCTTTACCTCGCCCTTGCAGCTCTCAGATCTCGATGGCAGTAACGGCTTCAAGCTCGACGGCGAGGCGGCCGGCGATTGGTCCGGCATTTCGGTCGCGGCCGCCGGCGATGTGAATGGTGATGGTCTGGATGACCTGATCGTCGGCGCTTATGCCGCCGACCCCAACGGCGACTATTCCGGACGCAGCTATGTGGTGTTCGGCCGAAGCACGGGCTTTCCCGCGACCTTGCAGCTCTCCGGTCTCGATGGTACGAACGGCTTCAAGCTCGACGGCGAGGCAGCGAGCGATTTGTCCGGCTTCTCGGTCACGGCCACCGGCGATGTCAATGGCGACGGCCTCGATGATCTGATCGTCGGTGCTGCGGGCGCCTCCCCCAACGGCAGCGATTCCGGGCGCAGCTATGTGGTGTTCGGCCGAAGCACGGGCTTTACCTCGCCGTTGCCGCTATCCGATCTCGATGGCACCAACGGCTTTAAGCTCGATGGCGAGGCGGCGGACGATCGTTCCGGCATCTCAGTCGCGGCTGCTGGCGATCTCAATGGCGATGGCCTGGACGATCTGATCGTCGGCGCTTTTGGCGCCGACCCCAACGACATCGATTCCGGGCGCAGCTATGTGGTGTTCGGTTCCAGCGTGCTGTTCGCCGATGGCTTCGAGTCGCCGTAGATTGCAGATCGGACGGACGGTTCAACCGCCCGCGAAGCGCACCATCTGCTTGATCTCGTCGGTCTTGAAGCCGAGCAGCATCGGCCGGATGGCGCCGGGCAGGACGGCGACGTCGAACAGTTCCTCGACCACGCCTTCGATGCGCAGGTGGTGCAGCAGGTCGCCGGTGTTGAGGTCGATCACGACGATGCCGCAGCGGGCTTCGGCATTGCGGCGGGCCAGTTGTTCATCCAGCGCTAGGCCGGAAAACGAGCGGTTGCGCGCTTTCGACAGCCCGACCAGCGCGTAGCGGCCGTGAAACGCCAGGCCGCGGGCGTAACCGGGCACGAAGCACAGCGGCTCGAAGTCGCCGGTCTTCAGATCGACATGGCCCAGTTCTCCGCTGCCGGAGTTGAGTAGCCACAGGCGACCCTTATACCAACGCGGTGAATGCGGCATCGACAGGCCCTGGCAGACGACCTCGTTGGTTCGCGCGTCCATGACCAGACCGCCGGCGGCGCGGTGGTCGCGCCAGCCCTCGGCGACGTCGCTGCTGGAGATCATCGTCACCCAGCCGGGCGCGCCTTCGAACATCGCCAGGCCGTTCAGGTGACAGCGATCCTCCGGCGCCAGCCGGGTGATGAACGGCGGCTTCCAGAGCACCTCGAAGTTGCAGGTCGTGCTGGGCCGGGCCAGGCAGCTAAACAAGGTGTTGACGAAGATCGGCTCACCGCGCCCGTCGATGCCGATATCGTGCGCATCGACATCGCCGGTGGTGTGGCCGACATGCGGGATAAACAGCTTGTCGTAGCCCTGGTAGTCCTCGCCCCGATCGAGCACGTTGTTGAAGCGCCAGAGCTGATACAGGCTGGCCAGGTACATGCGATCGTCGCGCGCGGTCAGCCCCATGCAGCGGGCGAAGGTGCGCTCGGCAATGCTGATGCCGCGCTCACCGAAGCCGATCATGAAGACCTTGCCGGCCTGGTAGGTCGTAAACGCGATGCTGGCGTTGAAGCCGGCCAGCCATGATTCGAAATGGCGCGAGAAATCCAGGGTGAATGGCGCGGCGTTCGGCTGGGCGGGGGTGGTATCGTTCATTTGAAGATCCGGGTTGTGGGAATCCAAAAAGCTAATCGGCCGTAATCTGCGTATTTTATCGATAACGGGGTGAAGACACTCTGTGTCAGACAAGCAGAGGAAGCAAGAGATCAGCAATGGTCGATACCCGGACCCTCAAGCCGGACGCGGCCAGTCATCGACACCACCAAGCGGCGGCCGGCGGTGGCGCCGCGTTCGTCGCACAGGCGAATGCTGCCGTTGGTGCCGACTGCGTTACCGTCGGGCATAAAGCGAAAACGTTCCCGCGCCCCGCTGCTCACCTGGGCCCAGTCCCAGCCGGAACCGACGCGCAGGATCGTTTCATCCGGTTCGCGTTCGCGGTTCAAGTTGCCGTCGATAAAGATCAGGCGGCCGGCGGCCCAGGGATTGCCGGCGGCGCACATCGCCTGGTCGAGCGACGGGCAGACCGTCACGGGACGGTGGTCGAAGGCGGCGCTTTGCCGGGCGAAGGCTAATTCGATGGCCAGCTCGCTCGCCGCCGCCGCGAGGCGCTGGTTGCGGCTGAAATCGAGGTATCCGGGAATCCCCAGGCTGACCAGGATCGCCATCGTCGCCATCGCGATCATCAGGTCCATTAAGGTAAAGCCGTGCGGGCGGTGCATGTCGGTACTCCGGTGCGATCAAACTCCGGAGCATTGTCGGTAGGCAGCCGGCCAGGCGGTATCGGCACCGGCCGCGACGCGGTGTAGGAAATCGCTGACTTGTCTTGTCGGCAAAAGTCGATGCCGGAACGCGCCGGGACGATTTGCCTGCAGCGCTTAGCATCATAGACCCAATAGAGTCAGCGTTCGAGTGCCCGGCGCAACCGGGTCAGCGCTTCGTCGAGCACGCTGTCGGCCGCGGCATAGGACAGTCTGAGATGGCCGGGCATGCCGAAAGCGCTGCCCGGCACCGTGGCGACCCCGGCGGTGTCCAAAAGCCAGTTGGCGAACGCCACGTCGTCGCCGAGTTCGGGCCGGGCGGCGAGCGCGCCATCGATAGCCGGAAAAGCGTAAAACGCCCCGTCGGTCGGCGCGCAGGCGAAGCCGGGCAGGGCGGCGAGTGCCGGGATAAAACGGTCGTGCCGGCGGCGGAACGCTTTATTCATTTTCTGCACGGTCTGTTGTTCGCCGTTCAGCGCCGCGACCGCAGCGGCCTGGGCGATCGAACAGGGGTTCGAGGTCGATTGCCCTTGGATTTTGCGCATCTGCCGTATCAACGGCGCTGGGCCGGCGGCGTAACCGAGTCGCCAACCGGTCATTGCGTAGGCCTTGGAAACGCCGTTGACGATCAGCGTCCGCTGGCGCAACTCGGGGCAGGCGGCGGCGAAGCTGGAATAAGGCTCGGCGCCCCAGTAGATATGCTCGTAGATTTCGTCGCTCATAATCGCGATCCGCGGATGCTCGAGCAGCACTTCGGCCAGCGCCCGGTATTCGTCGCGGCGATAGGTCTTACCGGTCGGGTTGGACGGCGAATTGAGCAACAGCAGGCGGGTGCGCGGCGTGATCGCACTGGCCAGTTGCCGCGGCTGGATTTTGAACTGCTGGTCGGCGGTCGTCGCCAGGATCACCGGTTCGCCATCGGCGAGGCGGACCATGTCGGGATACGACACCCAGTACGGCGCCGGGACCAGCACCTCGTCGCCGGGGTTGAGCAAAGCCAGCAGTAGGTTGTAGATCGACTGCTTGGCGCCGGTCGAGGCGATGATCTCGTCTGGGTCGTAATCGAGGTCGTTCTCGCGCCTGAACTTTTCCTGGATCGCACGTTTCAGTTCCGGCGTGCCGTCCACCGCCGTATAGCGTGTCTGGCCGTCGCGGATCGCGGCGATCGCCGCCTGGCAGATCGGGCGGGGCGTCGGAAAATCCGGCTCGCCCATGCTGAGCGACAGAATGTCCCGGCCGGCGGCGCGCAGTTCGGCGGCGCGCGCGCTGACTGCGATCGTCGCCGAGGGTTTGACCGCGGCGGCGCGGCGCGAGGTTTCTAGGGACATAGTCGGTGTTTCCGGGCGAAGCGACCCCATATACTACCAATCTTAACCTTGATCGACCCCGATTAGCCCCGGCCACGATGTCCGAACACATTCCCTTCACGCTCGCCGCCCCGTATCGGCCGGCCGGTGACCAACCGGCGGCGATCGCCGGCCTGGGAACCGGCCTGCGCGATCGGCTGGCAGAGCAGACGCTGCTCGGCGTCACCGGTTCGGGCAAGACGTTCACGATGGCCAATGTCATCGCGCAGGTGCAGCGCCCGACGCTGGTGATGGCGCCGAACAAGACCCTTGCCGCGCAGCTTTACGGCGAGTTCAAGTCGTTCTTCCCCGACAATGCGGTGGAGTACTTCGTCAGTTATTACGATTATTACCAGCCGGAAGCCTACGTTCCGACCAGCGATACCTACATCGAGAAAGACGCCTCGATCAACGAGCACATCGAGCAGATGCGGCTGGCGGCGACCAAGTCCTTGCTCGAAAGGCACGATACGATCATTGTTGCCACCGTCTCGGCGATCTACGGCCTCGGCGATCCGACGTCGTTCCTCAAAATGGTGCTGGACCTCGAACGCGGCGCCAAAATCGAGCAGCGCACAATCTTGCGCCGCCTGGCCGAAATGCAGTACGGGCGCAACGATTACGAACTCCGCCGCGGCACTTTCCGCGTGCGCGGCGAAGTCATCGACGTGTTTCCCGGCGATTCTGAAACCCGCGCCGTGCGTATCGAATTGTTCGACGACGAGGTCGAATCGCTCGTTTATTTCGATCCGCTGACCGGCGAGATCCTGCACCAGACGCCGCGCCTGACGATCTTTCCGCGCTCGCACTACGTGACCCCGCGCCAGACCGTCCTCGATGCGGCATCGACGATCGAAGCCGAACTGCGGGAGCGGCTGGCAGAGTTGCAACGCGCCAACCGCCTGGTCGAAGCGCAAAGGCTGGAACAGCGCACCCGTTACGATATCGAAATGTTGCATGAACTCGGCTACTGCACCGGCATCGAAAATTATTCCCGGCACTTGACCGGCCGCCAGCCCGGCGAACCGCCGCCGACGCTGTACGATTACCTGCCGTCCGATGCCTTGCTGATCGTCGATGAAAGCCACGTCACCGTGCCGCAGCTCGGGGCGATGTATCGCGGCGACCGGTCGCGCAAGGAAACGCTCGTCGAATACGGCTTCCGGCTGCCTTCGGCCCTCGACAACCGGCCCCTGACATTCGAGGAATGGCAGGCGAGGGCGCCGCAAGCGATTTATATTTCGGCAACGCCGCGCGCTTACGAGTTGGAACGTTCGGCGCAAGTGATCGAACAGGTGGTGAGACCGACCGGCCTGGTCGATCCCGGCGTCGAAGTCCGGCCGGCACTCAGCCAGGTCGATGACCTGCTCGCCGAGATCGTCCGCGTCACCGCCGCCGGCCACCGCGTGCTGGTCACGACTCTGACCAAGCGGATGGCCGAGAATCTGACCGAATATCTCGCCGAGCATAAAATCAAGGTGCGGTATTTGCACTCCGATATCGACACCGTCGAACGCGTCGAAATCATCCGCGATCTGCGCCTCGGCGCCTTCGACGTGCTGGTCGGCATCAACCTGCTGCGCGAGGGCTTGGACATGCCGGAAGTCGCGCTGGTCGCGATCCTCGATGCCGACAAGGAAGGTTTTCTGCGATCCGAAGGGTCGTTGATCCAGACCATCGGCCGTGCCGCCCGCAACCTGCACGGCCGCGCCATCCTCTATGCCGACACTGTGACCGGCTCGATGCAAAGGGCGCTGGCCGAAACCGAGCGCCGGCGCTGCAAACAGCTCGCCTACAACCGCGAACACGGCATCACGCCGCAGGGCATCGTCAAAGCGGTGGCCGACATCATGGAAGGGGCGCGCCCCGAGCCCGCCGCGGCCCGCAAGAGCGCCGTGCGTAACGTCTCTGAGCCGGCCGCCGGCTATCGCCCGGTACCGGCAGCGGTGCGTCCCGAGCACGCGGCGCGGCACATCGCCGAACTCGAAAAACGCATGTACCGCCACGCCGAGAACCTGGAATTCGAGGAAGCCGCCCGCCTCAGAGACGAAATCCAGGCTTTGCGCGAGCAATGCTTTGGCTTGGCCGACACCGCTTGAACCCGCATCTCGAACCCGCACCCGCCTTATCCCCCCCGCTTGCGGGGGAAGGTTAACCCAATTGTTGCATAAGTTCCCGGAATTCTCGGTCAAGCTGGCGAGTGCAGCTTGTCTGATTCTCCGAAGAACCGTAGTAATTCTACGGTTCGAGGGGAAGCGGACAAGATGTGCCGCCAGCTTGGGCGAGAAACCGGGCGCGTCACCTTAGGTGAATTCGATTTTCCTGCTAATAGCGACATAACTATATGATTTTATGGCGAATTTAATGAAGTCGAGCAAAATTTATGCAACTATTGGGTTAAGATGGGGGCACGATTACCGAAGTCGTTTTTCACTCCCCGCTTGCGAGGGCCGTGGTGGGGGTGCAGCCGGAATGAGGGGCGCCTCATCGTTCGCATTTGACACAAGGGTCAATAGTGGTACGATGGCGGCTCTTCACTGGGCGGTGTCGATACCATGCTGCGGCTCACGGCGCTTGGTTTTTGTAGTATTTTTGCGCTGCACTCGGCGCTGGCCGCCGATACGCTGACACCGCTTCGCTTGCCGCCGACGTCCATCGCCGTGCTCGACGAGGCCGTGGCCAATAGCCGCGAGTGGCTGGCCAATGCCGACCGTGCGGCGCTGGTGTTCATCCAGGAGATCGAATCGGCCGATGGCGACAAAACCGAGCGCCGGGTTTTGCAGGTCGATCGGCGGCGTCCGGCGGCGGCGCAGTCCGAACTGCTTTCGGTCGACGGCCAGCCGCCGGACAAACGGGCCCTCAAGCAATTCCACAAACAACAGAAAAAACGCGCCCACCGCAAAGCGGACGATGACGACGGTACGGTCACGATATCGCTCGCTCGTTTCGACACCCGCGACGCCCGGCTAGTGGGCCGTGAAGGGGATTTGCTGGTTTTTGCCGTGCCCAACGGCGCCCGTTCGATTATGACCGGCGAAAAGCAAGCCCGGCTGGCCGAGAATCTGGCAATGCAGGTCCACGTCGATCCCCGCCACCCGGCCGGGCCGTTTCTGCGCACCGTCGAGTTGGTTTCCACAACACCCTTCAAACCCGGCTGGATCGGCAAAGTCGACCATTTCAACACGCAGTGGGTGTTCGATCTGCTCGAACCCGGACATCTGCTCGTCGTGCATCATATTGCCACCGACGTCGAAGCCCGTGCCTTGTTCCAGGATTTCATCCACCACGAACGCATCACCTTCAAGGAATATGAAATCCATCCGCTGCCCGATTCCGGCGTAGCCGGCAGCGGAGAGTGAGGTTCACGATCGGTCCTATTGAATTTCAGAACACGGAAATTGAAAGGCGCGACTTTCAATTTCCTTCGCTGAATCGAGCACTGACGTGCTTGATTCGCCTGCCTGTGCGTGCCGCACGCAGACAGGCTGGCCAGCCATCCATGACTTGCCTGCCGGCAGGCAGGCGGAAACTCTGAATGAAAAGGAGTTTTCTTTACAGAGGACGACGCTTGGGTGATATGGCTCCCGGGGAGGGACTTGAACCCCCGACCTAGTGATTAACAGTCACCCGCTCTAACCAACTGAGCTACCCGGGAACTGGGAGTGCCGATCCGCCGCTGCGGGGGGTGTATTGTCGCGGCAGCCGGGGGCGGCGTCAAGTCCCGCTTGGACTTTGTGCCCGGCCGGCGAACGGCTGCCGGCGGGGCGCGCGGGGGTTGTGGATTCTGCTTTTCGGGGGCGGGTCTGTTACACTTCGCAGATTGTGCTTTTACCTATTTTATTCAGCCCACCGGGCGGACGCTTCGCCGGTTTGGGGCGGCGATGATACCGTCTCCTGAGGCCGTGCTGCACGAGCGCGGCGAAGCCGCCGAGGCGGCGCTCAGCGATCTGCCGTTCAGCGCGCTGCCGCTCAACCCCGCTTTGCTGGCCAACCTGCGGACCGTCGGTTTCGAACGCTGCACGCCGATCCAGGCCAAGGCCCTGCCGCGGGCACTGGCCGGTCGCGACGTGGCCGGCCAGGCGCGGACCGGCACCGGTAAAACGGCGGCCTTTTTGCTGGCGATCATGGACCGCCTGCTGACCCGCCCCACACAGACCGGCGGCCAGCCGCGGGCGCTGATTCTGGCACCGACCCGGGAGTTGGCGGTGCAGATCCACCGCGATGCCGAGGCGCTCGGCGCCGATACCGGGTTGCGCCTTGGCCTGGCGTTCGGCGGCGTCGATTACGACAAGCAGAGACGGACGATCGAGGCCGGCGTCGATATTCTGATCGGCACACCGGGCCGTTTGATCGATTATTTCCAGCAGCGGGTATTCAATCTGAAACGGGTCGAAGTGCTGGTCCTCGACGAGGCCGACCGGATGTTCGACCTCGGGTTCATCAAGGATATCCGCTTCCTGCTGCGCCGCCTGCCGCCGCCCGACCGCCGGCAGAGCATGATGTTTTCGGCGACGCTTGGCTGGCGCGTGCTCGAGCTGGCCTACGAGCATATGAACGAGCCGGACCTGGTGCGCTTCGAGGACCAGGAAATCACCGCTCGTAATATCGTCGAGACGGTCTATTACCCAGCCGACACCGACAAGTACCGGCTGCTGGTCAACCTCCTGCGCGAGGCCGGCGAGTTCCACGCGATCGTCTTCGTAAACACCCGCCACGCCGCGTCGCGCGTCGCCGACCTGCTGGCCGCCAATGGGTTCACGGTGGCCCTGCTTTCCGGCGACGTGCCGCAACACAAACGCCTGAAATTGCTCAGCCGCTTCCACCAGGGGGAAATCAGCGTGCTGGTCGCCACCGACGTCGCGGCCCGCGGTCTGCACATTCCCGACGTGACGCACGTCATCAATTTCGACCTGCCGCAGGATGCGCCCGATTACGTGCACCGCATCGGTCGCACGGCGCGACTGGGGGCGAGCGGCCGGGCGATCAGTTTCGCCTGCGAGCGCTATGCCTTTCATTTGCCGGAAATCGAGGAATACATCGGACATCCGCTGCCGGTCGGGCAATACGATCCGGCGGCGCTGCCGATACTCGAGGCGCCCGCGGCGCCGTCCGGTCCGCCGCGGCCGGGTGGGCGCCGGCCCCAGCGCCGGCGGCGGAGCGGGCCGCGATGATGTTGTCTGCCCGGCTGTGGCCGGCCGGCGGCGACCCTGCACGTTACACCTTGTCGTTCCTGACCTGGGTCGCCGGCGCGGCGCTGGTGGTCCAAACGGCACGCCTGGCGCTGCTCGCGCTCGATGCGCCTTATGTCCCGAGCGCACCGCCGATTCCGTTGCCGGCCGGTGACGAGGGTGCTACGGGTCGGGAATCGCTCGCGACGTGGCACCTGTTCGGCAAGTCGGCACCGGCGGCGCCGTTATTCGAAACGCTCGATTTACCCGAAACGCCGCTCGCCTTGCGCTTGCGTGGTATCGTGGCGGCGCCGGACGGGACCGACGGATACGCCCTGATCGCCGATGACCGCGGCGGCGAAGCGGTTTATCGCATCGGCCAGGAGGTCCCCGGCGGGGCGCAGGTGGTGGCGATCCGCCCCGATCAGGTGGTGTTGGAACGCGGCGGGCGGCGCGAAACGCTGCGCCTGGAGCGCGATTCGGCGCTCGCCGCCGGTTCCCGGACCGGCGGCAACAGCGCCTTCACGACATCGCCGGGCACCGGGGGAGCGGCCTCCGGGACGGCGGCGGGCAAAACAACCGCCCCGCTGACAATCACGGCGGCGCTGCCCAATTTGATGCCGGGCATCCGCATGGACGCCGCGCAACTGGCCAACCAGATTCAGGTCATGCCGGTGGCCGGCGGTGGGTTCAGGGTGTTTCCCGGCCGCGATACGCGCTTGTTCTCGGAACTGGGGCTCGAAGCGAACGATATCGTCGAACAGGTCAACGGCCGGACGCTGACCAATCCGGCCGAGGCCTTGGGGTTGTTTCAGCAGATTCAGGGCGGCGAGGCGCTGTCGCTCACTGTGCGCCGCGGTGAACGGCAATTGGTGCTCCGGCCGGACATGGAGCGTCTGCGCGCTCTGCAACCGGCAAACTGAGCGGCACAGCGGCGGGGTGTTCCGGCGCGGTCCGGGACAATAGGGTCCATCGATTATTTTAAGAAGTGAAATCATGAAAACACGATTGCATCGGCTCAGGCTGCCGGGGGCGTTACTCGCGGCCGGTTGGTTGTCGCTGGCGGTGGCGCAGCAGCACGTTCTCAACCTCAAGGACGCCGAAATCCAGACGTTGATCGCGACCGTCGCCGAAATCACCGGCCGGACGTTCATCGTCGATCCGCGCGTCCAAGGTAAAGTGACGGTGATCTCGTCCCAGCCGATGGACGAGGCCGGAATCTACGATCTGTTTCAGAGTATTCTTCGGGTGCAGGGCTTCATCGCCGTCACCGACGGCGACACGGTGCGCGTCGTGCCCGACGTCGTGGCGCGCCAGGACCGCGACGGAAAAACCGTCGAGGCGATCGATCCCAGCGAACTGGTGACCAAGGTCATTCCGCTGCGTTTCGTCGATGCCCAGGAAATGGTGACGCTTGTCCGCCCGCTGCTGCCGCAGCAGTCGCACCTGGCGGCACACAGCGCGAGCAACAGCCTGCTGCTCGCCGACCGGGCCGGTAATATCGCCCGCATCGAGGGCATCATCCAGCGCATCGACCGCGCCCAGGACCAGGGCATCGAGGTGATCGCGTTGCAGAACGCCAGCGCCGCCGAGGTCGTCCGCACGCTGCAAATGCTGAACCCGCAACAAGCCCAGGGCGGCGAACCGGTGGTCGCCGACGAACGTACCAATTCGATCCTGTTGAGCGGCGATCCGGCGAACCGCATCCGGCTGAGAACCTTGATCGCCCACCTCGACACGCCGCTCGGCGAAGCCGGCGCGACGCAGGTCGTGCACCTCAACTACGCCGACGCCGAAACGCTGGTCGGCATCTTGAGCGCGGTCAGCGAGGCGGGCGACGCCAAGTCCGGCGATGCGCCGCGCCAGGCGGTGCGCATCCAGGCGCACGCCGCAACCAATTCGCTGGTCATCACCGCTTCGGCCGCCGATTTTCGGAGCCTGCAGAGCGTCATTCGCAGCCTCGACATCCCGCGCGCCCAGGTCCACGTCGAGGCGATCATCGCCGAGGTCGCGGTCGACACCTCGCGCGAACTCGGCATCCAGTGGCAGACCACCAGCACCCTCGACCCGATCTTCGACGAGGCGGGCAACGTGATCGGTATCGATTCGGGCTTTATCGGTGGCACCAGTTTCGGTTCGGGTGGCAACAATATCCTGAACCTCGCCGTCAATCCAACCGGCGCGATCCCCGGTGCCGGCCTGAACATCGGCTATCTCGACGGGACGACCAATATCTTCGGCACCGACGTCCTGCAACTCGGCGCCGTGCTCCGCGCCTTGCGCTCCGACGTCGATACCAACATACTGTCGACGCCGTCGGTGGTGACTCTCGACAACCAGGAGGCGACGATCCAGGTCGGTCAGGAAATCCCGTTTATCAGCGGCCAGTTCACGAACACCGGCGTCGATACCGGGGAAGGGCAGGTCAATCCGTTTCAGACCATCAACCGCGAGGAAGTCGGCATCAAACTCACCGTGACCCCGAAGATCAACGAGGGCGACGCGGTGATCATGACCATCAGCCAGGAAGTGAGCAGCCTGTCGCCGGTGACCGGCGCGGTCGATCTGATCACCAACAAGCGGACGTTGACGACCACCGTGATGGTCCCCGACAAGGCGATCCTGGTGCTCGGCGGGCTGACCACCGAGGATCTGCAAGAGAGCATTGACCGGGTGCCCGGCCTGAGCGCCATCCCAATTCTCGGCGAAGCGTTCAAGTTTCGCCGCACGGCGCACGTCAAACGCAACCTGATGGTCTTTATCAGGCCGCAGATTCTGAAGGACCAGGCGCTGGCCCAGAGCTTGAGCGCCGGCAAGTACGATTTCATCCGCGCCCAACAATTGCAGAAGCGCGAAAACAAGCAGAGCATCGTGCGCGACGAGGAAATGCCGCTGCTGCCCGAGCTGTACGACTACCTGCAACTTCCCGCACCGGGCGCCGATGGCGAGTGACGAGCGCGGCGAATATCGGCCCGAACGACCCGGCTATGCCCATGCCCGGCGCCACGGCGTGCTGCTCGCCGGTTGGCTGGAGGACGGCCGGGCGCAATTGATCGTCCGTAACCCGCCGAACCTGGCGGCCATCAATGAGATGCGCCGCTACCTCGGTGCGCCGCTCGATATCGAACAGGCCGACCCCGAAGTCTACAATCGCCTGCTCGAACGGCACTATGCCCAAGGTGAGGAAAGTGCTCACCGGGCGGTGGCCGACCTCGACGAGGAACAAGACCTCAAGCGCCTGGCCGAGGATCTCGGCGAACCGGACGACCTGCTCGAACTGGCCGATGATGCACCGATCATCCGCCTGCTCAACGCCCTGTTGTTTCAGGCCGTCAAGGAAGGCGCTTCCGACATTCATATCGAGCCCTACGAACAGCACCTGGCGGTGCGCTTCCGCGTCGACGGCGTGTTGCGCCAGGTGATGACGCCGCCCGCCGCCTTGGCGCCGTTGTTGATTTCGCGTGTCAAGGTGATGGCCCGCCTCGATATCGCCGAAAAGCGCGTACCGCAGGACGGCCGCATTACCTTGCGCATCGGCGGCCGGCCGGTGGACGTCCGGGTTTCGACGCTGCCCAGCGGCCACGGCGAGCGCGTCGTGCTGCGCCTGCTCGACAAGCAGGGCGGCCGGCTCGACCTGACCGAACTTGGCATGGAGCCGAAAACCCTAAAAAGGGTTGAACGCCTGATCCGCCGGCCGCACGGCATCCTGCTCGTTACCGGGCCGACCGGTTCGGGCAAGACCACGACGCTGTACGCGATGCTCAGCCGGTTGAACGAGCAGAGCCGCAACATCATGACCGTCGAGGATCCGATCGAATACGACCTGCCGGGCATCGCTCAGACCCAGGTCAATCCAAAAGTCGAGTTGACTTTCGCCCGCGGTCTGCGCGCCATCCTGCGCCAGGATCCGGATATCGTGATGGTCGGTGAGATTCGCGACCTGGAGACCGCTGAAATCGCCGTCCAGGCCTCGCTCACCGGCCACCTGGTGCTCTCCACGCTGCACACCAATAGCGCCGTCGGCGCCGTGACCCGCTTGGTGGATATGGGGGTCGAGCCTTTTTTGCTGTCCTCCAGCCTGATCGGCATCCTCGCCCAACGCCTGGTGCGCAAGCTCGATGCCGAATACAGCGAACCATGGCAGGCGAGCATCGACGAGTTGGAAAAATACGGCGTACACATGGCGATGGCCGTGACTTTGCACCGGCCGCGGGCGGATCTACCCGACGAGGTCAGCCCCTACCGCGGCCGCACCGGCCTGTACGAACTGGTGACGATCGACGACAAAATGCGCGAGCTGATCCACCAACGGGCGCCGGAGGCGGCACTCGAAAAACGGGCCCGTGAACAAGGTCCGAGCCTGTTCGAATACGGCTGGCACCTGGCCCGCGAGGGCGTCACCTCGCTCGAAGAAGTCCTGCGCACCACGCTCGAAGCGACAGGCTGATTCGGAGCGGTAGAAGAAAGAAGCCCCCACCCCAACCCCGCAAGCGAGAACCCACCTCATCCCTTGGTCGCCGCCATTTCTTCTTCGAGCTGTCGTTTGACGGCGCCCGGCGAGCCGCTATGGCGGGCGATCAGGTGGTAGGCGGCGGGCACGACAAAAAGCGTGAAAAACGTCGCAGCCAGCACGCCGAACAGGATCACGATGCCGAGCACGGCGCGGGTTTCGGCGCCGGCCCCGGCGGACAGCACCAGCGGTACGGAACCGGCGGCGGTGGTGATACCGGTCATCACGATCGGCCGCAAGCGGGCGTCGGCGGCATGGCATAGCGCGGCGGTGAATTCTTCGCCGTTATCGCGACACTGATTGGCGAATTCGACGATCAGAATCCCGTTCTTGGCGGCCAGACCGACCAGCATAATGAGACCGATTTGGCTGAAAATATTCAGCGTCTGCCCGGTCAACCACAGGCCGAACAGCGCGCCGAGCATGGCCAGCGGCACGGTCAGCATGATGATGAACGGGTGCAGGTAGCTTTCGAACTGCGCGGCGAGCACCAGGTAGACGACGATGAGACCGAATATAAATGCGAACAACATCGTGTTGCCCGATTGTTTGAGGTCGCGCGATTCCCCCTTGTAATCGATCTGCGCGCGATCCGGCAGGTGCCGGCGCGCCAAGTCGTCGAGATGATCGAGCGCTTGTCCCAGCGTCAGGTTCGGTTCGAGCCCGGCTTCGATTGTGATCGCCCGCACCCGGTTGTAGCGGTTCAATTGCGGCGAATCGGCGAACTCCTCGATGCTGACCAGGTTGGCCAGCGGGATCAGCCGCCCCGAACGCGCCGACTTGACCTGGATGTTTTCCAGACTGGCCGGGCTGCGCTGGGTATCGCGTTCGCCTTCGAGGATGACGTCGTATTCTTCGCCGTCGTCGATATACGTCGTCACCCGCCGCGACCCGAGCATGGTTTCCAGCGTCCGGCCGATCGCGTCGACCGTCACGCCGAGTTCGGCGGCGCGGTTGTAATCGAGCACGATCCTGAATTGCGGTTTGGTTTCTTTGTAATCCCAGTCGATATCGATCAGGCCGGGGTTGTCGGCGGCGAGCGCGGCGAGCAGCGTGTCGCGCCAGGCGGCGAGTTCAGAGTAGGTACCGCCGCCGAGCACGAACTGTACCGGTTTGCGGCTGCCGCCGCCGAAGCCCTGGCGCATGACGGTCGAGACTTTGACGCCGGGCAGGTCGGCCAGTTTGCGCCGAATTTCGTTCATGATGTCCCAGGCCGGACGCCGTTTTCCCCAGTCATCGAGCATGACGACGATCCGCGCGCTGTTGAATGCCGTGATCGTTCCGAAACTGCCCGGGACGCGGACCAGCAACCGGTTGACTTCGCCACTTTCGACATAGGTCATTAAACGTTGTTCGATTTCGCCGGCGTATTCGCTGAGGTAATCGAAGCTCGCGCCTTCCGGGCCTTCGACCAGTACGTAAAAAGTGCCGCGGTCCTCGCGCGGCGTGTACTCGGTGGGCAGCAGACGGAACAATCCCCAGGCGGCGAGCGACAGCAACAACAAAAGTGGCACCACCGCCCACGAATGACGGAGCGCGAAGCTCAGCGCCTGTCCATAACAGCGGCGCAGAGTGCGAAAAATACGATCAACCAGCGCCCCGAGCCGGCCGTAGCTCGTGGTCCGGGGCATGACCTTGGTCGCCAGCATCGGTGAAACCGAGAGCGCAACGGCGCTGGAAAAGCCCACCGCCGCGGCCAGCGTCAGGGCGAATTCGCTGAACAGCCGGCCGATATCGCCTTGGATAAAAGAAATCGGTACGAATACCGAAATCAAAACGATGGTCGTCGCGACGACGGCAAAGCCGACCTGGCGCGTGCCGCGGAAGGCGGCGACCAGGCGAGTCTCGCCCAGCTCGTCCATCCGCCGGTGGATGTTCTCGAGCACAACGATCGCGTCGTCGACGACCAGCCCGATGGCCAGCACCAGGGCGAGCAGGGTGATGATGTTCAACGAGAAATCGAACAGCAATAGGGCGCTGAACGTCGCGATGATCGATACCGGGACGGTCACCGCCGGAACCAGCGTTGCCCGCCAGTGGCCGATGAACAGATAAATCACCAAAATCACCAGCGCGATGGCAATCAACAGCGTGCGGTAGACTTCATCGACCGCTTCTTCGATGAAAACCGAGGTGTCGAAGCTCTGCTCGATCGACATGCCTTCAGGCAGCGTCGGGTTGAGGCGCGCCGCTTCGGCTTTCGCGGCGCGTGCCACGGCGAGGGTATTGGCAGTGGATTGCTTGACGATGCCGATACCGACCATCGGTATGCCGTTGCCGCGCAGGAATGTCCGGTTTTCGACGGCGCCGATCTCGACGCGGGCCACGTCGCCGAGCCGAACGAGATAGCCTTCGGCGCCGCGCGCGATGACCAACGAGGCGAAATCCTCCGGCCGGCGAAACTGCCTTTCGAGGCGGATCGTGAAATGGCGCTGCACCGATTCCAGGCTGCCGGCCGGTAATTCGACATTTTCGGCGCGCAGGGCGTTTTCGACGTCGTTCACGGTCAATTGCCGGGCCGCCAGTTCGTTGCGGTCGAGCCAGATGCGCATCGCCCGCGTATGACCGCCGCCGACCCGCACGCGGGCGACACCGTCGAGCACCGAGAATTGGTCGACCAGATAGCGTTCGCCATAATCGGTCAATTCGTCGATGGTCATCCGGTCGCTGGTCAGATTCAGCCACATGATGACGTCGGCGTTGCTGTCCACTTTCTGGATCTCGGGCGGATCGGCTTCGAGCGGCAGGTCGTCGAGGATGCCGCCGACTCGGTCGCGGACATCGTTGGCGGCGGCGTCGATGTCGGTACTCGAACTGAACTCGATCGTGATCCGTGACTGGCCGTCTTCGCTGACCGACTCGATGAATTCGATGCCTTCGATGCCGGAAATACGGTCTTCGATGATTTCGGTGATCTGCGTTTCGACGACCGCCGCCGAGGCCCCGACGTAGGCCGTCTCGACCGACACCACCGGCGGGTCGATATCGGGATATTCACGCAGCGAAAGGCGCTGAAAGGAGACGACGCCGAAGGCGATCAGCAACAGGCCGATGACCGAGGCCAGGACCGGGCGGGTGACCGACAGATCGGACAGAATCATGGCCGTCTGCCGTGTGCATCTGCCGGCCGGCCGCCATCCGCTCCGGCCTCATCGAGGAGTTCGGATAACGCACGCGCGCCGTCATCCTCGGCCCGCACGCTGACGGCCATCCCATCTTGGATGTGCTGCACGCCGTGCGTGACGAGCCGTTCGCCGCCAGCCAATCCGCTGGCGATTTCGACACGCCCTGGTTGGCGGGCGCCGATCGTGACGGCGGTGAGATGAACGCGCGGCGGTGTCGCATCGTCCAGCACAAACACCTGATGCCGTGTCCCGTGGAGGATGAGCGCCGTTTCGGGGATCACCACCGCCTGCCGCGGATTGACGAGCAAGGTCACTTTCATCAGCATGCCCGGCTTGAGCAGGCGGTCGGGGTTGGGCAACAGGGCCCGGACGATCACCGAGCGATCGACTGGATCGACCCGGCTGCCGACGGCGCTGACCGTCCCCGCGAACTGTTGATCACGAAAGGCCGCGGAACGGGCTTCGACGGCAACCCCGGGGCGCAGCGTCTCGAGGTACACCGCCGGAACCGGCAGTTCCATTTTCATCACCGCATCGTCGTCGAGCGTCGTGATTTCGTCGCCCGGACGGACCAGCGATCCGGGGCTGACATAACGCAGTCCGACGATGCCGGCGAACGGCGCCTTGATCAACCGGTCGGCGAGCTGCGCCTCGATCGACTTGAGGCGGGCGCGCGACGTCTCGACTTCCCGCTGGCGTTGGTCGAGCAAGGATTTGGATTCGTTGCCGATGCGGGCCAGCGACGCGACGCGCTCGTGTTGGCTCAGCGCTTCGTCAAGCGCGGCGTGGGCTTCGGCGAGCAGGGCGCTTTCTTCATCGCTGGTCAATTCGACCAGCACCTGCCCGGCCTTGACCCGGTCACCGTCGTCGAAATGGACTTGAGAGATCGTATCGCTGACCGTCGCCGTGACGGTGATCGATTCGTTGGCACGCAGCGTGCCGAGCGCTTCGATCCGATCGCTGATCTCGACGATGCGGGCCGCCGCGACAAAGACCGCCGGCGGTTCATCCTGCGCCGCGGCGGGCCCGCTGATGGCTGACAGGAGACCGAGCAGATGAGTGCACAGCAAGGGAGCGAACGGCCGGCGGGCGGGCGGATTTTGCATTCAGCGTTCCATGGTTCTTCGCGGCTGCGGGCGCCTGCCGGTAAAAAATTTTGATCGACGAAAAGATCGATAGTTCCAGACGGCGGGCCGTGATCGGGTTCGGCAATAGTAGTGGTATTGCAAAAGAGTACAATCATGCGTAAAGACCCGGAAAGGAGAAACTATGATGCGCCGGTTATTGATGTTGTCGCTCATTTTGCTGCCCTTCGCCGTGGCCATCGCCGAACCATTACCACCGCCCAAGCCGCGGCCCGCTGCGGCGCAGCTATACATCATCTCCCCAAGCGACGGGGCGATCGTCGAAAGCCCGGTCACGGTCCGTTTCGGTCTTGCCGGAATGGGTGTCGCACCGGCCGGCGTCGCGCTGCCGGATACCGGTCACCACCACCTGCTCGTCGATCTCGATACGCTGCCGCCGCTCGATCAACCGCTGCCGAATAACGAGCACCTCTTGCATTTCGGTGGCGGTCAAACCGAGACCACCCTCGACTTGCCGCCCGGAAAACACCGCCTGCAACTGATCCTTGGCGATGAACTGCACCGCCCGCATCAGCCACCGCTGATTTCGGCGCCGGTGATGATCGAAGTCCGGTAGTTTTTCCGTCTCGGATCCGCTGTATGTATTTGGCTCCCGGCGGCATCGAGATTCCCGACGAGGCGCTCGACATCAGCGCCATCCGCGCCCAGGGCGCCGGCGGTCAGAACGTCAACAAAGTGGCGAGTGCGATCCACCTGCGCTGCGACCTCAGGCGCCTCCCCCTGCCGGATGCGGCACGCGAGCGCCTGCTGGCATTTAAGGATCGCCGTATCGGGACAGACGGGGTCATCGTGATCAAAGCCCAGCGCTATCGCACGCAGGAACGGAACCGCGCCGATGCCCTGCAGCGGCTCGCGGCGCTGCTCGACAAGGCCCTGACCGTGACGCCGCCGCGCCGGCCGACAAAACCGCCGCCCGCTGCCCGCCGCCGGCGGCTCGAAGGCAAACGGCAACAAGCCGAACGCAAACGCCGGCGGCGCACGCCAGCGTTCGAGGAAAACTGAAACCCAACTTCCCGGCCACTCTCACGTCCCAGGCCGGCGCCGGGCCAGCCGCCGGCGGATCAGCCAGGCGATGCTGACCGCGGCACTGAGCCAGGCGGCGATGCGCAACAGCCAGAACAACGACACGCCGCCGAAGACCGCATCGGGAACGAATCGGGCAACGCCGAAGGTGGCGGTCAACAGCAGGAAGGTCAGGCTTGCCGCCAAGTAATAAGGCTCACGCCGGCGCCACCACAACAAAACGAACATCGCGAGGTGGACGGCGAACAGGATCAGCAGCGCCGATTTGACGATATCAGACATAATTTATATTTTAATAGCTAATAATGTACCTTCTTTGATCGCGCTTTTGGCATCGAGTTCGCGTGCCTTCAGGGCGCCGCCGATCAGATGGGGGCGTTGACCGCTGGCGATCAGCGTCTCGAATAACTTCCGATTCGGTTCCTGCCCGGCGCAGACGACGACATGGTCCACGTCCAGGTGGAAGGCGCGCGGCGTCCGGTCGGCAGCGTCGCGGTATTGTTCGAGGTGGAGCCCGGTATCATCGATCCGCCGGTAGCGGATGCCGGGATAAATCTGGACGCCCCGTTGTTTCAGACTCATCCGGTGCGCCCAGACGGTTGTCCGGCCGAGGCCGGCGCCGGGCTTGCCGAACGAGCGGTAGAGCAGGTGGATTTGGCGCGCGGCACGCGGCGGGGCGGGGGGCGCCAGGCCGCCGGGTTCGGCATAGTCCGGATCGATGCCCCATTCGCGCTGCCAGGCGGCGATGCTCGGCGGCGCTTCATCGCCCGCCGCGAGAAACATCGCCATGTCGATGCCGATGCCGCCGGCGCCGATGATCGCCACCCGTTCACCGACCGGCCGGCGATCGCGCAGGACGTCTAGATAACTTAAAACCCGTGGCTGGTCGATGCCGGGAATGTCGGGCAGACGGGGCACGACACCGGTGGCGATGACGATTTCGTCGAAGCCGCCGGCGGCCAGTTCAGCGGCGTCGCTTTGCCAGCCGAGCCGGATTTCGACCCCGAGGACCGCCAGACGGGTTTCGTAATAACGCACTGTTTCGCCGTATTCCTCCTTGCCGGGGATGCGCCGGGCGAGATTGAACTGGCCACCGATCCGCGTTGCCGTCTCGAACAAGACCACCTGGTGACCGCGTTCAGCGAGCGTTGCGGCACAAGCCAGACCGGCCGGCCCGCCGCCGGCGACGGCGATGCACCGGCGCCGGGTGGCGGGCTGGAGCACGATTTCCGTTTCGTGGCAGGCGCGCGGGTTGAGCAGGCACGAGGCCCGGCGATTTTCGAACACGTGATCGAGACACGCCTGGTTGCAGGCGATGCAGGTATTGATCTCAGCGCGCCGCCCGGCCGCCGCTTTGACCAGCCACTCGGGATCGGCGAGCAGCGGCCGGGCCATCGACACCATGTCGGCGGTGCCGGCGGCCAGCAGATCCTCGGCGACCTTGGGATCGTTGATCCGGTTGGTGGCGATGACCGGCAGCGTCACTTCGTTTTTCAGCTTGGCAGTGAAGCCGGCGAACGCGGCGCGTGGCACGGCGCTGGCGATGGTCGGGATCCGCGCCTCGTGCCAGCCGATGCCGCTGTTGAGCAGCGTCGCGCCGGCTTTTTCGATCGCCTTGGCCAGTGTCACGATCTCTTCCCAGCTCTGGCCGCCACTCACCAGATCGAGCAGCGACAGGCGGTAGATGATGATGAAATCGTCGCCGACCGCCCGCCGGATGCCGGCCACGATGGCCAGCGGCAGGCGCCTGCGGTTGGCCGGCGAGCCGCCCCATTCGTCGGCGCGCCGGTTGGTGCGCGGGCACAGGAACTGGTTGATGAAATAGCCTTCCGAACCCATGACCTCGACACCGTCGTAGCCAGCGAGCCGGGCGAGTTCGGCGGCGCGGACAAAGGCCCGGATTTCACGCTCGATGCCGCGCTGGCTTAGAGCGTGCGGGGTAAAACGGCTGATCGGCGAACGCTGCGCCGAAGGCGAAACGATGAATGGGTGGTGGCCGTAGCGTCCGGCGTGCAGCAGTTGCAGACAAATCCGGCCGCCGGCGTCGTGCACTGCGCCGGTGACCCGGCGGTGGGCGAGCGCCGTCAGACGCCGGTTCATCGTCGATGAAAAGGGGGCCAGCCAGCCGCGGCGGTCGGGGGCGTAACCGCCGGTGACCATCAGGCCGACGCCGGCCCGCGCCCGAGTGGCGAAATAAGCCGCCAGTTTGGGTACGTTCCATAACCGATCCTCAAGGCCGGTGTGCATCGAACCCATCAGCACCCGGTTGGGCAGCGTCGCAAAGCCCAGGTCGAGCGGCTGGAAAAGGCGTGGATAATGAGGCGCGCTCATCCGCTCAACTCTCCTTTAGCCGAGCAAGGCTTGGATCATCGACCAGCCGGCGACCCAGGTTCCGACCGAGGAGCCGAGATTAGTCAAGACAAAGACCAGCAGCGCATGGCCGACGCGGTTGCGATACCAGCCGGCCAGTCGCGTCGCATCGTTGCGCAGGCGCTCGAAATCGTCGACCCTGGGCGGCCGGCGCCAGATTTCGACCGCGCCGCTGACCATGCCGGCGGCAATTGCCGGATTCAACGAAGTGAGCGGCGCGGCGCCGAGCGCGCTCAGCACGGCGAGCGGGTGGGCACGGGCGGCGAGGGCACCGAGCATCGCCAGCCCGCCGTTGATCGCGACCCAGAAAAACACCAGCTTCCAGCCCAGTTCGGGGCTTTCGCTGAAGCCTTTCGCGAACAGGCCGAGGACCACGGCGAGCAGCAGCCAGGGCAGGAAACGCACCCATCTGGCGGGCGGCGGCAGGATCTCGAGTGCGGCGATTAGGGGGCCCGGAAGGGCCGCCTCGTCGCGCAGCGCCTGCGCCGTGCCGGCCAGATGGCCGGCGCCCAGCACGGCCAGCACGCGGCGCCCGGCATGACGGCCGTTTTCCTGTTGCAGGCGGGCCGCCATATAGCGGTCGCGTTCGGCGATCAATTTGTCGTACAGATGCGGCGAGCGCGCGGCGAATTCAGTGAACGCGCTTTCCAGAAGATCGCCCTGTTTCAATTCTTCGATCTGTTCGGCGCTGATTTTCTCGCGGTTGAAAAAGCTGGCGAGCAGCGCGCTGAACAGCATGAAACGCTGCCCGAGGCCGATGCCGCGCCAGATTCTTTTCAGTGTGGTGCCGACATCACGGTCGATCGTTTGCAGGGGCAGGCCGGCGGCAGCAGCGGCCCCGATCGCGGCTTTCATTTCGGCGCCGGGTTCGATCCCGAGTTGGGCCGCCAGGCGCTGCTGGTAACCGGCGAGAACCAGGTTGGCGACCAGCAGGCCGGCCTTGCCGTCGCGGATCACCCTAAACAGGTTCATCTCGCGCCACGCCGCGGCATCGGTCATCGCCTTGAAGCGGCTGGGGCACAATTCGACGGCGACGGCGTCGAAACGGCCGCTGCCGATCATCTCGCCGACCGCCGTGACACTGGCCTGCGAGATGTGCGCCGTGCCGAGCAGCGTGTAGCGCACCCCGTCGCGTTCGACTTCGATAGTCGGCTGCGCCGCGCCGGCGTTCCCGGTCTCGATCGCCCGGTTCATCCGAGCGGCGCCGGCAGGTTCATCGCCGAACAGTGCAGGCTACCGTTGCCGCGCAGGATCGCGGCGGCGGGCAGACTGATCACCTGATGATCGGGCAGCCAGGCGGCGAGACAGTCGCGCGCCGCGCGATCGGTTTTATCGTCGCCATAGGCGGGAAGCAGCACGGCGCCGTTGACGAACAGGAAATTGGCATAGGTCGCCGGCAGGGGACGACCGTCCGGAGCGTACACGGCCGGTGGCGCCGGCAGCGCCACCAGGCGATAGGGCTCGCCGTTGCCGGCCGGCAGGCGGCCGAGTTGTTCTTCCAGACGCGCGGTCCAGATCGGATCCCAGGATTGATAGACGATGGTTCGCGGGTCGATAAAGCGGGCGATCGTATCGATATGGCCGTCGGTGTCGTCGCCGGGCAGGGGCGGGACATCGACGCCGAGCACCCGTTCGGCGTGTAACACGGATAACAGGTTTTCCTCGATCGTCGCGCGGGTCATGCCGGGCATGCGGGTTTCGAGACAACGCCAGTTGACGAGCAGCGTGCCGGCGCCGTCGGTGTCGAGCGCCCCGCCTTCGAGTTCGAGATGGATCTGGCGGAACGTGAACCGCGCGAACCAGGGTTCGCCGGCCAGTGCCTGATTAACGGCGTTGTCGAGCTGCGCCGGGTATTTCCCGCCCCAGCCATCGAAGGTCAGATCGAGGGCGAGCCGCGCGCCACCCGAAACCAGGGTTAACGGACCGTAATCGCGGCACCAGGTGTCGTTGTAAGGGATGGTCAACCGGTGCAGATGGGGATGGGCGGGCAACGCTTCGGCCGGCGCCGCCGGATGATCGAGCAAGATCACATCCTGGCGGGCGAGGACGGCGTCGAGCAACGCCCTGAATTCGGGTTCGGCCGCGACCCGGTCCTCGTCACTCCAGGCGCTGGCCGCGGCGGGCCAGGCGAGCAGCGTGGCGCTTTGCGCTTCCCATTCGGCCGGCAGGCGCCAGCGCTCCCCGCCCGGCATTATTGCTGGATGTCCAGAACCGGCGCGGGTTCCAGCGCCGCGCTTTCGTTGAGGACACTACACAACGCCAGATCGTATTCGAAATAAACGCTGAATTCGGGGTAATCCCAGCGCGAGATCGGCGGCTGACCGACCGCAGCGTGGATGGCGCCCGGCTCGCCCCAGCGGTCGCGGACTTTCGCCGTCGTCAGGCCGTTGCACGGCAGATTGCGGCCATCGGCGGCGCGCAAAACGTCGATTAGCAGGACGTCGGCGCGGCTGTTCGCGGCCGCCAACAGATTTAGCAAGAGCGCTAGCGAAACGGCGATGATCTTCATGGTCCCCTCCTGGGCAACGGAACGTGCGACCATTTTAACCCACCTTATTCAGTGCGCCCTCGGGGCGCACTGAATAAGGTGGGTTTAACTGACACCCTGGACGATCTGCCGGTAGGCGGCGTAACGTTCGGGGTGGATCGTGCCACCGGCGGCCGCGGCCGCGACGGCGCAGCCCGGCTCGTCGAGGTGCCGGCAGTCGCGAAAGCGGCAGGGCGGCACAGTGGCGAATTCCGGAAAGCCGCGGCGGACCTCGGTGGCCGGCATCCGCCACAGGCCGTATTCCCAGACGCCGGGCGAATCGATCACGGCGCCGGACGCGGGCAGGGCGTACCAGCGGGCGCAGCTCGTCGTGTGCCGCCCCTTGCCGGTGGCCGCCGACAGTTCGGCGGTCGATGCGGCGCGGCCGGGCAGCAGGGCGTTGAGCAGGGACGATTTACCGACGCCCGACTGGCCGACCAGAATGCTGGTCTTCCCGTTCAACGAACGGCCGAGATCCTCGATCCCGGTGCCGTAACCCGGCGCAGCCGGGCGGGCGATCGTCGCGTGGCAGACGAGGTTGAAAGCCCGGTAGCGGGTCATATCGACGAGCGCCGCGCCGGACATTAAATCGGCTTTGTTGCAGACCAAAAGCGGGGTGAGGCCGAGTACGCTGACCGCCAGCAGATAGCGATCGACGGCGTAGGCGCTCGGCGGCGGTTCGGGAGCGACGACGATGACGGCCTGTTCGACATTGGCGGCGATAATCTGGGGCGCAAGACGGCGGTCGGCGCGTTTGAACACCGAGCGGCGTTCGAGGAGGCGTTCGACTACGGCTTCTTCCTGGCCGGGTGCGCCGCGCAATTCGACCCGGTCGCCGCACACCGGCCGGCCCGCACCGCGCCGCCAATGGCAGTCATATAAGGCGCCGGCCCATTCGATCACGCCGTGCGTCCCATAGGACTCGATGACGCGGGCGGTTATCATAAATGGCGGGTATCGCAAGGAACCGAAACGGTATGACGGCGCACTGGATCTGGATCGACCTCGAAATGACCGGCCTGGACAGCGGCCGGGACCGGATTTTGGAAATCGCGACGATTGTAACCGACAGCGAATTGCACGAGTTGGCCGTCGGCCCGCACTGCGCCATCCGTCAGCCGTTGTCGGTTCTCGAAGCGATGGACGACTGGAACCGGCGCACGCACCAGGCCAGCGGTTTATGGCAACGGGTGCTGGAAAGTACGGTAACGGAACGCGAAGCCGAGCAGCAGACCTTGCAATTTCTCGCCGCCTGGGTGCCGGCCGGCGCCTCGCCGATGTGCGGCAACAGCATTTGCCAGGACCGCCGCTTCCTCGCCCGCCTGATGCCGGAACTTGAAGCCTGGTTTCATTATCGAAACCTCGACGTCAGTACGCTGAAAGAACTGGCCGCCCAGTGGGCGCCGGAGCTCGCCGCCGGACTGAACAAGGAAAGCCGGCACGAAGCGCTGGCCGATATTCGGGATTCGATCGCCGAACTGCGCTATTACCGTGCGGCGATGGGTCGTTTGGGTGGTGTGAGTTAACCGCCGCCCAGAATCCATTTTCTATTTTTTACGCGATGACCAAGGGGAAATCCAATGGCAAATGAAATTCACGCCCAACCGCCTTGCGTCCCGGTTATGAAGCCGTCACGCAGATTGTATTTTTTGCTGGTGCCGTTCCTGCTCTTGTCTTTGTCGTCTGTGGCACAGGAAGACCGACCGGAAAGCGCTGGCGCGGAGGACGACAAACTGCGCGCTGCGCTCACCGGCGAATGGCGTCCGGCGGCTGACCGCGAGCGCGATCGTTACCGTCATCCATATGAGACGCTGCGCTTTTTCCGCCTGCATCCCGACTACCAGGTGCTCGAATTGTGGCCGGGTCGCGGCTGGTACGCCGATATCCTGGCGCCTTATCTGCAAGGCAGCGGCATGTATGTCGCGGCCGGCTTCGATACTTCCAGCGATACTTTTCCAGAACCGTACAAACAACTGCAGCGCGAATTCGCGGCGCGCCCCGAAACGCGGCCGGAACAGTACCGCGAAGCGGTGATGCTGGAACTGAAAAGCGACGGTTCTATCTCCGACCTGCCACCGGATCTGATCGACGTCGCATTGACGTTCCGCAACGTCCACAACTGGCTCAAAGCCGGAACCGCCGAAGCGATATTCGCGACCCTGGCGGCGGCGATCAAAAGCGGCGGTTACCTCGGGGTCGTCGAACACCGCGCCGCACCCGGCACGTCACTCGAGAAGATGATCGAAAGCGGCTACGTGACCGAGGACAAGGTGATCGAGTTGGCGACCGGCGCCGGCTTTGTGTTGCTCGAAAAAAGCGAAATCAATGCCAATCCGGCGGACACCCACGATCACCCGAACGGCGTCTGGTCGTTACCGCCGACGCTGCGCGGCGGCGACGCCGACCGCGAACGCTTCCTGGCCATCGGCGAGAGCGATCGAATGACGTTGCTGTTTCAACTCCCCGTCGATACTCCAGAGAAAATATCTACAAAAATCAAAAACTTCGGACCATATCCTGAAGAAGAATATGAGATGAAAGCGATCAGCGACTGGGTCACGATCCCGGTCAAGAAAAAGCCAGCGGGTCAGCGCAAAGATCAAAACGACGACGCGGACCAGGACCAGGGCCAGAAATAAGCCGCGGCCGGCGGGCTTTACGGCAGTTTGATCTTACCGCCGCCGGGAAGTCCACCGGCGCCCACGCCACCCAGTCCCCCGGCGCCGGGCAGCCCGCCGTTGCCCGGCACGACGATGGACGAGGCGGTCTGCCGCCTGAGTTCGCGGAGTTCTTCCATCGTCTGTTCGATCGCCTGTTCGGCGGCTTTGGCGAAGCCGGCGACCGCTTCGCTCATTGTTTTAGCGGTAATTTCGAAATTGAGAGGCAATGGCCCGGCCGGGGTCAGAAGCTGAGTCTGGCCGTGGTACAGCACCGGGCGCGCCGGGTCGTCCCGGCCGTCGATCGTCACCGGCACCAGCTTGCGTATCGTGCCGATCCGCTGGTCGGTAATCGTCTCTTCGCGATACAGCGTTGCGGGGTCCATTGTCAGGTCGGGCATATCGGGGGTGCGGTTCATCAGGTCGTTTCCGGTCAATCGTTGGTGCGGGGCAATGGTTCCCAATTTGGGGACGTAGCGGCAGGATGCAAGCGGCAACCGCCGGCGGTCAGTTCGAGGTGCAGCAACGGCGCGGGCGAACCTTCGCTGCCGATCAGCAGGCAGTCCGGGCCGAGAAAGGTCACGCCTTCGGCCTGTTCGATTGGCGGCAGATCGAGCACCCGGCTTGGCCGGCGAAAGAGGCGTTCCCAGTCAGACCGCATGTTGAAAGGATACAAGTACAGGCGTTTGTAAGTGAGCAACGCCACATACCGCCCGCGGGGGTCGAGCGCGAGATCGGTCGGCTGTGCCGACCAGCGGCCTTGCCGGTCGTTGCGGCGCATCTCGGCCGCCGTCGGCTTGATCAGCGACCGAACTTCGCCGCCGCGCCGGGCGGTCAGCGTGGCCGGCTCGCCGGCGAGCGGCAGCGTCAACAGATAAAGGCGCGGCGGGACATCGCGTTTGCTGAGCAGCGCGACCTCGACGCTTTCACCGGCGGCGTGATCGGCGCCACCCAGTCCGCCGGGGGTGGCCGCACCTCCATTCCCGCTGACGACCAGCAGGCTTTCGAAATCGCGCGGTCCGTCGGGGAGACGGACGGTGAAGCGCCGGGTGTCGAGCGTGACGGGCTGCGCCCCGGCGCTGACCTCGGGTTCGGGCAGCAGATACAGTTCGAGCGTCGCACGGCGGCCTGCGTTGTCGCCGATATCGCCGATCAGCAACCAGGCGCGGCCGCCGGCAGCGAACCCGGCGAGCGCTTCCCAGTCGCGGTTTTCGACGCCGCGCAGCACGAAGCGCTGCACGGGCTGACCGGTGGCGGATAAGGCGTGAAGCACCGCCGGCGCCCCGCTGTCGTTGAGGGCAAACACCAGACCCAGCCGGCGTCCGGAGGCGGCCAGACCGCTGATTTCCGAAAGCTGACGATCGGCGCTGCGGTACTCGCGCCAGTGGGGTTCGTCGCCGCTGCCGGCACTGCACGCGACAAGTCCGCTGACCAGCAGCACGACATGGTTGGGACTGAGCCCGCGCCGCACGTCCCGCGCCGTCGCTCTCACAACACGGGCACCTTGTAAGGCTTTCCCGCTTCTTCGCGGACCAAGCGCGGCACCAGGTAACCGGGAAGGCGGCAGCGCAAGTGTTCCTGGATCGCCAGCGCCTGTTCGGTCGCGACGGTGAAAGGGTGGCTGCCGGTGACGGGGTCGAGGCGGTGCAGGTAGTAGGGCAGCACACCCTGGGCGTAGAGCTTTTCGGCGAGTGCCTGCTGCACGGCGGCGTCATCGTTGACGCCGGCGAGCAGGACGGTTTGATTGAGCAGCGTCACCCCGGCGGTGCGCAAGGCGGCTAGCGCCTCGCCGGTGTGGGGGTTGAGTTCGTTCGGGTGGTTGCAATGAATGACCAGGGCGACCGGCCAGGGCAGGGCGCGGAACCAGGCGAGCAGTCGCGGCGTGATCCGTGACGGCAGCACGACCGGCAAACGGCTGTGGACCCGGATTCGTTGCAGATGGGGGAGCGGCGCCAGACGGTCGGTCAGGGCCTTAAGGCGCGCCGTGGCCAGGGTCAACGGATCGCCGCCGGAGAGGATGACTTCACGGATGGCCGGCGTGGCGCGCAGATAGTCGAGCGCCGCGGCAAAACGGTCGCGGCCGGCGTTTTCCTCGCGATAAGGGAAAGCGCGGCGAAAACAGTATCGGCAATTGATGGCACACGAGGCGGTGGCGATCAACAAGGCGCGGCCGTGGTACTTGACGATGACGCCCGCCGCGCGGCGCGCGGCGCGGTCGCCGACCGGATCGTCGAGATAACCCGCATGCGGTTCGACTTCGGCGGCCAGCGGCAGAACCTGGCGCAACAGCGGGTCGGCCGGATCGCCGCGTTGCATGCGGGCGACGAACGGCCGCGGCACGAGCAGCGGAAAGGCGCGGTGCGCCGCTTCGGCGGCCGGTTCGGTGGGCCAGTCGAGCGCCAGCAGGCGGCACAGTTCCTGTGGCGTGCGGACCGCGTCGCGCAGTTCGCAGCGCCAATTCGGCTGCGCCAACACCTGGCCTGCCTGATGCGTGACCGATAACGATGATGACGTTCGAGTTATCATAATCGGATTTTACGCGAATGCCCGGTCCCGCCGGGCAACGCCTTTTTCTCGGCTCGACAGCGGAACCCTTATGGCCAGTTACAGTACCAGTGAATTTCGCAGCGGTTTGAAAATTATCATCGACGGCGATCCCTACAACATCGTCGAAAACGAGTTTGTCAAACCCGGCAAGGGTCAGGCGTTCAATCGGGTCCGGGTGCGCAATCTGAAAACCGGCCGGGTCATCGAACGGACCTTCAAATCCGGCGAGAGCGTCGAGGCCGCTGATATTTACGAACAGGACGTGCAATACCTCTACAACGACGGCCAGTTCTGGCATTTCATGCACCCGGAGACGTTCGAGCAGTTCACTGCCGGCAGTACGGTCGTCGGCGACGCCGCGCCGTGGCTCAGCGAGCAGGACGAATGCCGGCTGACGTTGTGGAACGGCGAGCCGTTGTCCTTGGCACCGCCGAATTTCGTCGAATTGAAAATCGTCGAGACCGATCCGGGGGTCCGCGGCGACACTTCCGGCGGTGGCGGCAAGCCGGCCAAGCTCGAGACCGGGGCCGTCGTCCGCGTCCCGTTGTTTGTCGAAGAAGGGGAAGTGATCCGCGTCGATACCCGGACCGGCGAATACGTCTCACGGGTCAAGGAATGACGGTGCCGGCGGCGGGCGCCCGTCATGTCTGAAGCGGATCTGATTCTCGCCCCGCGCTGGCTGCTGCCCATGGCCCCGCCGGCGGCGGTGATCGAGGACCAGGCGCTGGTCATCGCCGGCGGGCGGATCGCCGCGCTGCTGCCGGCCGGCGAAGCGCGGCGGCGCTACCCGGGGGCCGCCTGGCGCGATCTGCCGCACCACGCCCTGCTGCCGGGTCTGATCAATATGCACACTCACGCCGCAATGTGCCTGATGCGCGGCCTGGCCGACGATCTGCCGCTCAAGGTGTGGTTGGAAAAACATATCTGGCCGGCCGAGCAGCAGTGGGTCGGCGCTGAGTACGTCCGCGACGGTACGGCGCTGGCGGTGGCGGAGATGATCCGCGGCGGCGTTACCTGTTTCAACGACAATTATTTTTTTCCGGACCAGGCCGCCGCCGTCGTGCAGGAAGCGGGGATGCGCGCCGCGCTTGGGGCGCCGGTGATCGATGTGCCGACCGGCTGGGCGGCGTCGCTCGATGAATATCTCGAACGCGCTTCGCAGGTCCACCGCGCGACCCAGGCCTCGCCGCTGCTCCGCCTGACGCTGGCGCCGCACGCCCCATACACCGTGAACGACACCGCTTTCGCGCGACTCGCCGAACTGGCCCGCGAACTGGATGCCCGGGTGCATCTGCACCTGCACGAAACGGCAAGCGAGGTCAGCCATTCGTTAGCCATCCACGGTGAGCGGCCGCTGGCCCGCATCGCGCGCCTCGGCCTGCTCAACGACCGCTTGCTGGCTGTCCACATGACTGAACTGACCGGCGATGAAATCGCCCACCTGGCCGCCGCCGGGGTGCACGTCGTGCACTGCCCGGAATCCAACCTCAAACTCGCCAGCGGCATCTGCCCGGTCTGGGAACTCAAAGAGCAGGGCGTGAACGTGACCTTGGGCAGCGACGGTGCGGCGAGCAACAATGACCTCGACCTGTGGGGTGAAATGCGCAGTGCGGCACTGCTCGCCAAAGGCTTCAGCGGCGACCCAGTGGCCCTGCCAGCGCCAGCGGTGCTGGCGATGACGACGATCGACGCCGCCCGGGCACTCGGCTGGGACGACGAAATCGGCTCGCTCGAACCGGGCAAGGCCGCCGATCTGTGCGCCGTGAACCTCGACCATCCGGCAACCCAGCCGGTGCACCACGTCCTGTCCACGTTGGTGTACGCCGCGGGCCGCGACCAGGTCAGCGATGTCTGGGTTGCCGGCCGGCCGTTATTAGCGGACGGCCGGTTCGTCAGCCTCGATTTCGCTGCCATCGGCGGCCGTGCCGTCTATTGGCGGCAGCGTCTGGCGGAATGGCGATGACCGCGGGCGAAAACTTCGACCCCGTCGAGCGTGACCGCTTCGACACTTACGCCGCTCGCTGGTGGGATCCGGAGGGCGAATTTCGGCCGTTGCACGACCTCAATCCGGCGCGCTTCGCCTGGGTCGCCGGCCGAACGGCGCTGGACGGCCGGCGGGTGCTCGATGCCGGGTGCGGCGGCGGGTTGTTCAGCGAAGCGCTGGCCGCAGCCGGGGCCGCGGTCACGGCGCTCGATGTGGCACCGAAAGCGCTGGCCGTCGCCCGCCTGCACCTGGCCGAATCGGGGTTGGCGGTCGACTACCGTGAAAGTACGGTCGAGGCGTTCGCCGCCACCGCCCCCGCACCTTTTGCGGTGCTGACCTGTATGGAAATGCTGGAGCATGTTCCCGAGCCCTGGTCGGCGGTGGCCGCCTGCGCGGCGCTCGTCGCCCCCGGCGGCGATCTGTTTTTCAGCACCATCAACCGGACACCGCGCGCTTTCGCGCTGGCCATTGTCGGGGCCGAGCACGTCCTCGGCCTCTTGCCGCGCGGGACGCACCAGTACCGGCGGTTGATCCGCCCGGCCGAGCTGGCGGCCTGGTGCCGGACCGCCGGACTCGTGGTCCGCGAAACCGCCGGCCTGTACTACAACCCGTTGACCCGCCGGGCGTGGACCGGCGACGGAGTCGAGGTCAATTACCTGTTGCACGCCAGCAAACCCGCCGGTCGCTGACCCGATGGCTCGTCAGTTGACCCATCCGCCGCAGGCGATTTTGTTCGATCTCGACGGCACGCTACTCGACAGCGCCCCCGATCTGCTCGGCGCTTTGAACCGCGTACTGGGCGACGAGGGCCGGCCGCCGCTGGCCCTCGCCGCCGTCCGTCATCTCGCCTCGCGGGGCGCCCGCGGCATGCTGGAGGCGGCCTACGGTGAGGCGCTGCCCGGCGTGGAACTGGCTTCGAGAATCGAGGCCTTTATCGCTCATTACGCCCGGCAACCCTATACTGAAAGTCGCCCGTTTCCCGGGATCACGGCGATGCTCGCTGAGGTCGAAAGGCGCGCTTTGCGTTGGGGCATCGTCACCAACAAGAACAGCCGCCTGAGCGCACTGGTCACCGCCGCCAGCGGCTGGCTCCAACGGGCCGGTTGCGTCGTTTCGGGCGATACCGCCGGCGCGCCGAAGCCGAGCCCGCTGCCGGTCCTGCACGCTTGCCGGATGCTCGGTGTCGAGCCAGCCGCCGTCTGGCTGCTCGGCGACGATCCGCGGGATGTGGCCGCGGCGCAGGCCGCCGGCTGCCGGGCGCTGCTCGCCGAATGGGGTTATCTCGATCCCGAGGATCACGAAACCCGGCGCCGGGCCGATGGCTGCCTGGCCCACCCAGATGACTTGTTGGCGCTGCTGGACGGTGGGGATCGCGCCGGCGACCCGGCGCGATGACCGGCTGGATCGACAGTACCCTGGATCATCGTTGCCTGGCCCGTTTCCCCTCGCTCGCCTTGACACTTCGCTATCTGCCGACGGCCAGCGCGGCGCACCTGGCTGCCGGTTACGCCTTGCTCACCGAATTACTCGCCCTCGAAGAGCTGGAACATCCAGAAGTATCGAGCGCCAAACATCAATGGTGGCGCCAGGAAATCGAGCGCTTCGCCACGGGCCGACCCGAACATCCGCTGACGCAACGCTGCCTTGCGCTGTGGGCCGAGCGGCGCCGGCAGTGGGCCGCCGGTCTGTCATCGTTGCTGGCGGCGCTGGAGACGGCGCCGGAATCGGTGGCGAGCAGCGTCGAAGCGTGGTGGCAGCGCCGCGAACCGCGCTACCAGGCGCTGACCCAGTGTGAAGTTCTGCTCGCTTGCGGGCCGCATGACGAAAGCGGCGAGGAGACGGTCGATCCGGCAACCTTCGCTGCCGACCACGCGCCATGGGCCGGGCGGATCATCGATGCCGCCGAATATGCCGGGCGGGGACTGTCGCCGGCACCGCCGCCCGGCGCCGTACCGCCACTGGAATTGCAAGCCCGCTACCGATTCGGCCGCGACGACTGGGTGGCCGCCGGTCTGCCGCGAGATCTCCGCCGCCGCGTCCTCAGCGAGTGGTTGGCGCTGCCCGCCGGCAGCGCCGGCTTGCTCGCCGCCGCGCTGGCCAATGCGCGCAACCGGCGGTATGCTCATTTTCTGTGGACGGTGTATCTCGCCGAGCGCCGCCGCCGTCGGTTGTGCCGCCGCGCCCGGCCCTCCGCCGGAACTGTAACCCCCGGCGACGCGCTGGCGCTGTGGCGCGTCGCGCGGCGTCTGCCGCCGGCCGTTGCCGGTCCATGGTGATTCCCGGAAGCCCTGATGAGTGAAGCGCAAGCGCCAAACCCGCATCGTCCACTGGCCGTCTCAGGCGGGTGCCACTGTGGCGCTGTTCGTTTTCGGGCGGTTTTGCCGGAAACGCCGGTGATCGACGATTGCAACTGCACGGTCTGTGTTAAAAGCGGTTATCTGCACTTGATCGTCCCCGGCGACGATTTTGAATTGCTGGCCGGTAGGGACAGCCTTGCCGAGTATCGTTTCGGCAGCGGTCGGGCGCGGCACTTGTTTTGCCGGCATTGCGGCATCAAATCCTTCTATGTGCCGCGTTCCCATCCCGCGGGTTACAGCCTCAACGCGCGTTGTCTGGACGGCGAGCAATGGCGGGCATTTCCGGTCAGATCGTTCGATGGGCAGCACTGGGAACAAGCCATGGCAGCGACTTTCGAAATCTGCGGTGCGGATGATGGCGATGCGCTCCGGCCGGCGGATTGAGCGGGCAGGGCGCTGCCGGCTCGATCGCCGGTGGTTCGGCACCGCCGTGGCGGCGGCGTTTTGCCTGACCGCCTGCGCCGCATCACCGCCGTTCGACGACAGCGCGCGCGCCGGGGTCAGTGACTGGCGGCCGAGCGAAGCGCTGGAATACCCTGAAGCCTACGGCCAGCGGGTGATCTGGGGCGGCCAGATCGTCGCAGTGGTCAACCACGCCAGCGAGACCGAATTGCAGATCCTGAGTTACCCGCTCGACCGCCGCTACCGGCCGCTCGCCGAGCGGCCGCCGGGGGTTCGTTTTGTTGCGCTGTATGACGGCTTCCTCGATCCGGCACTGTTCGCCGCTGGACGGTTCGTCAGCACGACCGGCCACATCGGTGGCGAACAGGTCATCCGGGTCGGCAACGAGCGGCATGTCGCGCCGCTGCTGACCATCGAGGGTATCGACCTGTGGGAAGACAGTCAGGGGAGCCGTGGTCCGGGCCGGGTGTCCATCAGCGTCGGCGTCGGTATCCGTTTTTGAGGAGTAAAGCCCATGTATCGCAAAGTCATCGTCGGTATCGATTTCAACGAAGGCGCCGAGCAGGTGATCGCCCGGGCCCGCGCCGTGACCGATCGGCATGGCGAGTGCCATCTGGTCCACGTCTTCGAACCCCTCGATTCAGTCTATTTCGGCGTCGTGCCTTATGCCCCGGTGATCGCCGGGGTGGACGGTTTCGAAGAGGCGGCGCGCAAGGAACTGAGCCGCCGGCTCGACGAATTGGCGGCGCAGGAGGGCATCCCCGAATCCCGCCGGCACTTCCTGGTCGGGACGCCAGCGAATGAACTGCAACGCCTGGCACGCGACCTTCAGGCCGATCTTTTGGTGCTCGGAACCCACGGCCGCAAAGGGGTGCGGCTACTGCTCGGCTCGACCGCGAACGCGGTACTGCACGGCGCCGGCTGCGATATTCTCGCGGTCCGCCTGCGCGAAGAACCGCTGCCGGAGGAGAATTGAAAGAAGTGGCGTAGACGGTAAGGTGTTATCCGGCACGAGGCCACGCCCGGGGGAGCCGGGCGTGGCCTTTGGTCAATCGCGACCGCCGGCCATTGCACAGATAATCTGCGAGGCGGCCAAATGTTCGGCCATATCAGGCAATGGGTCGGCCTGAATCACTACGCGGTCCATCATTCCCTGTAAATGTTCTTCCAATTTCGCCACCAGATCCTGGTGCGATGCGGCACGAACTGGAAAGAACTGGTCCTCAACGGTGACCATCCACAGCATGGTTGTTTGCTCCTTGCTACCTCAAGCCGGTAGATTGGGGCGCCTTACCGGCGCGCTTATCGATATACCCGCAGAGCCGAAACGGCCCGCGAGCCCCCTGCGTTTCCCGACGCTCCATCACGGCCGGTTCCGTGTCCCTGACCCACTGGCGAAAGGCACCGGATTGACGAGTGGAACCGATCATAACTTAAAAATACTCAAAAAACGTCAAATCGAAACAAATCATTCCATTCGCCTTCGCCCGAACGTTCGGCTGAGCGGATCAGTGACACCGCATGATTCATACAGACCCGAGATCCTGGCGATAGTGACATGACCGGGGCTGCTAGAAAATCCTTTCATACGGGATTCCCGGACGATCGGGCAATCCATCCCGGTTTTTCCAAGCGCTCGTCCAGTGCGGTCCAATAAACCCTTTCAGATGAATAACTTACGCTGCCCACTGGACCGCGACCATCGCCCAAAGATGAAAAATCCGTTCATTTCGGCTCAACTCGGGCCGTGCCGACCACCTGCCGGCGGCAACGATTCGCCCCGGCGGCGCGCCAGCGGCGACGGCGAGGCGTGCGATTGCATCCACCGCCGGATGGGATTATGCTGATTTCGGTTGCCGTCGCTGCTTTGCGGGCATTCCGGCCAGCCCGTCAGCTCCGGCGGCCATCGGGATTATGGAGGTGCCACATGTCAAGATTATTCATCGGTTGGTTGATGCTCGCCGTGCTGGCGCCGGCGGCCAGTGCCGGAACCACGCTCGGCCGCGCGCCGATGAGCACCAACCTGTATTTCACGAAAGTGTCGTATCTGCGCCACCAGGCGGAGCAAGGCGACCCGAATGCCCAGTTCATACTGGCCAACAATTACAACGACCCCGGCAACGCTTATCAGTTACCCGTCGATCACGAGCAGGCGGCCGAGTGGTATCACCGCGCCGCCCGCCAGGGCCACACCGGCGCGGCGTTCAACCTGGCGGTCATGAATATCCAGGCGCGGGGTCTATCGCGCGATCTGATCACCGGCTTGGCCTGGCTTAAAATCGCCGCTGCGCAGGGTCACGGCCAGAGTCGGGATCTGATCCCCGAACTCGAAGCGCTGCTCAAACCGGAGCATATCGCTGAAGCGGAGCGGCGGGTTCGCAAACTCGTGCCGTCGCGGCTATTGGCAGGGAACTGAGACGCCATCCTGACCCGATCCGGCCGCGCCTGAGCCGCGGCCAGACCCACTCAGTCGCTCAGTTGCTGAAGCGATTCAATCGTCCCGCGGCGAGCCGCAGGCGGGCGATCACGTCATCAACGGTGATCAACTCCATCACCCCGGGGAATTCGAGGCGCCGCCCCCAGCGCAACGCGGTGGCGGGCCGTCCGAGAAACCGGCGCGCTGCCTGGTCGTAACGGTCGACGCACAGGTCCAAGCTGTGGTACGGCCCGCTGCGGGCGCTGGGCGTTGCAGCGTAAAGACCGATCACCGGCTTGCCGAGGGCATTGGCCAGATGGAGTGGGCCGGAATCGGGGCCGAGCACGATCGCCGCCCGCGCCAATAAGCCGAGCAAGGTGTCCAGCGTGTCGCGGCCGCTCAGATCGATCACCGCCGGATGGGCCGCGGCGATCTCGGCGCCGGCGCGGCGGGCGCGTGGTTGGCGATCACCGCAAACGAGCACCCGAAGGCCCAGTGTCTCGATCGCGAAGCGCGCCACCGCCGCATAGTGCATGGTCGGCCAATCGCGTGCCGGGCGGCTGGAGCAAGGGCTGATCAACAGCACCGGTTGCTCCCCCGGCAGGACTTCGGCGGCAAAGCGGCGAGCCGCCGCGCTGACCGGCAAATCCCACTGCGGTTCAGCGGTAGCGCAGCCGAGATGGCGGGCGAAAGCCAGAAATCCCTGCACTTGGTGCTGCGGCGGCGATTCTTGCACGCGCTCGTTGATCGTCAGAGCGTGCCCCTCGCGAGAACGCCGCCGGTCCCAGCCGATCCGGCGCTCGGCGCGGATCGCAGCGGCAAGCACATTGGCCCGCAATGAAGTCTGCATCTGCAACAGCAGGGCGAAGTGCTGGCGGCGCAGCCGTTGCACGAAGTGTAAAAAGGCGCGCGGCCCGGCGTGTTTGTCGTAAACCAGCCAGTCGATGTCGTCCAGATCCCGGACCAGCGGCCAGTAGGTCGCACCGATCACCCAGCTCAAACGCCAATCGGGGTATGTCCGGCGCAAGGCACGAACCACTGGAATGACATGGCTGATGTCGCCGAGCGCCGAGAGTCTGAACAGGCAACAGTGGACCGGTTCCGCCGGCGGGGTCGAATCTTCTATCATGGCACGATGCAAAGCGCGGTCTTTTCTCAGCGGCGGCAAACGATACTATACGACGCCGACCGGTTACCCCGCCCCTCGCCGTTGTGGTTTTCCGCCGCGCACTGGCCCGGCGCCCAGGCCCTGAGCGGTGGGCGCGGCGCTTCCTGGCTCATTGCGACGCCTTATGGCCCGGCGGTGTTGCGCCGGGCGCGGCGCGGCGGCTGGATGGCCAAGCTGAGTACCGAGCGTTATTGGTTCAGCGGCGCCGCGCGCAGCCGCAGTTTCCGCGAATGGCGCTGTCTCGCGCATTTACACGCGCACCATGTCGATTGCGTGCCGCAACCGTGGGCGGCCTATTGCGAGCAACATGGCTGGGCGGCGGAACAGGCGCTGCTCACCGGCTTTATTCCAGGCAAGCCGTTGCCGGAATGGCCCGCTGGTCCATTGGCCGAGCCTGAACTGTGGCGTCGCATCGGGGCGTTGCTGGCGCGCTTGTGCCGGACCGGCGTCGCCCACCGCGATTTCCATCTCGGCAATATCCTGCTCGATGACGACCGGCGGTTGTGGATCCTGGATTTCGACCGCGCCCGCTGCATTCCAGGCCGAACGTTCAACGGCCGGGCGCAAATCCGCCGCCTTGTGCATTCCCTCCGCCGCCGCCGGGAGCGGCTCCCTACATTGCCCGAGCCGGCTGCGGCACGGGTCTGGCTGCGCCAGGGCTGGGCGGCGGCCGGATGAGTGTTTACCCGATATTGAAAACCGTCCATATGACGACGGCGGCGGTGACGATCGTGCTGTTCGTCAGCCGCGGGCTGCTCGCCCTGGCGGCGATCGACTGGCGGCGCTGGTGGGGGCTGAGGGTGTTACCGCATCTCAACGACAGTCTGCTATTGCTGAGCGCCGTGTCCCTCGCTTGGCTGTCACGGCAGGCGCCGTTCGTCCAGCCGTGGCTGACCGCCAAGGTATTGGCCCTGATTGTCTATATCCTGCTCGGGGCAGTGGCGTTGCGACCGGGCATCGACCGCCCTCGGCGGTGGGTGCTGTTGCTGGCGGCGCTGCTCGTGATGGGCTATATCGTCGGTGCGGCGATCCGCCACGACCCGTGGTCATGGTTCGGGGCGTGGGGGTGAGTGCCTCACTCCGGCCGAACGGCCAGGACGTCCGCCGGCAAACGCTGTAACACCTGCTCGGCGGTATTGCCGATCAAGATGCCCTTGAGCCCGTGGCGGCCGATTGTGCCCATCACGACCAACTGGGCTTTGAGGCGCCGGGCAACGGTGGGAATGACGTTTTCCGGCGCGCCGGCGAGGAGGTGAATCCGGCCGGGGTCGATAGAGTAGCAGGCAGCTAAATCGCGCAACAGGGCCCGGCGCCCCCGGCGGAATTTTCGCACTTCGGCCCGCGGTTCGACGATCTCGAGTTCCTTCAGTACCGGCGGCACCGGCAGCGCATAGACGACGTGCAACGGGCAGTCCAGGGCCGTGGCAACGGCGGTGGCGAGTTCCAGAACCCGGCTGTTGAGTTTCCGCTGCTTGGCCTTGGTGCTTTGCAGATCGACCGTGGCGAGAATCGGGGCGCGTTTTTTCCAGGTCCGGCTGCCGACCAGCATCAACGGTATGGGCGAGGTGCGCAGCAGATGCCAATCGGTCGAGGTATAAAACATCGTCGCCGAGCGGTGCGCGGTTTTGACGACGAGGTCGTAATCACCGTGCTGGGCGACGACCCATTCGTGTATCCATTTGCACCATACCGTCCGGTGCGTGGCATTGACCCGTTGCAGATCGGTGCCGGCCAGCATTTCGTCGAGACGGGCATGGGTCGCGGCGAGCAGGGTGCGGCGGCCGCGCTCGATCGCCGCCCCCTCGGCGGGCATCGCGTCGAGCGATGGGTCATAGCAAAAACCGACAAGATCGATCGCGGCGCCGGTCGCGGCGGCGAGTTTCACCGCCCGCGGCAGCGCCAGATTGCGGGCACGGGTCTGATCGGCGATCACCAGGATTCGTTTGAAACTCATGGGCGGAACTTCCATAGCCAATCAAGACAGAGATATCATACCTCATGATGCGAGCCGCGCTGCGTTGCTGCATGCCGTTCTCCCTGCCGTTTTTTTGGCGGTGGTTACCGATCCGGGCCACGGATGGTCCGGCGAAATCAGGCGCTCCTTAGCGGCTGATTTCGGGAGCGCAGCGCAAGTCGCGCCTTTCGCAAGCGACGTTGAAAAACGCCAGGATGGCGTTTTTCAACAACCTGTTAGAGAAGCTACGCCTTACGGCGTGCCGGTTCCACCGGCGGAGCAGCGGCGTCTGGCGTCGTTTTTTGCTGCCAATTGCGGAACAGGCGCTGCGCTGCGGCAGCGAGCAGCGAGCCCGGCGGAAAGCGGCCGTCGATCTGCACCCCAGTCGGAATTTCGGTCAACAGTTCCAAAGCCCGGTGGAGGGTATCGACGGCGTAGATCTGGAAGCTGCCGTTGGTGCAAGCGCGAACGATGTCGGAGCGCAACATCAGATCACCGCGGTTGGCTTTCGGCATGATCACGCCATGCACACCGCCCGATTCCAGGGCCAGCACGCAGTCGTAAAATCCTTCGATCCGCTCGTTGATATCCGGCACCGGCTGCAATTGACCTGCGAAGTCGAGGCTGCCAGCCAGCGCCAGATTCTGGCGCAGTGCCACCCCGGCGGTGGCACTGAGTAAAGCTGCGGCGCAGGCGGCGGTGCAGTGCTCGGCGTCATTGCCTGGATGATCGGATTCGAACAGCAATATGGCGTGAAATTGCAAAGGGTGCGGCAGGGGGAGCATGACGCCCAAAAGGGCGCGCAGCAAACCCTCCATCCGATACGCTGCAGGCGGCTCGCCAGCAACGGCCGCCAGGGCCGACGACGAGTCGATGGGCAGCGAGCGGGGGCGGCCGCGGCCGCCGATCTCGATGTCGGCACTGTGGCCGGGCTCGAAACTACAGGAAACGCGCAGCGGAATGCCAAAACCTTCGGGCAGCGCCGGTTTGATGGTCAGGCCGTTGATCTGGCCGATGCTTTTGCCCTGCAGGCGCACCCTGATCGTTTCCTCTCCGATGCGGCGGAAGTAATCGCGCCGCGGCAGGCTGTGGCGAAACTCGCGGTGGGCGATGGCGTTCTGGACATCCTCGGCGTCGATGCTTTGCCGGTCGGCGGCACGGGCAATCGTTCCGGCTTCGCGGGCGATATCGAAAATCGGTTCGAGACGCAGAGTCAATTTATTGCGGCGGGCGGCAAGCCGCGCCCCTTGTTCGATCAAGACAGCAAGAGCCGGTGCCTTTATCTCGGGCAGGGATTCGTCGTGCTGCAAGCAACGCAACAGCTCGCGGTACAACAACGATCCTTGCAGGTCACGCTCGCAACAGGTATCGAAATCGACGATGAAATCGAACAGTTCGGCGAAGCGCCCATCGTGCAGATACAGTGCTCGATACGTTTCGGCATCGCCGATCAGAACGACGCGGACATCCAACGGCAGGGGTGAAGCGACCAAACCGCGGTTCCGGCACTCGGTGCTGAATACCCGGTGGTCCAGTTGCCGGGTATTCAAAGCTTGTGCCAGCAGCCGCCAGGCCGCGGGCTGCTGGACCAGTTCGGCGGCATCAAGCGCTAGGAAACCGCCGTTGGCGTCGGCCAAACGACCGAAGTACAAATCTAGATGGCCACAGTCGGACGGTGCGCTGCCCGGCCCCACCGTCAACCCGCCGAACAGGTAGGAAGGATCGGCCCCGGCGGCGAAGATCAGCGGTGCATTTTCACTGCTGGCGCAAACCACGGGATTGAGGGTATAGCGGCGGCGTGGATCGATGCCGCCCGCCTTGATGGCGGGGAAGTGGGCGATGACATCATCGGTGACAGCGGCGATGAAATCGCGGCAGGCGGGGATGTGCAGCACCTCGTCTTGGGCGCCGGTCATTTCGTGCAGGAGGCGCTGGATGTGTTCATGATCGAACACGGCAAGCGCTTTTTGCCCGTCGCGCCACAATTGCATCACCTGATCGGCAACCGCGGCACTGCGCTCGTGGACCGCGGCCAGAGCCGCCTGGTAACGTTCCCATTCCCGGCGCTCGACCTGGCCGCTTTCGACCAGTTGTTGAAATTCCTCGGGGGGCACCGGTTTACCGACCACCGTAGGGAAAACAGCCATCTGGGCCGTCGAACCATCGCGCACCCGGACCAGGGCCAGGCCATGGACTTTCAGTTCTTCTTCCAACGGGCGGGTCAGTTCATTGATCGCCTTGACTGTCCGCTCGCGCAAAGCATCGCGCCGCGCTTTGAGCGGTGCGCCATCGAGCAGCCGGGGCAGGTGTTCGCCGATAAAGTCCGCAAGCTGTGCCAGCGCGGCGCCGACCGCCGGCCCGCTGCCGGGCGGCAGAGCGAGCAGTTGCGGCCGGGCAGGGGCAGCGAAACGACAGGCGTAGCAGTAGTCCAACCGCGCTCGGTGCGGCGGCTGCAGCGCGGTGTGCATCGCCTGCAACAAAGCGCGGCGCCCACTGCCCGCCGGGCCGCGGATAAAAATGTGCTGGTGGAAGTCGTTGCCGGCGAGCAGGGCGTAGCGCAGCGCTTCCTGGGCGATCGGTTGGCCATGGGAGGGCATGGCTCCAGTCGCTTCGGACGCCGAGCGCAGCAGGCTTTTTTCATCAACGCGCCAGCGCAGGGTTTCCGGCGCCAGCGGGGCGATCTGTATCGGCATCGTAGCCCCCGTCTTGCGGTGGTGAAGCCGGCGGTTCCTCGCGCCCCGAAGGCTAGCAACGAAATGAGAATGCTTATATGCTTTCTACATTATGAAAGCATAGTGTTGATACACTGTCAATTCAGCGGCCAAAGTGCCCGCCGGGCGCGGCTCCAATGAACTCACCTGTCACCACTAACCCCGGTTTACATCCCGCCGCCCGGGCGGCTTGTTGAACCATGGGCCTGGGCGAGATTTTCGCATTGTCTTGCGCCATGACCTGGGCGCTGGCGATCATCCTGTTTCGCGCCGCCGGCGGCGGGCTTGGCGCATTCGAACTCAATTTCATCAAAAACAGCATCGGCCTCGGCTTGATGATCCCGACTGCATTGCTGGTCGCCGGGTGGCGGCCGCCGGCCTATGCGCCCGGAGAATGGCTGATCGTCCTGCTCAGCGGCAGCCTCGGGATCGCCCTTGCCGATACCTGGTATCTGCGCGCCCTGCAAATCCTGGGAGCGAGCCGCACCGGGATCGTCGCCGGCTTGTACAGCCCATTTGTCGTCGTGCTCTCGGTTGTCTTTCTCGGCGAACGTTTGTTGTTCTGGCAATACGGCGGCTTTCTGCTCGTTCTCGCCGGCATCGCGCTGGTCACCCGGCGGCAACGCGACGAGGCATTAGCGCCGCGGGAGATTTATCGGGGTGCGGCATGGGCAGTGGGGGCGGTGCTGCTGATGGCGGTCGGGATTGTGATGGTCAAAGGGGTGCTTGAGCGGCACGAGTTTTTCTGGACCACCACTTTCAGACTGGCCGGTGGCTTGGGTGGGATGCTGCTTTTTATCACCGCCCGCGGCCAGTGGCGGCGCCTCGGGCGGCAACTCGCCGCACCGCAGCCGTGGCCATTGCTGATCACCGCGGCGGTGCTCAGCACCTATATTTCGATGCTGCTCTGGCTGGCTGGTTACCGATATACCCTGGCCTCGATCGCCGCGATCCTGAACGAGACAGCAGCGGCTTTCATTACGCTGTTCGCCTGGCTCGCGCTGCGCGAACCCTTAGGCGCCCGCAAGCTAGCCGGCCTCGGACTGACGCTGGGCGGCGTGCTGGTGCTGCTCGCGGCTTGAGGCTTGAGGCAGATTCAATCTTTTAGAATAAACGTCACTTTCAGATCGACGCGGTACTCGACGATTTCGCCACGCTCGTTGCAGATGACTTTCTGGCCTTCGACCCAGGCGCCTTTGACTTGGCGTAACGTCTGGACCGCCCGTTCGACGCCTTGGCGGATGGCGTCCTCGAAGCTGTCGGGCGACGATGAGATGATTTCTGTGACGCGGGCAACGGACATGATCGGACCTCCTGCTATCATGGATTCCAGCGAAAAAACCCTAAGGGTTTATTCGTATCTTCTTTAACACATAAGGCAGCCATGGCTTTTGACGTGGATCAAGCCGACTTCACAATGATGGAACGCGCCCTCGAACTGGCCCGCCAGGGCGGAGAGCGGGGCGAGGTGCCGGTCGGCGCGCTGGTCGTGCTGGGGGGGGAGGTGATCGCCGGGGCCTACAATCAGCCAATTTCGCGCCGCGATCCAAGTGCCCACGCCGAAATGCTGGCGCTGCGTGCCGCGGCCCGCGTGCTCGAAAACTACCGCCTGCCCGAATGCACGCTGTATGTGACGCTGGAACCTTGCATGATGTGCGCCGGGGCCATCGTCCACGCCCGGGTCAAGCGGTTGGTGTACGGCGCGGCCGACCCCAAGACCGGCGCCTGCGGAGGCCGCTTCGATCTGCTGGAACATCCGGCGCACAACCACCGGACCGCGGTGACCGCCGGGGTGATGGCCGCCGAGTGCGGCGCATTGCTCAAGGCGTTTTTTGCGGTACGCCGTTGAGCCCGGGCCGGAAGACCGGCCCGAATAACGGGAAGCGCGGCGCCGGTTACAACTGGCCGGCGTGTTCGGCGAGATAGGCGGCCACGCCGGCAGGTGAACCCTGCATACCCGCTGCACCTTCCTGCCAACCCGCCGGGCAGACCTCGCCGTGCTGCTGGTGGAAATTCAGCGCATCGACCATGCGCAGCATCTCGTCGATATTGCGGCCGAGCGGCAGGTCGTTGACCACCTGGTGGCGGACGATGCCGTCCTCGTCGATCAGAAACGAACCGCGGTAGGCGACGCCGCCGGGCGATTCGACGCCGTAGGCCCTCGCGATTTCATGTTTGACGTCGGCGACCAACGGATATTTCACCGCCCCGATGCCGCCCTTTTCGACTGCCGTATTGCGCCAGGCGTGGTGCGTGAACTGGCTATCGATCGACACTCCGATCACCCGCACACCACGCTGTTCGAAAGTGGCGAGCCGATGGTCGAAAGCGATCAGTTCGGACGGACAGACGAAGGTGAAATCGAGCGGATAAAAGAACACGACCGCCTTTTTACCGGCCCGGTAATCGTTGAAGTTGAAGGCGTCGACGATGTCGCCGTTGGCCAGGACGGCGGCGGCGGTGAAGTCCGGTGCCGCTTGGCCGACCAGCACGCCGCCTTGTTGGCATTCATGTGGGTTCATTAATGACTCTCCTGTGCGAATCGTGAGGTGGAATGAACTGGGCAATGGGGATGTGATAGGGTCGAAGTGCAGATAAATCAAGAACGAGGCGGTTCATCGGCCGTTTCAAGGCGTGTCACCCGGGCGAGAACGGCCAGACCGGCGGTATCGAAATATTCGACCCGCCCAGGTTCGATCTGCCGGCTTTGCGCCAGCCGGTCGACGGCCACCGGCCGGCCTGTTTCGTCGCGGGCGCGCCACTCGAAATCGAGCACCAGGTGGTAATACCGCTGCACGGCGAAACCGGCTGTCCCTTCCAGTTGGTAGTCAACTGCCTCGGCCAGCGGCATGTCGTTCGGGAAGGTGAGCGGAATGTCGTCGTGCAACCATTTCACCGGTGGATTAGGCCACACGCCGGGGCGCTGCAGCCAGGATTGCTGGAGCAGCACCGCGTAGTCCCCGGATTGGTTCAGACGGTCGGCGATCGCTTCCAGCGGCGCGCCGGAGGCCGGTGGTTTGCCGGCGCTGTCGTCCGTGTCGTGAACCACTTCCAAATCCAATAATGGGACGCGGTTTTGAGCATAGTTTTTCGGCGTGGCGGGCGGCAACAAAGGCGCTCCGACGTGCCTGAAAACAACGATTTCGACCTGGTAAACCGCCGCCTCGGGGTTGCCGGTGTCGTCCGGCACTTGGGCGCCGGTGCGCAGCGCCGCCAGTCCGAGGCCGACGACCAAGGTCAGCGAACAACGGTGCATGCAGGTTTTAATCAAAAACATGAATATATAAATATAACATTTTGATATTACAGTAAAAAATATGAAAACCATTCCGGCCTTCTACGGAGTGGGGTGCAGCATCTCCAGCAATTCCCGGGCCGCGGTGAAGCGGGCGGCGGCGTCCGGCAACGGCTGGCTGATGGCCAGGCGGTCGCCGCGTAAACGGTAGCGCTCAGGTTCAGATTGCACCCATTCGACCAACCGGCCGACATCGATGCCCGGGCGGTCGCCGAACTCCACGATACCACCTTCCGAACCTAACTCGAGATGGCGGATGCCGAGGGCGCTACATTGCTGGCGCAATGCGGCGAGCCGGAACAAATTGCCCGCCGCCTCCGGCAGGCGTCCAAAGCGGTCGATCATCTCGCTTTCCAGGGCGGTGAGTTCTTCCCCCGCGGCACCCGCCAGCCGGCGATAGAGGATCAACCGTTCGCTGACGTCCGATAAATAATCGTCGGGAATCAACGCCGGGATATGCAGCTCGACCTTGATCGCCGCCGGCTCGGCCGGCAGATCGGCGGCATCGCCGCCGGCCTTGAGCGCGGTGACGGTCCGGCTCAGCATCTCCATGTACAGGCTGTAGCCTATCTCCTGGATGTGGCCGCTCTGCTCGGCGCCCAAAAGTTCGCCGGCGCCGCGGATCTCGAGGTCATGGCTGGCCAGCATGAAGCCGGCACCGAGTTCGGTCAGGCTGCTGATCGCTTCGAGTCGTTTGCGGGCGTCGGCGGTGATCGCCCGCCAGTCCGGCACCAGCAGGTAGGCGTAAGCCTGGTGATACGAGCGGCCGACCCGGCCGCGCAACTGGTGCAGTTGCGCCAGCCCGAAGCGGTCGGCGCGGTTGATGATGATGGTATTGGCATTGGCGACGTCGATGCCGTTTTCGATGATCGTCGTGCACAGCAGCAACTCGTGACGGCGGGCGTAAAACTCACGCATCGTCCGTTCCAATTCGCGGGCGCCCATCTGCCCGTGGGCGACCGCGATGTCCACCTCGGGCAACAGATGGTGCAGCTCGCGACGGATGCGCGGCAGGCTTTGTACTTCATTGTGAACGAAGTAAACCTGCCCGCCGCGCTGTACTTCGCGATTGACCGCGTCGCGGATCAAGTCGGGTTCGAAGGCCGCGATCGCGGTCCGAATGGGATTACGCCGGGCCGGCGGCGTGGCGATGATCGAGATGTCGCGCAAACCGCCGAGCGTCATGTTTAGCGTGCGCGGGATCGGCGTCGCAGTCAAGGTCAAAAGATCGACGTCGGCGCGCCGGCTTTTGAGTTTTTCCTTTTGCTCGACCCCGAAACGTTGTTCTTCGTCGACGATCAGCAGGCCGAGGTCGGCGAAGGCAACGTGGCGTTGCAGCAAGCGGTGGGTGCCGATAACGATGTCGATTTTACCGGCCTGCAGATCGCGCTGGATCGCGCTCCCGGAGGCAGCGCTCGCCCGGCTGAAAAGTTCGATCCTGACCGGCCAGTCGGCGAAGCGGTCGCGAAAGACGTTGTAATGTTGTTGCGCCAGAAGCGTCGTCGGCGCCAGCAGCGCGACTTGGGCGCCGGCGTGAACGACCGTAAAGGCGGCGCGCAACGCCACTTCGGTTTTACCGAATCCGACGTCACCGCAAACGACGCGGTCCATAGGCCGGGGCTCAGCCAGATCGTGGAGCACGGCGTCGATCGCGCTTTGTTGGTCGGCGGTTTCTTCGTACGGAAAGGCGGCGATGAAATCGGCGTAAGCGGCGGGGTCGCAGGCGAAAGCGCGGCCCGCGGCGGCGGCGCGCCGGGCGTGGACGGCGAGCAGTTCAGCGGCGATATCGGAAATTTTCTGCCGGGCGCGGCGCTTCGCTTTCGCCCAATGCTCGCCGCCCAGGCTGTGCCACGGTGCCTGTTCCGGGTCGCCGCCGCTGTAACGGCTGAGCAGGTGCAAGTCGCTGATCGCGACATAGAGTTTGTCGCCACCGCGGTATTCGAGGGAGGCGAATTCGGCCGGCAGGCCATCGATCGCGATCACCTCGAGCCCCCGGTAGCGGCCGACGCCGTGATCTTCGTGGACCACCGGCGCCCCCGGCGCCAGTTCGCCGAGGGCCCGCAACATCGACAGTGGATCGCGCGGCGGCGGGCGGCGGGCCGTGCGCTGCCGCTCGCTGAACAATTCGCTCTCGGTGATCACGGCCAGCGATTCGCTGGGCAGCGCGAAGCCGCCCGACAGCGGCAGGACGGCGAGGGCGAAAGTGCTGCCGCTGCTCATCCAGGCATGCCAGTTGTCGAGGATTTGCGGGTGCAAGCCCAAAGCCGCCAATGTTTCAGAGAGAAACTCGCGGCGCCCCGGCGAATCGGCGGCGATCAGCAGCCGCTGTTCACCGCTGGCGAGATAGTCCTTGAGGGCCAAGGCGGGATCGCGCGCCCTTTGGTGCAGCGGCAACGCCGGCGGCGGAGCGCTGGCAAAGTGCAGGACCGGCGAATCGCCCGCGGGCTTTTCGTCACTGATTTCGATCCACGGCAGCGCCGCCGTCCGGGTGGCGATATCCGCCGTAACGAAGTACAACTCATGCGGTTCGAGCACCGGACGGGACAGGTCGTGGCGCCGTTGTTCGTAGCGCGCCGCGACGAGTTGCCGGAAACGCTCGCCGGCGGCGGCGACACCCGGCAAGCGGACCCACGCCGCCGTCGCCGGCAGGTAATCGGCCAGAGAGGCGGTTTCAGCGAAAAACAGCGGCAGGTAGTATTCGAGTCCTGGGGGATGGTAACCGCGGCGCAAATCCTGGTATAGCGCGCAGTGCCTGACGTCGATGTCGAAGCGGTTGCGAAAGGCGTGGCGGAAGTCGTCGATGGCTTGCCGGTCGAATGGATATTCGCGGGCCGGCAACATTTCGATGCCCGCCGTGCGTTCGAGGCCGCGCTGCGTTTCCGGATCGAAGGAACGCAGGCTGGCGATTTCGTCGTCGTCGAGTTCGATCCGGCAGGGCAGGGGGCTGCCGCTGGGGAAAAGATCGAGCACCGCACCGCGCACGGCGAATTCGCCCGGCTGGGTCACGGTTTCGGCGGCCTGGTAGCCGGCGGCGACAAGCCGGGCGGTGAATTCGCGGCTGTCCAGCCGTTCGCCGACGGCGAGGCGCAGGACGCGGCCGAAAACATAATCGGCCGGCGGCAGCCGCTGCAGCAGCGCCGCGACGGTGACGACCAGCACGCCGCGTTCGAGTTGGTGCAAGCCGGCCAAGGTCGCCAGCCGGGCGGCGATGATCTTCGGGTCCGGCGAGAAATGATCGTAAGGCAGCGTCTCCCAATCGGGCAGCGTCTCGATCTTCAGGGTCGGATCGTCGGCCAGCAGGCGCAGATCGTTTTCAAGATCGGCCGCCTCCTGCGAACCGGCACAAACGGCAATCAATGGCGCCCGCTGCCGGCGGGCATAAGCAGCAATAGCTAAAGCGCGTGATGCGCCGTCCAATCCGCGCCAGTAGACGCCATCGCGGTCGGGAGGTCGGAGTGGTGAATATCGTTGCGCGCCGGGACGATCTCCGGCAGCCCGTTTGGGGGCGGTCATCATCCGCCGGCCGCGGGGCCGCTTTTTTTGCCGAGCAGCCGCACCGTCAACCACAGTATGCCGAAGCTGAGAGCCAGCGCCCAATACCACGGTACACCGAAACCCACCGGCAGGGCTCCGAACAGCACGCTGATCGCGCCGACGGTCAGTGCATAGGGCAATTGCGTCCGCACGTGCTCGATGTGATCGCAGCCCGAGGCCATCGACGAGAGAATCGTGGTGTCCGAAATCGGCGAACAGTGGTCGCCCCAGACGGCACCGGTCAGCACCGCGGCGACCGCGGCGTGGAGCAGGTGCAGGGACGGCTCGGCCGCCATGTCGTGGCGGCCGAGCAGGGACCAGACGAGCGGCACGACGAGCGGCAGCAAGATGCCCATCGTGCCCCAGCTCGAACCGGTGGCAAAGGCGGTCAGCGCCGCGAGTATGAAAACAATGGCCGGCATCCATTGCGGGCCGAGCGCCGCGGGCAGCACACTGACCAGATAATCCGCGGTGCCGAGTTCGCGGGTGATGTCGCTCAAGGCCCAGGCGAGCACCAGGATGATCATGGCCATCAGCATGGTCCTGACGCCGGTGAACCATGCATTAACAATTTGTTCTAAATTAAGTAAGCGGTTGACGAAACTCAGCGTCACGGCGCCGACGACCCCGGCGAGCGATCCCCAGAGCAGAGCCTGGTAGGCGTCCGCGGCCCCGATCACGTTGCGCAATGACGCCTCTTTGCCGTTCAACGCGGCGCTGCCGCTGAGCCACAAACCGGCAATGACGGTCGACAGCAGAAGCAGAATCGGGAGCACCGCGTTCCAGGCGCTGCTCTGTTTGCCGCCGTCGTAAAGATCGTCGCCGGGGCACTGCGTAACGGGAATACCGGGATTGCCTTGCGCGGCCCGTTTTTCGGCGTCGTACATCGGTCCGAAATCGCGTCCGCTGAGGGCGATCATGAAAACCATCGCGATGGCCAGCAGCGGATAAAAACTATAGGCGATACTACTAATATAAATCAGATAGGGGGAAGTATCGAGACCGGCGAGCGGTGCGATCGCGTCTTGCACCAGACCGACTTCGTAGCCGACCCAGGTCGTCACCAGGGCGATACAGGCGACCGGCGCCGCGGTCGAATCGACGATGTAAGCCAGTTTGGCGCGCGACAGGCCGAGATGGTCGGTCAACGGCCGCATCGTGTTGCCGACGACCAGGGAGTTGGCGTAATCGTCGAAAAAAATCGCCAGGCCCAACGCCGCGGTCGCCGCCGCCGCGCCGCGGGCATCGGCGATCCAGCGGCTGATCGCCTGGACGATGCCGGCCATACCGCCGTTGCGGCCCAGGATACCGACCATGCCGCCGATCATCATCGAGAACAAAATCACTGCCGCGTGATCGGGGTTGGCCAGGGCCTTGAGCACATAGACTTGAAACGTCGCAAACAGACCGGCGAATGGTGCCGCGGGGCCGCTGCCGGCGAGAATCCAGGTGCCGGCCCACAAGCCGAGGAACAAGGCGGGGATGACTTGGCGGAGGGTCAGGGCGAGCACGATGGCGAGTACCGGCGGCAGCAGGGACCAGGCGCCGTAACCGCCGTCCGCGGCCTGCGCCGCCGCCGGCCAAGCGCCGGCGATGAGCCCGCCGGCGCCCACCAGTCGCAGCCCAGCACGATGGGCCGTGACTCTCATTTGGCCGATGCGGTGTACGGTCGTCTCGATGGCATTACGCTGCACGTTCCGGCGCGCGATCGAATGAGGGGTGTTCACTGGCAAAGCGCCCTTGTTGTGTCATGTTCGGGTCGAACGTCAACCTGAGTCGATGATTTTTTGTTGGACTGCGGCGATCCGGGTCGACAGCGCATCGTAGTCTTTCGCAGTCATCGGCGAGGCATCCTGCCAGCGACGGTTGAGTTCTTCTATCTGGCTCTGTTGCGACGGCGGCGCGCCGCGGCCGGCCAATTGCCGGTTGAGCATCTCGACCTGGTGCTGCATCCGCAAAGTCCGGTCGGCGGCCGGCGACGGCAGGTGCAGCAGATATTCGAATTCGACACACACCCGGCGCGCTGCTGCAGCCTGTTCGGCTAAACGCTTTTCGCGTTCGGCCGGTGCGAGGCAGGCCCATTCCGGGGCCAGCCCGGCGGGCAGTGACGGGGCCGGTCCTTTCAGCGCCGCCTGCACCCATTGCTGGCGTTCAGCGCTCGCCGCCGCCGCTGCGCTGCATATTGTACGCAGGGCTTCTTTTTGCCGTTCCCGGCGCGCCAATTCGTCGCTTTGCCGCACGACGGTTTCGGCTTGTCGCCAGCGCCGTTGCAGGGCTTCGGGCACGGGACCGAGTTCGCGCCAGGCGGTGGCAAGCCTCTCCCTTTCATCGCGGCGCGCTGCTGCTTCCGGTCCACCCGCCGCCAGGGCCTCCCATTCGCCGCACAACGCCGCGGCGCGCTGCACACGCTGCCGTTTGTTCTCGTCACGGGCCCGCTGCTCGGCATCGACGCCGGCGAACAGGGCCTCGATCGCCGCTCTGAACTCCCGCCACAATGCCTGTTCGCGCCGCGTCCCGGCATGGCCGGCGGCCTGCCACCGGCTCTGTAATTGACCGACTTGTTGCTTGAGTTCGGGCCGGCCGGCATCCGGCTGCAAGGCGCGCGCGGCGGCGATCAGCGCCTGTTTCTCGGTTTCAGCAAGGACCGCTGCTCGCTGCAAACGCCCGCTGATTTCCCGCAAACGCCGGCGCGCGCCGTGCACCAGCTCGCGCCGCGTCTCGCTTTTGACCAGATCCATCTGCCGCAAGCCGGCGGCCAGTTCGCGGCGCAAACGCCGGCCTACCGCCGCCGCGAGCGGCTCGGCGGCCAACCATTCATCGGCGATGGAGAACGTGCGCTGCAAGGCTTCGGTATAGGTTTCACGCAGCCGTGCTCGGCGCGCCGCGAATGGCTCGATCCGTTGCCGTAAACGCCCGGCGGCACGCTGCAGGCGCGGCCACAGGTGGCCGCCGCCCGGCAAGCCCGCCGCCCGTTCCTGCCGCTCCAAAGTCTGCCATTCGGCGAACGTCTGATTCAACGCCACCGTCAGGGCGTCGGGGTGAAGCGCATCCGGGTCGCAGGCCACGAGGTGGCGGATCAATTCGAGGCGCCGGCGGTGGTTGGCCCAGTGCTGCCAGCGACGCAATTCATCCAGCCGCTGCAGGGCGGCGTTGACTTCCTGGTGGAGTGGTTTGCGCTGTTCGACCGGCAGCGCGGCAAGCCTCTGCGCTGCGCTGTGCGCGTCGGCCAGATGGCCCTCGTCGAGCGACTGGGTGAGCTGCGCCAGCAGTTCGGTCGCCGCTACCGGGGGCGGCTGAGCGGTGCTCTGCGGGCGGTGGTCGGCAACGTGAGCGATTTCACCGAGCCAGGAATGGACGATTTCGGCGCAGTGCCGGTCGGCCGGCCCGGGGTCTGTGATCTCTGCCCATTGCCGATCCCACTTTTTTTGCCAGCGGGTCAGCGCCGTCGGATCGTGCTGCCCGTTGTGCGCTTTGCGGCGCAGGGCGGCAAGCCGTTTTTGCAGGCGCTCCAGCGCTGGAGTCGGGGGCTGTGCGGCACTGGCCAGCGGCGGTTCGAGGCGGTTTTCCGGTTCCGCATCTAAAGCCTGGGCGGCGGCGGGTCGGCTGCCGCCGTGTACCGCCTGTTCGATGATTTGCAAGCTGCCGGCCAGACGCCTGGCCAGGGGTTCCGACGGCGGTGCGGCCAGTGCGGCGAATGCCGCTCGCAGGTCCTCGAACCCCGCAGCAAGATTGCCGCCGGCCACCCCACGCAGCAGGTCTTCGGCTGCGCGGTTCAATTGCGCGAGCCTTCGTTGGAGATGTTGCCGGCCGCCGGTGAGTTCGTCCAGCCGGCGCTCAACCTTGGCAAACCATACCTTGTCGGTGGCGCGCAGCGTTTTTTGCAAGCGTTTGAGCGTCGAAGGCTGGTCGATTTTTTGCAGGGCCCGTGTCCGGTTGTCCGGTACTTTATCGTGCCGAACGCATTCGGCCAGTGCGCCCTGCCGGGTGCAGCGCTCGATCGCGGCGGCGCGCAAGTGCGGGTCGGTGGCCTCATGGGCCAGCAACGCAAAAAGATCCTGGTCGTGCTGTGCCGCCAACCAGCGTAACCCGGCGGCGGGTGCCGTGCCGGCGTGGAGCAGATATTTCACCACCTGGTCGCGCGCCCTGCCGCGAACCTGAGGTGCGGGATCGTTGGCGCACCGCTCGCACCAGATCGCGAAATCGTCGAGCTGGGCGAGCGCTGCCAACCGGACCTTGGCGTCTGGGTCGTTACGCGCCAGTTCGGGGAGTACGGCCAGTAACTCCGGGTGCGATCCTCCTACAGCGGCGGCGCGCCGTTGCGGATCCTCGCTTAACCAGGGGCGGCGGCCGAAAACGTCGGAGATCTGGATCATCCGGGAGTGTGGCGATTCATTGACTAATTAACCCAATTGTTGCATAGATTCCCGGAATTCTCGGTCAAGCTGGCGAGTGCAGCTTGTCCGATTCTCCGAAGAACCGTAGTAATTCTACGGTTCGAGGGGAAGCGGACAAGATGTGCCGCCAGCTTGGGCGAGAAACCGGGCGCGTCACTTTAAGTGAATTCGATTTTCCTGCTAATAGCGACATAACTATATGATTTCATGGTGAATTTGATGAAGTCGAGCAAAATTTATGCAACTATTGGGTTAATTCAGCGCGGAGTTCGGCCAGCGTGATCACCCCGCGCCCGTGGCCGCCGGCGATGGTCGCCTGTTCGATACCGAGCCAATCCAACTGCTGCACGAACTCGCGCCCCCACAACGGGTGCTGTGTCGGTCTGCCGGGCGAGTAGAGGTCGCTGTTGTAAACGACGCCCACATGGTGGTCGTAAACGATGAGCATATCTTCAGCGTGGCTGTTGGGTAACGGCAGCAATTCGATGCGGGTACCCGGTAAAGCAAGAAATTGCGCGCCGCTCAAGACCTGGATTTGCGGCTTCGCATGGCCGGCCTTGGCCAGCAATAGGGCGAAATAACGGCGGCCATCGCGGCTGACCACCAGCTTGGCGCCTTGTTCGATATAGGCCAAAAAGCCGCCGGCGTGGTCGTCGTGGTGATGCGTCAGGATCAAGTGGCTGACCGGCTTGCCGGGCCAGCGCTGCTGCAGCGCGGCGAGCACCGCGCGGCTGCGGCGCTTGTCGAACGGGGCATCGACCACTGCCAGCGTGTCGATGCCTTCGATCAGCAACTGGTGGTGGCTGCCGCCGGTGATGTGATACAGGCGCTCGCCGAGCGGTTCGATTTCGACCGGCTGGTCGGCGAACCCTTCAGCCGGTGCCCCACCGGCGACGCGCCCCAGATACCACTGCGCCAGACCGGCATCGAGCGGATCGATGGACGGCAAGGGCAGGGGGAGGGAGGCGCCATCCGGTGCCGTAGCACCTTGCGGCAATGGATCGATGACCCATTCATCGACGATTTCACGACGCACGAGTTTGCCGTCGACCCGGTACTCGACCCGCCGGGCGAACGGCGCCGCCGCCGCTCGCTCCCAGTCGTTGTACAGCACGACTTCTTCGACCGCGCCGAGTGTCAGATCGCGCCCTTGGCGCACCAGACGCTTCGGTTGCCCCGCCTCGTCGATCCACAGACGATACTCGCCGCTCGGGTGGGCGATCGTCACAATGCAAAGATTATCGCCGTGTTGGTATTGCCCGGTGAGCAGCAGCAATGCCGGAAAGCGCTCGATCAATCTCAGCAGCCGGGCGTAATGCCGGATCGGCGATAAGACCTTGCCGGGCGCCGGGCGGAAACCATCGACTCCGTCGCGCCGGCTGGCGGTCGGCTCGGCAGCCAGCGTTTCGCGATACTGCCAGCGACCGGGAAACGGGTAAACGGTCTCGATCTGCCAGGCGTACTCGCCGCTCCCCAAACCTGGATGCCAGGCGGCCTCAAGCTGATCGGTGGACAACAAACGTTGTTCGCTCAACGCCACATAAGACTGGCCGGGGGCATGATTTTGGCCATGCAGGCGCCACTTCACGGCACCGGCCGCGCGCCAGGCGGCGGTCGCGAGATACTCGGCCGGATCGGGACAAAAAGCCGCCGGTGCGGTGCGACTCAAGGCCGCCAACGCGACCAGAAACAGCGTACGCCGGAGGACTTTCATCTCGGGCTCCTGAAGGGTAGGCGGGCAGTATCGGCGAGCGGCCGTCGCGGGTCAAGGTACAATCCGCGGCGGATGGGATGAGAGGAAATCAATCATTATGGCCGGCCAAGACAGCCGGCTATTACGGGAGTCGACGATGCAACAAAATCCGAACCAGATGCGTATGTGGCGCGGCATTGCCCTTGCCGCCGGTCTATCTAGCGGTCTGTTCGCCACCACGGTACACGCCGGCGTGGCACTCAGTGGCGGAACCTTGATCGACGGCAACGGCGGCACGCCGCTCGCCAATAGTGTGATCCTGATCGACGGCGAAAGGATCGAGGCCATCGGCCAAGTCGGCGCCCTGGCCATCCCCGAGGGCTACACCGTGATCAGCACCGAAGGCATGAGCGTGCTGCCCGGGTTGTGGGACATGCACGTCCACCTGATGATCAACGGTCACGCCGACTACGACCACTGGGACAAAACCTATCCGTCGCGCTTCGCGAGCGAAATCATGCCGGCCTCGGCACACCAGTTGTTGCTCGCCGGCGTGACCTCGGCGCGCGATCTGGGCGGCCCGCTGGAGGCCAGTATCGCGGTCAAAAAAGCGATCGCCGGCGGCGAAATACCGGGACCGACGTTGTACGTTTCGGGACCGTTCATCCAACACGCACCGTATCCGGGAACCGAATTGTTCCGCTGGGGCGTGAACGGTGCCGCCGACGGCCGTGCCAAGGTCCGCCGGCTGCACGACGCCGGGGTCGATGTGATCAAACTGATCGACCAGGATGAAATGACGATGGATGAGGTGCGCGCCGTGGTCGACGAGGCGCACAAGCAGGGTCTGCCGGTCGTCGCCCACGCGCACCGCCCGGAGGAGATCCGCCGCGGTCTTTTGACCGGGGTCGATAACTTCGAGCATACGGGCCTGGCCACCGCGCCGGAATACCCGCCGGATGTGATCTCTCTGCTCCGCGAACGGACGGCGAAAATGAATCTCGGACCGTTGTACTGGACCCCGACCATCGAAGGGCTGTACAACTACGAATACGTCCGCGACCACCACGAACACCTCGACGATACCGCGTGGCACCTCGGCCTCGGCGCCGACATCATCGCCGATATCCGCCAGTCGTTCACCCATCCCGAACGCTTGCCGTATTTCCAGATCACGCCGCTGCGCAAACCGACCCTGGCGCGCAAATTCCAGCAATTGCGCGAGTCGGGCGTGGTGCTGCTGGTCGGCACCGATTCGGGGATACCGATGAAGTTTCACAGCCAGTCCACGTGGCACGAACTCGACGTCTGGGTCAATCACCTCGGTGTCGCCCCGCAGGATGCCATCCGCGCCGCCACTTACTGGCCGGCGGCGATGATGGGGGTCAGCGAAAATTACGGCACGGTGGAAGAGGGCAAGTACGCCGATATCATCGCCGTGCGCGGCGATGTATTGCGCTATATCACCTTGCTCCAGGATGTCGATCTGGTGATTCGCCATGGGGTGCGGCATAAGTGACATAAATAAGGTCTGAATCAGCCCATCCTGGGCTGCTCAGACCACGCAAGACTATACCCAATAGTTGCATAAATTTTGCTCGATTTTATCAAATTCACCATGAAATCATATAGTTATGTTGCTATTAGCAGGAAAATAGAATTCACCTAAGGTGACGCGCCCGGTTTCTCGCCCAAGCTGGCGGCACATCTTGTCCGCTTCCCCTCGAACCGTAGAATGACTACGGTTTTTCGGGTAATCGGACAAGCTGTACTCACCAGCTTTACCGAGAATTCCGGGAATCTATGCAACAATTGGGTATCACAATGGAGAACGTAGTTATGAGACGATCGATCGCTGTCACCGGCACCTGTCTGGCGCTAGTTTGGGCGCTGTTTAGTAATATCAGCTACGCTAAAGATGAAGCTGCAGAGCACTTGGCGGCAGCGCAGTCGCTGGCCAAGCGCCTGCTGATCGTTGATACGCACATCGACGTGCCGTACCGCATTTATGACCATTGGGCGGACGTCACCGCAGCCACTTCCGGCGGCGATTTCGATTATCCCCGGGCCCGCGCCGGCGGTCTCGATATACCATTTATGTCGATCTTCGTTCCCTGGCAGAACGAAGCCGATGGCGCGGCTTTTGCGCTGGCCAACCGCCTGATCGATCAAGTCGAGGCGATTGCCGGGCGCGCCCCGGAGCGTTTTGCCGTTGTTTACGATCCCCAGCAGGCGAGGGCGGCCGCCACCGCCGGCCGGATCGCGCTGGCGATGGGGATGGAAAATGGCGCGCCGGTGGCTGGGTCGCTCGACAACCTCCGGCATTTTTATCGGCGCGGCATCCGTTACATCACACTGACGCACGCCAAATCCAACCATATCGCCGATTCGTCTTACGATCCCGTGCCGCTGTGGCAGGGACTGAGCCCCTTCGGGCGGCAGGTCGTCGCCGAGATGAACCGCCTCGGCATCATGGTCGATGTCTCGCATCTGTCCGATCCGGCGATCGTCGAAGTTCTCCAGGTTTCTGCAGCGCCGGTCATTGCCTCGCACTCGTCAGCGCGTCATTTCACGCCCGGCTGGCAGCGCAACATCAGCGACGAGTTGATTTCCGGCGTGGCCGCCGGCGGCGGTGTCATCATGATCAATTTCGGTTCGACTTTCATCAAACAGCAGACCAACGAATACTACACGCGCTTCGCTGTGGCGCGCGATGCGTTGAAAGCGCAACTCGGGGTCGAAGACGATGACGAACCGCGGGTCGCGGCATTTACTGCCGACTATCGCGAAAAATTTCCGTTTCCTTATGCCACGGTCGAAGACGTCGCCGATCATATCGACCATGTCGTCAAGATCGCCGGCATCGACTACGTCGGCCTGGGGTCTGATTTCGACGGCGTCGGCGATTCACTGCCGAGCGATTTGAAAGACGTTTCGATGTACCCGAACCTGATCGCCGTACTGTTGGCGCGCGGCTACCGGGAGAACGATCTCGAAAAAATCCTCGGCGGCAATCTGCTGCGCGTCTGGGAAACGGTGACGCGGCAGGCGGCGCCGTAGGCACCGCGCACCGCTTGTAGGCTGCGGCCTACACGACGGATCGGCTCTCGCCTACAACACAAAGCGAACTTCGCCGATACCGCCGGGGCATCCGTATCGGGACAATGGTCCTGCCCAAGCTGGTAGGGCACTTTCCCGATGGGGATGCGGGAATTTTCGGCGGCGCGAGGCTAGGCCCGCGCCGCCATTCTTTTGATCCATTACTTCGTATAATGTATATTATGTTAAATAATGGAATTTCATCGAACCCCGCTTGTGTGCCTGAAGTGACCTGGACCTTGGGCGCTCCTCTTTCAGCGCCAATCGACCGGCGAGCGGTGCAGCGGCATGGTCATACACCGGCAGCCGCCGCCGCCGCGGCTGAGTTCGGCGCCATCCATAATGATCACCGCCAGTTTGCCGGTCTGTAATTCTCGGCGGGCGGTCATCACGTCATCGGCTTCGAGAACCTCGAAGCCGGCTTTGTCGAGCGCCGCGACGGTGTGGTGGTTGTGCCGGTAGCCGATGATATGCCCAGGCGCCAGCGTGAAGAAATTGGCGCCGCTTGCCCATTGTTCGCGTTCCTGGTGGAACGGGTCATCGCCGCCGCAGTACACGGCGGCGAGCGGCAGACCGCGGGCCGCCAGGGCGTCCAGCAGGCCGGGATATTCGGTGATGCGCTCGACCTCGCCCCGGCGGTAGGCCAGATGGATGGCGCGGCATCGACCGGTGCCGGTGATGAGCGGCGGGAAGATCACGGCATGGGCCTTCGAAACCATCGTAAAAATCATGTCGAGATGGATCGTGGCCCGCTGTTTCGGAATTTCGACGACGATGAAATCGAGTCTGCCGTCATCGCTGCCGCTGCGTCCCGCGGCGATCGCTTGCATCAGCCGGTCGATGCCCGAGGCGGTGGTCCGCTCGCTGTAGCCGATGACGATCAGGTCGTCGCGCAGGACCAGCAAGTCGCCGCCTTCGATCGTGATGTCCCGGTCGAGGTCCGCGCCGCTGCCGGCGTAATAGAACCCCCCTGCCCTGATTTTGGGATGGTGGCGGAAGATCGCTTGCAGCAACAGACTTTCGGCGATCCTGACCCGGTGGGCCATCGAGCCGATCACCAGTTTGTCGTGGACGCACATCGTCGCGTCGCGAGTGAAAAAGGCATTGGGCAGCGGTGGGATGGCGTGACGAAGCGGGTTCAGGTATTTGACCAGCGTATCCTTGCGCATCGGCGTCCCTTCGAGCAGTTGCGCGGCGAGTGGCGCAGCGGGTAAGCCGGTCAGATCGGCCTTGATCTCAGGGCAGTTGTAGAGCACGCAAAGCTGTTCGAGCAATGTTTCCTTGACTTCATCCAGTTTCAAGATATCTTCCAGAAGATCTTGAAATTCAACAACTTTTGAGACGCGTCGCAACACCCCAGTCAATTGCCGGTGTTCCTCCAGTGCGAGCGGCAGGGTGATGATGTCGTCGTACAGGACTTCGGCGGCGGTGGCCGGAGTCATGTTCTCGATCTCGGCTCCCGGCTCGTGGACTAGCACCGCGTTCAGGTTGCCGATTTCGGAGCAGATGGCAATATCGATGGGTCGGGATTCGGCCATAGGGCAGCGGCGCTTTTATCGGTGGTTTGTGGGCGCACACCGCCAAAGTTCGTTCCGCCCCTTGCCGTGTGGTGCCCAGGGCCGGAATCGAACCGGCATGGAGTTTTCACTCCGAGGGATTTTAAGTCCCTTGCGTCTACCTGTTCCGCCACCTGGGCAGACAAGGGATGGAGGCTAGGGTCGGAATCGAACCGGCGTACACGGCTTTGCAGGCCGCTGCATCACCACTCTGCCACCTAGCCACCGGGCGGGTCTGTGTGGGCGCGCCGGCGCATTGTACCGGCAAGAGCGGCGGGACGCCAGTCGGGCAGTCTTGTCCACTGACACATGAGCCTGAACGGGTCGCGTATTTCCAACGATTGGCAACCAGCATGAGCATCGCTTCCTTGAGCCGGTTCAGGTCGTAGCGGCCCGACCGGGAGAGACGGTTCCAATCCTTGAGGAATGCTTTTGTATAGTCCGCCGCACGCGGTACGGCGGTTCGCTTACTCGCCGCTGTTTTTTTCGAGGTCATCAATCAGTTCGGCGGCGGAATCAAAGCGGTCGCGGCGGGCACGGACGATCTCTTTGGCCTCGTCCATTGCCGCGCGCGTTTCAGCATTCGGCACTTTGAGTTCCAGCGGGAATGCTTGATCGACCACGATCAGACGGCGATACTTTCGCCGCAACCGCAACTAGCACGCACGTTCGGGTTGTCGATCTGAAAACGGTGGTTCAGGCCCTCGCGGACAAAGTCGATCGTGATTCCGTCAAGGGCCGCGAGGTGCTCGCCGGCAAGCACGACGCGGGCGCCGTCCTGTTCGATCAGACAGTCGCCAGGGCCGGCTTTGTCGGTCAACTCGATCTGATAGGCGTAACCCGAGCAACCGGCGCGCCGTAAGCCCAATCGCATGCCGTAGGCACCGTTGGCCTGGGCGTAATCGCGGATCCGGGCGCACGCTGCCGGCGTCAACTGAATCTGCGGTGTCTTGGTTTCCATCATCCGAATTTTATCATGAGCCTGAGCCTCCAACGGGGTCCGGTCCGGACGATCCGCGACCCGCCTTGGGCTATCATAGTAGGTTCGGCAAACGCCTGGGCGAGCCCGCTTCGCGCCGCCGGCGAGCGCTTTGTTCTCCATCATCATTACCAGCGATCATGACTTATTTCCCGATCAAGGATCTGCTCGCCGGCGCTGCCGCGCCGGGCACCAAAGTCACCGTTCGCGGCTGGGTCCGGACCCGTCGCGATTCGAAAGCGGGGCTGTCGTTCATCCACCTCAACGACGGTTCCTCGCAGGCCAATTTACAGGTGATCGCCGAACAGCGGCTCGCCAATTACCCGGACGACGTGCTGCGCGCCGGGACGGGCTCAGCCGTCGTCTGCGACGGCATCGTGCAGGCTTCGCCCGGCCGCGGCCAGGCCTTCGAGGTGCTGGCCGAACGTTTCGCATTGATCGGCGAGGTGGCCGATCCCGATCGTTACCCTATTCAGCCGAAAGCCCACAGTTTCGAGTTCCTGCGCGAAGTCGCCCACCTCCGGCCGCGGACCAATACTTTCGGCGCCTTGACCCGCATCCGCCACCGGACGGCGATGGCGATCCACCGCTATTTCACCGACCACGGCTACTACTGGATCAACACCCCGATCATCACCGCCAGCGACGCCGAAGGGGCCGGCCAGATGTTCCGGGTCAGCACGCTGGAGATGGCCAACCCGCCGCGCACTGCGGCGGGCGGCGTCGACTACAGCCAGGACTTTTTCGGCCGTGAAACCTTTCTGACCGTCTCCGGCCAGCTCAACGTCGAGGCTTACTGCCTGGCGCTGTCCAAGGTCTATACCTTTGGCCCGACGTTCCGCGCCGAAAACTCCAATACCGCCCGCCACCTCGCCGAATTCTGGATGGTCGAGCCGGAAATCGCCTTCGCCGATCTGAACGACCTGGCTGATCTGGCCGAGGATTTTCTGAAAGCGGTCTTTCGCTCGGTGCTCGCCGAATGCCCAGAGGATATGCGTTTTTTCGCCGAACAGGTCGAACCCGAGGCGATCGCCAGGCTGGAGCGCCTGGTCGAACAGCCTTTCCAGCGGCTCGATTACGGCGAGGCGATCGATATCCTGGCGCGCGCCGCTCGACAATTCGAATTTCCGGTCGCCTGGGGCGCCGACCTGCAAACCGAGCACGAACGCTATCTCAGCGAAACGCACTGTCAGGCGCCGGTGATCGTGATGAATTACCCGGCGGCGATCAAGGCGTTCTATATGCGACAAAACGACGATGGCCGCACCGTCGCGGCGCTCGACGTCCTGGCCCCCGGCATCGGCGAAATTATCGGCGGCGCGCAGCGTGAGGAGCGCTTCGATGTGCTCGAAGCCCGGATGCGCGCGCAGGGACTCGACCTCGAAACTTACCGCTGGTATCTCGATCTCCGGCGCTACGGCAGCGTTCCGCACGCCGGATTCGGCCTCGGTTTCGAACGTCTGCTGAGTTACATCACCGGGCTGGCCAATATCCGCGACGTGATTCCATACCCGCGGACGCCGGGCAATGCCGCATTTTGATGTTTAAAACGCCGATGTCTATCTCCCCCACCCTGCCCGCACCGCTGCATCTGGCGCGCTGGATCGAAAAATATCGCGCCGAACTGAAACCACCGGTCGCCAACCGCGTGCTCTGGCCGGAGGGCGAGTTCATCGTGATGGTCGTCGGCGGCCCGAACCGGCGCAGCGATTTTCACCTCGAACAAGGGCCTGAGCTGTTCTATCAACTCGAAGGCGACATGACGCTGCAGGTGATCGAAGGCGGCCGGCGGCGCGACATCGTCATCGGCGCCGGCGAGATGCTGCTGTTGCCCGGCGGCGTAGCGCATTCCCCGCAGCGCCCGGCCGGTAGTGTCGGGCTGGTCGTCGAGCGCCGCCGGCAGGCGGGCGAACTCGATCATGTAATTTGGTTCTGTCCGCGATGCGATCAGGAGATCTACCGTGAATCGTTTCACCTTACCGATATCGAAACCCAGTTTGCGCCGATTTTCGCGCGCTTTGCCAGCCATCTTGCCTACCGCACTTGCCGGCACTGCGGTGCGGTTCACCCACCGCCCTGACGTCGGTCTGCACGTCCACCGGGGTCAGTCCACAGTCGCGGTGCTGGCCGTATTGTGGCTGGCCGCCGGCTGTACCTGGGTCAAACTGCAACCGGAGGGGGTGGCGGTCCAAGCCATCGACGCCGGGACGCCGCCGCCGGCGAACTGCACCCAACGCGGCGAAATCGAGGTCTCGGTTGCCGACCGGGTCGGTTTTATCGATCGCAAAGACAAGAAAGTGGCGCTCGAACTCGAAAAGCTGGCGCGCAACGAGGCCGGCTTGATGGGGGCCGAAGCTATCCAGCCGCTGGCCCCACCGGCCGGCGGCCGGCAACGTTTCGCCGCGTTCGATTGCCCGCCACCCGCGGCCGCCGCTGAACGTTGAAGCCGGGTGCACCAAAAAAAATGGCCCCACTGAGGAAGCGGGGCCGAAACAGGCCAAACTGACGTAAGGCCTGGCGAGGATTCGATTGGCCGGTCGGGCGGTGCGGGCGCTTTTCCGAACCGGAATGTTCCATACTTTACCCGATCGCAAAAAAAATGCAAGTCCTTGGCTGATTTTTTTTTGCGGCCGGCATCATCCGGACTGGCCGGCGAGGAGCCGGCGAAAGGCGTCTTCGTCCAGCACTGCGACCCCCAGTTGTCGGGCCTTGGTCAGCTTCGATCCCGGTTCGGCGCCGGCGATCACGGCGGCGGTTTTTGCCGAGACGCTGCCGCTGACCCGAGCGCCGCGCGCTTCCAGCGCCGCTTTCGCTTCATCGCGAGTCATCGATTCCAAGGTGCCGGTCAAAACATAAGTCTGTCCGGCCAGCGGTGCCGGCGCGGCCACGGTCGGCCGGGACTGGGCCTTGATCTCGGCCAGCAGTTCGGCCGCCGCCGGCAATTCCACCGCCAGTGGCGGGGTGTGCAACGCTGCGGCGAAGGCGGCGGCCGTTCCAGGGTCGAGACCGGCGGCTGTCAACTCTCCAGCACCGGCGGCCAGCAAGTCGTCGATGGTGCGGTAGGCGGCGGCGAGCCGGGTGCGTTCTTTCTTGCCGATCAAGGTTTTCCCGCCGCCCGCGGTGCGCGGCAGCAGAGCGAAATCGCCGGCCGCCGCCAGCAGGTCGGCGATGGGTTCGAGCGCCGCGAAGCGCGCCGCATCCGGCGCCTGTTCGCCGGCGCATTCGACGCCGGCGGCGAGCAGCCGGTCGATCACTTGCTGGTTGTGTTTTTCGGCGAAAAAATCGTCGATTTTTTGCGCCACGACGCGCCCGATGCCGGGGATCGCCAGCAGCAACAAGCGGCCGGCGCGGCGGAGATGTTCGAGCCGGCCAAAGGCGGCGGCCAGATCGCGCGCCGTCTGCTCACCGACTTCGGGAATGCCCAAGGCGAACAGCAAGCGCGGCAACGCGGTCTGCCGGCTGCGGTCGATGGCGGCAATGAGATTTTCGGCCCAGCGCCGGGCTTCCTTGCCGGCGGCGACGGTTTTCGGCACGGTGCCGTCCCGTTCGTCGGCGCGCCGCTTCAGGTGCAACAAATCATCCACCGTGAGGCGGTACAGATCGGCCACGTCATGGACGACATCGAAAGCGACCAGATCATCGACCATCCGCTCGCCGAGCCCTTCGATATCCATGGCCGGGCGCGAAGCGAAATGCAGCAGGGCCCGCCGGCGCTGCGCCGGGCAGTACAGCCCGCCGCTGCAACGCACGGCGGCGGCGTCCTCATCGCGGTGGGTATGGCTGCCGCACACCGGACAACGCGCCGGCAGACGAAACACCGGCGGTTTGCCATGCCGTTTTTCGCGCACGGCGCATACGATTTCGGGGATCACGTCGCCCGCCCGCCGAACGATGACCTGATCGCCAATCCGGACGTCTTTGCGGTGGATCTCGTTCTCGTTGTGCAAGGTGGCGTTGGTCACCGTCACGCCGCCGACGAATACCGGTTCGAGGCGGGCGACCGGGGTCAATATGCCGGTGCGACCGACCTGAATATCGATCGCCAAAAGGCGAGTCAGCGCTTCCTCAGCCGGGAATTTGTGGGCGAATGCGAAGCGCGGCGCCTTGCTGACGAAACCGAGCGCCGCCTGTTGCCGTAAATCGTCTACTTTGTAAACGCAGCCGTCAATGTCGTAATCGAAAGCGCCTCTTTGGCGCAGCATCGCTGCGTAAAAATCGAGGCACTTGGCGATGCCCTGGCAGGGGCGGATTTCGGGGTTGACCGGCAGGCCCCAGGCTTTGAGTTTTTGCAGCACTGCAATATGGCTGTGGCCCCAGGCCTCATGGATCGGTTCGCCGCCGGCGAATGCCTGGTACGCGAAGAACTTGAGCGGCCGGCAGGCGGTGATCGCCGGGTCGAGTTGGCGCAGGCTGCCGGCCGCGCCGTTGCGTGGATTGATCAGGGGCTTGCCGCCGGTTTGCTGCATTTGGCGGTTGTATTCCTTGAAGCCGCCGAGCGGCATATAGACTTCGCCGCGCACCTCGAGATCGGCGGGCCAGTCGGCGCGCCGCAAGCGAAGCGGGATCGCCCCGACGGTCCTGACGTTGGCGGTGACGTCCTCACCGCGTTCGCCGTCACCGCGGGTGGCACCCCGGACCAGGCGCCCGGCGCGATACAGCAGGCTGATCGCCAGGCCGTCGAGCTTCGGCTCGGCGACGTAATCGACAATCGTGACGCCAAGTCCGCGCCGTATGCGCTCGTCAAAAGCCAACGCCTCGGCCGCATCGAAGACGTTGGCTAGCGACAGCATCGGCACGCGGTGGCGGACTTCGGTGAAGCCGGCGGCGGGCTTGCCGCCGACGCGGTGGGTCGGTGAAGCGGGATCGTCGAATTCCGGGTGGCGGCGTTCGAGTTCCTCGAGTTCACGCAGCAACTTGTCGTATTCGGCGTCCGGGATCAGCGGCTCGTCGAGGACGTAATAGCGGTAATCGTGCTCGGCGATTTCGGCGCGCAATGCCTGGATGCGCCGGGCGGCGGTGTTCATTGTGCGCCGGGTGACGCCCCGTGGCGGCGGTCGTGCTCGCGCATCTGTTCACGCAACTGGGCCAGGCGTTGGCGGGTGACCCGGCACCGCGCATCGTCGAGCAGATCGGCGTCGAGCAGTTGCGCCAGGCGTTCGGCGGCGGCGTGCATCGCTTCCCACCGATCGAGCGCCGGTCGCGTACCGGGCAGAACCATGAATAACGCGACGCCGGGCGTGGCGAAACGGCTCCATTCGGCGGGATCGAAATCGCCGGGAGCCGTTAGATTCGCCATGCTGTATACCGGTTCCACCGACCCTTCCTCGAGGCGGTGAAAGATCCGCCGCTCGCCGAATTCCAGCCCGGCTTTCAGCGCCGCGTCGAGGAGTTCGACGCCGCTGATCCGCCGGTCGTCGCGCGCTTTGAGGTATAAAACGACAATTTTTTCTGCACGCTCGTCAGCCTCAAGACCACCCAGCGCGGGTGCGGCGTCAGATGCCGGACGCCCGGTCTCACCGCCGTCGAAAAAGGGCAAGCCACGGCGGGCAACCGGTTGCGCCGCACCGCGCCTTTCTTCGCGCGGCGCAGCGCTCGGGTCTTTTTCCGCTTCGTCTTCGACCGGCAGAATTCGCGGCTCGCGGCGCTCGCCGCGCAACGCCGGGCGCCGCGGTTGGTGCTTGTAATGGTAGTGCACGACGATGCCGGCGAGGATCAACAGCCCGGCGAGCAGCAGAATCAGGCGCAGTGAGTTCACGATCACGCTCCGTTGGTTTTGCCGAACGGGAACATTCAAAGACCGATTATCTCAAACTTTCCATCGATCAATGCCCCGGTAACGGCCCTGTGTCATACCCTGGATTCACCGCGCCGCCAGCGCCGCGGCCTCTTCCAGATCGACGCTGACCAGCCGCGAAACGCCGGGCTCGCGCATCGTGACGCCGAGCAACTGCTGCGCCCCTTCCATCGTCGTTTTGTTATGGGTGACGATGATGAATTGCACCTGCTCCGCCAGGTCCGTGACCAGGGCCGAAAAACGGCTGACGTTGGCGTCGTCGAGCGGGGCATCGACTTCGTCCAGCATGCAGAACGGCGCCGGGTTGAGGTTGAAAATCGCGAAAACGAAGGCCACCGCGGTCAGCGCTTTTTCGCCGCCGGACAGCAGATGGATGCTGGTGTTCCTTTTTCCCGGCGGACGGGCCATCAGGACGACGCCGGTGGTCAAAAGATCGTTACTGGTCATTTCGAGATAAGCATGGCCGCCGCCGAACAGGCGCGGGAACATCGTTTCGAGTGTGCGATTGACCCGTTCGAACGTTTCGCCGAAGCGCGAACGTGTCGTCCGGTCGATGCGGGCGATGGCTTTTTCCAGGGTGCTCAACGCTTCGTTCAGGTCGCTGTCCTGGGCATCGAGGTAGCGCTTGCGTTCGCTTTCCTGTTCGTATTCGCTGATCGCCGCTAGGTTGACCGGTTCGAGGCGGGCGATACGGCGTTCGAGGCGCGCCAATTCATCGTCCCAGCCGGTCTGCTCGGCGGCATCGGGCAGCGACTCGACCAACTGTTCGAGGGTTTCGTCGACGGCCAGTGCTTCGATCTGGCGCGCCAAGTTGCGCGCCGTCAACTGCTCTTCCTGGGCGGCGAGGCGCGCCGCTTCGAGCTGCTCACGGCAGGCATCGCTATCGCGCGCCGCACTCTGCCGCTGCTGTTCAAACTGCCGCTGCTGCTCGACCAGGGCTTCGAGCCCGCTGCGGCAGGCGGTCAATTCGCGGTCGGCTGCGAGGCGGGCCTTGAGCAGGCGGTCGAGGTCGGCTTGCAGCGCCGTTTCAGGAGCGTCCCCGGCGGCGAGAAAGGACTCGATCTTCTGTTGCCGGTCGAGCAATTGCGCCCGCTGCCGTTCGGCCCGGTCCAGCGCCTGGCGTAGCGAGGCGGCCGAGCTGCGCAGACCCTCGCTTTTGATTTCCTGGGCGTGGCACTCCTCGCGGCTCGCTTCCAGGGCGTGGGCCGCAGTCTGCACCGCGTCGCCGGCGGCGGCCAGATCGGTCTCGAGCCGCGCCTCGGCCGCCTGCAGCTCGGCGATCTCGCGGTCATATTCCTCGACCCGGGCGCGATCGTCGGTCCATTGTTTTTCGGCGGTCGTCATTTTCTCGGAAAGTCGCTGCGACTCTTCCTGCAACCGGGTTTCGCGGCTGACGATCTCTTCGATCCGGCGGGTGCCGGTACTGACCGTGACTTGCTGCCCGGCCAGATCGCGGCGGGCCTCATCGAGTGCCACCCGGGTCACCTCGAGGCGCCGTTCGCACTGCTCGAGTGCGCTGCGGGCCGCCGCCAGTTGCTCTTCCAGTTCGCCGGCCCGGCGTTCGGCGGCGGCCAGATCGGCGCGCGTCGCGCGTAATGTCTGTTCGCGTTTCAGCGTCCCGCTTTCGCTGCTCCCGGCGCGCTTGACTCGAATCCAACCCGCTCCGAGCCAGGTGCCGTCGGGGGTGATCAACGAACCGCCGGGCGGTAACGCCGGCAGGCGTTCGAGGGCGGCGTCGAGGTCGGCGGCGCACTCGATGGCGGCCAACAGGCGGCGCATGGCGAGCGGGCCGCGACAGCGGGACGCCAACGACGCCGGGGCGAACGCAGGATCGTCCGCGGTCGAATCGGCGGCGTCCATCACGGTCAACGTCAAATCGTCGGTGGCCGCCAGTTCGGCGGCGAGCAGTGTGCTGTCGGCCGGAGTCATCACCGCTTGCAGCCAATCGCCGAGCACGGTTTCAATGGCTTCCACCCAGGTTTCATCGGCCTCGATGGTCGCCGCCAGGCGGCGCGCCTGGGACAGACCGCGCGGTGCGAGCCATTCGGCCCGCCGTTCGTCGGCCGCTCCCAGGGCACTGAGTTGCACGGCGGTCAGCGATTCGAGGCGGGCACCGAGGGCCGAAAGCTGTTGGCGCTCGCTATTGAGCTCATCGCCAAGCGCCGCGCAACGCGCCCGTGCGGCGTGGAGTTCGGTTTGCGCTTCGTCGTGGGCCCGCTGCGCTCGTTCATTGAGTGCCGTCAGTTCGGCGAGCCGGGCTTGTGCTGCGGCCAGGGATTGTTCGTGGGCGGTCCGTTCGAGCCCTACCAACTCAGCGGCCAAGGTGGCGTGCCGCTGCCGGTCATCGTGCAATTGGCGTTCGAGATGTTCGCTGCGGGTGGCGGCCAGTTCACGCTCGCGCTGGCAGGCTGCCAGACGTTGTTGCTGGGCTTGGCGCTCGGCCTCGGCTTTCTTGAGCGCCTGCTCGGCGGCGGCCGCTGCCGCCGCGGCCTGTTCGAGCCGCTGGCGCGCCGTGGCCAGCGCCGGCTGAATCTCCGCTTCGGCGGTCAACGCCTGGTCCAAAGCAGCCTGATCGGCCTGCAAATGCCCTTCGAGTTCGGTCCGCTGGGTAGTGACCTGTTCCAGTTCGGCCGTCTGGCGTTTGACCATTTCGCGGTGGTGGGCGATTTCCTGTTCGCAGCGGGCGATCTTTCCCCCGATTTCGTAAACCGCCGCCTGTGCCTGGTTGAACGTCTCCTGGGCGGTGCCCCGGTCTTCGCCGAGTTTGTCGTTTTCCGCTTCGGCATGGCGCAGGCGCGCGATCGCCGCCTGCAACTCGGTCTCGTGCTGCCGGCCTTTCGCTTCCAGTTCCAGGGCGCGGGCATGTGCCGCCTGCCAGTCGCCGGCCAGCTTACGCCCGTTCAACCGGCGGTGCTCGAGTTGCAGCTTTTTGTACCGTTCCGCAGCCCGCGCCTGGCGTTGCAGGCGGTCGAGGTGTTTACCCACCTCGTCGCGCAAATCGCTGAGGCGGGCCAGATTGTCGCGGGTATGGGCGATCCGGTTTTCGGTTTCGCGCCGCCGCTCGCGGTACTTCGAAATACCCGCCGCCTCTTCCAGGTACTGCCGCAGATCCTCGGGACGGGCTTCGACAATCTGGGAGATCATGCCCTGCTCGATAATCGAGTAACTGCGCGGTCCGAGGCCGGTGCCGAGAAACAAATCGGTGATGTCGCGCCGCCGGCAGCGCGAGCCGTTGAGGTAGTACTGCGACTGGCCGTCGCGGCTGACCTGACGCTTGACCGAGATTTCACTGAACGCCGCGTACTCGCCGCCGGCGCGGCCGTCGCTGTTATCGAACAGCAACTCGACGCTGGCCTGGGCCACCGGTTTGCGGCTGCCGGAACCATTGAAAATCACATCGCTCATCGATTCGCCGCGCAACTGCCGGGCCGAGCTTTCGCCCATCACCCAGCGCACGGCGTCGATGATGTTGGATTTACCGCAGCCATTCGGGCCGACGATGCTGGTCATCGCCGTCGGGAAACGGATGGTGGTCGGATCGACGAAAGATTTGAAGCCGGCAAGTTTGATCGTGGTCAGGCGCATGGGTTAAAAACGATACTCAGGCTACAGACAATCGAGCGCAGCCACCGGGCTCCGCTTCATGGGACAATTAAACGAACACCGACCAGGAGAAGACGATGCCAGGCAAACCCGGCGCGGAACTGGAAACCTTTGCCAATCCCCAACCGGCGCGGGATTATATCATTCGCATGACGATCCCGGAATTCACCTGCCTGTGCCCGCGCACCGGACAGCCGGATTTCGCGGTGTTGCACCTGGCCTACATTCCCGGCGCGACGTGCGTCGAACTGAAATCACTGAAGCAGTACATCTGGCATTTTCGCGACCAGGGGGCGTTTCACGAAGCGGTGACCAACCGGATACTGGACGATTTGGTTACGGCGCTCGCCCCCCGCTGGATGGCGTTGCGTGCCGTGTTCAACGTCCGCGGCGGGATCACCACCGAAGTGCACGCCGAGCACCGCGCGCCCGATTGGCAAGGCGAAGTGCCTACCAGCCGGCACGGCCCGAACGGCCAGCCGGTGCCCTGACCCGCCGGACGGACGCCGCTTACTCGGTCGCCGGTTCCATCCCTTCCGGCTTCTCGATGCGTGCCTCGGCTAGCAGCGAGGCGACATGCGCTTCAACCGCCCGGCGCAGCAGATCCTGCTCGATGCCGGCCCGCACCTGGTCGAACGGCGGTGGGCTGAACGGCCGGGAATCCAGCACCTGGAAAATGCGCCAGGCGCGCCCGTCGGCAAACGGCAACGGTACGACCTGCCCCGCCGTGGCGTTTTTCAGCAACGTCGCGTAGTCCGGTGGAAATTGGCTGAGATCGGCCCACGGCAGCGTTTCGATTTCCCGGCCGGCGGTCCGGGCGGCGTTTTCGATGGCCTCGAAAGTAGCCCCCTCCTCGATAGCCAGCAGGTCGCCGAGGGCGGCCTTCTCGTCGCTGTAAGCGATGCTTTTCAGTCGCACCTGGATGCCGCCCGAGCGCTCGCTCATCGCGCGATACATCTCCTCGATCTGCGCTGCATCCGGTTGATTCAGGCGATGCACCTGCCGCACCCGGAAGTTGTACATCACTTGCGCCCGGGCCAGGGCCAGTTCGGCATCGAGTTCCGGATCGGCCCTGTCGTGCCGTTCGACGTCGGCGGCAACGGCGAGGACGCGGCTCAATTGTTGCTCCGCCGCCAGCCGTTCGGCGGCGTTGGCGGAAGCGGTGCCGCGGGAGCCGAGATAACGATCGACCATTTGCCGGGTCAGTGGGAGGCCGTCCACGGTCAGCAGCAGGTCGCCGGCGGTGGGCGGCGCGGTATCGGCCGCCCGGCGGCCGTCACAGGCGGTGAGCCCCGGCAGACCCACCAGGGCGGCCAGTAGGGCCCTAACGGCGGCCTTTCTCGCGCGGTCATAATTCATCGCTGGCATAGAGGTTCATCCTTACGGCGTGCAGTTCAGTGGTCAAAAGGTCGCCCAGCAGGCGGTGGACCAGGCGCTCGCGGGTCAGCCGGTCCAGGCCGTCGAACGCAGCGGTGACGATCAGCAGGTGGACATGCCCCCGGCCGTCGGCGGCGCCGGGGTGGCCGGCGTGCAAATGGCTTTCATCGGTGATTTCCAAGCATTCGGCGGCGAGCGGCGCCAGCCGCGCCCGGATGCGTTCGAGGCGCTCGGCGGGCGGGCCGGAAACGGGCTGTGAAGCGATCATTTTGCTCATTGTCGCAAAATTTTGTCCTGGGGGTATGGACATCGGCGCCGACTTGCATATCATGCGCCGAGAATCCACTCGTTGATCCACCTGCCGCCGGAGACGCATGAGCGACAAATCGATCTGGACCGGTTTTCTCGAAGCGGGCGATAAAAGCGCCCTGGTCGTCCGTGACCGGCGCCTTGACACCGGCAATCCCAAAACGATCTACCTCTACAATCATCGGCGCGGCGTATTTCTGGAATACGCCAGCGCGATCGTCGAGTCGAAGCTGCGCACCCTAACGGCTGACGAGCAAAAACAAAGCGCCGAGCTGCTCAAGGCGTTCCGCCGCTGCCGCGAACAGTTCACGCCGCGCGGCGACCGCCTGCTGGCCCTCGCTCAGCAGAGCGCCCAGGCGCCGCGCCGCGTGCAGCCGCCGGCCGACAACGCCGATGACGCGGCGCCGTTTCTGGACGACGCCGATGAAGTCGATTGGGATGAAGAATCCACGGATGACGACTGATACCGAATCCTCCAGGCAGCACCGCCCGGCGGACCGCCCAGCCCCTCTTGCCCCGGCCGATACAAGCTTGAAATGAAAACAACGATTACCCACCCCGCCGGCGATTGGTTCGGCCACCCGAAAGGGGTTTATATCTGTTTCGCCACCGAACTGTGGGAGCGCTTTTCGTTCTATGGCATGAAAGCGCTGCTTTTTTTGTACTTGACCAAATATCACTTGTTCGGCGACCGGCCGAGCTACGAACTGCTCGGTGCTTACGGCGGCCTGGTCTATGCCATGCCGGTGATCGGCGGCATGATCGCCGACCGCTACCTCGGCCTGCGCAAGGCGGTGATCCTCGGTGGAATTTTGCTGGTCCTCGGCCATTTCGGCATGGCCTTCGAGGGGCACGAGGCGCACCTCGCGGATGGGCTGGTCGTTCGCGACGAGGGGGCGTTGCAGATTTTCTACCTGTCGCTGGCGCTGATCATCACCGGCGTCGGCTTTCTCAAGCCCAATATCTCGACCATCGTCGGCCGCCTGTACGCCGAAAACGACCCGCGGCGCGATTCGGGATTTACGTTGTTTTATGCCGGGATCAACCTCGGAGCGTTGGCCGCCAGCCTGATCGCCGCGTTCCTCGGTGAGGTGTACGGTTGGAAATACGGCTTCGGTGCCGCTGGGGTTGGCATGGTGATCGGCCTGGCGGTCTTTATTCTCGGCCAAAAACACCTGCGCGGCCTGGCCGAGCCGCCCCACCCCGCCCACCTGACCACCAATGTCTTCGCTTACTTGAACCGCGAAAAGTTGATCTATGGCGGTGCGTTGTTGATGGTGGCGGCGGTCTGGCAGGTCATCCAGTGGCATTCGCGGTATCTCGAACTGCCACTCGCCTGGCTCGGCCTCGACGCCACTGTGCAACAAGGCGCGGTGATCATGATCATGCACGCCGTATTCGCCGCTTTCATGGTCTGGCTCGTCTGGTTTCTGATCGCCCGCTGTAACCGCATCCAGCGCCAGCAGATGTTGGTGCTGATGGTGTTGATTTTCGCCGCCCTGGTGTTTTTTACGCTCTACGAACAGACCTACGGCTCGTGGGTGGCCTTCACCGACCGGATGCTGACCAAAGATCTGTTCGGCTTCAATTTAAGCCCTGCCGGCTGGCACAAGGTGCCATGGATGATCGCCCCGCTCGTCCTCTCGCCGCTGGTCATGCTCGCGGCATTGAATTCGCCCCGCGCCGGCAGCGGCCGGTATGCCGGAACGGCGATCGTCATGGCATTTGCCGCCGCCTTGTTTCACGACATCGTACTGATGCCGCAGACCGCCGGCTCGCTGACTTTTCTCGGTGCCTTTTTCATCGTCGCGCTGACCCCGCTTTTCACCTGGCTTTGGCCGTGGCTGGAACGGCGCGGCCTCAATCCGGGCAAACCGCTGAAAAGCGCCGGCGGACTGGTGCTCGCCGGACTGGCGTTCGTGCCCCTGATCGTCGCTGCCCAGGCGGCGGCCGGCGGCGACCCGGCCAGCGTCTGGTGGCTGGTTCTGGCCTACCTGATTCTGGAAATGGGCGAGTTGGCGCTGTCGCCGGTCGGCCTTTCGGCGGTGACCCAGTTATCGGTGCCAAGCGTGGTCAGCGTGATGATGGGCGCCTGGTTCCTGGCGACCGCTTATTCGGAGAACCTCGCCGCCGAACTCGGCAAACTGTCGGCGGTCGAGATGCTGAGCGACGGCAGTTTCGACTCGGCGGAGGCGGCGGCCGGCTACGGCGACCTGTTCTGGCTGATGCTGCTGATCGGCGTGATCAGCGGCGCCGCCCTCGCCCTGGGTGCGCCGTTACTCAACCGGGCCATGCACGGCGTGCGTTGATGCCGATCTATTTTTACCAGGCGGAAAGTGGATCCTGTGGGCATTGCCGGCACGGTTTCGAGTGTCTGCAAAAATTATCGAGCCCGCCGCTCGCCGCCTGTCCACAGTGCGGCTGCGCCGTGCACCGGGTGCCCGCCGTGCCGCATCTGGCCGGCGGCACCCGGCTCGATTCGCGGACGTTGGCGTCGCATGGTTTTACGCAATATCGCCGCATCGCCCGCGGGCGTTACGAGAAAACCGCCGGCCGCGGGCCGCCCACGCTCGATGCCGGGGATTGAATCAGCCGCGGCCGCCGGCGACTGGATCGTGGGTTTTGCGCCGCTGGCCGACCGGCACGCCACCCGGCTGATCCTCGGCAGCATGCCGTCGGTCGCCTCGCTTGCCGCTGGTGAGTATTACGCCCACCCGCGCAACGCTTTCTGGCGCCTGATCGCAGAACTGACCGGCACCCCGCCCACCCTACCCTACGCCCAACGGATCGAGACGCTTCGCACCCAGGGAATCGCCCTGTGGGATGTGATCCACCGCTGCCAGCGGGCTGGGAGCCTGGATCAGCGAATCGATGTAGATACGTTGCAGATCAACGATTTTGATACATTTTTCAACGAATATCACGGCATCCGACAGGTATTTTTCAATGGCGGCCAAGCCGCGGCCGTATGGCGCCGGCGTGTCGTCCCGGCACTGGCCGGGCGTCGCAAGCTGCCACCCGGGGTGCGACTGCCTTCAACGAGCCCGGCCCATGCCGCGCTGTCGTTCGCACAGAAACTGGCTGCCTGGCGGGTGATTCTCGATGAAAACCTGCAACAAGGCGGGACCGATGACTGAGCGGGCCACGGGCCAGACGTGCGAAGTGGCCGTCGTCGGCGGCGGCGTGATTGGGCTTTTTTGCGCGCTGGAACTTGCCGCCCGCGGCCGCGATGTCGTCGTTTTCGAGGCCGGCGTTCTCGGCCACGGCAGTTCGCACGGTAACTGCGGCACGATCACCCCGAGCCATGCGCCGCCGCTGGCGATGCCCGGCAGCCTCGGCCAGGCGGCACGCTGGATGTGGCAGCCGGACGCTCCGCTGTACATCGCGCCGCGCCTCGATCCGGGATTGTGGCACTGGCTTTACCGCTTCGCCCGCCAGGCGACCGAGCGCCAGTTCCGCCGCGCGACACGCCTTAGGCTGGAATTGCTGAATTTGTCTCTGGAACTGCTCGCCGCGTGGATCGCGCGGGAAAACATGGCCTGCGAATTCCGCCGCTTAGGGACGCTGTATGTGTTTCGTGACCGCCGGGCGCTCGACCGTTTCGAGTGGTATCCAAAACTCGCCGGCGAAATCGGCTGGCCGGTCGAATTCTGGGATGCGGCCCGGCTGGCGGCCGAGGAACCCGCGTTGCTGCCCGGCCAGGCCGGTGCCTGGTTCAATCCCGGCGACGCCAGCTTGCGGCCGGACCGGCTGCTCACCGAACTCGGGCGCGCAGTGCGCCGCCACGGCGCCACCTGGGTCGAAGGCGCCGAGATCGCCGGGTTCGAGCGCCGGCCCGGCGGTGCCTACGAGCTGCTGGCGTCCGACGGCCGGCAATGGCGGGCACATCACTTGGTCCTGGCGGCCGGGGCCTGGTCGCCACGCCTCGCCCGCCAGTTCGGTATTGCTCTGCCGATCCAGCCCGGCAAAGGTTATTCGCTGACCTATACGCGGCCGGATCAGGTGCCGCGCCGGCCTTTGGTCTTGAAAGAAGCGGCAGTCTGCGTTTCGCTGTTCGACTCCGGGTTCCGGCTCGGCAGCACGATGGAATTCAGCGGTTACGACCGGCGCCTCAACCCCCGCCGCCTGGCAGCGCTGCGCCGCGCGGCGCAGGCCAGTCTGCGCTGCCCCGCAGGGCCGGAGCTGATCGAGGAATGGTATGGCTGGCGGCCGATGACCCCCGACGACCTGCCGGTGATCTCGGCCGTTCCCGGCTGGCCGAACTGTTATCTCGCCACCGGTCACGGTATGCTCGGCGTCAGCCTGGCGGCGGTCACGGCGCGCCTGATCGCTGACCTGATGACCGCGACCGCGCCGCCGCTCGACCCGGCGCCGTTCGCGATCGAACGTTTCGCTTGAACGATTGCCTGCCGAACCGGCGGCACGCGGGTTTTGCTTCATGCGAAAATGTGCCTTTTGAAACGATCCGCCGCCGATGCCCGAACCGCGCCGCATCCTGGTGACCAGCGCCCTGCCCTACGCCAACGGCCCGCTGCATCTGGGGTATATCCTCGAAGCCATCCAGACCGATATCTTCGCCCGCTTTCTGCGCGCCCACGGCCACCGGGTGTATTACGTCTGCGCCGACGATGCGCACGGCACGCCGATCATGCTGCACGCCGAACGGCGAGGCATCCCGCCGGAAGAGCTGATCGCCGAGATGAACGCCGCGCATTGCCGCGACTTGGCGGCCTTTAATATCGCGATCGATCATTACTCCTCGACGCACAGTACCGCGAACCGCGAGTTGATCGACGCTTTGTACGCCCGGCTCGCAGCGGCTGGACATATCGCGCGGCGGACTATCGAGCAGTTCTACGATACGGCGCGCGGCATCTTTTTACCCGACCGTTTTATCAAAGGTACTTGCCCGCGGTGCGCCGCCGCCGACCAGTACGGCGACAGTTGCGAAGTCTGCGGCGCGACCTATGCTCCAACCGACCTCATAGCCCCTTACTCGGTGGTCAGCGGCAGCACGCCGGAACTGCGGCACAGCGAGCATTATTTCTTCCGCCTCGCCGATTTCTCGAGCCGCCTGGCAAGCTGGATCGCATCCGACGCGCTGCAACCGGAGGTCCGCAACAAACTGGCCGAATGGTTCGACGCCGGGCTCAAGGACTGGGACATTTCGCGCGACGCGCCTTATTTCGGTTTTAGGATTCCGGGCACCGAAGACAAGTATTTCTACGTCTGGATGGATGCGCCGCTCGGTTATCTAGCTGCCTTTAGCGAATACTGCGCGACCGCCGGGCTCGACTTCGCCGCGTTCTGGGATGCCGATCAGGCGACGGGCAGCGAGGTTTATCACTTTATCGGCAAGGACATCATTTATTTTCACGCCTTGTTCTGGCCGGCGATGCTGACCGCCGGTGGTTATCGCCTGCCGAGTGCGGTTTACGCCCACGGCTTTTTGACGATCAACGGCGAGAAGATGTCCAAGTCGCGCGGCACGTTCATCGAGGCCGAACGTTATCTCGAGCACCTGCCGGCCGATTATCTGCGTTATTACTTTGCCGCCAAACTCGGCGACGGACTGGCCGACATCGACCTCAATCTCGACGATTTCCGTTTGCGCGTCAACGCCGATCTGGTCGGCAAGCTGATCAATATCGCCAGCCGCAGCGCCGGCTTTATCAGCCGTTATTTCGCCGGCGAACTGGCCGCCGCCTTGCCGGATCCGGATGCCTACCGGCGCTTCACGGCGCACGGTGAGGAGATTTCCGGACACTATGCGGCGCGCCGCTACGCCCAGGCTGTACGCTGCATCATGCAGCTTGCCGACGAGGTCAATCGTTATTTCGACGAAGCTAAACCGTGGGTCTTGGCCCGTTCGCCGGCCGCCCGCCGCGAAGTCCAGGCGATCTGCACCCAGACGTTGAATTATTTCCGCGCCTTGATCACCTGGCTGGCGCCGGTCGTTCCCGATATCGCAACGGCCAGCGGCCGCTTTCTCGATGTTACGATCGGGCCGTGGGCCGACCTCGAACGCCCCTTGACCGGGCGGCGGATCAACGACTACAGTCCACTGGCGCGGCGTCTCGAAGCGGCCGAAGTCGCCGCCTTGTTACCGGACAGCACCGCCGGCGCGGCCGAGGGCCAGGCGCCGCGCCCAGAGGAGAAGACGATGAACAGCAACGACAGCCACCCAGCGCCGGCGGCCGGCGGCAGCACAGAGCCCATCACGATCGCCGAATTTGGGCGTCTGGACCTGCGCGTGGCGCGCATTGTCGAAGCCGAGGCGGTCGAGGGCGCCGACAAACTGCTCGGCCTGACACTCGATCTCGGCGACCGGCAATGCCGGGTCTTCGCCGGCATCAAGCAGCACTACGACCCGGAAGCGCTGCGCGGCCGTTTGACGGTGATGGTCGCCAATCTGGCGCCGCGCAAAATGCGCTTCGGGGTGTCGGAAGGCATGGTGTTGGCCGCCAGTGACGAACGCGGCGGGCCGTTCCTGCTGGCTCCGGACAGCGGCGCCCAACCGGGGATGCGGGTCCGCTGATGGAAACGGCTGTCCTGATCTTGATCGCCACGGTGCTGGCCAATAATTTCGTGCTCCACCGTTTTCTCGGACTTTGCCCCTTCATCGGCGCATCGGCGCGGTTGGACGGGGCGCGCGGCATGGCGGCGGCCACCTTGCTGGTCCTGACGCTGGCGTCGATCGCCGGCCATGTGGTCTATCGCTACCTGCTCGTGCCGTTGGCGATCGAATATCTCGCGACGCTGACTTTCATTCTGATCATCGCGGCGCTGGTCCAAGCGGTCGAATTGATCGTCCGCGCCACCAGCCCGCTGGTCGAGCGCATTCTCGGCCTCTACCTGCCGCTGATTACCACCAACTGCGCCGTGCTCGGCGTCGCGTTGCTCAATGTCCGGCAGGAACGTTCGCTGCTCGAAGCGGCGTGGTTCGGTTTCGGCGCCGGCCTGGGATTCGCCCTCGTCCTCCTCGCCTTTGCGGCGCTGCGCGAACGCGCCGACCGGGCACCGGTGCCAGCGGTATTTCGAGGGGCGCCTCTGGCCCTGCTCACCGCCGGGTTGATGGCCATCGCCTTCACCGGATTCGGCGGCATGGCCGGCGGTTAAAGCCATGCTCGCCGGAATTGCCGTCGTCACGCTTCTGGCGCTGTCTGCCGGCGTCGGGATCGTCTGGTTGCGCCGGCGCCTGGCGGACGGCGAGCCCACTCTGGTCGATGCAATCGACGCCGTGCTGCCGCAAATCCAGTGTGCGCAGTGCGGCTACCCCGGCTGCCGGGCTTACGCCGCGGCCTTGGCCCGCGGGACGACGGCGATCGATCACTGCCCGCCGGGCGGTGCACAGACGCAACGGGCGCTCGCCGATTTGCTCGGCGCGGTGCCCGGCGATATACCATTGCCGTCGCCGGTCGCGACCCACCTCGCCCGGATCGACGACGCCTCGTGCATCGGTTGCGCCTTGTGCCTGCCGGCCTGCCCGGTGGACGCCATTGTCGGCGCCGCCGGTTTCCTGCACACCGTCCTCGAGGCCGAGTGCACCGCCTGCGAACTGTGCCTGGCGCCCTGCCCGGTCGATTGCATCGCCCTGGTGCCGCGCCCGGAACGTCCGCCGAGCCCGGTTTAGGCGATGTTGCTCGACCACGAACCCGGCGAGGTGCTGCACCCCTTTCACGGTGGACTGCGTCTCAAACACTACAAACGGCAATCGCTGTCTTCGCCGATCAGTCGGCCACCGCTGCCGGCGCGGCTCGTTTTGCCGCTCCGCCAGCATCACGGCCGGGCCGGGCACCCGCGGGTCGCCCAGGGAGAGCACGTGTTGCGCGGTCAGGCGCTGAGCGGCGGCGTGGCCGTCGACCAGGTGCCGATCCATGCCCCCAGTTCGGGGGTGGTGCGGCGGATCGAACTGGCACCGACGATCGCCTGCCCCGAACGCGGCGAACTATGCATCGAGCTCGAACTGGACGGCGAACACCGCGCCCCGCCGCCCGCCGTGCTGCCGCCGTGGCATGCGCTGTCCCAAACCGAGTTGCGACAGGCGATCTTCAGCGCCGGCCTGGTCGGGATGGGCGGCGCGGTCTATCCGAGTGCGGCGAAACTGCCGCCCGCAGGCCACAAGATCGATACCCTGATCATCAACGGAGCCGAGTGCGAGCCTTATATCAGTTGCGACGAAGCGCTGCTCGATGCCCACCCCGAGCGCGTCCTCGCCGGGGCCGGGATCCTGGCGCGCGCCGCCGGCGCCCGGCGCATCGTCATCGCCATCGAGGAGAGGATGCGCGGTGCGGAACGAAAACTGCAGGCCGGGCTGGAGATCACTGCCGCCCCAAGCCGCGTGGTCCGGGTGCCGAGCATGTACCCGGAAGGCGGCGAGCGGCAGTTGATTCATGTGTTGACCGGCCGCGAAGTGCCGCGCGGTGGCTATCCGCTGGCGCTGGGCATGGTGGTTTTCAATGTCGCCACCGCCGCCGCCGCGGCCGACGCCCTCCTCGACGGCCTGCCACTGGTCGAACGGATCATCACCGTCACCGGCGCGGGAATCACGGCGCCGGGCAACCGTCTCACGCTGCTCGGCACTCCGCTCAACCATCTGCTGGCCGACTGCGGCGGCTACCGCCCGGGGGCGGCACGCCTGATCTGCGGCGGGCCGCTGATGGGTGAGGCGCTGCCCCACGACGGCCTGCCGGCGGTCAAAGGCACGAATTGCCTGCTGGTGCTCAGCGCCGCTGAGATCGCCGACCCGGCACCGCTCCTGCCGTGCATCAATTGCGGCGAATGCATCCGGGTCTGCCCGGCCCAACTCTTGCCGCACGAGCTGCACTGGGCGATTCGCGCCGCCGATCTGGGCCGGGCGGCCGAACTCGGCCTTGACGCCTGTATCGAATGCGGTTGCTGCGCCCAGGTGTGCCCGAGCCACATCCCGCTGGTCGCCGATTACCGCCGGGGGAAAGCCGAAATCCGGGCCGAGCAGGAACGCCGGACCCAGGCTGAACGAGCCAAGGCCCGTTACCAGGCGAGCCGGGAACGCCGCCAGGCGCGAGACGCCATGGCGCAAGACGCCGCGGCGGCGGAGCAGCGGATGGCCGGCGACGAAGAACAAGCCAAAGCCCGGATCGCCAAGGCACTGGAACGGGTCCGGCGAAAACGCGAGGGCGATCCTGAATGAACGCCGCAACCTCGATCCGGAACCTCGGCCGGTGACCCAGCGGCATTTTCCAACCGCCGCGGCACCGCATTTGCCGCCGGCGCGCGACGTCGCTTCGCTGATGCGCGATGTGTTGCTCGCGCTGACTCCCGGGATCGCCGCCCACGTCTGGTTTTTCGGGCCGGGGATTTTGTTGCAGATCGCCCTCGCCGCGCTCTTTGCGCTCGCTGCCGAGGCGCTGGTGGCGCGCTGGCGGCGGCAGCGCGTCAAACGTCTGCTCGGTGATTACAGCGCCCTGGTCACCGCCGTGCTGTTTGCGCTGTCGGTGCCGCCGCTCGCCCCGTGGTGGATCGCACTGACCGGCATGGCAAGCGCCATCTGGCTCGTCAAGCACGCCTACGGCGGACTCGGTTACAACCGTTTCAACCCAGCGATGGCCGGTTTCGCCATCGTGCTGATCTCGTTTCCGCTGACCATGAGCCAGTGGCTGGCACCGGCGCCGCTGAACGCCGGCGGCGCCGAGTTGAGCGAGATCATAAAGGCCATCGGTCTCGGGCAGTTGCCCGCCGCGGCGCACTGGGACGCGATCAGTTCGGCGACGCCGCTCGGCCTGTTGCGCAGCGGCCGAGCGCAAAATCTTTTGGTCAGCGAAGTCCGGCTCGATCCGGTCTTCGGCGATTTCGGCGGTCACGGCTGGGAGTGGATCGCCAACTGGTACCTGGCCGGTGGTTTGTGGCTGCTCTACCGCCGGGTGATCAACTGGCGCGTCCCGGTCGCGACGCTCGGCACAACGCTGCTCCTGACCCTGCCGTTTTACCTGATCGACCCGGCGGCGCACCCGCTGCCGCTGCAGCACGTGTTCAGCGGGGCGCTCGTGCTCGGCGCTTTTTTCATCGCCACCGATCCGGTCTCGGGCGCCTCGACCCCTGCCGGACGCTTGTGGTTTGGCGTCGGCGTCGCTGTCCTGACGCTGGCCATCCGGCGCTGGGGGAATTATCCTGACGGCGTCGCCTTTGCCGTGTTGACCATGAATGCCTTCGCCCCCCTGATCGACCGTTACTGCCGGCCGCGGATCTATGGTGAGCGGCGATGAACGACGCTGCCCGACCGGCCGCCTGGCAAAGCATCGCCGCCTTGACGGCCAGCGCCCTTCTGGTCAGCACCGTGCTGGTCGTCGTCGACCATTTCAGTCGGCCGCGGATCGAGGCCGAACAGCGCGCCGCCGCCGAGGCACTGCTCGCTCAGATGCTGCCCTCCATCCCCTACGACAATGCCCTCGCTGCCAGCTTCACCGCTTTGGAACCGGGACCCGGGGGCGGCCCGACCGGCGTCTATCGCGCCCGCCATGACGGCCACCTCGCAGCGCTGATCTACACCGTGACCAGCGAGCAAGGTTACGGCGGGACGATCGACCTTCTGGTCGGAGTCGACCCGACCGGCCGGATTACCGCGGTCCGCGTCGCAAGCCACCGCGAAACGCCTGGACTGGGCGATCAGATCGAAGCGCAAAAAAGCGACTGGATCGCTCAGTTCGCGGGACGCCGGCTCGGCGATCCCCCGGCCGCGGCCTGGCGGCCAAACCGCCTGGGCGGGGCTTTCAAGACGATCAGCGGCGCCACGGTCACTTCAGCGGCGGTCAGCACCGCGGTCCGTCAGGTGCTCGAATACGACGCCGCGCACCGTGCCGATCTACCGGCCGCGGAGCCGCCGCAATGAGCGTCGCGCTGCCGGCCAGCCAAACGCGGCCGCCGCCACCGGCGGTGCCCTTCGCCGCCGGTATCTGGCGCGACAACCCGGCATTGGTCCAGTTGCTCGGTCTGTGCCCGCTGCTGGCGATCACCACGACCGTGATCCAGGCGTTGACGCTCGGTCTGGTGACGTTGTTCACGCTGTGCGCCAGCAATACGATGGTTTCCGTGCTCCGCCGCTGGCTCCGTCCGGAAATCAGGATCGCGGTCGCGGTACTGATCATCGCTGGGGCGGTCAGCGCCGCCGAGATGATCCTTGCCGCGTGGTTTCACGTGTTGTACCTCAAGCTCGGCATCTATGTGCCGCTCGTGGTCACCAACTGTGCGATTCTGGCCCGTGCCGAAGCCTATGCCCGGCACCACCCGCCGTTCGCCGCGTTGCGCGACGGGGCGGCATACGGGACCGGATTCCTGCTCGCTTTGCTGGTGCTCGGGGCGCTGCGCGAATGGCTCGGGCACGGCAGCCTGCTGCGTGACGCCGAGCTGTTGTTCGGCTCGGCCGGTGCCGGCTGGGTGATCGGCAATGCCGCCGGACACCACGGCCTGTTGATCGCCCTGCTGCCGCCCGGCGCCTTTATTCTGCTGGCCCTGATCATTGTCGCCCGCCGCTGGATCGAACGGCAAATCGAACGGCAAAGCGCGCCCCCGGCGGTTCCATCCGGCCTCTTGCGACCCGCCCCATGAACGCCCGGCAGCGCGAAATTTTTTTTGCCCGCCTGGCCGCGGCGCGGCCCACACCGCGCAGCGAACTCGAATATTCCACGCCTTTCGAACTCCTGGTTGCGGTCGTTCTCTCGGCTCAGGCCACCGACCGTTCCGTCAACCGCGCGACGCGCCGCCTGTTTCCGCGGGCCAACACCCCGCAGTCCCTGCTCGATCTGGGCGAGGATGGCCTGCGCCCCTTGATCCGCGATATCGGCCTGTACCGGAGCAAATCCCGCCACCTGATCGCCGCCTGCCGGATCCTGATCGACCGCTACGGCGGCGCGGTGCCCGACAGCCGCGCGGCGCTGGAGAGCCTGCCGGGGGTCGGCCGCAAGACCGCCAACGTCATCTTGAACGTCGCCTTCGGCGAACCGACGATCGCCGTCGATACCCATATTTTCCGGGTCGCCAACCGCACCGGGCTGGCACCCGGCAAGACGCCGCGGGCTGTCGAGCAGGCACTGCTCGAGGTCACTCCAGCCCGTTACCGGCAGCACGCCCACCACTGGCTGATCCTGCATGGGCGCTACTGCTGCACCGCCCGCCGGCCGCACTGCACCGCCTGCCCGGTGGCCGACCTGTGCGATTGGGTGCGCCGCGCGGCGCCAGCGGGACGAAAATGAAAGCTTTTCGTATCTGCAGCGGTCTTAAAACCCGATTGCCGGAGCGATCGCCGGTGCGCGCAACTCGGGCAAGGGGTGTCACACGTCACCGGAATCGGGGGGATCCCGAATGCGGTGATTCTGTGCGTCATCCGGGCATGTTATTCTGGCCCTGCTCTCAAATGCGACTGATGTACATCCGTTTTTACCGGTTCCATTCCACAACCTCAGGAGGTTCAACATGACTGCTGAAAAGCGTAACTCGATCAAGCCCGTGGCAGCCGCCATCGGCACCGCCCTGCTGACTTCCCTGGCCCTCGGCGGCACAGCCAGCGCCGCCAGCACTGATCTGGCTTTCGGCGCGGTCGATCTCGACGCCGGCTTCATGCTCGCCGGCGGCGATCAGGAAGGCGAAGGCAAGTGCGGCGAAGGCAAATGCGGCGGCGACAAGGGCGGCGATCACGAAGGTGACGAAGGCTCTTGCGGCGAAGGCAAGTGTGGCGGCGACAAGGGCGGCGATCACGAAGGTGACGAAGGCTCTTGCGGCGAAGGCAAGTGTGGCGGCGACAAGGGCGGCGATCACGAAGGTGGTGAAGGCTCTTGCGGCGGCGCCGCCTGAGCCCTCCCGCTCACGCCTTTGACTGACGCACCTTCGGTGCCATGAAAAACCGATCCCGGCCGGTCACCGGCGCTGGACTCGGTCTGCGGCGGGCCCTATTGGGCCCGCTGCGGCATCACGATCTCGATCCGGTCTCGTTCATGGAGATCGCCCCGGAAAACTGGATCAACGTCGGCGGCCGGCTGGGCCGGGCGCTGCGCGACTACACCGCCCGCTTCCCTTTCATCTGCCACGGTTTGTCGTTGTCGCTTGGCAGTCCGGCGCCGCTCGACGAAACCTTCGTCGTCAAAGTGAAGCGCTTCCTCGCCGCGCACCACATCCGCGCTTACAGCGAACACCTCAGTTACTGTTCCGACGACGGCCACCTGTACGACTTGATGCCGATTCCGTTCACCGCCGAGGCGGTGGGTTACGTCGCGGCCCGTATCCGCCGCGTCCAGGAAATTCTCGAACAACGCATCGCGATCGAAAACGTCTCTTATTACGCGGCACCCGGCCGCGAGATGCGCGAAATCGATTTCATCAACGCTGTCCTCGAAGAAGCGGACTGCGACCTGCTGCTCGACGTCAATAACATCTACGTCAACAGCATCAACCACCGCTACGATCCGGTGGAATTTCTCGAAGCCCTGCCCGGCGACCGCATCCTATACGTTCATGTCGCCGGCCATTACAACGAGGCCGAGGATCTGATCATCGACACGCACGGCGCAGCGGTGATCGATCCGGTCTGGAATCTGCTCGATCACGCCTACCGGCACTTCGGACCGCTGCCCACGCTGCTCGAACGCGATTTCAATATCCCGCCGGTGCCCGAGCTGCTGGCCGAGATCGAAGTCATACGCCGCTTGCAAGGCCGGCACGACGAACTGCCGGCGGCCGGTGGGCACTCCGTCCGAATGACTCGACATGGCTAAGCTGGCCGAGTTGCAATATCGCTTCGCCGGCCATATCCGCGATCCGCAAGCGTGCAGCGCACCCGAAGGAATCGAGGATCGGCGCCTGGGCGTTTATCGTTCGTTGTTCTTCAACAACATCAAAAGCCTGCTGGCCAGCCATTTCCCGGTCCTCAAAAAGATCGTCGGCGATGCCGCCTGGGCCGCTCTGATCCGCGAATTCATGCGCCAGCACCGCGCCCACACCCCGCTCTTCCCCGAACTCGGCCGTGAATTTTTGCAGTTCCTGCAGGAACAAGGACGGCCGGCGGCCGGTGATCCGCCGTTCATGCTCGAACTGGCGCATTACGAATGGGCCGAGCTCAGCGTCGGCATGGACCCGGCCGAGAGCGATGAGGTGCCTTGCGACCCGGATGGCGACCTGCTCAGCGGCCGGCCGCTGGTCTCACCGCTCGCCCGCCACTACGGCTACCGCTTCCCGGTACACCGCCTGCGCCCCGAATATCAGCCGGCCGAACCGCCCGCACAGGCAACGCGGCTTTTGATCTACCGGCGCCGCGACGACCGCGTCCGCTTTATGCAGCTCAAACCGCTGAGCGCCGTGCTTTTCGACCGCCTGCAAGCCAATCACGTCATCAGCGGCCGCCAGGTATTGCTGGCGTTGGCCGCCGAGTTGGGTATGACGCTCGATGAACGTGATTGGCTCGACCGCGGCCTGGCCCAGATGACCGTCTGGCGCCAGCGCGAAATTATTCTCGGCACCGCACCATAAGACGCTGTCCCGTAACGCGCACCCGGGATCATTGCAAGAAGACGATCCCCAAAGCGGTCTCAGTACGGCCACCGGCGGATGACCCAGAGGTTCTCAACCGGATTACCAATCGGCATTCACCACCAGGAGCTTTGCATGTCCCTTGCCAATCTTTATCAAAAATTTCTTAATGTGATCCGCCACGCGGATTTTCTCGCCCCGTTGGCGCTCCGCCTCTACCTGGCGCCGGTATTCTGGGTGTCGGGCATGAACAAAGTCTACGGCTTCCAGGGAACGGTCGCCTGGTTCGGCAACCCGGATAGGGGTCTCGGTTTGCCGCTGCCGACCGTGATGGCTTATTTGGCTACCGCGACCGAAGTCGCCGGCGCCTTGCTGCTGCTCTTCGGTTTCGGCACCCGGCTGATTTCGATTCCGCTGATCTTCACGATGCTCGTCGCCATCTTCAAAGTCCACTGGGTCAACGGCTGGCAGGCCATCGCCGACCCGATGTCGGCTTTCGCTTCCGGCCACCTCGGACCGTTCCAGTTCGAGGACGCTGCGGCGGCGATCGACCGGCTCGGCAAAATCCGCTCGCTGCTCAAGGAACATGGCAATTATTCCTGGCTGACCGGTGAAGGCAGCGTCGGTATTTTGAACAATGGCATCGAATTCGCCGCGACCTATCTGGTGATGCTGCTCGCCCTGCTTTACCTCGGCGGCGGCCGTTTCGTCAGCGTCGATTATTGGCTCGGGCGGCGGAGCGCAAAGACCTCCGGCTGAGCGGCAGACAAGCGCTCCCCACGGGCCCGGCGTGCCGGGCCCGTGACGTGTCACAATGGGAGTGATCTTACTGTAACCCCGGAAATGAGCGAACCCTGCTGCCCACACCATCAAACCGCAGCGCCTGACCGCCGGCCACCGGCGGCGGCTGCCGGGCAATGGACTTGCCCGATGCACCCGGAAATCATCCGCTCCGAACCCGGCGACTGCCCGCTGTGCGGCATGGCACTGGAGCCGATGCTGGCCGCTCCAGGCGCCGAAGACGATCAAGAACTCAACGAGATGCGCCGGCGGTTTTGGCTGGCTGCGGCGCTGACCTTGCCGGTGCTGCTGCTCGCCATGGGGCCCCTGCTGCCGGGTTTCGACCCGGCGACTTTGCTGCCGCCCGGCGCCGGCCGCTGGTTGGAATTACTTTTCTCCACACCCGTGGTGTTGTGGGCCGCTTGGCCGCTGTTGGCGCGCGGCTGGAAATCGCTGGTCCAACGCCACCTGAATATGTTCACGCTGATCGGCCTCGGCGTCACCGTCGCCTATGGCTACAGCCTGATCGCCACGATCGCCCCAGGGCTTTTCCCACCCTCGTTTCGTGGGCCGGAGGGACGGGTCGGCGTGTATTTCGAGGCCGCGGCGGTGATTGTCACGCTGGTGCTCCTCGGCCAGGTTCTGGAACTGAAAGCCCGCAGCCGGACCGGCGCGGCGATCAAGGCGCTGTTGGGTCTGGCTCCCAAGACGGCGCGGCGGATCGCTGCTGACGGCAGTGAACACGACGTGGCACTCGACGCGGTGCAGGTCGGTGACCGCTTGCGCATCCGGCCCGGCGAGAAAGTGCCGGTCGACGGGCGCGTCCTGGAAGGGGCGAGCGCCATCGACGAATCGATGATCACCGGCGAACCGCTGCCGGTGACGAAAAGCGCCGGCGATGCGGTGATCGGCGCCACCGTCAACGGCACCGGAACCTTGGTGATCGAGGCGCAGAAAGTCGGCGCCGAGACGCTGCTCGCCCGGATCGTGCAGATGGTCGCCGAGGCGCAGCGCTCGCGCGCCCCGATCCAAAAGCTGGCCGACGTCGTCGCCGGCTATTTCGTCCCGGCGGTGGTCGTGATCGCCGCCCTGACCTCGATCGTGTGGCTGATCTTCGGCCCCGAACCGCGGTTCGCTTACGCTCTGGTCAACGCCGTCGCCGTGCTGATCATCGCCTGCCCCTGCGCCCTCGGCCTGGCGACCCCGATGTCGATCATGGTCGCCGCCGGCAAAGGCGCGCAACTCGGCGTCTTGTTCAAAAACGCCGAAGCGATCGAATTGTTGCGCCAGGTCGACACCCTGGTCGTCGATAAAACCGGAACACTGACCGAAGGCAAACCGCATCTGACCGAAGTCATCACCGCCGGGGATTATGCGGCGGCAACGGTGTTGGCCGCCGCTGCTGCAGTCGAGCGCGGCAGCGAACACCCGCTGGCCGCCGCGATCGTGCAAGGCGCGGCCGAGCGCGGAGTCGACGCGGGCGGCACTGGACGCTTCGCATCGCTGACCGGCAAGGGCGTGACCGGCACTGTCGACGGCCGCCATGTTTTGTTGGGTAACCGCACCCTGCTCGCCGAAATGGGGGTCGAACCAGGCGATCTTGGAGAGCGCGCCGAGGATTTGCGCCGTGACGGTCGGACCGCAATTTTCGTTGCGCTCGATGGTCAGATCGCCGGTCTGCTGGGCATCTCCGATCCGATCAAAAAAAGTACCCCCGAGGCGATCGCCGCGCTGCACGCTGAAGGTCTGGAAATCGTGATGCTGACCGGCGACAGCGCTACCACCGCCCACGCCGTCGCCGCTCACCTCGGCATCGACCGGGTGATCGCCGAAGTGTTGCCCGAGGATAAGGCGGCGGTTGTAAAGGACTTGCAACACGCCGGCCGCACGGTGGCGATGGCCGGCGACGGGATCAACGATGCACCGGCCCTGGCGCAAGCCGAAGTCGGCATCGCGATGGGTACCGGAACCGACGTGGCGATGGAAAGCGCCGGCGTGACGCTGGTCAAAGGCGACCTCAGGGGCATTGCCCGCGCCCGCGCTCTGTCGCACGCGACATTGGCTAACATCAGGCAGAACCTGATCTTCGCCTTTGCCTATAACAGCCTCGGCGTACCCATTGCCGCCGGTGTGCTCTACCCGTTCTTCGGCGTTCTGCTCTCGCCGATGATCGCCGCTGCGGCAATGAGCCTGAGTTCGGTCTCGGTGATCGGCAACGCGCTTCGCCTTTACCGAGTCGAAATATGAACGCAGGCCGGCCGGTTCTGGCCGGCCCGCGGCTCTGCTAACGGTACCGGCTCAGGCCGTTCCGGCTGCGCCCTTGAACCAGCGGTACAAAACGCCCCAGACGATCACGACATACCAACCGTACAAGTAGCTCTCCACCAGCCCGACGATAAACCCGCCGGTGCTGCCCCAGGCAAACCCCGGAAGCAGATCCTGATACGCGCCGCGCATGGCATAAGCCGGAAATAAATAGTCGAAGAGCATGCACAGCACGAAGGTGAAGGCCAGAAACAGACTGGTCGCATGACCAGCGGCGAACAGTTTACGCTTTGACATGATGTCCTCCTCTTGTTAATCGAGAGCCCAGCGCTCAAAGTTCAAGCATAGTTTTCACTCCCGCGGCTAACAGACTGCTGATATCGATATCGTTTGTCGCATGCGGCATGGTGTTGCATGTAACAATCCGTTCGATACCCGCCGCTCGCATCTCGTGCAGCGCCGGGCCTGAGAAGATACCGTGGACCGCCAGACAGACGGGCGGTACAAAGGCGGCACGGCGTAAATGGGCGGTGACTTCGATCATCGTGCGTCCGGTCGAGATGATATCATCGACAATCACCGGCGTGCAGCCGTGCCAGCGCTGGAAATCAGGTGCGGCGATACTGACTTCGTAGTCGCCGCGCCTGGATTTTTTCAGTATGACATAAGGGACAGCGGCCCGTTCGGCGATCGCCGAAACCCATTGTTCGCTTTCGGCGTCCGGACCGATGAGTACAGGATTGCGCACCTGGTCCTTGATCCAATCAACCAGCAGAGGCGCGGCGTGTACCGACAGCGTCGGTATGGAATAGATGTCGCGCAACGACGATAAACGGTGCAGATGTGGCTCCACGGTGACCAGCCAGTCGAAAGCGCCGCCGAGCAAGTGCGCAAAAGTACAGGAAGTGAGGGCCTCCCCGGACTTGAACCGGCGGTCCTGACGGAGATAAGCGAGGTAGGGGTCGATCAGTCCCACTGAGCGGGCACCGAGGTCGCGTGCCGCCGCGGCAAAGTATAGTAACGGCAGTACTTTATCGTCGGGATGCGACAAAGCGGCGACCATCATGACCTGGCGCCCGTTCGGATCGGTCCCGATCCGGACATAACTTTCCCCGTCGGGGAAACGGCGGAATTCGGCCTTGCCGGATTCCGCCGGCAACCCATTGCGAAGCAGACCGCTCATTGCTTCGTTGCCCGGCAACGTAAACAGCAATGGCATCATGCTGCCTCTCGTCCTGGCTCGCGCCGCATCCAGTGGTTCAATCGCCGAACAGCCGCCATAGAGCTTTGTTGCGCATCAAGATGATTTCGCCGTCCTCGGTCTCCATCTCGACGTCATCGGGCATCGCGATCGGTTTTCCGTCACGGTCCTGCATGCGCATCCCGCCTTTCTCGTCACTCACCAGAAAGCTGCCGTCCTTAAGGCGGATCACTTCTTCATTTGCGCTGTCGATTGCGGGACGGCGCGTGGCCGGCGCTTTGTGGCGATGACGTTTCCACAGGCGTTTGTTTTTCATCAACAACAGCTCGCCATCGGCGGTTTCCATGACCACGTTGTCTTTCATCGGAAAAGGTTCACCGGTGGCATCTTCCATGCGCATGGCGCCACTGGAGCCGACATAGAGAGACGTTCCGTCGCGCAATTCGACTTTTCGTTCACCGGCGATGGCTGTCAGCGGTGCGGCGAACATCGCAAGGACGAACAAAAATGCAAAATAAGCAAACCGATAGTCATTCATGATACACCTCCGTTTGACATCCGGGTTGAACATCATCATTTCATCCCACCGTGGAACAGCGAGCGCGCCAGGGCATAGACCACCGGTAGGACAACCAGGCTGAGAACCGTCGTGGTGACCATGCCGCCGACCATCGGCACGGCGATCCGCTGCATCACTTCCGAGCCCGTCCCCTGACCGTAAAATATCGGTAATAGGCCGAGGGTAATTGCTGCGGCGGTCATCACGATCGGTCTGACGCGCTGCGCCGCGCCTTCATAAGCCGCATCCAGCAGTTCGCGCGCCGTCAGCCGGCGCCTTTTATCGCGCTCCATTGCGGCGATCGCGTGGTCGATGAAAGTCAGGACCAGGACGCCAATTTCCGCGGCGACGCCGGCCAGCGCGATGTAACCGACGGCGACGGCGACCGAGAAATTGAAATCGAAGATATATTGCAGCCAGATGCCGCCGATCAAGGCGAATGGAATGGTCAGCATCACGACCAGCGGTGCCGTGACGTTGCCGAAATTTAAATACAGCAACAAAAAGATGATCGCCAGCGTCGCCGGCACCACCAGTTTCAGACGCTCGGCCGCGCGCTGCATATATTCGAACTGGCCGGACCAGTTCAAGGTGTAGCCCGGAGGGATGTCCACTTCACTGGCGATACGCTGCTTCGCCCGCGCCACATAGCCGCCGATGTCGGAAGTCGAAAGATCGACGTAGATCCAGGCGTTAAGCCTGGCGTCCTCGCTTTTGATCGACGGCGGGCCGCGGCGTAGTTCGAGATCGGCAACCAGGGCGATCGGGATCTGGGCTCCGGTCGGCGTGGCGATCAGCACTCGTTTGAGCGCTTCGAGATTATCGCGCAGCTCGCGCGGATAGCGAACATTGACCGGGTAGCGCTCCAGGCCCTCGACGGTCTCGGTGACGTTCATGCCGCCGACCGCCGACTGAATGACGTCCTGCACGTCGCCGACCGTCAGGCCGTAGCGCGCCGCGTCGGTGCGGCGGATGTCATAATCCAGATAATACCCGCCGACGGCGCGGTCGGCGAACACCGACAGCGTATCGGGCAATGGTTTCAACACCTGTTCGATCTCTTTGCCGATGCGTTCCAGGACGGCCAGATCCGGCCCGGAGACCTTGATGCCGACGGGAGTCTTGATCCCAGTGGAAAGCATATCAAGACGGGTTTTGATCGGCAGGGTCCAGGCGTTGGCCAAGCCCGGAAAACGAATCGCTAGGTCCATTTCGGTCATCAGCTCGCGCGTCGTTTTCTGCGGCTGTGGCCACTGTTCCTTGGGTTTCAACCTAACGATGGTCTCGATCATCGACAGCGGCGCCGGGTCGGTCGCGGTCCGCGCCCGACCGACTTTGCCGAAGACGGTTTCGACTTCGGGGAAGGTCATCAAGATTTTATCGGTCTGCTGCAAGATCTCTTTGGCCTTGGTAATAGAGATTCCGGGAAAGGTCGTCGGCATATACAAAATATCGCCTTCGTCAAGCGGCGGCATAAATTCGCTGCCCAATCGGGCTAACGGCCAAAAACTGACCGCGAGCAGCGCCGCGGCCAGCAACAGGGTCAGGCTGCGCCACTTCAATGCCAGGCGCAGCAGCGGCCGGTGGATAGCGTGCAGCAGGCGGTTGACCGGATTTTTGACCTCGGGCAGAATCCGTCCGCGGATGAAATAACCCATCAACACCGGCGTCAAGGTCACGGCGAGCAATGCCGCCGCCGCCATGGCATAGGTTTTGGTAAAAGCGAGCGGGCTGAACAACCGCCCTTCCTGGGCCTGCAAGGTGAACACCGGCAGGAAGGATACGGTGATGATCAGCAATGAGAAAAACAGCGCCGGGCCTACTTCGCGCGCCGCGGTGCCGATCGCCGACCAGCGCTCGGCGGAAGACAGAGTGCCGTTTTTGCCGTGCGTTGCCTGCTCCAGATGTTTGTGAGCATTTTCGATCATCACGATCGCTCCATCGACCATCGCGCCGATCGCGATCGCAATACCGCCGAGCGACATGATATTGGCGCTGAGTCCCTGCCAGCGCATCACGATCAATGCCAAAAGGACACCGATCGGCAGCGTCAGAATCGCGACCAGTGCCGAGCGCACGTGGAGTAGAAACAGAATCGAGATCAGACTGACGACGATGAATTCCTCGATGAGTTTGTCTTTGAGATTATCCACCGCCCGCTCGATCAAGGCGCCACGGTCATAAACCGGCACGATCTCGACTCCGGCGGGCAATCCTGACTGCAACTGTTCGAGTTTGGTGCGCACGGCTTCGATTGTGGCCAACGCATCGCCGCCGTAGCGCATCACCACGACACCGCCGGCGACTTCGCCTGCGCCGTTGAAATCGGCCGCCCCGCGCCGAAGTTCCGGACCGAGATGGATATCGGCCACGTCGCGTAGGTAAATCGGCGTTCCATTGTCATCGACGCCGATGACGACCACGGCGAGGTCGCCGATGCCGCGGATATAACCGCGACCGCGCACCATGTACTCGGTCTCCGCCAGTTCGACGACGCGGCCGCCGACATCGTTGTTCGATCGCTGGATCGCCATCTTGACGGCCGCCAGCGGAATGCCGTAGGCCGCCAGGGCGTTGGGATTCACCTCGACCTGGTACTGTTTGACGTAACCGCCGACCGAAGCGACTTCAGCCACCCCGGGTACGGTTTGCAGTTGATAACGCAAATACCAGTCTTGCAGGGTGCGCAGCTCGGCCAGATCGCGTTCGCCGCTGCGATCGACCAGCGCATATTCGTAAATCCAACCGACCCCGGTCGCATCCGGGCCGAGCTGCGGCGCAATGCCGCGCGGCAATTGGCCGCCGACGAAGTTCAGATACTCGAGCACTCGCGAACGCGCCCAGTACATGTCGGTACCGTCCTCGAAGAGCACGTAGACGAACGACAAACCGAAGAACGAATAGCCGCGTACGACCTTGGCGAACGGCACGGCGAGCATTGCGGTGGTCAGCGGATAAGTGACCTGGTCTTCGACGACCTGCGGCGCCTGGCCGGGGTACTCGGTAAAAATAATGACCTGCACATCGGACAGATCCGGGATCGCGTCGAGCGGCGTGGTGTGCATCGCCCACAAACCGGCACCGATCGCCAGCCCGGTGAAAATCGCCACCAGCAGGCGGTTGCCGAGGGCGCCGGTGATGATCTTCTCAACCATGGTGGTGCTCCGCGGCGGGCGGTTCCGAGAACTTGCTCGCCGCCTCGTTCAATTTCGATTCGGAATCGATCAAAAACTGACCGGAGACCACCACCTCATCGCCAGCTTCGACGCCGTCCAGCACCTGCACCATACCGCTGCTGCCGACGCCGAGTGTCACCTCGCGCGGTTCGAACTTGCCGGGGGCGCGGACGACGAACACCTGGTCGCGGCGCCCGGAACGGATCACCGCCTGCTGCGGGATGACCAGCGCCTCGGTCTGGCGGCGGGTGGCGATCGTCACATCGCCGTACATTTCGGGCTTGAGCAGGCGATCGGGGTTGGCAAACGACAGGCGCACTTTCTGCGTCCGGGTCTTCTGTTCGAGATAGGGATAAACGAACTCGACCCGGCCGTCGAATTCACGTCCCGGCATCCCGGCAAAACGGATGGTCGCCGCATCGCCGGTCGCCAGCCACGGCATTTCGTGCTCGTAAACATCGACGTAGACCCAGACCGTAGACAGGTCGGCGAGCTGATACAGCTCGGTCTGCGGAGTGACATATTGCCCGCCCCGCGCGCCGACCTTGACGACAATGCCGTCGAACGGCGAATGGATGTGTAAAGTGCGTTTGACCTGACGGCTTTCCTCCAACTCGGCCAGTTGGTGGGGTGGCATATCGAGCAGCAGCAGGCGCTGCCGAGCGCTGGCCGCCAGGTCTTCGGCTCCCTTCCTGATCTCGGCATACGAGCTTTGACCGAGTGTCGCAAGGTTGCGCAAGGCAAGCAGGTATTCTTCCTGGCTGACGACCAGTTCGGGCGAATAAAGATCGAGCAATATCGCATCCTTGGCAATTTCCTGCCCGGTCTGGTCGATGTACAACGCTTCGACCCAACCTTCGACCTTGGGATGCAGGCGGGCGAGTTTCTCTTCATCGTAATCGACCCGGCCGACGGTGAAAATATCGGCCGCCAATGTGCTCACTTTCACCGCTGCCGTGCGCACCCCGATGTTCTGGACGACGACCGGATCGATCGTCACCGTGCCGGCCAGTTCTTCACTGGGCGCGGCGGCGGAAGCATAGACCGGAATATAGTCCATGCCCATATCGTCCTTGGCCGGTACTTTAGAGGTGATCTCCGGGTTCATTGGATGGCGGTAATAGAGCGGCTTGGCAGCGGTGCCGGCCGGCGCTTCGACCGCCGTCCCGCTGAGGTGGGTGGAAATGAAATAACCGGCGGTCAGGCCGATGGCCAGCATGAGTCCGTAAGCGGCCAGTGTTTTAGTTTGCATCGTTGGACTCCTGTCCGGCGCCCTCCCGGCCCGCGGCGGTTTCGAGGTCGGCCAGCGCCTTGGCGGCGGCAGTCATCGCCCCCCAGGATTGTTGTTCGAAGTTATAAAGCGAAATCTCGGCCTGTACAAGGTTGAGAAAATCGACCTTGTTCACCTGATAACCGGCGAGCATCGAAGCGACGGTTTCGCGCGCCTGCGGCAGGATGCCCTGGTCGTAAAGATCGCTTTGCCGCCGGTTGCTCTGATACTCGTACCAGGCGGTCTCGACTTCGGCATCGACGCGGTTGATGGCGTCGAGCAGCGCCTGCTCCTCGGCCGTCAACTCGGCGCGCTTTTGCGCCACCAACCGATCCTGTTTGCTGCCGGCGAACAATGGGATTTCGAAATTCAGCATCAGGCTCAGAAAATCGGCACGCTTGACGACCATGGGGTTGCCCTGGCGCAGACCGTAATTGGCGCTGAAAGTCAAATCGGGGTAATAGGATTTCTCGGCCAATTCGCGGTTGGCGCGCGCCGCCGCGATGCGGCTCTGCAACATGGCCAGCACCGGCCGTTCGGCCCGCGCCTGCCGTGCCCACACTTCTATGCCGGGAATTTCCGGCAAGTCACGCTCGATATTGTCCGGCAGCCGGGGGCGGCGGTCGCGCGGCCAGGCGAGCAAGGTCATCAGCTTCGACCACTGAGCATCGATCAGCCCTTCGAGTTCGATGCGCCTTTGTAGCAAGCGCGTCCGTTCGAGCTGGGCGAGCAACACGTCCTGCTGCAAACCGTCTCCGACCTGGTATTTGGTCGCCGCGATCTCGTTGAACTGCGCCAACAAGACGAGATTTCGTTCGATGATGTCGAGTGAACGGGCCAGATAGACCGCCTCCCACCACGTGCGTCGGACCTCGCGGACCAGATCCAGCCGCGCTTCGCTCAAGCGTTCGGCGGCGGCTTCGGCATTGTGCGCCGCCGCGGCCCGCCGTAAGCGACGTTTGCCGGGGAACGGGATGGTCTGGCTGAAGCCCAACTGCATCTGGGTCATCGCCTCCTGATCGAGATTGAAAGTATTGACCGGCAGATTCAGGCCGTTGACGTTGAGCCTGGGATCGGGCAAGCTGCCGGCCTGCGCCGGGATCTCCTCAGCCGCCGCGACGCGCGCCGCCAGGTCGTTGAGCGACGGGTTGTTGGCAAGCGCTTCGGCCAGTGCTATTTCCAAGGTCAGTGGAATGCTTTCCGGCAGTGGCTCGCGGCCGGCGGCCGAAAGCGCCACCAACAAGCCGGCCAGCGACAGGCCGCCGGCGCACAAAACGCGGCCGATGGAACACCGGCTGATGGGGTGCCGGCGGCAGTCATAAGGCTTTGAAAACATGCGATCGTTCCTCGCAACGCGGACAGGTGAACAGCGGCAGCCTATCGGCCGCCGCGCGGTCAAGCGTTAGAGGAGCGGTCTATTCCCGCGGGCGCGAGAAAAGGCGGTGCCGGGCGCGGAGCGGTCGTGGAGTGGAATGGACCGGGAACATCAGCGCCGCGGGAGCGGCGAACGGTAAGACGCTGACGTCAGCCGCCGGCCCGATCGCGGATTTGAACAGCGGCACCACAGCGCTCAGCGATGCATCGAGATCGAGGGCTTGGGCCACGGCGCACGCCGCGCAGCCTGGCTCGGCCGACGGCACCGTATCGAGGCAACAGGGCGCGGGAGGGGTGGCGCCCTGCCGGCCGGCATGATGCGCGGCGTGCGCCGCCATCGCCGGGTGGGTGCCGGTCGCGGCGGTGCTCTCATGCGGCCCGCCGGCCACGCCGGAGGCCAGACAACACTGGCCCTGGCCGGCAAGCAGCAATAAAGCAAAAAAACTGTGCGAAATCAAGCGCATCATGCACATTTTACCCTATTACAAACCGACCGGCGGGGCGTGCCATTCGGTTTCCGGATGTTCGGACCTACAGACCGTCACTTTGTTCAAATTCCGCAGTTGCCATATTGATCGCGATCAACCGCTCATACGCCGTCAATGCTTTCTAACAGGTTGTTTTTCAACAGCCTGCTAAGGCCCCCTGCTTGCGCCCCGGTTCAGCTCATTCAGCCAGTGCAAAGCTTCGCTGACCAGCGCCTGATTCGCCGCATCGAAACCGGCGGCGAGTGCGGCGATATCGTCTAGATCGGCCGGGCGGCGGACGCTGAAGGTGCGGACTTCGGGCGCGGCGTCGGAATCGGCCTGATAGGCAGCGACCAGACTCAGTCGGATTTCCGCCGGCTGTGCTTCGGCGGCGGCGAAAAACTCCCGTACCTGCAAGGCCAGCAACGGGTAATGGCCGCCGCGCGCCGTACCGCTTAGCACCTGCCCCGCGATAGCGGCGCGTTCGAGACTGAAACTCCAACTCGCCGCCAGCAGTGACTTCAACGGTGCGGCCCAGCGACCGCCGGCGTAGGGCCTGAGTTCGCCGCCCAGGTCACGGACCAGCAGCCGGTTGCCGTCATAGGGCGCATCGATCGCGACCGTCAGGTTGAGGACCGGCATTGGTGCGACGCCGGGTTCCGGGGCGGCCGGTGTCAAGGCGAATTCACGGGTCTCGGCCGGCGGCGGTAACAACGAAGCGCAGCCGGTGAGCGCCAGCAGCACCGGTATCACTAACATACAACGATCGTTCATCGATCCCCCTCACCGCGGTATTCACGGCCCTGAGCACCGCTGAACAGCGCCCCGGCCGGGCTGTCTTCGAGGCGGCGCGCCAGGTTCTCGAGCGCTGCGGCCAATTGTTGAATCGCCACCATCGTCGCGGTCACTTCGTCGAGGCCGCGCGCTGCGAAACGTTCGAAATGCGGCCGGCTGTGTTCGAGCCAATCGGCCAACTCGCGGCTGAAACGGTGCAACTCGGTCGCCGTGCCGCGGGCTTCGGTGAGCAGCCCGGGCAAGTCACGTTCAACCGCATCACCAACGCCGGCGGCACTGCGTCTGACTTGGAGCGCCGCTTCATCGAAATGTTGAAACAGCGTGTCGAGCCGGCTGCCGGCGGCCGCCAGGCCGGTCATGATTTCGCGGAAATGGTCGCGTTCGCCGGCCAGCGCCGCGGTGAGCTGCTCGATATGGCTCATCGAGGCGCTGAGCAGCATGATGTTTTCGTCGGCGAATACCCGATTGACGCGCAATACCAGTTCGTTGATTTTGGCGAACACGTCGCCGCCGCTTTCGATCAGTTGTTGCAGGCCGGAGACATCGGCGTGCAAAACCGCCACGTCCTCGCCCTCGCGCGGCGTCAACAATGGACTCGTGGCGCTGCCGCCGCGGAGCTGGATGAATGACACGCCGGTCAACCCCATGAAGCCCAGTTGGGCCCGGGTATCGGTCTTGACCGGCGTATCGCTGACCACCTGGATACGGGCGATGACCCGGCCCGGGTCGTTCGGCGCCAAGCGCAGGCTGCTGACGTCGCCGATCTGGATGCCGTTGTACTGCACCGCGCCGCCGCGGGTCAGGCCGGTGACCGGCTCGTCGAAGATCACGTCGTAAAAGGTGTATTCCTGCTGTGAAAATTTGGCCAGCCAGAAAATGAACAGCAGGCCGCCGGCCATCGCCGCCAGCGTGAAGGCACCGATCAGAACGAAATGGGCCCGCGTTTCCATCGTCTGACATTGTCTACGACCGCGGGCGCGCCGTCCAGTCGGTCGCCCAACAATCGGTCGCCAGGCACTCGCACGGGATGCCGATCGCCGTTCACCGGCGGTTTTTCCTGGCGGCCCGGCCGCGCGGGCCTTGAAAATAGGCGTGGACCCACGGATGATCGAAAGCCGCGATGTCGGCCAGCGGCGCGACCGCCAGTACCCGTTTGTCGGCCAGCACCGCGACCCGATCGCAGGTGCGGTACAAGGTATCGAGGTCGTGGGTCACGAGAAACACGGTGAGATCCAGGGCGTCGCGCAAGGTGACCAGCAGCCGGTCGAAGGCCGCGGCGGTGATCGGGTCGAGCCCTGAGGTCGGTTCGTCGAGAAACAACAGTTCAGGGTCGAGCGCCAAGGCGCGGGCCAGCCCGGCCCGCTTGCGCATGCCGCCGGACAGTTCGCGGGGATATAAATGGGCGTCACAGGAATCGAGACCGGCCATCACGATCTTGACGTGCGCCAGTTCGGCGAGAAAAACCTCATCCAGCGGATAATGCTCGCGGATCGCGAACATCACGTTTTCGATCACGGTCAGGGAGGAGAACAAAGCCCCGTCCTGGAACATGACGCCGACCCGGCGTTGCAGCTCGGGATCGGTGTCGATTTCGCGGCTGACACGGTGACCGAGTACGGTGACTTCACCGGCGGCGAAAGGCTGCAAACCGACGATCGAGCGCAACAGCACCGATTTGCCGGCGCCGGAACCGCCGACGACGCCGAGAATTTCGCCGCGCTTGACCTGCAAATCGACGCCATCGTGGACTACGACATCGGCAAAGCGATTGACGAGCCCGCGGACGTCGATCACCATCTCCGCTTCGTTCACAAACCGACCTCGATAAAATAAACCGCGAACAAAGCGTCGAAAATGATCACCAGAAAGATCGATTGCACGACTGACGATGTGGTATGGCGGCCGACCGATTCGGCGCTGCCCGAGACTTTCAATCCTTCCAGGCAACCGACCGTGGCGATGATATAGGCGAACACCGGCGACTTGCTGATACCCACCCAGAAATGCCGCAGCTCGGTGGTTTCCTGCAAGCGGGCGGTAAAAGCGCCGGGCGTCAGGTCTATCGTACCGATCAACGCCAGAGCGCCGCCGGCGATACCCATGATCATCGCCAGCAGCGTCAGGATAGGCAGCATGATCAGCATGGCAATCAGGCGCGGCACGACCAGCACTTCGACCGGATCGACGCCGATCGTGCGCAGCGCGTCGATTTCCTCGTTGCTTTTCATCGCCCCGATCTGCGCCGTAAAGGCGCTGCCCGATCGGCCGGCGAGCAAAATGGCGCTCAGCACGATGCCGAATTCGCGGAGGAATGAATACGACACCAATTGGACGGTGAACACCTCGGCGCCGTAATCTTTCAATATCGTCGCGCCGAGAAAGGCGACCACCGCGCCGACCATGAAACTCAACGTCGAGACGATCGGCACTGCATCGAGCCCCACCGCTTCCATGTGATAGACGACGGAAGTAAAGCGCAGGCGCGCCGGGTGAACCACGACACGGACAAACGTAATCAATACCTGGCCGACAAAACTGAGAAGCAAAATCCCGGGCTGCCAGGCGGCGACCATCCAGCGCCCGGTACGTTCCATCAGCGCATAAAGGCTCGGCGGATGCCGGCGCGGCGGGCAACCAGCGTGCAATGCACGAGCCACCGCTTCGACAAAGGCGAGTTGCCGGGGGGCGATGTGCTCGATATGTTCGCTCACTGCTTCCAGTGCGCTGCTCGGCAGCATTTGTAACAAGCGAACGGCGCCGGCGCTATCGAGCCTGCCGAGCCCGGAAAAATCGAGGCGTGTAAAGTGTGCCGGCATCACTTCGTGGACACCGCCTTCGCCACCGCTGCGCCAGGCGGGTGGTGGCGCGTCGGGCGGGATCCGGGCCAGCGTCCAATCGCCACTCGGCCGGTAAACCTCACCTGAACGTTGTTCTTCCGGCATGTCTGACTCGTCTTCGGTTCAGGATCTCCAGTGTACCGTGCCGCCCGCTGGGGACGGCGGCAGTTATTTTCCGAGCGGCTGGCGCTGCGTGAAGGCCAGCGATAACGTTGAACGGTCGATCTGCTCCAACTCACCGCCCAGTGGTACGCCGTGGGCGATCCTGCTGACCAGAAGACCATGACGGTGGGCCATTTCGTTCAGGTACCAGGCGGTGGCCTCGCCCTCGACGGTGGCATTGGTGGCGACCACCAATTCGCGGAGGTTGCCGTCGGCCAGGCGTTTTTCCAGCAGGTCGAGGCCGAGATCCTCCGGACCGATACCGTCGAGCGGCGAAAGGCGACCGAGGAGGACGAAGTAACGGCCGGTAAAGACCCCGGCCTGCTCGATCGCCAGCACGTCGGCCGGGGTTTCGACCACGCACAGCAGGCCGTCGTCGCGGCGGGGGTTGCGGCACAGAGCGCACAGTTCCTGGGCGGTGAAATTGCGGCAGGTCGCGCAGTGACCGATGCGGTCAAGCGCCAAAGTCAGATCGGCGGCCAGTTTGCGCCCGCCGGCCCGATCGCGTTCGAGCAGGTGCAGGGCCATACGCTGGGCGCTGCGCGGGCCGACGCCGGGGAGCACGCGCAGGCTGTCGATCAACCTAAACAACAGATCGTCGTTCATCACCGCCGCGCGCTTTGGAAAGATTAGAAAATTTTCGGAAACCCGGCCGGCAGGTTCAGCCCGCCGGTCAGACCGGACATTTTCTCGGCGCCCACCTCGCTCACCCGGCGCACCGCATCGTTGACCGCGGCGGCGGTCAGGTCGGCGAGCAATTCGGCGTCGCCGTCGGCGAGCAGCGACGGGACGATCGTCACGCTCCGCACCTGATGGTGGCCGTTCATCGTGACCTTGACCAAACCGCCGCCGGCCTCGCCGGTGACTTCGATTTGTTTCAGTTCGGCTTGCGCCGATTGCAATTGTTCCTGCATTTTCTGGGCTTGCTGCAGCAAACCGGCCAGACTGTTTTTCATATGACGACCTGAAGGAGTGGAAGAGCGCTTAGGGCGCGACGGGACGGGTCGAACCGGGTACGATCCGAGCCCCGAGTTCTTGTTGTAATGCGCGTACCAAAGGATCGCTGCCGATCGCCCGTTCGGCGTTTTCCTGGGCGGCATCGGCGGCGGCACGCCGCCGCCGGGCGTGGGTCTCCAGCGGCCCGTCGGCGGTCTCGACCCGGACCTCGACCGGGCGGCCAAAATGGCGGCTGAGCGCCGTGCCCAGCGCGGCGCGTTGGCGCTCGGTATCGAGATACGCCGACTCGCGGTGGATTGTAAAGCGCCACAGCGCGCCGCCATCGTATCCACTCAGCGCCAGGTGGGCGGCGTATTCGCGGGTGATCGGTTCGAGTTCGAGGCGGGCAAGCCACTCGGGCCAGTTCTCCGCCGTCGGACACTCCGCCGCCGAGGGGTTTTGACCGGCGGCCGCGCCGGCCGGTTCGGCCACGCCGCCGGCGCTGGATGCCGGGCTGGGTGGCGTACTGGGGGGCGGCGAAGTTGCCGGCCGGGGGCCCGCCACGGCCACCGGAGCGGCCGCAGGTTCGTCCTCGACCCCGGGGCTGGTCGCCGGCATCTCCTCGGGGGTGAAAGCCAGCAGGCGCAGCAGGGTCATCTCCAGCGCGATCCGGGCATCCGGGGCGATCGCCAGATCGCGGATGCCGTGTAACACGATCTGGTAGTACAACTGGATGGACTCGGCGTCGAAACTGTGCTGCACCGCACGCGCCGCGTCATCTTCCGCGTTCGCCGGATCGGTATGCGCCGGAATTTGCTGCAGGACCGCGATCCGGTGCAGCACTTGCAGCAACTGCGCCAGCAGGCGCTCGGGCGGCAGACCCATCTGCCACAACTCACCGGCGACTGCCAGCAACGCGCCGCCGTCACCGCTGGCCAGCGCCGCGAGCAGACGCTCCAGATGACGTTGTTCGACCATGCCGAGCATCTCGCGGGTTTCCGCCTCCCTGAGCGCGCCGTTGCCGAAGGCCAGGGCCTGATCGAGCAGACTGAGCGCGTCGCGCATACTGCCATCCGCGGCGCGGGCGATCAGCGCCAGGGCGGCGGCATCGTGTTCGATTTCGGCGGCCGCCAGCATTTTTTCGAGATAGTCCGAGATTTCCTCGGGCCGCATGCGGCGCAGATTGAAGCGCAGGCAACGCGACAGGATCGTCACCGGAATCTTCTCCGGATCGGTCGTGGCGAGCAGGAACTTGACGTGCTCCGGCGGCTCTTCGAGGGTTTTCAACAGGGCGTTGAAGCTGCTCGCCGACAGCATGTGGACTTCGTCGATCAGATACACCTTGTAGCGGCCGCGGACCGGCATATACGGCACATTGTCGAGGATCTCGCGGGTGTCCTCGACTTTGGTCCGCGAAGCCGCGTCGATCTCCAGCAGATCGACGAATCGGCCACTGTCGATGTCCTTGCACGTCGCGCACTCGCCGCACGGTTCGGCGCTGACGCCCTGCTCGCAGTTCAATGACTTGGTCAGGATGCGGGCGATGGTCGTCTTGCCGACACCGCGGGTGCCGGTAAACAAAAAGGCGTGGTGCAGGCGGCCCTGCGCCAGACCATTAGTCAGCGCCTGGACGACGTGCTCCTGGCCGACGAGGTCGGCGAAACGGCGTGGGCGCCAGCGGCGGGCCAATACGGTATAGCTCATCGTGCGGGGTGACGGGCAGTCGAACAAAGGGCAACCTCCGCCCGCCGGATTCCGGCGCCTGCGATGCCCGCTGCCGCTGCTCCCTTCCGGGCCTGACGGGGTTCACGAGCGCCGCACCGCGGAGCGACCGGCGAAGGCCGCCGGGCGGTGATTGTAACCGATGGCCTGGCCGACTGCCCGGAGGGCGCGTGCAGGGCGTTAACGAGGCATCCTGCCTTTTTTGTGGGTGGCGGAGAGGGTGGGATTCGAACCCACGGTACGGCAAGCCGTACACCGGATTTCGAGTCCGGCCCATTCGACCGCTCTGGCACCTCTCCGGGTCGGGGGCGCATTGTAGCGCAGGACGGGGGAGATGGTCAGAAGCCGAAATACAGGCCGGCGCCCAGGTAGTCGAGGTTGTCGCTGAAGAACTGCCCGAAGGGCGAAGGGCCGTCGAGGTACTCGACGAGCAGGCGTAGATAGCGGTCGGTGTCCTTGCCGCGCCATTCGACGCCGCCTTTGAGGCTGATCGTTGGATCCCAGTCGTTCTGGTTCCAGGCGCGCAGGTCAAAGCCGGCGACCGGGTAGGCGGCGAAAATGAGCGGCATGGCGCCGCGATATTCGAGGCCGGCGTTGAGCTGCCAGCGCTGGACGCCTTCGGGATCGCGCCGGAGGTGGACGCGGCCGCCGCCGTAAGCCCGCCATGGCCCGCTGGTGTAGGCATAGAGGGCATCGAGCGCTTCGTAGGAATAATTCAAGCGGCGCAGTTGAAATTCGGGATCTTCGATCAGCAACTCATCGCCGAGGTGGGTACTTTCGTGGAACAGCTTCAAGCGCAGAGCGTGGGGGCCTGAGATACGCAACGCCGCAACGCCGACGGTGTAATCGGCGTTGAGCAGATCGCCGCCGTTGTCGCTGTCGTTGAAATCGTCGATATCGAACTGCGCGAACAGGCCACCGACGGCGTTGATCTGCCAATAGGCACCGTCAGCGGCGGGCGCGAAGCGGTACAGGCCGAGGCGGTCGCCAAAGCCGACCAGCGAGGCGGCGATATCGCCGCGCACGGCCGGAAAATCGAGATTGCCGAAGGAAAAGAAAAACTGCTGTTCCTTGGGATCGGCGATCAGCCGCGGGAAATCGGTGGTATCCGGCAGCCATTCGCCAGTTGCGGCGGCAGCAGTTCCATTGCCGCCATCTGCTTCGCGCGCCGGTGACGCCGCGCTCTGGCGGTCGAATAACCGGTCATAACAGGCCAGGCGCAAGGCCGGATCCTCGAGCGCAACGCAATCGGCGGCCGTATCTTGGCCCCCCAGCGCGGACGGTACGAGAAAAAGGAATACAAGGGCAGTAGTAGCTCTTAACATCATCGGTCCATTCGCAAGTATCACACATGACCCGCCCGGCGCACCGGCGGATCAAGGGCGGCATTGTAGCAGCGGTCCGGCATGCATAAAAAAACCCGTCCGCTCCTTCCCTGGAGCGAACGGGTGCGGGGTGACCTTCCGTGGCCGATGTTTCGCGCCTGGCGGAGGCTGGCGAAACGTTCCTTTAACAGGCTGCTGAAAAACAGCCTGCTAATCCGGGCCACGGATGGCCCGGCGAAATCAGGCGCTCCTTAGCGGCTGATTTCGGGAGCGCAGCGAAAGTCGCGCCTTTCGCAAGCGACGTTGAAAAACGCCAGGATGGCGTTTTTCAACAACCTGTTAGGGATACGATGCCGGTCGTGGTTCGTCCTACCGGTTCAATTGCCCGGTAACACGGCGCTGAGGAACACCGTGCCGTTTTGTACGACATCGATCTGTTGACCAAGTGGGTCGAAATCGAGCGGCATGTGACCCGGTTCAGCCGGGTCGCGGAACTCGACTTCACCTTCGTCGTCGTTGACCATGATCATCGCTACTGCGGCGCCGCCGACTTGCAGTTCATACATGCCGTCATCGAGATCTTCGACTTCAACGTTGAAATCGGTACGATTCGGGCGCTGTTCGAATTCGGCACTGCCGCTGGCATCCGGGTCCGGACCGACATTGTCGAGGCCGACGGTGATGGTCAGTTCACCACCGGGGGCGCCATTGCCGTCGCCGCCGTTATCATCGTCGCCCTCGTCATCGCCATCATCACCGTTATCATCGTCGCCTTCGTCATCGCCGTTGTCATCATCGCCTTCATCGTCGTCGCCTTCATCGTCGCCATTGCCATTCCCGGCAGTGGGGAAGTCGACGTGCATGATTTGCAGCGCCGCGAGATCCTGAATCGCGATGGTCTGGCCGAGCGGATCGAAATCGAGCAACAGCTTGCCGGGCGATTCGGGAAAACGATATTCAAGTTCGCCTTCCGGGCCGGATGGGGTATCGACGACGTTGAGCACACCACGCTCGACGCCGGCGACGAGCAGGACGTAATCGCCCGGCGGAACGTCTTCGAGCTCGATTTTGAAATCGACCCGCATCGGGCGCTGTTCGAGTTCGGCTTTGCCGGAAGCAGCCGGAAACACGCCGTCGTTGATCAGCGAGACCTCGATTTCGGAGTGACCGAATGGCGGCGGCATGGCACCGGGCGGTGGCGGCGGCGGACTGCCGGCGGGAGCGTTTCCATTCAAGAACACCACGCCGTTCTGTACGATTTCGATCAACTGGTCTCGGGGATCGAAATCGAGCAGCAGCTTGCCGGGCTCGGCCGGCGAGCGGAATTCGACTTCGCCTTGAGTGCCGCCGTTCTGATCCGGGACGACATCGATCACGGCCCGCACGATACCGCCGACTTCAAGGTCATACGCCCCGGCGTCGAGATCCTCGACCTCGACCGCAAATTCCGTAAGGCCTGGTTGTTCCTCGAACTCGGCGCGGCCGCTGGCATCGGGATCGACGCCGGTATTGTTCAGAAACAGCGTGAATGCGGAAATGGCACCGCTGGTCGGGAAATCATCGGATACGCCACCGGAGCAGTTGTCGTTGAACAAACCGCTGATTCGAGCGATGCGAAAACCGCCGGTACCAACCACTTCGTTGGGCGTTATGAAATTGGCTTGACCGTTGTTGCAATCGCTAAAGGTGATCGACATGGTGCCGACCTGCTCGATCGTGAACGGCGTGTCGTTGGGCGCGAGAAAAGTTGGACCCGCGACGCGGGATAAACTGCCGTTAAAAGTATCGCCTTGCACGCCGCCGACCGCGGTGAACCAGGCCGTTTGTCCATCATCAGCGTAAGTTGCCAAAAAGACAACCATGTTTCTTTCGCCGTGGGCATTGGTGCCGACGGTAATGATCATGCCATGGGCCGCTTGATCCGGCAGATTCCAAGCCCCGGTCATGCTGCGCGTAATACTCACCGCCTGGGCGGGGACGTTGATCAACGCCGCAAGACAAGCGGCCTGTAACACTCGTCCACCGATCAGACGAAAGTGACTGAAAACTACTCTCATTTCCACTGCTCCTTGAGGTTGACTGGCCAAAATGATAGAGATGCTCGGTTAAAATGTCATTTGCCCGTTACGGGTTCCTGAAAATAATAAATACCTAACCCGCTGGTGCACACGTCGTCGTTCTGTCTACCGCTGGTGTCAGCGAAACGTCGATGCAACCAACGATCACAGGTGCGCACCATATCCCTGCCCTGATTTTCGAGATAGCGGCGGACTTCGGGCAGTTTTTCCGCCGGGATCGCCCGGTGATAGACCATCAGTTGCAGATGCTTGTCGTGCCGGCCGTCGGCGATGTTGTGGCCGATGGTGTGCAGCAGGCGACCGCAGGAATCGCCCATCACCGCGGCGTGCTCGTCCATTTTTTTGTCCCCGGTCACGTAGTTGGCGCGCTGCAAGGTGACATTGCGCGCGGCGTCGATCGTCACCGCCTGGTTGTCCAGCAAATCGTCGAGCACGGCGCGCGGCGGCGCGCCGCCGCTGAAACGGTTGACCAGCGAGGAAAAACTGGCATCACCATCCACTGCGTCGAACGGCAGGGTCATCGGCCGCCCGTCGGCATCCAGGAAATCGGCCTCGTAGGCCCAGGCGGTCAGCACCCGCGCCGCCCGGTTGTAATGTTCATCCTGGACTCGGTGGTGCGGCGGCGGCATCGCCAGGACGCGATCGACATCGGGGCGGGTCAGGCCGGTCAGGACCGCGACCCGCGATTTGCTCTGTTTCCGGCCGGGGATGGCGAATTCCCGGGCGGCGACATCGGCATAACACCAGCGCAACCAATCCGAGCAAGTCTTGAAAGAAACGCCGTGACTGAGCAGGATTCTGACCAGCGGCCGGAATATCCTGACAGCCGCGCCGGCCAGCGCATTCAGCGTTCCTAGATCGTCCAGATTTCGGTCCATATTTGCAATATAAATTACAAATTGGGCTTTGTCAAGCTTTTTGAACGTTTTTTTTCAAATGGCAGACCGTCGACCCCGTCCCCGTCGCGGAGATGCGATGTTCCGGGGGGAGCCCTTTTACCTCCGCTGCCGCGGGCGCGTCCGGCCGGAATGCGAGGATTCGGGACCGGGACGATTCAGTCACGAATAGTGCTCGCCCAATGAGATGGACGGGTGATCGGGGGATGCGGCGTTGCCGTTCAGGTCTGACGCAAAACCCGCAGCCGCCGTAAAGCGTCGGCCGGAAGGGTGGATGCCGGCAGGTAGAGCACCTGTGTCGTCGCTTGTGGCGTTTCGAGGCGCAAGGCAATGATGGCCACAAGATGGCCCACCAGCACGATCCGACCAATCTGGGCCGTGCATTCATGACCACCCTGGCGGGCGACGAGCACGGCCCGTCCAGCAGAATTGAGCACCAACCGCTGCCAGCGCAGTGCCGCCCTCGCCCGCCGTGCCGCCGCGACGACCCACACGCCGCTCGCCGCTACGAGTAGGGCAGCGAGCGGCAGCGGGATGGCGGTGAAAGGCAGCGGCAACGCGGTGAGCGGGACGGCCAACCAGCGCCCGAGGCGAAACGGATCGGTGGCCGGTAATTCAATCGTGAGCGGGATCACGGATGGCCGCCACCAGCGGGGCCAGGCCGCCGTCTTGGACGGGATCGCCGGCGATCAGCCAGCGCCACAGTAGATGGTCTTCGACCGCCAGCAAGGCTTCGAAACGCCGCCATTGATCGTCATTCCACGCCCGGTGTTGCGTTTCGAGGAAACCGCCGAGCAGCAAGTCGAGTTCGCGCATGCCGCGCCGGCACCGCCAGCGCAGGCGGCGTAAGCGCTCCAACTGTTCGGCATCGTCCACGGGGTGGGCTTAAGCGATTTTCCGCTCGATGATCTTCTGCTTGATGCAGGCGATCGCCTTTGCCGGGTTCAAGCTTTTCGGGCAAGTCTGCGTGCAGTTCATGATCGTGTGGCAGCGATACAGGCGGAACGGATCTTCGAGTGCATCGAGACGCTCGCCGGTCGCCTCGTCGCGCGAATCGGCGATCCAGCGATAGGCCTGCAACAGGATCGCCGGGCCGAGATAGCGATCGCCGTTCCACCAGTAACTCGGGCACGAGGTCGAGCAGCAAGCGCACAGAATGCACTCGTACAGACCGTCGAGCTTGGCGCGCTCGCCAGGCGACTGCAAGCGTTCGCGGTCCGGCGGCGGAGCGCTGGCCGTTCTGAGCCAGGGGCGGATCGCGGCATACTGGGCGTAGAAGTGCGAAAGATCGGGCACCAGATCCTTGACCACCGGCAGGTGCGGCAAAGGATAAATCTTGACCGCGCCTTTGATCTCGCCGAGGCTTTTGGTGCAGGCCAGGGTATTGGTGCCGTCGATGTTCATCGCGCACGACCCGCAGATGCCCTCGCGGCACGAGCGGCGAAAGGTCAGCGTCGGATCCGTTTCGTTCTTGATCTTGATCAGCGCATCGAGCACCATCGGCCCGCACTGGGCGGTATCGACCTGATAGGTATCGATCTGCGGATTCGCTCCGCCGTCCGGATCGTAGCGGTAGATCTTGAACGTCTTCAAGGTCGCGGCGTCCGGCGGCGCTGGATGTTCCTTGCCTTTTATCGGCCGTGAGTTTTTCGGCAGTAGAAATTCAGCCATGACGGTTTCCATTTCGAGTCATCAGAGTTTCCGCCCTTAATAAACCCGCTTTTTCGGCGGCACCGTTTCGACGTCGGCGGTCAGCGTATTGAGATGAACCGGGCGGTAGGCGATTTCGGTTTGCCCCCCGGCGTTCACCTTGATCAGCGTGTGCTTGAGCCAGTTCGCGTCGTCGCGTTCAGGATAATCTTCGCGAGCGTGAGCGCCACGGCTTTCGGTCCGGTTGTGCGCGGCGTAGATGGCAGTCAGGGCGTTGCCCAGCAGGTTGCGCAGCTCGAGCGTCTCGACCAGATCGCTGTTCCAGATCAACGATCGGTCGCTGACCTTGATCCGGTTGAAATCGCGGTACAGGGCCGAAATTTTGTCGCAGCCTGCGGCCAGCGAATCGGCGGAGCGGAACACCGCGGCGTCGAGCTGCATGGTGCGCTGCATCCGGTCGCGCAGTTCAGCCGTCGCAATGTCGCCGGCGGCGTTGCGGATGGCGTCGAAATCGGCGATCACCCGCTCGACGGCGCCGGACGGCAAATCCGGATGGCGCGCCTTGGGGTCGATCGTCGCAGCACAGCGCTCGGCGACCGCGCGGCCGAAAACGACGATATCGAGCAGCGAATTGGAACCCAGGCGGTTGGCGCCGTGCACCGAGACACAAGCCGCTTCGCCGATGGCATATAGTCCGCGGACCACGGCATCGGGGTCGCCGTCCTTGAGCTGTACGACTTCGCCGTGGTAATTGGTCGGAATACCGCCCATGTTGTAATGCACCGTCGGCAGCACCGGAATCGGCTCGCGGCTGACATCGACGCCGGCGAATATGCGCGCCGTCTCGGCAATGCCCGGCAGACGTTCGGCGATCACTTCCGACCCGAGGTGCTGCAAGTTGAGATGGAGGTGATCGTGGTCCTTGCCGACGCCCCGCCCTTCACGGATTTCGATGGTCATCGCCCGGCTGACGACGTCGCGCGAAGCGAGATCCTTGGCGTTCGGCGCATAACGTTCCATGAACCGTTCGCCGGCGGCATTGGTCAGGTACCCGCCTTCGCCGCGCACCCCCTCGGTGATCAGCATTCCGGCGCCGTAGACTCCGGTCGGATGAAACTGGATGAATTCCATGTCCTGCAAGGCCAGCCCGGCACGCAGCACCAGCGCATTGCCGTCGCCAGTGCAAGTGTGCGCTGAAGTGCAGGAAAAATAGGTCCGGCCATAGCCGCCAGTGGCCAGCACCACGCCTTTCGCCTTGAAAACGTGCAACGCGCCGTCGGCCAGATCCCAGGCGACGACGCCGCGGCAGACACCATCGTCATCGAATATGAGATCGAGGGCGAAGTACTCGATGAAAAACGTCGCGTCGTATTTCAGCGATTGCTGGTACAGGGTGTGCAAAATGGCGTGCCCGGTGCGGTCGGCGGCGGCGCAGGTGCGCTGGGCGGTGCCTTCGCCGAAATGGGTCGTCATGCCGCCGAACGGGCGTTGATAGATCCGACCGTCGGCGGTGCGCGAGAACGGCACGCCGAAGTGCTCGAGTTCGATCACCGCCGGGACCGCCTCGCGGCACATATATTCGATCGCGTCCTGGTCGCCGAGCCAGTCCGAACCTTTGATCGTGTCGTACATGTGCCAGCGCCAATCGTCCTCGCCCATGTTGCCGAGCGCGGCGCTCATGCCGCCCTGCGCCGCGACCGTGTGGCTGCGCGTGGGGAAGACCTTCGTCACACAGGCGGTTTTCAGTCCCTTGGCGGCCAGCCCCATCGTCGCCCGCAGGCCGGCGCCGCCGGCGCCGACGACGACGACGTCGTACTCATGGGTGATGGTCCGGTAAGCCGGGCTCATGATTTCGTCCCCAGCACGATCAGGGCGATGAACACCACCCCGGCGGCGGCGGCGAGCCACCCGGCCAGGCGCAACGCAATCAGCAGCACCATCGCCAGAGCGCGGCGGCCGACGTAATCCTCGATCACCACCTGCAAGCCAAGCACCGCATGGTGGATCATCAGCATCGTCGTCAATACGGCGAAAACGGCGTTCCACGGGGCCGCGAGCCACTCGACGCTCGCCCGGTAGCCGCCGGCGGCGATCACCGGCAGCGCGGTGAGCAGCCACAAAGTCAGCGGCAAAAGCGCGATGGCCGTTAAGCGTTGTTGCCACCAGTGCGCCGCACCGTCATGAGCGCTACCCAGATGGCTCGCCGACTTGAGCGGATGTTGCATCGTTCCGGCCGGGTTCATGCCAAAGCCCTCCAATACCAGGCCGCCGCCAGCGTCGCGGCGAGCACCACGAGATAGCCGGAGCGGCGCGCCGCGGGCAACTCCAACAGCCAACCGGCATCCCACAACAGGTGCCGGATGCCGTTGAACAGGTGAAAGAACAAGGCCCAAGCCAACAACCCCCACAGCACCCGCAGCGGTGCCGTGCCCGCCAGCGCCATGAAATCGGCGTGGCGGTCAGGGCCATCGGCCAGCGCCATCAGCCACCACAGCCAGGCGACGAGCAGCAATACCAAAAGCACACCGCTCAAACGATGGGTGATGGACAACACCGAGGACCACTGCGGCCGATAAATCTGCAAATGCGGCGAGCGCGGGCGCGGCGCGGGGATAGATGGGTTCATCGTCTCGTTCACCTCTCGATACGAAAATTTCAGTAAAGCGGCACCGGCCGGCGGTCAACGGTGGGGCTTGATTGGCGCAGAGCCGACATAAGGACCGGTACGAGTTTCATTTTGCTTCATTTAGCGTAAGTGATATCACCACTTCTCCCCCGCGTGCGGGAGAGAATCCAGTTCTGCCCCCCGTGTGCGGAGGAGAATCCAATTCTGCCCACCACGCGTTCGGGAGAGAATCCAGCTCTACTCCCCCCTCCCGCGTGTGGGGAGAATGCAGTTCCTCTCACCCGCGTGCGATGGAGTATCCAGTTCTGCTCCCTCCCCTGCTCGCGGGGGAGTATCCAGTCCTGCCCCCGCGTGCGGGGGAGAATGCAGTTCTGCCCCCTCCCCCGCGTGCGGGGGAGAGTCGGGATGGGGGCAACGAATTAAAAATCGATACAGCGGCCGTTTTTCTCCCAATCGCCGAAGCGGGTCGGTTCAGGACCGTTTCGGCCGCCGATTTCACGGTCGGCGGCATCCTCGACTTGATCGCTGGTGTCGACCCGACGGCCGGCGCGCGGCGGCGAAGCGTTCGTGGCTGGATGCGGCACGTCGATCTTCTCGGTAGCCGGTGCGTTTTCGGTATGCCGGTGGTCCATGGAGTTCACTATTGTATATCCTATCGGGATGGCCCTATCGACGACCGCGCAATGACCGACAATACCCTGCAGGATTCCGGGATCGTCGCCCTCGACCATTTGCGGGCGTTACATGTCACCGGCAAAGGGGCGGCGGCTTGGCTCGACCGGTTGTTGAGCTGTCCGGTCACGGCGCTGGCCGCCGGCGAGGCGCGCCTCGGCTGCTGGTGCAATATCAAAGGCCGCGTCGTCGCCGTCGTGCTTGTGGTGCGCCACACCGAACACGTGGACCTGATCTTACACACCAGCCTCGCCGCTGCCGTCGCCGGCGAGTTGCGCCGCTATATCCTGCGCGAGGCGTTGGCGATCGCTGAAGATCCGGTGCCGCCGGCCGGTATCCGGCTCGCCGGCGATGGGCCCGAGCAGGGCGTTGCCCTGCCTTGGGACCGCCGGCGGGCGATCGCCTGGCGGCCGGCCGCCAGCGACGACACGGCGCTCAGAGACTGGCGGTGCGCCGATATTGCCGCTGGCGTGGTCTGGCTCAGCGCCCCGCTCAGCGGCCGATATCTGCCCCAGATGCTCGGCCTGGAGGCGTTCGGCGCGGTCGATTTCGGCAAGGGTTGTTACCCCGGGCAGGAAATCATCGCCCGCACCCATCATTTGGGCCGCGTGAAAAAAAGCGCGTTTCGTTTTACCATGCAGGGCAGCGACCCGCCGCCGCCGGGTGTCGCCATCGTGGAGGCCGACGGCGAGCCATGTGGGACGGTCATCGAAGCATGCCGTTGCGGCGATGACCTGATTCACGGCATCGCGGTCATCGACCTGCCGGCGGCCGAACGGCGGTTGGTATGCGAGATCGCGGGGCAGCGTTTGTCGTTGACCATCGCCGGATAATCGACCCGGCCGCCGGCAGACGCTCTCCCTATCGGATCGGCGAGGTGATCATAATGAGAAGCAACACGAATCGATTCAGTCTGATTCTCGGCATGGGGCTGGCGGCCCCCGCCGCGGTCTTCGCGGCCGGTTTGCAGATGCTCGTCCAGCCCGTCTACCCGCCCGACCAGTCGCTCGCTGTGCATCAGCCGCTGGCTGACTACCTGGTGCGCCGGACGGGGCAGCAGATCGTGCTCGTCACGCCCCGCGACTTTCATCATTATTGGTTGGAAATCCGCGCCGGCCGGCGCTATGACCTGAGCCTCGACGACGCACATATCACGGCGTTGCACATTCGGCGTGAGTCGATGCAGCCGCTGGCCCGGGCGGCGGAAGAGGTCAGATATTTTCTGCTCGCCGCTGATCCCGAAATCAATCGCCTCAACGATCTGATCGGCCGGCCGGTCGCCAGTCTGCCGGCCCCCAGCCTCGGGCACCAGATCCTGAGCCGCTGGTTCACCAATCCGATGTCGCAACCGCAGATCACGTCGAGTGCCAAATCCTGGCTCGACGCGGTCGAAATGGTGTTTTCACTGGAGGCCGACGCAGCGATCGCCCCCATCTGGCTGGCCGAACGTTACCCGAACCTCCATGCCATCGCCGAAAGCGATGCGATGCCCGGCATGACGATCAACGCCGGTAACCACCTGGCGCCGGATGTGGTAGAGCAAATCCGCCAGGCGCTGCTCGAACTGAACGAGGAAAGCGCTGATTTTTCGGTGTTGAACGAACTCAATACCAGCGGCTTCAAGGCCGCCGAAACGGCCGATTACAGCGGGCTCGACCGTTACCTGGATACGCTGTTTCAGTTATAGGCGGTCAGGTAGCACACCCAGCCGGCATCGGCGTCGCCGCGAGTCGCCGGGGTGAAGATGCCGTCGCCCTCGCCGCTTTCCTCGTCCGTCCCCTCCCAATACACCGTGACCTCGGAGAAACCCGCGGCGTGGAGGATTTCCTGCAGTTCAGGCAGCGTCCACAAGCGCCAGTCGTAGCTGAAAGCGCGTTCGAGACGCGATCCGTCCTTGAAGCGGAAATGGATGTAACACTGGAGGCAATGGTCGATGGGATTGAATTCGGCCTGCTCCCAGACATACGTGAAGCCGTTGCACTTGCGCTTTTCGGTGATGTCCATGTGCGCTTCGTAGCCGCCGTAGGCGTCGAGGAAGAACACGCCGTCGTCTGCCAGGCCGCGGCGGACGTTGCGAAAATAATCGAGCAGATTCTGGCGTTCGCGGAACAGGTAATAGCTGAAATTCATCGCCAGCACCGCCTGCACCGGGGCGGTGTCGATCGTGCACACATCGGCTTCGTACAGCGTCAGCCGGGCGCCCTGCGCGGCGTTCAGGGCGGCAACATTGTGCTCCCGGCCCCAGGCCAGCACCTCGGGGTCGATATCGACGCCGCAGGCAATATTCTCTTTGTGGCGGCGGACAAAAGCGCAGGCGGTATACGCCGTGCCGCAGAAATCCTCGCGCAGCGAGCGCAGCGCTTTGCCGCGCAACCGGCGATAGGTCTTGCAGACAAAGTCGAGTTCGGCGTCGGGATCCTGTACTGCCTTTTGATACAACACATGGCGGTCGGCGCGCGCGGCCAGTTTTTGCCGGTTGGTTTTGGAATCGTGTTTTTTGGTCATCGAATAAAATTCAGAACGGTTCATCCTGCCGGCGGGCTGCCGGGCTGCTGATGGGCGCGCAGTATAGGCCAGGCGGCGGTCAAATACATCAGCATCGACCACAACGTCAAGCCGGCGGCGGCGACCAGCAGCCAAAGGCCGATCGCCAATATCGGCAGCCCCCACAACGGCGCACCATAGAGCAGAAAACCGATCGCCACCATCTGGAAGATGGTTTTCAGTTTGCCGAGCAGGTTGACTTTGACGCGCGCCCGGGCGCCGATCTCGCTCATCCATTCGCGCAGCGCCGAGACCGTGATTTCCCGGCCGATGATCACCGCCGCGGCCAGGGCCAGCAGGATCGACGGGTGGCGTTCGAGAATGATGACCAGCGCCACCGCGACCATCAGCTTGTCGGCGACCGGATCGAGAAAGGCGCCGAAGCCCGAAAGCTGCCCGGTGCGCCGGGCCAGCCAGCCGTCGAGGCCGTCGGTGATGCCGGCGAGGATGAACAGCGCGACAACCGCCTCGTTGGCCCAGTGATAAGGCAGGTAAAACACCACAACGAGCACCGGCAGCAGCGCGATGCGCAGCAAAGTCAGCCAGGTCGGCAGCGTGATGATCATCATCCCTGGACCGGCCGCCGGCGCCGCATCGTGCGGCGCAGTAAACGAAAGTACCACTCGGGAAACCAGCGCTTCAAGCGCCATAGCCAACGCGTATCGGCGTGGGTCAGCACCAGAAAGCGGCGGCGCTCGACGGCGCGCCGCACCGCGGCGGCGACATCCTCGGCGCTGACCGGGGCGCGCGCCATCCAGCGCGCGACGCGCTCGCGATCGCCGGCATTCGGCGAGCGGAAGGTTTCGAGCAACCCGGTCCGGACGAACGCCGGACAGACGACACTGACTTCGACACCGTGGGCGCTTTCTTCAACGCGCAATTGTTCGGACAGCGCAACGACCGCCGCTTTCGCCGCGCCGTAAGCGGCGATGCCCGGCGCCCCGGCCAGGCCGGCGAACGACGCCATATTGACCACGTGCCCGCGCCACGCGGCGCGCAACAGCGGCAGCAACGCCCGGCAGCCGCGCACAACGCCGAGCAGGTCGATATCGACGATCCATTGCCAGTCGGCCAACGGGCTGTCGGCCAAGTCGCCGCCCGCCGCGACCCCGGCGTTGTTGACCAGCACATCCAGACCACCGACAGCGGCAAGGACCGCGGCTTTCGCCGCCGCCCAGTCGGCGTCGCGGGTCACGTCGAGCTGGAGAGCGATCCCGTCACCGCCGCGGGTCCGCACTTCGGACAGGGTCGCCGCGGCTCGTTCGGGATCGATATCGGTCACCGCGATCCACACCCCCGGCCCGGCCCACACGCGGGCGATCGCCGCACCGAAGCCGCTGCCGGCGCCGCTGATCAACAGGCGAAACGGTGGCGCAGGTGGTATCGTCCGGGTTTTCGGGTCGTCCATGGAATCCTCGCGAGCGCCCATCATCTTACTCCACCGTTGTCCAGGCGAGCGGCGAGTGCGGCGAAGTGCGCGCCGCGTGCCTGATAATCGGAATAACGGTCAAAACTCGGCGCCCCAGGCGAGAGCAAGACGATGCCACCGGGCGGCGTGAGCACCGCGGCGAGATCCACCGCCGCCGGCAATTCGGCGGCGGTGTGGATGCCGCCGGGCAAGGAGCCACCCGCGCGGTCGAATGCCGCGACCAGGCGCGTGCCCTGCTCGCCAACGCCGATCACGGCGTGCAGTCCCGCGCCGGCCAACTCGTGCAACGCCGCGCTCCAGTCCACACCGCGATCGTAACCGCCGATCAGCACCGTCAGCGGCGGGCCGGAAAACGCCTCGATCGCCGCCAGCGTCGCCCGCGGCGTCGTGCTGATGCTGTCGTCGATCCAGGTCAGCCCGCCGTGGACGCCGAGCACCTGCATCCGGTGCGGCAGCGGCGTGAAACGCTCGAGCGCAGCCAGCACCGCCGCGTCGCCGGCGCCCAGATGGCGTGCGATCTGCCACATCGCGGCGATATTGCTCCGGTTGTGCGCCCCTTTGAGCGGCAAACGGTCGGCCGCCAGCAACAGTCGTTCGCCGTCGGCGATCCCGGCGGTTGTGCCGTGCAGCCCATCTGCAGAGCCAAGTGGTGTCGCTTCGTTCAAACGCTCGATCGACCCATATTCGGCAATCACCCCGGCGTCCGCCCAGACTCTGGCGGCCAGGCCGGCCAGCCGGAGTTTGTCGCGGGCATAGGCGGCGAACGAGCCGTGCCAGTCCAGGTGTTCGGGAAACAGGTTCAAGATCGCTCCGCACTCAACCTGCTCGTCGAGATCGGCAAGCTGGTAGCTCGACAATTCCAACACCCATAGCGCATGCCGGCCGGCGAGCAGGTCGAGCGCCGGGATGCCGATGTTGCCGCCGAGCGCCGCGTCGATGCCGGCCGCTTGCAACATCGCGACCAAGAGGCTCGCCGCGGTGCTCTTGCCCTTCGTTCCGGTGATCGCCACAACCTGAGTCGCGCCGCGAGCCGCCAGCGCCAGCGCCGCCGGGGTGACGAGGCGGACACCTGCGGCCCGCGCCTTCGCGAGGGCCGGATGATGGCGGCTGATGCCGGGAGATTTGATCAAGATCTCATAGCCCGCCAACTGCCGGCCGTCGAACGGGCCGATCGATAGCGCCGTGCCGGCCACGGTGGCCCATTCGGCGGCCAATTCGGCGGCCGGCGGATGTTCGGACAAGACCGGCGGCATTGGCATATCGGTGGCCTGCGGCCAGTGACGGAGCACCGCCGCCGCGTCGCGGCCGCAGCCGAGCACAGCGACCCGGCGGCCGGCCAGTTCAGTCCAGCGCATCGCGAAATTCGTGCGGTACGCGATGCTCGCCGGTCGCCGTCAGGAACGAAGCCAACGGCGGTGACGCCGGCATTTCCGCAGCCAACGCCGCGACGACCGCCGCGGCGCGCCATTCGTCGCGTCCGGCCAATGCCGCCAACGCCGCGCGGCATTCATCGACTGTCCCGATGCACTCGAACGGCCGTTCGCCCGCCAATCCCAGCAAGTGCCGGTAAGGCGTGACGGCCTCGGCCTCGGCCAGTGGATTGCAGCCGAAGATCGCTTCCAGCGCCGGCCGCGGCAGAAACGGCGCCAGGCCGAGAAACACGAATCGGCATTTCGCACAAACACCGCACCAACGGCCCGCAATGCGGGAGCCGGCGAGATGAAAATGCCGGTTGCACGACGAAAAATGCGCGTGGTACTGCTCCAGCGCCGCAAACTGCCGGCAGACCGCCACCTCATGCCACGGACGGAGCAGCGAAAAATATTCGACGCCGCCGACGTGGCGCTCGAGATAAGCGGCAAACGCCCTCTCGAAGGCCAGCGATTTGCTCCACTGGTGGTTGACCGCCGTGCCGTCCCGAGTCACCAACGTCGCACTGTCGGCCGAGCGTTCGTTGGCGAACACCACGAAGCGACAATCGTGGAGCAGCGCCAGCACGGTCAAGACCGCGGAATGAATCGCGGTGATCGGCACATGGCCGTTGTACGCGCCGGCGGCGTTCAAGGCGGCCAACTCCGGGGCTAAGCGCCGCTCGACGGTCAACACCGGCAACCCGGTGCGAGCCGCCGCGCGCTGCGCCAGTTCGGGCGAACCGACGATCGCCAGGGACTGGGCGATCCCGAGGCGGCGGATCTGTTCGACGGCGACAAACGAATCCTTACCGCCGCCGAAAGCCGTGATCGCCTGCGCCGCAAGGGGCGCTTCCGGCCGGGACGGAACGGCCGGCGCCGGCGCTAAGCCCGTGACTTCGATCGCCGGCAGCTCAAGGGCGTTGCGGTGGGCAAACTCAGCCAGACCGTGGCGATAGACGTCATCGAGCAGCGCGAGCTGCGCGTCGTCGGGGCGCTTTCCGGCGAAATGCCAACGCCCGGGGATGGCACTTTTCCAATAGCTGACGCCGGCCAGCCAGTGCACCAGATCGAGCGCTGCGGCGAAAGCGTCCGGCGGTGGCGGCCGCGTCCCAGGCGGCGGCAGCGGGAAGCGATAGCGTTCGGTCAATTGCGGCCCGGGTTCGAGGCGATAATGCAGCGTCAACTCACCGCTGTGCGGCGCGAACTCGCGGCCGACAAAATAAAAAACCTTGGCCTTGGGGAAAATCTCGGCCGTCGGGAGGGCCGCGCTTTGCGGCTGCTGCACAGCGGGCTGGGCGCGAAATTTATGCACTTTCCCGGTCGTCATCGAGGATCAGTTCCGGCGGCGGTGTTCTAAGATTGTAGTGGGAGGCCATCACCGCGCCGTAAGCGCCGCCGTTGGCGATCAGCAGTACATCGCCTTCGCGGCACGGCGGCAGCATCCGGTCGTAACCCAAAACGTCGCCGGTTTCGCAGATGGGGCCGACGACATTGACCAGGTGCTGCACCGGGTCGTCCAGCCGGCTCAAGTTGACGATCTCGTGGTAGGCGCCGTACAAGGCCGGGCGCAGCAAGGCATTCATGCCGGCGTTGACGCCGACGTAAACCACCTGCCCTTTGTCCTTGGTTTGCGTCACGGTGACGAGCAACACGCCGCTTTCGGCCGTCAGGTAGCGGCCGGGCTCCAGCCAGATCTCATAGCGGCGCGCCGCCGGCTGGCGGGCCGCCAGCACCTCGCCCAGTACGCGGTCGAAGGCGGCAAGATCGAGTTCATCCTCGCCGGGCAGCCCCGGCACGCCGAGTCCGCCGCCGAGGTCGAGAACGCGGAGCGCCGGAAAATCGGCCGCCAGGTCGAGGAGCAGCGCCAGGTTGCGCCGCCAGTTGTCGGCCAGCATCAAGCCGCTGCCGATATGGATGTGCAATCCGCTGACCGACGCACCGAGCTGCGCGCACAGCGCTTTGGCGCGGGCCGCGGCAGCCAGTGGGATACCAAACTTGGAATGCACTCCGGCGGTTTTCACTTTCTGGTGGTGGCCGTGGCCCTGCCCGGGGTCGAAGCGCAAAAAGATTTCACGCCCGGCCCACAGCGCCGGCCAGTTTTCGAGGATCTCGAGGTTGTCGATCGTCACTGGGTGGCCGCGGTCCAGCACGGCCTGGTACTCGTCCCGCGGCGCGAAGTTCGGTGTAAACAGGATCTCGCCGGCCGCCAGATCCGGAAACAAAGCGTGCAAGTGTTCCACTTCGGCGCGCGAGACGCAATCGAAGCCGAGGCCCGCGGCGCGCAGCCCGGCCAACACCGCCGGCGCCGTATTCGCTTTCAAGGCATAAAGCACGCGGTCGATCGAACGCAGGCCCGCCAGGCGGCGGGCCCGTTCGCGGACGGTCGGCAGATGATAAACATAAGCCGCCGGGTGGCGCGCGGCCAGTTGCAACAGTTCAGCGCGCCGCGCCCGCCACCAGGCGCGCTCGCCGGCCGGCGCCGGCGCCGCGCCGTGCAGTTCGCGCCACGCCGGGCCGAAGACCGATTCTTCCGGCAGGCGCGTGGCACGCGGAATCAGCAATTCGTGCAATTGATGAACGAGCGTCGCGGCATGTTCGCGCTCGACGACGAAACTGAGATTCAAGTCATTGGCCGCCTGACTGACCAACAGGATCCGGCGTTCCTGAAACACCTCGAGCGCCGGACCCAAGCGGTGCAGAATCGAGCGGATGCCGCGGCCGACGAGACTGACCGAAACGCAATCGGGCACGAAGCGCACGTTGCAGATCGCGGCGAGCGCCTGCCGCATTTCTTCGAGCACCGCGGGGTCGGCAGCGTGCGCCGCAGGATCTAAAGTCAGCGTCACATTGCTCTCGGAAGTCGAGATCAGATCGATCGAAAAACCGCAGCGGGCGATGATCGCGAACGCCTCGGCTAAAAATCCGACCTGTTGCCACATGCCGAGCGTTTCGAGGCTGATCAGCAAAATGCCGCGCCGCGAGCAGACGGCTTTGACCTGCGCGCCGTAATCGCGTGCCTCATGCGAAATCTCCGTCCCCGGCATCTCGGGCATCCGGGTCGATTTGACGGTGAGCGGAATGCCGGCACGGGCCAGCGGCAACAGGCACCGCGGGTGCAGCACCTTGGCGCCATTGGCGGCGATCTCCTGCGCCTCGCGATAACCGAGGTGGCGCAACTGGCGGGCGCCGGGCAGATCCTGCGGCGGAGCGCTGAACAGCCCAGGGACATCGGTCCAGATCTCGACGCGCGCCGCGCCGAGGGTTACGGCAAGATAAGCCGCCGACGTATCCGAACCGCCGCGGCCGAGCACGGTGGTTTGACCGTCGGCGGTCGCCGCGATAAACCCTTGCGTCACCGGCACCGCCCCGGCGGCCAGCCAGGGGGCGCAACGCGCATCGGCCGCCGGCTGCGGCGCGCATTCGGCATTCAGATAACGGCGGCGGGGATCGGCCGTTTCGACGGTGGTCAACAGGGTGCGGCTGTCGTGCCAGACAGCGGCGATTCCGAGGCGGCGCAAAATCGCAGTCCCGAGGCGGCTGCTCAGCCATTCGCCGCAAGCCAGCACTTCGGCCTGCCAGGCCGGGTCGGAAGCTGCGGCGGCGAACAAGGTTTTGAGATGCCGCCATTCGTCGGCGAGCACCCGCTCAGCGTCGATCTCGAAGGCGTCGGCCAACGCCCGATGGCAGGACTCGAGCGCCCCGACCACGGCATCGCGGTCAGCGCCGCCGGCCGCCGCCTGTTGCAGCCGATCGGTGACCCCGGCCAGCGCCGAAAGGACGACGACGGGCTGTCCGCCGGCCGCCAGGCAGGCGCTCGTTTGAGCGGCGATCAGCCGCCAGACCGCAGGGTCGGCGACCGACGTGCCGCCGAACTTGAAGATGACAGCAGCGCTCACGGGATTGGGATTCACGTATGGGTTGCGGGCCGGTCGACAGCCGAGAAATCAGGAAAGGGCGGCGACCGCTGCGCCGGCGAGTGTGAGGCGGATTATACGACACTGTTTTTCGCCGGCCAGAACTATTGGGTCTATACCGCCGGCACGATATCAAACGGTCATCAACCGCCCGCCGCAAGAAAAACCGCCCTGCCCGGCTCTTTTGTGCGAACCGAACGGGCCCGTTTACGGCCCGCGGGCGGCGCGCCTTGGGCGTTTGTTACAATACGCGCCGCGCGGCGCCTGCCGGGCGCCGCCGACCGCACCCCCATTCCGCAAACCTTGCCGGAGCGATTCCCATGAACCTATTCGAGACGATCCACGCTTCCGAACACGAGGAAGTCGTGTTTTGTCACAACAAGGATGCCGGCCTGCGCGCCATCATCGCCATCCACAACACGACGCTCGGGCCGGCGCTCGGTGGCTTGCGCATGTGGCCCTATGCCAGCGAGGACGAGGCCCTGAACGACGTGCTCCGCCTGTCGCGCGGCATGACTTACAAAGCGGCGGTCGCCGGCCTCAACCTCGGCGGCGGCAAATCGGTGATCATCGGCGACCCGAAAAGCGACAAATCCGAAGCCCTGTTCCGCGCCCTCGGACGGTTCGTCGAATCGCTCAACGGCCGCTACATCACCGCTGAAGACGTCGGCATCGACGTCAACGATATGGAATACGTCTTTCAGGAAACCGCCAACGTCGTCGGTGTCCACCAGGTCCATGGCGGCAGCGGCGACCCGTCGCCGTTCACCGCCTACGGGACGTTGCAAGGCATCAAGGCCAGCTTGAATTTCAAATTCGACAACGAGGAAGTCGGCAAATACAGCTACGCGGTGCAAGGCGCCGGCCACGTCGGTTTCGAACTGATCAAGCTGCTGCGCAACGAAGGCGCCAAGGTGTTCGTCAGCGACATCAACGAAGCGTCCGTGCAGCAGGCGGCCGAACTGGGCTGCGAGATCGTCGGTAGCGACGATATCCACCGCGTCGACGCCGAGGTGTATTGCCCTTGCGCCCTCGGCGCGGTGGTCAACGAAAAGACCATTCCCGAATTTCGTTTCAAGATCATCTGCGGCGCCGCCAACAACCAGCTCGCCACGACCGAATGCGGCGACGAACTCGAAAAACGCGGCCTGGTCTATGCCCCCGACTACGCGGTCAACGCCGGCGGCCTGATGAACGTTTCGATCGAATTCGAAGGCTACAACCGCGAGCGGGCGATGCGCATGATGCGCACGATCTATTACAACGTCGGCCGCATCTTCCAGATCGCCGGGCGCGACGGCATCGCCTCCTGGCGCGCCGCCGACCGCATGGCCGAAGAGCGGGTCGCGGCAATCGGCAAGCTCAAGCTGCCGTTCCTCGGCCGCAGCCACCGGTTCCCGGGGCGCAGCCGCGGCAACAACCAATAAACGGGCACCGCGCCACGATGCCAGGCTTTCTTCTCGACGACGACATCGAGCTGTTGCGCGACAGCGTCCGGCGCTTCGCCGGCGAAAAGATCGCGCCGCGCGCCGCCGAAATCGACCAGGCCAACGCTTTCCCGCTCGACCTGTGGCCGGCGCTCGGCGAGATGGGGCTGCTTGGCCTGACGGTCGATGCCGAATATGGCGGCGCCGGGCTCGGCTACCTCGCCCACCTGGTGGCCATGGAGGAGATCTCGCGGGCTTCCGGTTCGGTCGGCCTGTCCTTCGGCGCGCACTCGAACCTGTGCCTCGACAATCTGTATCGCAACGGCACGCCGGAACAAAAAAAGGATTATCTCCCTAAACTGGTCAGCGGCGAATGGGTCGGAGCGCTCGCCATGTCCGAACCGGGCGCCGGCTCCGACGTCGTCGGCTCGATGAGCTGCCGCGCCCGCCGCGACGGCGGGCGCTGGATCGCTGACGGCAGCAAGATGTGGATCACCAACGGCCCCGAAGCGCAGGTCTTCATCGTTTACATGCGGACCGCGGAAAAAGACGCCGGCTCGCGCTGTATCACCGCCTTTATCGTCGACCGCGGTCTGCCCGGCTTTTCGACGGCGCAGAAACTCGACAAACTCGGCATGCGCGGTTCGAACACCTGCGAACTGGTATTCGACGGCTGTGTCCTGGACGGCAGCCGGGTGCTCGGCCAGGTCAACGAAGGCGTCAAAGTGTTGATGAGCGGCCTCGATACCGAACGACTGGTGTTGACCGGCGGCCCACTCGGCCTGATGCAGGCGGCGCTCGACGCCGTGCTGCCCTACGTCCGCGAACGCCGCCAGTTCGATCGGCGGATCGGCGATTTCGGCGTCATGCAAGCCAAGATCGCCGAGATGTACACCGCGCTGCAAAGCGCCCGCGCTTTCGCCTACCGCGTCGCCGCCGATTTCGACGCCGGTCGCGTCTCGCGCCTCGACGCCGCCGCCTGCCTGTTGCACGCCTCGCGCCACGCCGTCAACGTGGCGCTCGAAGCCATCCAAGCATTAGGTGGAAACGGCTATATTAACGAATACCCCGCCGGCCGCCTGTTGCGCGACGCCAAGCTCTATGAAATCGGCGCCGGCACCAACGAAATCCGCCGCATGTTGATCGGCCGCGAACTAATCGGCGGCGCCGGCTGACCGGCATGGAGGAGTGAAATGACGACCAACCCGATTGTCATCTGCGGCGCCAAACGCACCCCGATCGGCTCGTTCCAGGGGCAGTTCCAGGCGCTGGCCGCCCCGGCCCTCGGTGCCGCGGCGATCCGCGCCGCGCTCGAACAAAGCGCGCTCCAGGCGGAGCAAATCAGCGAAGTGCTGATGGGTTGCGTGCTGTCCGCCGGCGTCGGCCAGGCGCCGGCGCGTCAAGCGGCGCTCGCCGCCGGCCTGCCGCTCGCCGCTGGCTGCACGACGGTGAGCAAGGTGTGCGGCTCGGGGATGAAAGCCATCATGCTCGGCGCCGACCTGCTCGCCGCCGGCAGCGCCGAGGTTGTTGTCGCCGGCGGCATGGAATCGATGACCAACGCGCCTTACCTGCTGCCCAAGGCGCGCGCCGGCTACCGCCTGGGGCACGGTGAAATCATCGACCACATGTTTTACGACGGCCTGCAAAATCCCTACGATCAATTACTGATGGGTCAGTTCGGCGAACGCTGTGCGGCGCATTACCATTTCAGCCGCGAGGAGCAAGATGCGTTTGCGGCGACCTCGGTGCGCCGCGCGATGGCGGCGATGGACACCGATTTTCCGCACGAAATCACCGCGGTCGAGGTCACGGTGCGCGGTCAGACCCGGCGCTATGACCGCGACGAGGAACCGCCGCGCTGCAACCTCGACAAAATCCCGGCGCTCAAACCGGCGTTCGCCAAGGACGGGACGGTCACCGCCGCCAACGCCTCGAAAATTTCCGACGGCGCCGCGGCCTGCGTCCTGCTGCGCGAGATCGACGCCGGTCGTCTCGGCGCCACGCCGCTCGCCACGCTGGTCGGACATGCGACGCACGCCCAGGAACCGGAATGGTTCACCACCGCCCCGATCGGCGCGATCCGGCGCTTGATGGATCGGATCGGTTGGACGGCTGATGACGTCGATTTGTTCGAAATCAACGAAGCGTTCGCCGTCGTGACGATGGCCGCGCTTCGCGATCTCGATCTCGATCCGGAAAAAGTCAACGTCAACGGCGGCGCCTGCGCCCTCGGCCATCCGATCGGCGCCAGCGGCGCCCGCTTGGTGGTCACGCTGCTCAATGCCCTGACCCGCCGCGGGCTCAAGCGCGGTATCGCGGCATTGTGCATCGGCGGCGGCGAGGCCACGGCGGTGGCCCTCGAAAGGATCTGAAGATGACCACGCTGGCGACCGCGGTAACGCCCGGCAGCGACGAATTCAAAGCCAACGCCGCACACCTTTCCGGCCTGGTCGCTGCATGGCGCGAGCGCCAGAAACAGGCCGCCGCCGGCGGCGGCGAGGCGGCCCGCGAACGGCACACGGCGCGCGGCAAACTGCTGCCCAGGGCGCGGCTCGCCCAACTGCTCGACGACGGCAGCCCGTTTCTCGAATTGTCGCCGCTCGCCGCGGACGGCCTGTACGACAACCAGGCGCCGGCCGCCGGTCTGATCTCGGGCCTCGGCACCGTGCACGGCACGCCGGTGATGGTGATTGCCAACGACGCGACAGTCAAAGGCGGCACATATTTTCCGCTCACCGTCAAAAAACACCTGCGCGCCCAGGAGATCGCCGCCGAAAACCACCTGCCGTGCATTTACCTGGTCGATTCCGGCGGCGCCTATCTGCCGCTGCAAGACGAAGTGTTCCCCGACCGCGACCATTTCGGCCGGATTTTCTACAACCAGGCCCGCTTGTCGGCAGCCAACATTCCGCAGATCGCCGTCGTCATGGGCTCGTGCACGGCCGGCGGCGCCTATGTGCCGGCGATGAGCGACGAGACGATCATCGTTCGCGAACAGGGAACGATATTTCTCGGCGGACCGCCGCTGGTCAAGGCGGCGACCGGCGAGGAAGTCGATGCCGAAACCCTGGGTGGAGCCGAAGTGCACACCACGCGTTCCGGCGTCGCCGACCACTTCGCCGAAAACGACGGCCATGCCCTGGGCATCGCCCGCGACCTGGTCCGCCATCTGAACCGCCCGCCGCTGCCGCCACCGCCCACCGCGCCGCGCCCGCCCAAGCTCGACCCGAACGAACTGTACGGCCTGATTCCGCAGGATACGCGTTACCCCTACGACGTCCGCGAAGTGATCGGCCGGCTGGTCGACGGTTCGGAGTTCAGCGAATTCAAAGCGCGCTACGGCAAGACACTGGTCACCGGTTTCGCCCACGTCGGCGGCTATCCGCTCGGCATCGTCGCCAACAACGGCATCCTGTTTTCAGAATCGGCGCTCAAGGGCGCGCATTTCATCCAGCTCTGCAACCAGCGCGGTGTGCCGTTGCTGTTCCTGCAAAACATCACCGGCTTTATGGTCGGCAGCAAATACGAGGCCGGCGGCATCGCCCGCGACGGCGCCAAGATGGTCACTGCGGTCGCCTGTTCCAACGTTCCCAAATTCACCGTGATCATCGGCGGTTCATTCGGCGCCGGCAATTACGCGATGTGCGGCCGCGGCTATCAGCCGCGTTTTCTGTGGACCTGGCCGAACGCCCGAATCTCGGTGATGGGCGGCGAACAAGCGGCCACCGTGCTCGCCATGGTCCGTCGCGAAGGCCTCGAAAAACGCGGCGCCGAATGGCCGGCGGCGGCCGAAGAAGCGTTCCGCGCCGAAATCCGCGCCCAGTACGAAACGCAAGGCAACCCGTATTACGCCACCGCCCGGCTGTGGGACGACGGCATCATCGATCCGCTCGACACCCGCCGCGTCCTGACCCTGGCGCTCGCCGTCTCCGCCGCGGCGCCGCGCCCAGAGCACGCGGCACGCTACGGCGTGTTCCGGATGTGAACCCGCCCACCGCCAACGAGAAGGCCGCCGTCGCCTGCCGCCGCGACGGCCGGGTCGCGTACCTTGAACTCGCTCGCCCCGAAATCCACAACGCCTTCGACGACCAGCTCGTCGCCGAACTGACCGCGGCGCTCGAAGGGCTGGCCGGCGACGAGCGGGTCACGGCTGTCGTGCTGACCGGCCGCGGCCAGACCTTTTCGGCTGGCGCCGACCTCAACTGGATGCGGCGCATGGCCGAAGCCGGTAAAGCCGAAAACCAGGCCGACGCGCAAAAGCTCGCGGCGCTGCTCCGCATCTTGAATTATTTTCCGCGGCCGACCATCGCCCGGGTCAACGGTTCGGCTTACGGCGGCGGTGTCGGCCTGGTCGCTTGCTGCGATATCGCCATTGGCGTCGAACACGCTAAATTCGCGCTTAGCGAAGTTCGGCTCGGTCTGGTACCGGCGGTGATCGCGCCTTATGTTCTGGCGGCCATCGGCGGTCGGCAGGCGCGTCGCTATTTCGTCAGCGGCGAAGTGTTCGACGCAAAGACGGCCCTGCGCCTCGAATTGCTGCACGAATGCGTCCCCGCCGCCGACCTCGACGCCGCAGTCGGGCGCGTTTTGCACTGGCTGGTCAAAGGCGGGCCACAGGCCCAGCGCGAGGCCAAACGACTTGCTTTGCGCTGCGCCGGCCGGCAGCCGGCCGAATCATTGAAGCAGGATCAGGAACACGCGGCGTTGATCGCCCGTTTGCGGGCGGCGCCCGAGGCGCAAAGCGGTATCGCCGCTTTTCTCGCCCAAAAGCCGCCGCCGTGGGCGCCACCGCCCGAGGACGGCGCAGCCGATGTTTGAACGCCTGCTGATCGCCAATCGCGGCGAAATCGCCTGCCGCATCATCCGCACCTGCCGGCGGCTCGGTATCGAAACCGCGGTGGTCTACAGCGCCCACGATCGCGACGCTTTGCACGTCAGATTAGCTGATTATGCCTATCCGTTGACCGGGGCAAGCGTCGCCGAAACCTACTTGAACGGGGCGGCGATCGTCGCCGCGGCAGAGCGCTGCGGCGCCCAGGCGATCCATCCCGGTTACGGCTTTTTGGCCGAAAACGCCGCATTCGCCCGCGCCGTCGAACAGGCCGGCCTGATCTTCGTCGGCCCGACCGCCGCGACCATCGAAAAAATGGGTTCGAAAGCGGCGGCCAAAGCGGTGATGCGCGCCGCCGGCGTGCCCGTCGTGCCGGGCGATGACGGCGCAGTGCAGGACGACGATCACCTCGCCGCCGCCGCCGGTGAAATCGGTTATCCGGTTTTGCTCAAAGCAGCGGCCGGCGGCGGCGGTAAGGGCATGCGCCTGGTCAAAACCGCGGACGATTTCGCCGCCGCGCTGGCCACGGTGCGCCGCGAAGCACTCGGCGCCTTCGGCGACGATCAAGTCATCATCGAAAAATACCTCGCCGCGCCGCGCCACATCGAAGTCCAGGTCTTCGGCGACCGCTATGGCAATCTGCTCCACTTATACGAGCGCGACTGCTCGGCCCAGCGCCGCCACCAGAAAATCGTCGAGGAAGCTCCGGCCCCCGGACTCGATCTCAAGACGCGCCAGGCGATCCACCGCGCGGCCCTCGCCGCAGCGCGCGCCGTCGAATACCTCAACGCCGGCACCGTCGAAATGATCATGGAAGAAAACTCCTTCTATTTCATGGAGATGAACACGAGACTTCAAGTAGAACATCCGGTTACGGAAGCGGTGACCGGGCTCGATCTCGTCGAATGGCAGTTGCGCATTGCGGCCGGCGAAGCGCTGCCTTTGTCCCAGGAACACATCGACTGCCGCGGCCACGCTGTCGAGGCCCGGCTCTACGCCGAAGACCCTGCCCGCGGTTTTTTACCGTCGAGCGGCACGTTGACGGTCTTCACGACGCCGGCGGCCAGCAACGGCAACGGCACACTCCGCATCGACAGCGGCTACGAGGCCGGCGATCGCATCGGCGTCCATTACGATCCGATGATCGCCAAATTCATCGCCCACGGCACCGACCGCGCCACAGCCGTCAGCCGGTTGCACGCCGCCCTGGCGCATACCGCACTGGCCGGCCCGCATTCCAATCTCGGCTTTCTGCAATCCCTGCTCTCTTCGCCTGAATTTTCCGCCGCGCAAATCCGCACGGCGACGATCGACCGGGACGTCGATCATTTTTTAGATGACGATGCTGATTTAGTGGAATGCGCCCAATTACTGGCGATCGCCGCCCGCCTGGCGCAACAGACCGCCGGCGAGCCGGCCAATCCCTGGCTGGCCGGCGACGGTTGGAGCAACGGCGCGGCGCAGGCCATCACCTGGCGCCTGGCGCTGGCCGATTGCGAGGCCGAATGGCGGCTCGAAAATACACCGGCCGGTTGGCGTGTCTACAGCGCCGCTGACCTGGAAGCAAACAATGCCCACCTGCTTTCCGCGCTGCGCCTCGCTGGCACAACCTTGACTGCGACGCTCGACGGTATCGGCCACCGGGTGCCCGTTCTCGACGAAGCGGACCGCTTGGCGCTGACCGTCGGCGGCCGGCGTTTCACCGTGGCCTTTCTCGAAACCCATGACATCGAACCGGCCGTCGATCCGCTGGCCGGTGGTCTGCACGCCCCGATGCCCGGCAAAATCGTCGCCGTGCGGGCTGCGGCCGGGGAACAGATCGCCTCCGATCAGCCTCTGATCATCATGGAAGCGATGAAAATGGAAATCACGCTGCGCGCTCCGGCAGCGGGAACAGTGCAGGCGATCCACGTCGGCGCCGGCGATTTCGTCGCCGCGGACGCGCTGCTGATCGGTTTTGCGGAATGATCGTCACCGCCGGCCGAACAAGCAGCACCGCCCCGGCTGCACAGCCGGAGCGCGATATCGTCCTGGTTGAAGTCGGGCCGCGCGACGGTCTGCAAGACGAACCGCGGCTGGTCAAACTCGAAACGAAACTCGAGCTGATCGAACGCCTCGGCACCTGCGGTTTCCCGGTCATCGAAGCGACCAGCTTTGTCAGCCCGAAGTGGATCCCACAATTGGCCGACGCCGATGCCCTGCTGCCCAGAATCGAACGTCTGGCCGGCGTTCGCTACCCGGTGCTGGTCCCCAACCCCACCGGGCTGAAACGGGCGCTGACCGCCGGGGCGCGCGAGATCGCGATTTTCTCCGCCGCTTCCGAAACCTTCAACCGGCGCAACATCAATTGCTCCATCGACGCCTCCTTGAAACGCTACGAGCCGGTCGTCGCTGCCGCGCGCCAGGCGGGTTTATGGATTCGCGGCTATATCTCCTGCGCAGTCGGATGTCCTTACGAGGGGTGGATCGACCCCGCTGCCGTCGCCGCCGTCGCCGCCCGCCTCGCGGCGCTCGGCTGCGACGAAATCTCGCTCGGCGACACGATCGGCGTCGCCACCCCGAACCGCGCCACGGCAATGCTCGCGGCCGTCGCCAGCGAAGTCCCGATCGACCGCCTGGCCATCCATTTCCACGACACCTACGGCCAGGCGCTGGCCAACATCCTCGCCTGCCTCGACCACGGGGTCAAAACCATCGACGCCTCGATCGCCGGTCTCGGCGGCTGCCCTTACGCCCGCGGCGCCAGCGGCAACGTCGCCAGCGAAGACGTCATCTACCTGCTGCACGGCCTCGGTCTGAAGACCGGCATCGACCTCGACCAGGCGGCCCTCACCGGCCAGTGGATCTCCGACCTTCTCGACCGCCGCAACCAAAGCCGCGCCGGCCGCGCCATCGTCAAGCGGCGGCTCGACACCCACAACACCCACAAATCTCTTGCTACTAAATACTAGTAACTTCCACAGTTCTTTTTAACCCCGCAGCGCCTCGGCCAGCGTGCCGGCTGAACCCACACACCAGCGACTGCTGCATCGGCAGCGGGTTTTACTGGATAATAGGCCTCGTAAAATTTGCAGGCAAACGGTTTTTTATGGAAAACAATCAAATCAAAGCGGCGATTACGGGCGGTGTGTCGGGCCTCGGGCTGGCGGTGGCGCGGCGCTTTATCGCCGATGGCGGGCAGGTGGCGCTCCTCGATGTCGATGAGAGCAAGGCCGCCGCGGCACTGGCCGAACTGGGCGACCGGGCGTGTTTTCTGGCAGTCGATGTCAGCGACGAGGCAGCGATGCGCGAAGCGCTGCAAAAAGCCGTCGCGCACTGCGCCGGACTCAATGTCGCGGTGGCCTGTGCCGGCGTGCTTGGCGCCGGGCGGGCGCTGGGCCGCGATGGCCCGCTGCCGCTCGCCGCTTTCCGGCGCACGGTCGATATCAATCTCATCGGTACCTTCAATCTGGCCAAGGAGGCGGCGGCGATCATGCAGCAGCAACCGGCCGACAACGACGGCGAGCGCGGCGTCATCGTCAACACCGCCAGCATCGCCGCCTACGAAGGGCAGATCGGCCAGGCGGCTTATGCCGCGTCGAAAGGCGGTATCGCCGGGATGACGCTGCCGCTGGCGCGCGAATTCGCCCGCTTCGGCATCCGCGTCGTCAGCGTCGCGCCGGGCGTTTTCCATACGCCGATGGTCGATACGATGCCGCCGGAAGTGCAAACCGCCCTGGCCGCCGGCATCCCGTTCCCGCCCCGCTTGGGCAAGCCCGCCGAATTCGCCGACCTCGTGGCCCATATCGTCGCCAACAGTTATATCAACGGCGTCACACTGCGCCTCGACGGCGCGCTTCGGATGCAGCCGAAATGAAAACCTTCAGTGAAATCAGGGAGTTCGTAAAGAAACATCATAAATTGGTTCATGACGAACCGTTTCTGATCGGTATCGAGCCAAATCTCGGCAAGCGCCGCCAGAGCCTGTTTTTGGCCGAGATCAAGGACCGCGACGGGCGTAATTTTCTGCGCCTGGAAACGCCGATCGCGCCGCTTGCCGCGTTCGACGCCGAAAAGTGCCTGCGCATCAACCTGCTGCTCCGCCTCGGAACTCTCGCCGTCGGCGATCTCGAAGGAGTGCCGTACATCAAACTGTGCGCCAATTACGATTACGAATCGCTGACCCCCGCCCTGCTCACCCACGGCATCGACACCCTCGCCCCGCTCGCTGACGAAATGGAACAGGCGCTCGGCGCCGGCGCCGATTTCAGTTGACGAACACGCCGGCCGCAGCGGCACCGCCCGCATCGGGCGTCAGCTTTCACCGCCTCATCCGGTCCCCGGATTTACAGCCGAACGCTGCTCGGCCCTCGCATCATCCTTGAAGAGCACGGTGACATCGATGATGGAACAGAGACAAAGAACTAACGTCTCGGCGACCGTCGTTGGGTTGGTCCTGCTGTTTGCCGCAGCCGGACATCCCGAACCGGCGGCTGCACAGTCCGGTAGTAGCATGAACGCGCTCCAGGCGCTGGAAAATTATCGCCAGCGCGCCGACAAGGCATACGACAGCGGCCACTACCGCCGGGCATTCGATATGTACCGGGATCTCGCCACGATCGGCGACAAATTTTCGCAATATCGCCTGGCGACCATGTACGAATCGGGGCTCTATGTCGAACCCGATCCACTTACCGCGTATGCCTGGTCTTACGTCGCGGCCGAGACCGATATCGCCCCGCTGCGCGAGTATCATGATGGGATCAAACGGACATTGAATGCGGAGCAACTCGCCGCGGCACGCCTCAAAGCCGCGGACCTCCTCAATCAGTACGGTCTTTATGCCAATGCGCTCGATGCGAAACGGATGCTGCGCGACGAGTTGAAAAAATGCACCGGCTCGCGCACCGGCAGCCGCTGCGACCGGGTATCGGTTACCAGCTTCGATTGCAATGCATCCAACGACCGCGGCAGGCCGACACTGACTTGCCTGCGCATCGGCTCGATGGGACTGCTCAGTGTCGCCGGGACATTTCCCGCGACGCTGCGCAGCCTGAACCTGGCGCTCGACACGACGATTCAAAACTACCAGCCCGGTGTCGTCGAATTCGGTGACTTCGAACTCATTGACGACAGCGAAGCAGCGCCGGAAAGCAAACAAAGCGGGCATTAACAGGCTGTTGAAAAACAGACTGACGAGAGCGAGTCCGGGCATGCCGGTGTAGGCCCAGGTCCCGCCAACGTGTAGGCCGAGGCCGACAGGACTAGTCAGCGGCGGCTGACAGAGTCATGACCAGAATCATGACTGTCCCGGATCGACTCGTATGAACTTCGAGATGCGATCTTCAGGAAAAGCGGCGCCGTCACTGGCACTAGCGCCCGATCCGTTAAGCGGAAAGAATGCGCAACTTACCCAATGGCAACTTCCACTCGCGTTACGAACACTTCCTCATGGAGTCGCTGGGTGATCTCGTTAGGTGACGCGGATTCAAAGAAAAGCTCAAGGGCTTACCGAAGATTATCGCGCGCCATCTTCGATGGTGTCGCCTAGGCTTGCAATATCCAGCTCGGGACAGAGCGACACATAACCGTCTCCTTCCCGCTCAATGATTGCTGTAAGTTGTTTTTCCATGATATGTACTCCAATCTACGAAGCAGCTCGGAATTCGACTTTTTCGACAGTCTCAAGACTCGGTTTACTCCCAGCTTCGAGGCGAGCTGTCGACCGGTAAGGGAGTGTGGCTCCAGGTAAACTTCTCGGATAAACCCAATAGTTGCATAAATTTTGCTCGATTTTATCAAATTCACTATAAAATCATATAGTTATGACGCTATTAGCAGGACAAACGAATTCACATAGCGTGACGCGCCCGGTTTCTCGCCCAAGCTGGCGGCACATCTTGTCCGCTTCCCCTCGAACCGTAGAATGACTACGATTCTTCGGGAAATCGGACAAGCTGCACTCGCCAGCTTGACCGAGAATTCCGGGAATCTATGCAACAATTGGGTAAACTCACCAGGATGAGGTGGATTGTGCATGTTCATCTTGCGCAACGTGCATCACCGTCCAGTATGTTTATTTGGCCATGACTACGACTCCGCGCCGGCTGCGCGCCACCGTCCGCCTGCTGGGCAATCTGCTCGGCGAGGTGTTGATTGCGCAGGAAGGGTGTGAACTATTTCAGCTTGAGGAGCGGATTCGCCGCCGGGCCAAGGCGTTCCGGCGCGCTCACGCGGAGGCCGGTGAACGGCTGCGGCGGGCGGCCGCGGCGTTGGCGCGCGACCCCGGCCGCAGCCGTGCGATCCTCAAAGCCTTCGCCACGTATTTTCAACTCATCAATCTGGCCGAGGAACAACACCGGGTGCGGGTGTTGCAGGATCGCGCCCGGCGCCTGGCCGCGGCGGGCGAAGCGCTGCCGGAAAGCACGGCGGCCGCGGTCGCCGAGCTTAAGCGCCGGGGATTGGGTGCGGCCGCTATGCAAAGCTTGTTGAACCGCCTCGCCGTCACGCCTGTGTTCACCGCCCATCCGACCGAGGCCCGGCGGCGGGTGGTGATGAAAAAACGCCGCGCACTCGCTCGCGCGCTCGAACGGTTGGACCATCGCAAGCTGTTTCCAGCCGACCGCGCCCGCACAATCGCCTGGATGCTTGAGGTGATCACCGCGTTGTGGCAGACAGGCGAAACCCGCGCCCGGCGTCCGGACGTACTGGATGAAGTGGATCAGGGCCTGTTTTATTTCGCCACGACCGTCTTTGAGCGCCTGCCGCTGCTTTACGAAGATCTGCAACAAGCCTTGGCGCGGGCCTGGCCCGCCGCGGATTTTCGCATTCCGCCGCTGTTTCGCTTCAGCTCGTGGATTGGCGGTGACCGCGACGGCAATCCCAACGTCACCCTCGAGACGACGCGCGCCGCGCTCGCCCGCCATAGGCAAACCATTCTGGCGCTTTACCGGCAAGAACTGGAAGCGTTGCGGGACTACCTTACGGTGGACGCGCGCTACCGGCACGCCTCGGCCGCGCTTGTGGAGAGCATCGCCGAAGACGCGCGCCGGTTCCCGGAGTCCGCGCCCATGCTGCGGGAACGCTACCGCGAGGAACCGTACCGCCAGAAACTGGCGTTGATGCTCCGCCGCTTGGACGCCGCGCTGGAGATGACGGACGACCGTGAACCGGCGCCGGGCGGTTACACCGGCCCCCTGGAACTGCTCGGAGATCTCGATTTGATCCGCGCCAGCCTGGCCGCCGATCGCGGTGGTCCGCTGGCGGACGGACGCCTCGCCCGCTTCCGCCGGCGCGTAGAAATTTTCGGCTTTCACCTGGCGTCGCTGGATATCCGCGAGCACGCTGGGGCGGCAACGCCGGCGCTGTTCGAACTGATCCGTTGGGCCCGGGACCGCTGCGGCCCGGAGTGCATCGGCAGCTATATCATCAGTATGACGCAGAGCCCCGCCGACGTTCTGGACGTGCTGCAGAAGGCGCAAGCCGCCGGGCTGGAAGGCCAGCTTGCCATCGCGCCTTTGTTCGAAACCATCGCCGACCTGAGCCGCGCCCGCGCGGTCATGGCCGAGCTGTTCCGCCATCCCGCCTACCGCCGCCACCTCAGCGCGCTTGGCGATCACCAGGAAATCATGCTCGGCTACAGCGACTCGAACAAAGACGGCGGGTATCTGCGCGCCAACTGGGAACTGTACCGCGCCCAAAGGGCCCTGGCCGCCGCCTGCCGTGAAGCCGGCGTCAAGTGGACGTTTTTCCATGGCCGCGGCGGCTCCATCGGCCGCGGCGGCGGGCCCGCCAACCGCGCGATCCTGGCGCAGCCGCCGGGCACCGTCGGCGGCCACATCAAGCTGACCGAGCAGGGTGAGGTGATCGCCGCGCGCTACGCCCACCCCGACATCGCCCAGCGCCACTTGGGCCAGCTCCTGCACGCCATGCTGCTGTCAAGCGAGGACGGCGCTGCCGCCGACGCCGAGGACGCCGCCTGGATTCCGGTGATGGACGCGCTGGCCGACCGGGCTTACCGTGCGTATCGCGAGCTGGTGGAAAACCCGGCGTTCATCGAATATTTCCACGAGCATACGCCGATCGCCGCGATCGCTCGTCTCAAGATCGGATCGCGTCCGGTGAAACGCCGGGACACCACGGCTCTTGACGACCTGCGCGCGATTCCCTGGGTCTTCGCCTGGTCGCAAACAAGGGTCAACCTGCCCGGCTGGTACGGCCTGGGAACGGCGCTCGCGGCGTGGCTCGAGGCCCAGGGGAAAGGCGGCGAAAACACGCTGCGCGGCATGTACCGGGAGTGGCCGTTTTTCACCACTTTGATCGACAACTGCCAGATCAGCCTGGCCAACGCCGACTTGAAGATCGCCGGGCTTTACGCGGGGTTATGCAACCGCCAAGAGCACCAGGCGCTTTTTGGCGCCATCGCAAAGGAATTCCAGCGCACCCGCCGGCACATTCTGGACATCACCGGAGGCACGGAGCTGCTAGAGCATATGACATGGCTCAAAGAAAGCATCCAGCTCCGCAACCCCTACGTGGATCCGATGAATTTCATCCAGGCGGCGCTTCTCGAACGCCTGCATCAAAACGATCTGCCGCAAGATGAACGCGAAGAACTGGAAAACCTGGTGCTGCTTTCCGTCAACGGCATCGCCGCAGGCCTGCAGATCACCGGGTAAGGATTCATATTCTGTGTCGAATTCAGTTTTATAATGTAAAGAATTCCGCCTTAGCGACACTGTGTGGCCCATGTCGGCCACGCAGCAAAGCGCTTTTCCTGGTTCCGAATAATCTTTGTCCCAGGCCTCGGTCCCGGGCCTCGATCAAACGGATAGACGAGCATACTCGCCGGTGTAGGCCCAGGTCCCGCCAACGTGTAGGCCGAGGCCGACAGGACTAGTCAGCGGCGGCTGACAGAGTCATGACCAGAATCATGACTGTCCCGGAACGGCTCGTTCGTACTGTTCTACGTCGCGGCCTGATTCCTGCCGCTGGCCATGCGGGCGCTGTCGATCCTATCGACGTCGTGGCTAGGCCTGATCGCCTGGGGCATCGTCCGGCTGGGGCATCCCCCCGATCGCCCCTGATCGCGGCGTGCGCGGACGCCGCCTCGGCATGGGTTACACTGTGTGCATGGCCAACCACCCCATCCTCAGAAAACACCGCGAGGAGATTGCCAACGCCGTGACCCACGGTGCCGGCGCGCTGCTCGCCGCCGGGGCCGGGACGGTGCTGATCGCGCAGACGGCGATGCACGCCGGCGCCCGTGAGATCGTTTCGGTGTCGGTGTTCGTCGGCACGCTCGTGCTCCTGTACCTGGCCTCGACGCTATACCACGCCGCGCGCCACCCGCGCACCAAGGCCCGCCTCAAAGTGCTCGACCACTGCGCCATCTTCCTGCTGATCGCCGGCACCTACACGCTGTTCACGATCGCCGCGTTGCGCGGCGCCTGGGGCTGGTCGTTGTTTGCCGTGGTCTGGAGCCTGGCCATCATCGGCATCGTATTCAAACTGTTTTTTACCGGCCGTTTCAAGCTGCTGTCCACCGGCATTTATATCGCCATGGGCTGGCTGGTCATCGTCGCCATTGTGCCGATGGTGAAAACATTGAGCGTGCCGGTGCTGCTGTGGCTGTTGGTCGGCGGTTTGCTGTACACCTCAGGCACACTGTTCTATCATCGCCAAGCGCTGCCTTATGCGCATGCCACCTGGCATGGTTTTGTGCTGGGTGGCAGCACCTGTCACTTCGTGGCGGTCACTCTGCAGGTGTTAGCTCCCTATAAGCCAGGGTGATACATGACATTGCAGTCTGAGAGCAGCACTGGGTTTGAGATCCCTTGGTTCGCTGCGCTCGCTCGGGATGACTGTAATGGCCCAGTAATTTCCTGGGACCGCCAAGCGCAAGTCGGCGCTGGTGATGGACATCATCCAGGGCAAGATGACGGTCGCCGAATCCATCCGGCAGTTTGGCCTCCCATCGGCCGAGATCGAGGACTGTATCAGCCAAGGTAAGGCCGGCATGGAGAATCCCCTGCGGGCCAAGACAGAAAATGTGCGCGAGCAGCACGAGCGCGAGACCAAGAAGGAGTTCGTCATGTCCAATTCGTTGCCATCCAGCCAGGATCGGCGATCTCACAGTCCATCCAGAGGGAGTGGACGAGAGCGCGGACGAGCGCATGAACGAACCGCGCTGGCCCTGGCGGTCTCCGCCGCGCTGCTCGCTGGCATGGCCGGCAGCAACCAGGCGCAAGCCTTCCCGCCGGTGGTCCAGCTCAGCGCGCTCGATGGCACGAACGGCTTCAAGCTCGACGGCGAGGCGGCGAACGATCGTTCTGGCTTTTCGGTCGCGGCCGCCGGTGATGTCAATAGCGACGGTCTCGACGATCTGATCGTAGGCGCTTTGCGCGCCGACCCCAACGGATACGCTTCCGGGCGCAGCTATGTGGTGTTCGGAAAGACTGGCGGATTCGCCTCGCCGCTGCAACTGTCCAGCCTCGACGGGACCAACGGCTTTAAGCTCGACGGCGAGGCGGCGGTCGATTATTCCGGCGCTTCGGTCGCGGCCGCCGGCGATGTCAATGGCGACGGCCTCGATGATCTGATCGTCGGCGCTCCGGGCGCCGACCCCAACGGCAGCAGTTCCGGGCGCAGCTATGTGGTATTCGGAAAGGCCGGCGGATTCGCCTCGCCGCTGCAACTGTCCAGCCTGGACGGGACCGACGGCTTTAAGCTCGACGGCGAGGCGGCGGGCGATTTTTCCGGGATTTCGGTCGCGGCCGCCGGCGATGTCAATGGCGACGGCCTCGACGATCTGATCGTCGGCGCTCAGTACGCCGACCCCAACGGCGAGCGTTCCGGGCGCAGCTATGTGGTGTTCGGAAAGACCGGCGGATTCGCCTCGCCATTGCAACTCTCCAGCCTGGACGGCACCAACGGTTTCAAGCTCGACAGCGAGGCGGCGGGCGATTTTTCCGGCCGTTCGGTCGCGGCAGCCGGCGATCTCAATGGCGACGGCCTCGACGATATGATCGTCGGCGCTTTTCGCGCCGACCCCAACGTCAGTGATTCCGGGCGCAGCTACGTGGTGTTCGGAAAGATAGGCGTATTCGCCTCGCCGTTGCCACTGTCCAGCCTGGACGGAACCAACGGCTTTAAGCTCGACGGCGAGGCGGCGGGCGATTTTTCCGGCTTTTCGGTCGCGGCCGCCGGCGATCTCAATGGAGACGGCCTCGACGATCTGATCGTCGGCGCTAGGGGCGCCGACCCCAACGGCAGCGCTTCAGGGCGCAGCTATGTGGTGTTCGGCCGAAACTCAAGCTTTACCTCACCGTTGCCGCTATCCGATCTCGATGGCACCAACGGCTTTAAGCTCGACGGCGAGGCGGCGTACGATCGTTCTGGCCGTTCGGTCGCGGCCACCGGCGACGTTAATGGCGACGGCCTCGACGATCTGATCGTCGGCGCTTATTACGCCGACCCCAACGGCGACCGTTCTGGGCGCAGCTATGTGGTGTTCGGTTCCAGCGTGCTGTTCGCAGACGGCTTCGAGACGCCGTAGATTACAAATCGAACAGCCTGCTTAACCGCTCTGCAGTAAATTTGGAGTGTAGCGGAAAATTTGACAGCGCCTTGTTATAGGTTCTCAGTCAATCTTCAATGAAGAAATCAGAATCCACCTTTTTGACTTCGTACATTGCCACGGAACTGACCCCGACACCGTGATCAATCATGAGCTGAACCAGATCTGCGCCATCAATCAAGACCACCTTGGGGTCAATTTGTCCGACGTAGTCCAATGCTTCTTTTGAAAAGTGGCTAGTGGTAATGAACACGCCCTTCTTAGCGCGTTGCCCGTGAAGCGCACCTACGAACTTTTGAATCTCTGGCCTGCCGACAATTCCTTCCCATCGCTTGGCTTGCAAATAGATTACATCCAAACCTAGCCGGTCTTCTTTAATAACGCCATCGATGCCTTCATCCGCAGTTGTTTGCGTGGCCTTACCAGCCTCTTTTACGGAGCCTCCGTAACCCATGGCAACAATGAGCTGAACAACCAGTTTTTCGAAAAATTCAGGTGTGTTGTTCTTGATGAAATAGAGTAACTCATTCGCTACCTCGTCTCTCAATTGCTGATAGGCTTGCTCTAATTTTTCTTCAGGTGTTATAAACGTTGCTTTGTCTATTTAGGGAACAGCTTATTCAAAGCGTAGTTGATAACCACAAGCCAGAAACCAGCAATGAACCACTGCACAGAAGTGGCTCTACCATCAAGAATAAGTGGTAGGAATCCGAACACGAAGATCAGCGTTGCCAGGAAAACGAGGAACCAAAACCAGAGTGATTTTAACAAGCCGGGCTTTTGTTTGGGAGGTGATGGTGTCGGAGGCGGCTGATATGGAGGTTGTTGGTCGATGCTTGACTGAGTCTGCGCCGAACGCATAGCAATATGGTCATCATCTCGTATTGCTTGAACTCACTGCTGTCCCATAAACTTTCACGCGAATACAAAGGCTTTCTGTAGACTCGG